>CAUQEF010000017.1:0-58534 GCA_963517315.1 uncultured Prevotellaceae bacterium
TCATAACTCACAAGGCTGTTCATAGCCAATTACTTAGACCTAAATGATAGATTTTGCGTGAAAGTCCACTTGTTTTCTTATCCCCAAACCATGTTGCGGACAGCTCTCGCCGACCGCAGCGCAAAACACGGGTACAAGAGTGCGAAAAAACGGGCCGCCAGCTCGCTTTCACAGCGTTAAACTCGAAAGGAAGCCACGCATCGCAACAAACAAGAAACAAGAACACTTCTTTATTCCGAATTTTGGTTTTATTTTTGTCTAATACCACTTCGAAGAACACACGATTCCGCGCCCTCTTCTCTCACCGCCACACACCGACCGTGCTATCGACCGACGCGCTGATCACTGCATTTTTCTTATCTCCCTTATTTCATCATGAAAGCCCTTTTGTTCTTCCTTTTGAGTGCCGTATGCCTTTCGGCCTGCCCCCATCGCATGGTCGAACACGGCGAAGTGCATGACATGCTCCACTGCTCCGTCTCCGACAAGGTGAGATTGTTCATCACCCTCACAAACAGCGTATTCATTCACGACAGCACTTCCGCAGAAAACGGCCTCCCGGTTCGCTCGCGCCTCATTTACCACCGCCTACTCACCGACTGCGCCTCCCATCACCTGTACCAATCGCAACGCGCCCTGACCGGTAGAAAAGAAACACAGCGTTCGGCAGTGCGCTCTGTCCCTTTTCCACTTGCCGGAGCGACAAAACCTTGGCAGTGTCTCGTCTTCGGTATGGTTTTGGGCATCGGTGTAGGAAAGTGGGTGGGGAAGCATTAAGCCTCGCAACTTTTCCGCCAACCTCATTTCCGACTTTCGTTTCCGGCTCGAAGCGAGGTGATGCAACGCAGACGGAAGGACCCCTCACGCGTGCGATCGCGCGATGATAAAGGAGCTTGCATAATTCTCGCAAAATCACTATCTTTGCCACAAGATTGTCAATAAAGACAAGCTCACTTCAACATGTACTATATTTCCAAACGCATCGAAATATCCTATTCACACCAGTTGCACCTCGACTATGAGAGCAAGTGCAACCGCCCCCACGGGCACAATGGCATCATCACCGTCTACTGTCGCGCAGAAGAGCTCGACCACAACGGCATGGTCACCGACTTCACCCACGTCAAGCAACGGGTGCAAGACAAACTCGACCATCGCAACGTGAACGAGATCCTCGATTTCAGCACCACCGCCGAGAACATGGCGCGCTGGATTTGCGAACAGGTGCCCAATGCCTACAAGGTGTCGTTCCAAGAGAGCGAGGGCAATGTGGCGGTGTATGTGAAGCCCGGCTGCGAAAATGCCGACCTCTAACCCACCGATGCCCCTCCGCTCCATGAAAATCAACGAAATTTTCTATTCACTCCAAGGGGAAGGCTTTTGGGCGGGCACACCGGCGGTGTTCGTGCGCCTGAGTGGATGCAACCTCCGTTGCAGCTTCTGCGACACGCAGCACGAAACGGGCACACAGCTCAGCGAAGCCGAGATCGTGGCGAAGGTGGCGCAATGGCCGGCACGCCATGTGGTGATCACCGGCGGAGAACCTTCGCTCTTCCTCACCGCTTCGCTCGTGGATCGGCTCCACGCCATCGGCAAGTTTGTGGCCGTCGAAACCAACGGCACACACCCGCTGCCCGAACAGCTGGACTGGGTGACGCTTTCGCCGAAAGACGCCTATGAAGCGAAGGGCATCCCCGTGCTCACCCGCTGCGACGAACTCAAAGTCGTGTGCACCGGCACACCGCCGCCCACCTATCCGCACATTGAGGCCACCCACCGCTTCCTACAACCCTGCGACGTGGGCGACGAGGCGGAAAACCGCCGTATCATGGCTTACACCGTGGAGTTTTGCAAAGCACATCCCGAATGGCGGCTCTCCCTGCAAACCCACAAAATAGCGGGCATACGCTAAACACTTGCCCCTCGCGCCTCAAAGGCCGACACGCTCACTTTCAAACCTCTCATCCGCCCAACGGCTCATGAACCACATTCGCAATTTCTGCATCATTGCCCACATCGACCACGGGAAAAGTACCCTGGCCGACCGACTGCTCGAACGCACTCAGACCGTCAAAGTGACGGCCGGACAGATGCTCGACGATATGGACCTCGAAAAAGAACGAGGCATCACCATCAAAAGTCACGCCATCCAGATGAACTACAAGAAGGACGGCGAGGACTATGTGCTCAACCTCATCGACACCCCGGGTCACGTGGACTTTGCCTACGAGGTGAGCCGCTCCATCGCGGCCTGCGAGGGCTGTATCCTCGTGGTCGACTCGACGCAGGGCGTACAAGCGCAAACCATTTCGAACCTCTACATGGCCATCGAGCACGACCTCGAAATCATTCCCGTGCTCAACAAGTGCGATATGCCCAACTCCATGCCCGAGGAGGTGGAAGACGAAATCATCGAACTCATCGGTTGCAAACGCGAAGAGATCATTCGCGCTTCCGGTAAAACGGGCGAGGGGGTCGACGACATCCTCCGCGCTGTCGTGGAGCGCATTCCTGCTCCCGAAGGCGATCCCGACGCTCCGCTGCAAGCCTTGATCTTCGACTCGGTGTTCAACTCCTATCGCGGCATCATCGCCTACTTCAAAATCGTGAACGGTACAATCAAGAGCGGTGAGAACGTGCTCTTTGTCAACACGGAACGCCAGTATAAGGCGGACGAAGTGGGCGTGCTGAAAATGGATCTCTCGCCGCGAAAAACCTTGGGCTGCGGTGACGTGGGCTACATCGTGAGCGGTATCAAAACGGCTACCGAGGTCAAGGTGGGCGACACGATCACTTCGGTCGAACGCCCTTGCTCCGAGGCCATTTCGGGCTTCGAGGAGGTGAAACCGATGGTCTTCGCCGGTGTCTACCCCATCGAAACGGAAGACTTCGAACTACTCCGCGCTTCGCTCGAAAAGCTCCAGCTCAACGACGCCTCCCTCTCCTTCCAACCCGAATCGTCGGTGGCACTGGGCTTCGGTTTCCGCTGCGGTTTCCTCGGATTGCTGCACATGGAAATCGTGCAGGAGCGTCTCGATCGCGAGTTCAACATGAACGTGATCACGACGGTGCCGAACGTGAGCTACAATGTCTACGACAAGCACAACACACTCATCGAGGTGCACAATCCCGCCGGCATGCCCGACGCGATGGAGATCGACCACATCGAGGAACCGTACATCCGCGCGTCGATCATCACGCGAACGGACTACATCGGCAACATCATGACGCTCTGCTTGGGTAAGCGCGGCGAACTGATCAAACAGGAATATGTGTCGGGCGACCGCGTGGAGCTGCACTACGACATGCCGCTGGCCGAAATCGTGATCGACTTTTACGACAAACTGAAATCGATCTCGAAAGGCTATGCTTCGTTTGACTACCATCCCATCGGTTTCCGCCCCTCAAAACTGGTGAAACTCGACATCTTGCTCAACGGCGAACCCGTGGACGCGCTCTCGACACTGACGCACGTGGACAACTCGGTGCACTTCGGTCGCCGTATGTGCGAAAAACTCAAAGAACTCTTGCCCCGCCAGCAGTTTGACATTGCCATTCAGGCGGCGATCGGCGCAAAAATCATCGCACGCGAAACCGTGAAGCAACTGCGCAAGGACGTGACGGCAAAGTGTTACGGTGGTGACATCAGCCGTAAGCGCAAACTGCTCGAGAAGCAGAAGCGCGGTAAGAAGAAGATGAAGGAAATCGGTAATGTGCAAGTGCCGCAAAAGGCCTTCCTGGCCGTCCTCAAACTTGACTGACGCCCACAACGGACGCCGATCGACACACAACTTTCAAAATCGGAATAGATCAATCTCACAATGATAGAAGAAATCAAAACACTGCTCGGCCGCGTGGCTGAGCTGAAGGCCGAGAACGAAGAGCAGCTCGAACAACTGCGCCTCGAATTCCTGAGCAAGAAAGGAAAGGTGAACCAACTTGTGGCGGAGTTCCGCAACGTGGCTGCCGACCAAAAGAAGGAGGTGGGCATCTACCTCAACCAACTCAAAACGGCGCTCCAAGACCGTTTCAACACGCTGAAACAGGAGTTGGCGACGACGGAGGACGATCACTCCGCCCTGGACTTGACGCGCACTCCTTATCCCATCACTTTGGGAACGCGCCATCCGCTTTCGCTCGTGAAGCAGGAGATCATTGACATCTTCGGTCGCATGGGCTTCTCACTCGCTGACGGCCCCGAGATCGAAGACGACTGGCATGTGTTTGGCGCGATGAACTTTGCCGAAGATCATCCGGCACGTGACATGCAGGACACCTTCTTCGTGGAAGCGCATCCCGATGTGATTTTGCGCACGCACACTTCGAGCGTGCAGAGCCGCGTGATGGAACACACGGCGCCGCCGATCCGTGTGATTTGCCCGGGTCGCGTGTATCGCAACGAGGCGATCTCGGCACGCGCGCACTGCTTCTTCCACCAAGTGGAGGGCTTGTACATCGACAAGGATGTTTCGTTCACTGACCTGAAGCAGGTGTTGCTCGCTTTCGCCCGCGAGATGTTCGGTGCGGACACGAAGATTCGCCTGCGCCCGTCTTACTTCCCCTTCACGGAGCCTTCTGCGGAAATGGACATTTCCTGCAACATCTGCGGCGGCGAGGGTTGCGGCTTCTGCAAACACACCGGTTGGGTGGAAATCCTGGGTTGCGGCATGGTAGATCCGGCTGTACTCGAGGCGAACGGCATCGATTCGAAGGTATACAAGGGGTACGCTTTCGGAATGGGTGTGGAGCGCATCACGAACTTGAAATATCAAGTGAACGACTTGCGCCTCTTCTCCGAAAACGATGTGCGCTTCTTGAACCAATTCATGGCGGCGCACTAAATCTCCCAACGCGCCGGGCGACACACACCAAGTGTATCTGACTCGCGCTTCACAACGGCGATAAACGCAAAAGCACTCCCCGCGAACCATAGCGTTCGCGGGGAGTGCTCGTTTTTTTGTTTTTTCCGCCCCTGTGAGAGCTGCACTGACATGCTGTAGTCCCTTTACAATATGGCGCAAAAAAACGGCACTCGCGCAAGATTTGCGCGGAGTGCCGTGATGCTGTGTGTGATTGTCGGATTACTGATTTTCGCGTTCTTCCTTCATATCAATTTCTTGTCCGTCAGGACCGATGAACTTGTACTCCAAGAAAGCCAAACTTTGGTCGGGGATGATGCGAATGCCCCACCCGTAGTGGAACTGCCAACGACGACGCATAGAAATGAAGCCTTGATTGATGTAGGAGGCTACAAAAGGATGCACGTGGAGGCGGAACTTGCGGATGCCGAGGTCTTCGCTTACGATGCGGATTTTGCTTTCCAAAGCATCGGTGAAGAGGTAGGATGATTTGATCTTACCGGTTCCGGCGCAAGAGGGACATTCTTCTTCGACCTTGACGTCCATGGCAGGGCGCACTCGCTGGCGCGTGATCTGCATCAATCCGAATTTGGAAAGGGGCAGGATGTTGTGACGCGCGCGGTCTTTTTTCATATTCTCGACCATTCGCTCATAGAGCTTCTGGCGGTTCTCGGGCTGCGCCATGTCGATAAAGTCGACGACGATGATACCGCCCATATCACGCAAACGGAGTTGGCGGGCGAGTTCGTCGGCGGCACCGAGATTGACGTCGAGGGCATTGACCTCCTGACCTTCGGGACTTTTGCTGCGATTGCCGGAGTTGATGTCAACAACATGAAGGGCTTCGGTGTGCTCGATGATGAGGTAGGCACCGTGCTTGTAGGTCACGGTGCGACCAAGCGAGGACTTTATCTGTCGGGTGACGGAGAAATTGTCGAAAATGGGTACGTTTCCCTTGTAGAGCTTGACGATGTCTTTCGACTCCGGTGCGATGAGCGCAACGTAATCGCGTACTTCTTCGTAAACCTGCTTGTCGTTGATATGAATGCTTTCAAACGAGGGATTGAAGAGGTCTCGAAGCAGCCCTACCGTGCGGCTGGTTTCTTCGTAAACGAGCGTGGCTTTGTCGGCCGGATTGCTGTTTTGCACGTTTGCCAGCGCGGTTTCCCAGCGCGAAAGGAGGATGCGCAACTCTTGATCGAGTTCGGCAACACGACGTCCTTCGGCAACGGTGCGAATGATGACACCGAACCCTTTGGGCTTGATGCTGTGCATGAGTTGTTTGAGGCGCGCACGCTCGGCATCGCTCTTGATTTTGGTCGAAACGCTGACCTTATCGGTGAAGGGAATGAGTACGAGATAACGACCGGCAAAGGAGATTTCGCAGGTGATGCGAGGTCCTTTGGTCGAAATGGGTTCTTTGACGATCTGCACCAACACTTCCTGACCGACATTGACGGTGTTCTGAATATGTCCGTCTTTTTCGGTATTGGGCTGGCGCGGAACTTTGTTGAGGGGAAGAGGTTTGCGTTTCCCGTTTTTGATCAATTCGAGATAGTGCTCGAATTGCTTATAGCGGACACCTAAATCAAGATAATGCAAGAAGGCGTCGCGCTCATATCCGACATTCACGAAGCAGGCATTGAGACCGGGCATAATTTTCCGGACTTTCGCCAAGTAGATGTTGCCCACAGAATACTGCTCCGAACGTCCTTCTTGCTGAAATTCCACGAGACGCTTGTCTTCCAGCAGGGCGATGGAGATGTCTTTCTTTTGGACATCGACGATAACTTCGCTTGTCATGAGGGTTTATATAACATTGGAGCCGATCGGGGCTCGTTTCCACTCCTGTTTCGTTACACCTGCAACGAATGAGTGGGGGAGGAGTTGATAAAATAGAAAAGTTAAAAGTCGAGGAGGTCACTCGGAAGTAACTGTGCTTGACTTTTAACTTTCTGTACCGTCAGCTGAAAGCCGGCAAGCGACTTACTTGCTCTTGTGACGGTTCTTGCGCAGACGCTTTTTGCGCTTGTGCGTGGACATCTTATGTCTCTTCTTTTTCTTTCCGTTAGGCATGGTGTGATGTTTTAGAGAGTTGAAAAATATAGGGTTGCTCGAATCATCGGCAGCTTCAACTAATCTTTAGTTCAGAATTGAAGTGAGCGCATCTCGCCGGCGGCTATTTAGAACAACGATATACAATTAGATTGTGACCGATGTATTCCCGCCGGAATAAAATAAAAGGAGGTGGTACCTCATGCGGCCGATGAATCGGATAAGCTTTTCGGAGGGTTGTTACTTGATCTGATCGGTAAACGTCTTCGCGGGCTTAAACGCAGGAATGTTGTGCTCGGGAATAATGATCGTCGTATTCTTCGAAATGTTACGTGCCGTTTTCTGGGCACGCTTCTTCAGAATGAAACTGCCGAAACCTCGCAGATAAACATTTTCCTCCCGTGCAAGCGACTCTTTGACAGACTCCATGAATGCTTCGACGGAAGCAAGGACGGTGGTATTGTCAATACCGGTCTTCTTGGCAATCTCCCTTACGATATCTGCTTTGGTCATTTTGATCTAGTTTTGGATGAATAGAGGGCTATTTGAAATTGAGTGCAAAGTTATTATTTTCAATTGATTGTAGCAAGAAAGCTACCTACTTTTTGTAGTTTGAAGAAGAAAAACCTGCCCTTTCGCTAAGCAGCACCAAAAGAGGACTGCAACTTTTACGTTGCTGTCTGACATTTTGCATTTTAAGAAAGGAGCCTCTTAACACTCTCTTCGCCCGGATGGATTCCGAGAGAAAGAAACTTTGTTTTACCTACTGGATTTTGCTACTCAAATACTACTTAGCAGGGGATCTTTGCCACTCGTTGGCAGTGACGCCCACCTTCGAAAGAAGTAGAAAGAAAAGCGTCGAGGGTTGCCGTAGCGTCCGTAGTGCTAATAAAACGTCCCGGCATAACCAAGACATTGGCATCGTTGTGTTGACGCGCCAAACCGGCGATTTCGGGCATCCAGCACAAAGCTGCACGCACGGCAGCATGCTTATTGAGCGTCATGGCAATTCCCTCACCACTGCCACAAACAGCAATTCCGCGTTCGCATTCTCCGTTTTCGATGGCACGTCCAAGCGCGTGTCCGAAATCAGGGTAGTCGCAGGAGTCTAAGGAATGAGTACCGAAATCAATATAGGGAATACCTTTGTCGTATAGATAACGACACACAAAACTTTTCAGTTCAAAACCTGCATGATCAGAGGCCAAACCAATGGGTTTCATTGAAGAATATAATATATTTGCGGGGTTAGTGATCAAAAGCAGTAAGTAAGGAGTATCCACTTGTACGTGCACGGATCTCCTCTATTCAAAAAAAGAGGATAGGCACAAAAAAACGCTTTATACCAATGAATGCTCTTTTAGAAAAGAGAATACCCTCTTTGTAAAAGAAACGGTCTCCGGCAGGACACTCCTTACTTATTTTATTAGCGGCCGAGGTATTGCTTAATTTCTCCGTAAACAGCCTCGGGGGTAAAGCCAAACTTCTCGTCAAGCACGGTAAAGGGAGCACTATGACCAAAATGAGTCAAGCCAAAGACACGCCCTTCGCTACCGGCCATGCCTTCAAACACCACGGGCAATCCGGCTGTGAGGAAGAACTTCTTACCGTTTTGAGGAATCACGCCTTCGCGATAAGCCTCATCTTGCGCACGGAAGAGTTGCTCCGAAGGACAGCTGACCACACGTGACTTGATTCCATCTGCCGCGAGGAGTTCACGAGCTGCAACGAGAGTGGAGACTTCCGATCCGCTGGCAACGAGCACTACTTCTGCTTGCGCATCGCCCACTACATTATAAGCACCGCGCTTCACTCCCTCATAGGCCGTACCTTCAGGAAGATTTGCGATATTCTGACGGCTCAAGATGAGTGCTGTCGGCGTGTCCATGTTCTCCATGGCCATCTTCCAGCAAAGCGTGGTTTCGTTGACGTCAGCGGGACGCAGCACACGCACGGAGTCGCGGCCGGAGTGATTCTGCAATTTCTCCATCAGGCGAATTTGTGCTTCCTGCTCCACAGGTTCGTGGGTAGGTCCGTCTTCACCGACACGGAAAGCATCGTGACTCCAAACAAATTTCACGGGGAGTTCCATGAGCGCCGCCATGCGAATGGCCGGTTTCATGTAGTCAGAGAAGACAAAGAACGTACCCATCGCCGTGAGCATACCGCCGTGGAGCGTGATACCGATGCAAACACAAGCCATCGTCAGTTCGCTCACACCAGCCTGCAGGAAACCGCCGGAGAAATCTCCGCGACGAATCACCGTCGTGTGTTTCAAGAAGCCGTCTGTTTTATCAGAGTTGCAAAGGTCGGCCGACGATACGATCATATTCTTCACGTGTGCAGAGAGCATGCCCAGACATTCCGACGAAGCATTGCGCGTCGGCGCACCGGCCTTTTGTTGGATCTCATTCCAAGGGAGTTCGGGTAAACGACCGGCGAACCAATCTGCCAACTCGGCCGCTTTCTCAGGATTCGCTTCCGCCCACGCTTTTTCTTCAGCGCGACGTTCTGCTACGATTTTCTTGAGTTCTTCAGCACGCTGAGCATACAGTTCTTGCACTTCCGGACGCACGACGAAAGGATTTTCGGGATCAGCGCCAAGATTACGCACCGTATTGAGATAAGCGTCACCGCCCAAGGGCGCACCATGCGTTCCACAGTCGCGTTCGTAGCTCGAGTTGTCGGCACGACGACAGCCCTTACCCATCACCGTGTGTCCGATGATCAGCGTCGGGCGAGCAGTTTCAGCCTGCGCTTCACGCAACGCACCGCGAATTTGCTCGGGATCATTGCCGTCAATCTCGAGCACATTCCAATTCCATGCACGGTATTTCATTGCTGTGTCTTCCGAAATCACATCGGCAGTTTCGGTCGAGAGCTGAATTTCGTTGGCATCGAAAAACATGATGAGGTTGTCCAGTCCGAGGTGCCCGGCCAAACGCCCTGCCCCTTGAGAGATTTCCTCTTGGATGCCCCCGTCAGAAATGTAGGCGTAAATCTTTTCGCGCTTGAACCCGGGATTTCCGGTGCGCGCATAGAGTGCTTTTGCGGCAATAGCGGCACCTACTGCGTAAGTATGTCCCTGCCCGAGCGGTCCGCTGGTATTTTCCACTCCGCGCTCGAAGTTTTTCTCGGGGTGTCCCGGTGTGGCAGATCCCCATTGACGGAACGTCTTGAGTTCGTCGATGGTGAAACGTCCGATCAGCGCCAACTGCGCATAGAGCATCGGCGACATGTGACCGGGGTCGAGGAAGAAACGGTCGCGGCACTCCCAGGTGGGCTGCGCCGGATCGTAGGTAAGAAATTCGCTATAAAGGACGTTGATAAAATCAGCGCCCCCCATGGCGCCTCCGGGATGTCCTGACTTGGCGCGTTCTACCATACTGACGGCGAGCACGCGAATGTTGTCTGCCGCAAGATTAAGGAGTGAAGTGGGATTTTCCATGAATAAGTTGAACGGAATAATTCGGCTTATGCGTTATGTGCTATTTGCGATAAAGGGAGAGAAGGGGTTGAGAAGAACGAAAAGCGCGTTTTTCACCACGCGAAATCTCCCCAAGGCAAAAATACGTTTTTTCGAGCGCTTTCCCAAATCTTACGGCGCTTTTGTCAAGAGCAGTTACTGATTTTCGCCCTTTTCCGGAAGCCTCGAAATCAATTCTCCGTAAATTGCGCATTTAGAACTAACAATTTGATGCCTCTGTGATAAGACCACGCACAAACCCCTCTTCGACGAAAAGTTCGAAGAGGGGTTTGTGATTAATCTGCTTGCCGGAAGCCTAAACGGGCATTCTCCGACGTTGCACGACGAGAAGATCGCTTGTTTATTTGATGATTTCCAATTTGCGGAACACTCCCACCAGCGCTGCCACTGCACGATCCACTTGTTCGTGGGTGTGAGTAGCCATCAGTGCGATGCGCACGAGCGTATCGGTGGGATGACAAGCGGGCGGCACCACGGGATTGATGAACACGCCGGCCTCGAAAGCCATTGCCGTTGCGGCAAACGTCTTCTCTAAATCGCGCACATAGAGCGGGATAATCGGGCTCTCCGTGTCGCCAATTTCGAAACCTTCTTCCTTGAAACGCTTCAACGCATAGCGCGTCACCTCCCACAGCGCTTCAAGACGCTCGGGTTCTTGTTGCAAGATGTGGAGGGCCTCAAGCGCACAAGCCGTAGCGGCCGGACTGTTGGAAGCCGAGAAAATATACGTGCGCGCCGTGTGACGCAAATAATCGATGATCGTGCTGTCGGCCGCGATAAAGCCGCCGATCGAAGCCAAACTCTTGGAGAACGTACCCATGATGAGATCCACCTCATCCGTCAGGCCGAAATGATCACACACGCCTCGTCCTTGACGTCCGAATACACCCACACCGTGGGCTTCGTCCACCATCACCGTCGCACCATACTTCTTTTTGAGACGAATGATTTCGGGCAAGGGCGCCAAATCGCCTTCCATCGAGAACACACCATCCACGATGATCAGCTTCACGGCATCCGGATCGCACTTTTGCAACTTGCTTTCCAGATCCTCCATGTCGTTGTGTTTGTAGCGCAATTGTTTCGCCATCGAAAGGCGACGTCCGTCGACAATCGAAGCATGGTCACGGTCATCACAAATGATATAGTCATGTGGACCTACCAGCGCGGGAATCACACCGCTGTTGACGGTGAAACCCGTCGAAAAACAGAGAGACTCGTCCTTACCGACGAATGCTGCCAACTCTTTTTCGAGCTGTACATGTAGATCGAGCGTACCGTTGAGAAAACGGCTGCCGGCGCATCCCGAACCGTAGCGGCGCATAGCGACCACACCGGCATCGATCACACGCTCATCGCCCGTCAATCCGGTATAAGCATTCGAACCGAGCATGATCACATGGTGACCATCCATTTCGACTTCAGTACCTTGCTTGCCTTCAATTTCTCTGAAATAAGGATACAGACCTTGCTCTCTAATTTGTTGAGGCAGGTTAAACTTAGAAAGGCGTTTGTGAAGAATATCCATGTGTAAAATTGAATAGGAAAGTCACCTCACCCGCGTGACCTCACGGCCACTCGTCGCCCGAAGCACGGGCGAAGTGGGAGCAAAATTCCTCTTTCTGATTTGTTTAGGCCGCAAAGTTACACATTTATCCCATTCAGTGTGCAACAATTCAATAGAAATTTGCGTTTCGCACGTTTTTAGAGGTGCAAAAAGCCTCATCCGGCAAAGATTCCACTATATTTGCACCTCATTATATATACCCAATCTGCCCTGCTTATGCATAGCATTCTATTCATCGTCAATCCCATCTCCGGCAACGGTCACAAAGCGAACGCCATGAAAGCCGTTGAGCGCCATCTCGACCGCGATCGCTTCACGTCGGAGGTTTGCTACACCGAATATGCCGGACACGGCGCCGAGATCGCCCGCGAAGCCGCCGCCCGCGGCATCGACATCGTGGTGGCAGTGGGCGGCGACGGCACCGTCAACGAAATTGCCGGTTCGCTCGTCGGCACCGAAACCGCACTGGCCATCATCCCCTGCGGCAGCGGCAATGGGTTGGCGCGCCACCTGCAAATCCCCATGAATCCCGTATCGGCAGTGAAGGTCATCAACACCGCCGCCATCGCGCGCCTCGACCACGGCACCATCAACGGCCGTCCCTTCTTTTGCACCTGCGGGGTGGGCTTCGACGCCTTCATCAGCATGAAGTTCGCCGAAGCCGGTCGCCGCGGCCCCGCCACCTACGTAGAGAAAACCCTCGTCGACGGCCTGCGATACAAACCCGAAACCTACCGCATCACGATTGGCGACGAGGAGGGCAACTGCCATTCCGTCGACGCGTTCCTCATTGCCTGCGCCAACGCCTCGCAATATGGAAACAATGCCTACATCGCCCCCCATGCCTCCATGCGCGACGGTCTGCTCGATGTCACGGTGCTCGAACCTTTCAATCTCATCGAAGCCCCAATCGTGGTGATGCAACTCTTTTCTAAGAGTCTGCCCGGCAACTCGCATGTGAAGTGCTATCGCACCAACCGCCTGCGCATCGAGCGTACCGCACCCGGACCGGCACACTGCGACGGCGAACCCTTCCACACCGATGCGGTCATCGACATCCGCCTCTTCCCCGAAAGCTTCAATGCCGTGGTCAACGAGAAAGCCCTCTTGCCCGAAAGCGGCAGCCGGGAAGCCCCCACATTCTTGCAGTTCTTCCTCGAACCCTTCAATCCGCTGAGCATCCCGGCTTGGCGTGAGCGCACCACCACTCTTTTCGACATCATTCGTCGCAAGTTATGACCCACACGCCGTCTCTTCCGCAGCTGGTCCTCCTCTTCTGCCTCGCGCTGTGTCCCGCTCGCGCGGCCGCTGCAGCCGAACAGGACACCGACTCCCTCACCACACGCACCGACAGCCCGTCGCTCCACTACTTCGGCGAGACGCTCCTCACCGTGGGCAGCGGCGCGCACACCCCCTTTTGGCTCGGTGCGGGACGTGACGGTCTGGCGGCAGTTGACGACCATGCCCCCGTGTTTCGCGCCGGTTTGTCTCGCCCTACGGCAGTGGCTTATTCCGATTTCAAGCCGCGTTGGGGCTTCTGTGTTGAAACTGCCCTCGGGGCTTCGCTCCTTTCGCGCTTCACCCCGACCGCGGCCTTTGGCGAAGCCGTGATCGGTCGTTCGCACTTCGCTCTCGGCCTCCACCCCCACCTCACACCGCTCAACCACCCCACCCTCTCCACCGGCTCGTTTGTGCTCGGGCGCAACGCCGTGCCGCCCGCCACCTTGGCATGGAGCATTCCCGGTTGGTGGCCGGCCTTCGGTCGCCGAGTGCCCATCGCCTTCAGCGGCACCTTCGCTTATGGGATGCAACTCGACGGCGCCTGGCAGCGCCGCACCGTCGGTCGGCAGGGCGCACGCTATGCCACCGGGGTCCGCTATCACGAAAAATCGGGCTACGTGCGCATCGGCACCGACTCCTCGGTGGTGTCGCTCGTGGCCGGCGCGGAAATGGCAACCCAGTTCGGCGGCACCATCCACCATTATCCCGGCGCCACGCAACCGATGCACCTCCCGGGCGGCCTGCGCGAAGCCTTCTATGCCCTTGTGGCCAAAGGCGGCAGCGACCCCACCGACGGCGAAGGCTATGCCAACGCCTCGGGCAACACGGTCGGCGCATGGCGCTTTGCCCTCGACCTCCGTCCGCGACGCTCACCGTGGTCAGCACGTCTCTACTACGACCACTTCTTTGAAGACGAGAGTGCCGCCTTCGACGAATACGGCTGGCTCGACGGCCTGCTCGGGCTCGAAGTGCATCTCCCGTGGCGTGCCCTCTCCACGGTGGTCGTCGAAGCCGTGCGCACCGATTACCAAAGCGGCCCTGTCTATCATGACCACACTCCGCAACTCAAAGAACAAGTGAGCGGTATCGACAACTACTACAACCACGGGCTCTACCCGGGCTGGCAACATTTCGGCATGGCCATGGGCAATGCGCTTTTCGCCTCGCCGCTCTACGACCGCAACGGCACGCTCACCTTCACCGCCAACCGCTTTCGCGCCCTCCACTTCGGGCTTTCCGGCAATGCCACTCCGCGCCTCGCCTATCGCCTGCTCTTCACCACCCTCCGCTCTTGGGGCACTTATGCCGCCCCCTTCACCGAAGTGCAGCACCAACACTCCCTTCTCGCCGAAGTCCGGTGGTCGCTGCCCTCACGGCTTTTCGGTCGCACCGTCGGTCGCGGTTGGCAACTCACCGCAGCCTTTGCCGCCGATCGCGGCACACGACTCGGGCACACCACCGCCTTGCAGCTCGGTCTGCGCCACAGTCGCTAAACTTCCCACCTTCCCTTTCTCTCCTCTCACACTGATGTCTCCTCTTCGCCTCATCGCTTTTCGCACCCTCATCCTCACGTTCCTGCCCCTCTTCCTCTCCACCGCCTGCGACAAACTGCCGCGCAACGGAGCGCTCGACGGGCAATGGCAGTTGGTGCGCCTCAACGACACCGACGTCACGGCGCGACGCATTTACTGGGCGGTGCAACTCGACCTCATCCAACTCCGTTCCCCGATTGTCGCCCCCAACACATCGGTGCCCTATTCCGGCGGCGTGACCCTTCGTTTCACCCACCGCACCGATTCGCTGTGGATCGAAACCGGCTTTCTCATGGATCGCGACCACGGCCGTGATCTGCACATCGGTTCGCGCTATCCGGCCGACCTCTCGGCCTTCGGGGTCGACACCCTCCCGGCCTATTTCGCAGTGCGCCATCTCTCGAATGCCCGCTTGATGCTCGAACGCGGTGAGCGTAAATTGGAATTTCGCAAATGGTAACGCCCACGCGCGTACGCGTGCGCTCAGCGATTTTCCATTTTTGCCTTCACCTCTTCACCAAATGCAGGAAACGCACTGTACATCAATGATTTCCGGGTGAAGGCTTCACCGTGCTAATAAATCACAATAAATCCGATAACCAACTGAACTACAATCCGTTTCAGGTGAAGGCTTCACACGCTTAACAAAACCTAAATCCTTCACCTATTCTTCGCCCAACTCCGCTCTCGGTTTCCGACCATTGAGCGCTATTGCCAAAGGGTGAAGGCTGAGCGCCTCGTTTCCTTCACCCAAAACTACCTAAACCTCAACTACTTACAAGTGAAGGTGAAGGGTGAAGGCATTTTTTGAGAAACAATTGGACGCGCGCGCGTGAAAAGGAGGGAGCTTTTGCGAGAAAGTCTTGCACTTTTGGAAGAAACACGGCTTGTATTTTCGACTTGTCCTCTGTTTTTCGCATTTCACTCTCCTTGTGCTCAATGTTCTCCACGCTGCTTGCGAACCGAACGGGTACTTGCTTCAATAAACTCTCTATCGCAATCGGATAACTCCGACGAGCCCATTCTCTTTTGACTTCAAATGTTCCTTTGATGAAAATTCTACTTTCATTTTTCCTTTTCTTCGTTGGCACCCTGCTCCCCCTCCGCGCGACGAACGACGGGGAAACATCATCTGTATCCAGCGAGCAGCCGTTCTGCACCGTCGACAGTATGCTCGTTCTCAACTTGGCCGGCGATTCCACCCTTGTTGCGGCAAAGGGAGACAGCCTCTTGCAACCGATCGAGCAGCGCGACAGCACCACCGGCGACTCCCTGCTCGTACTCACCCATTCTCACTTTTCGCGCCTTTCGCCCTTTTGGCAAGTTGCCGTTCCGGTCAGCCTTTCGGCCGTCGGCGTGGCGGGGTTGGCCGACCGCGGTTTTCTCTTCAAGGGCAAACGCAAGGTGCGTCAGTTCTTCAATCATCTGCGCGGCAATTCACCCGTGAGAGTCGACGACTATTTGCAATACGCACCCTTCCTGTGGTTTGTGGGCGGCGCGGAAATCCCGGGGGTACACCACCGTCACAATTTCCGCGACCGCTTGCTCATCGGCGCCACCGCCTATGCGGTAATGGGCGCGACGGTCAACGCCGTGAAATACAGCTTCGGCGAACTCCGTCCCGACCACTCGGCGCGCAACTCCTTCCCCTCCGGCCATACGGCCACGGCGGTGATGGGAGCAGAACTGGTGCGCGCCGAATACGGCAACCGCTTGGGGCTTTTCGCCTATGCCGGCGCACTCACGGTCGGCGTCTTGCGCATGTACAACAACCGCCATTGGTTCAACGACGTGCTGGGCGGTGCCGCCTTCGGTTTCGCCGCCACCCGCATCGCACTTTGGCTCTTGCCCTACGAGCAACGACTCTTGGGCATCCGTCATCGGAAGGGCACTACCGTTTCTCCACAGAAACGCTCCACCACCGCCATGAAAGCGCCCCTGCTCCTACCCACTGTGTCGCCCGACGCCACCGGGCTCACGGCGCTTTGGTTATTTTGAACCGTTGCCTCTCTACGAGTGACTATAACCTCTTTGCCTTCGCGCCCAAACTGACAACGAACAGGCTTTCGCGGCTCTGTGCCTTTCATTCATGCACACGAAAACACTCTGCTCGCCCTGCTCATCGCCCTCCGGATCTCGTTCGGAGGGCGTTTTTCGTCTTGGAAAACAATAAAAAGGCTTATCCTTCGTTTTCATTGAGACGGGGTGTGTATCTTTGTAAGTCAGAACTCCGCGTTTTCGGCTGCACCTCAACGCATGCAAGCCGCTTTTCATCCCCAAACGACAATCGACAATGATCGCATATATCAAAGGAATCATCGGCGAACTCACTCCCACCGAGGTGGTGATCGAAGCCGCCGGCGTGGGCTACGGCCTGACCATTTCGCTCAACACTTTCGCCAACCTCCAAGGCAAGGAAACGGCCAAGGTGTATGTGAAAGAAGTGATCCGCGAAGATGCGCACGATCTCTACGGTTTTTCGTCCAAACAAGAGCGCACGCTCTTCGAGGCGCTGACGTCGGTCAACGGCATCGGCGGCCAAACGGCGCGCATGGTACTTTCGGCCTTCACACCGGCGGAACTGGCCGAGGTGATTCAGAGCGAACAGACGGCAATGCTCAAAAGCGTGAAGGGCATCGGGCCGAAAGCGGCCGCCCGCATTGTGCTCGATCTGCGCGACAAGGTCGCCACGCTCTTGGGCGAGGGACAACTCGACGTGACACCCGGAGGGGGCGGCGGCATCTCGGCTGCCGACAAGGCGGTGGCCGAAGAAGCCATCTCCGCGCTCTCCATTTTGGGCTTCCAACCGGCCGCCGTGCGTAAGGTGGTGGCCGCCCTGCTCAAAGAGGAGCCGGGCATGGAACTCCAACAACTCATCAAACGCAGTCTGAAAGAAATCAAATAAACAACGATCGGTGCCGATGACTTTTTCCGCTCTATTTCGCCGACTCCTGCCCATCGTCCTTTTGGGGACGGTGGCACTAAGTGTGCTCGCACTTCGCGAGGGGGCGCGTCCGAGTGCTTCGGGGGACGCACCGAGCGAAACGCCCGCGCCGCAGCGTCCCATCGGGCGCAAAAAACGCACTACACGAACGGCTACGACAGGTTCTCCCACGACTCAGCGTGCGGCGGCCAACGACACGGTGAAAACTGCCGACGAAGAGGACGATGAAGTCTCCAACACCCCAACCGCTCCCCTGCGCAGTGCACGCAACGAGACGGTGATGCCGTTTGTCGTGCACCCCACGGTGAGCACACGCGGCATCCAACCCTTCCATTCGGGCGATGTGAAGAACCCCGAAAACCTCGAAACGGGGCTTTTCTACGACGAGACGACCGGAACCTATAAATATGGTACGCGCCTCGCCGGGCAATGGCTTTATGTGCCCTTCTACATGGCGGGCGACGAGGTGCGCCGCATGGGCATCGAACAGTCGATGCGCGACTATTTCCGCCGGCGCAACAACGAAGAGTTTCAAGCGCGCGGCAAGGACAAGTTCGACTTCAGCGATATGCAGTTTTCGCTCGGACCGGCCGAAAAGATCTTCGGCCCGGGCGGAGTTCGTGTGCGCACGCAGGGATCGGCCGAACTGAAAATCGGGGCAACCCACCGCTTCACTGACAACCCCTCGTTGGCCGAACGCAACCGCAGCGTCTTCGGCTTTGACTTTGACGAAAAAGTGAACCTCTCGCTCAACGGAAAAGTGGGCGACAAGGTGAACATGGACTTCAACTACAACACCGACGCGACCTTCAACTTCGACACGCAGCAACTCAAACTGCGCTATGAGGGAAAAGAGGACGAAATCGTGAAACTCATCGAGGCGGGTAACGTGTCGATGGGGGCGAACTCGAGTCTGATCCGCGGTGCACAGAGTCTGTTCGGTGTGCGCGCCGACATGCAGTTCGGCCGCTTGAAACTGCGCACGATGGTGGCGCAAAAAAAGAGTGCGGCACAGAGTGTGAACTCACGCGGCGGCGTGCAACTCAATGATTTTGAGTTCTCGGCGGCGGACTATGACGAAAACCGCCACTTCTTCTTGGCACACTACTTCCGCGACCACTACGATGGGTGGATGACGCAGTTGCCCAACGTGCTTTCGGGCGTGAAAATTAACCGCATCGAGCTATGGGTGACGAACACTTCGGCGGCGACGGACAACACGCGCAACCTCGTGGCATTGACCGACTTGGGCGAAGCCCAACGCATCAAGAACAAGCGCTGGACAGCGCAGAGTGGCACGGCAGTTCCGGCCAACGCGGCGAACGACGAATACGCCACCATCACAGGCACACTGCCTGCTGTGCGCGACATCACACAGACGGGAACGCTCCTCGACGGCATCGGCATGGCCGGCGGCGACGACTATGAAAAGATAGAGAGCGCACGCTTGCTCTCCCCCTCGGAATATCGACTCAACGCGGATTTGGGTTACATTTCGCTGCGCACGGCTTTGCAACCCGATCAGGTGCTGGCCGTGGCGTTTGAATACACCTATAAAGGACAAAACTATCAGGTGGGCGAGTTCTCGACCGACCTGAAAGACAACACGCGTTCGCTCTTGGTGAAGAGCTTGAAGAACACGGCCTGCACGCCGCGCCAGGGCAACTGGGCGCTGATGATGCGCAACGTGTATTCGCTCGGCGCAACGGACGTGCAGCGCGAACGCTTTTCGCTCGATGTGAAGTACCTCTCCGACACCACGGGGGTCTACCTCTCTTATCTCCCCCTCCCGACGATGAAGGACAAGCGCCTGCTCTCGGTGATGGGGCTCGACCGTTTGGACAACAACGCGCGCCGCGTGCCGAACGGCTACTTCGACTTTGTGGAGGGCTACACTGTGGATGCGGCTTCGGGACGCGTTTTCTTCCCGGTGGTCGAACCCTTCGGCCGCCATCTGGCGAAAGCCATTGGCGACACGGCGCTGGCACGACGATTTGCCTACACGGAACTCTACGATTCGACACACACCGTGGCGAAGCAGATTGCCGAACACAACAAATTCCGCATCTCGGGTAAGTTTAAGGCGACGAAGTCAGACGAAATCCAACTCAACACGACCGGCATTCCGCAAGGGAGTGTGGTGGTGCGCGCCGGCGGCCAACTGCTCACGGAGGGAACGGACTATACCGTGGACTACAATGCCGGCACGGTGAAGATCCTGAACAAGAGTATCCTCGATGCCGGCACACCCGTTTCGTGCTCGGTGGAATCGAATGCGGACTACGGCATGCAACGCAAAACGATGTTCGGGATTGATTTCCAATACGATTTCTCCAAAAAGCTACAAGTGGGCGGTACGCTCATGCACCTCGGCGAACAACCACTGACCTCGAAGGTGGCCATGGGCAGCGAACCGCTCAACAACACGATTTGGGGATTGAACATGGCATGGAAAACGCAAAGTCAGTGGTTGACGAATCTTGTGAACCGCCTCCCGTTTGTGCATACCACTGCGCCGTCGAACATCAATTTCACCGCCGAATTTGCACAACTCATCGCCGGTCGCAACACCGGTGCACAAGGCAATGCCTCGTATCTCGATGACTTTGAGAATGCGAAAACGGACATCGACATTTCGATGCCCCAGCAATGGACGATTGCCTCCACGCCGTCTATGTTTGCCGAATCGCAACTGACGAACAATGTGCGCTATGGCTACAATCGTGCGCTGCTGGCTTGGTATGTGATCGATCCGCTCTTCACGCGCCGCAGCTCGTCGCTCACACCGGGCTATATCAAAAATGACTTGCAACAGCTATCCGACCCCCGTGTGCGCGAAATCTATGCGAGTGACCTCTATCCGAACAAAAGTCTGAACTACAAGGACGCGGCGACGCTGCCGGTGCTCAATTTGGCCTTCTACCCCAACGAACGCGGCCCCTACAACCTCGACCCATCGCTGGACAGCGACGGCCGACTGCTGAATCCGTCACGGCGTTGGGGTGGTATGATGCGCCGCCTCGAAACTTCGGACTTCGATGCGGCCAATGTGGAGTATGTGGAGTTTTGGATGATGGATCCCTTCACGGAAATCAACGGAAAAGTGCCGACTTACACCGGCGATCTCTACTTCAATTTGGGCGAAATATCGGAAGACGTACTCAAAGACGGCCGTAAGTTCTACGAAAGCGGACTTCCCACGGACGGCGACCGCTCGCAGGTGGCGGAAACGGCGTGGGGTTTGGTGCCGACACAGAATGCGGTGACTTACGCCTTCAACACGTCGAGCGATGCACGCCGCCGACAAGACGTGGGTTACAACGGTTTGACCTCGGAAGAAGAACGCACTTTCGGCGCTTATGCCGACTATCTCAAGACGATCCGTGCGACGGTGCGTCCGGCGGTCTACGATTCGATTGTACAAAGTCCCTCGGCCGACCAATACTCCTATTTCCGCGGTAAACATTGGGACGACCGCCGCGCTTCGATCCTCGAACGTTACAAATATATCAACAACCCGAACGGCAACTCTGCTGCGGCCGACGGCGAAACCTACGCTTCGGCTTATAAGACCACGCCGGATGTCGAGGATATCAACCAAGATTTCACCCTCAACGAGTACGAAAAATACTACCAATACCGCGTGCGCATCGATCCTTCGGCCATGCAAGTCGGCCGGAACTACATTGTCGACATGCGCACGGTCAACTCGAAAACGCGCGACGGCAAATCGCCCGCCACGAAATGGTATTTGTTCCGCATTCCGCTAAGCGAATATGAGCGCAAGTACGGTAGCATCAACGACTTCTCGTCAATTCGCTTCATGCGCATGTTCATGACGGGCTTCGATCAGCCGATTGTGCTACGTTTTGCCACGTTGAGCCTCGTACGCGGCGAGTGGCGTGACTACCGTCAGGCGCTTTATCAAAACGTGCCGGCAGCTTCGTCCGGACAGCTCGTGGTGAGCGCCGTGAACTTCGAAGAGAACAACGACAAACAGCCGGTGAACTATGTTTTGCCACCGGGCATCAGCCGTGCCATCGAACCGGGACAAGACCAGGTGTTGCAAAACAACGAACAAGCCCTCTCCCTTACGGTGAAAGACTTGGGAAGCGGCGATGCGCGTGCCGTATACAAAAACACGCACCTCGACCTCCGTCGCTACAAGCACCTCCAACTCTTCGTGCACGCCAACGCTCTCCCGGGCGACAAGGATTTGGAAGACGGACAAATGAGTCTGTTCCTCCGACTGGGTTCGGACTATAAGAACAATTTCTACGAATACGAAATCCCGCTGGTACTGACGCCCGAAGGACGCTACACCGGGACTGCAGGACGCCGTTCGGTATGGCCGACGGACAACATGATCGACATCGATCTCGAACAACTCACGCACGTGAAGAAAGCGCGCAACCGTCAACGTGCTTCGGGATTGGCTTCGTACAACACTATCTACAACGAATACGACCCACAACGCCCGAAGAACAAGATCAGCGTGCAGGGTAATCCCTCGTTGGGCGAAGTGCGCACCGTGATGATCGGTCTGCGCAACAACTCGCGCAGCGTGCGCAGCATCGAGGTCTGGGCCAACGAATTGCGCCTGCAAGACTTTGCCAACAAAGGCGGTTGGGCGGCACAAAGTCAACTCAATGTGCAACTGGCGGACTTGGCCAACATCAACGTATCGGGACATGCCGAGACCAACGGCTTCGGCGGTCTGGAAGAAACTGTGAGTCAGCGCAGAGATGACGACCTCTACCAATACTCGGTGACAACGAATCTCGATGCGGGCAAACTCTTGCCGGCCGAGGTGAAGTTGACGGCGCCAATCTACTATTCCTATTCCAAAGAAGTGATCGTGCCGCGCTATAATCCGCTCGACACCGACATGCCGATGTCGGATGCGCTCGATGCTTTGCCGCTCCGCAGTCAGCGCGACTCGTTGCGCAACATCACCAATCGCGTGGTGACGAACAAAAACTTCTCTGTTTCGGGACTGCGCTTCAACCGCACCACACAAAGCGCCCCGATGCCGTTCGACTTGGGCAACTTCACCACGAGTTTTGCCCATGCCGTTCGACACACCTCGGGAACGACTACTGCACGCGAGATTGATATGAACTGGAAGTTCGATTTGGCCTACAATTATAGCCCCGGGATGCGCACGGTCGAACCGTTCAAGTCCCTCATCAAATCGCGTTCTCCGTGGTTGCGCATCGTTCGCGACTTTGGTATCAATCCTTTGCCGCAAAACCTCTCTCTCCTCTCCAACCTGTCGAGACGCTACTACGAGTTGCAAGAGCGCGATCTCGAACAACTCGACAACAAATCGCTCCCGCTCAGCTTCGCCAGCGACTTCCTGTGGAATCGTTCACTCCAACTCCGCTGGGATCCGACGAAACAAATCCATTTCAGCTTCATGTCGGGCACGGATGCCGAAATCCAACAACCCAACGTAGTGGTGAACAAGGAACTGTATCCCAACGAGTATGCGGCTTGGAAGGATTCGGTGATGCACTCGCTGCGCGATCTCGGACGTCCGCTCAGCTATCGACAGACCGCCGACCTCTCGTGGAATGTGCCTATCAATAAGATTCCGGCTTTCGACTGGGTGACGGCTGACATGAAATACAACGCGACCTACAACTGGACGCGTGGTGTCGAAGCGGCCAACGGCAGTTCGCTCGGCAATGTCGTGAGCAACCGCAGAGATGTGACCTTCAATTCGCGCCTTAGCCTCGAAGCACTCTATAATAAGGTGCCTTTCCTCAAAAAAGTCAACCGCAAATTCTCGACCGGCCCGGCTGCCGGCAAGAAACCGGAGGAGAAAAAGCCCTTTGAGCGCGCCGTGACGCTTCGCAACGACACGGCCACCGTGGTAGTGCACAACCTTTCGGCAAAGAAACTGCGTGTCATGGCGATTCGTCCCGACGGCACTCGCTTCCCTGTGCGCTACAAGGTGCTCGATGTGAACCGCATCGAAGTCCTCAACCGCGACACGCTTACGGTGAAGGTTACGGTCGTGCCGCAACGTCGCACCGAAGAAATGCCGTGGTATCGCGTGGCGGAGTACGGTAGCCGCGCGTTGATGATGGTACGCAATGTCAACTTCGCCTACCGCACCTCGTCGAGCCTCAACCTCCCGGGCTTCATGCCCAATGTGGGCGATGCCTTCGGGCAAGGGCGTCCCGGCGGACTCCTTGCACCGGGATTGGATTTCGCCTTCGCCACGATTGGCGGCGAAGCCTATGTACACCGCGCGGCCGAACGCGGTTGGTTGCTGCGGTCGGACAGTGTCGTCACCCCCGCTGTCGCTTCTGCCACAGAGGATTTGCAAATTCGCACCACCGTAGAGCCTTTCCGCGACTTCAAGATCAACCTCAGTTTCTCGCGCAACCTCAACCGCTCGAAGTCCATACAATATATGTATGCCGGCATGCCGACGCTACAAAACGGCTCGTTCACGATGACCACGTGGTCGCTCGGCACGGCCTTCTCCTCCTTCGGCAATCCGGACAACGGCTACGCGAGCAGCACGTTCCGCCGTTTCGCACAACTGCTCGATGCCTACCGCACACGCGTGGAACAGCGTTACGCCGGCACCACCTACCCTGAAGGAATGGGAACGTGGAGCGGTAAGCCCTACGACCCGGCAAACGGCGGAGTCGATAAATACTCGAGTGCTGTGATGATCCCCGCCTTCCTCGACACTTACACCTCGTCGGGCGGCAATCTCGATCTCTTCCCCGCCGTGAGTCGCCTACTCCCGAGCTGGACGCTCCAATATGCCGGCCTCGCCCAACTGCCTTCGTTCAAGCGTTGGTTCAAATCCTTCAACCTCAACCACGCCTACAAGAGTCTGTACAGCGTCGGTTCGTACGGCACGTTCCAATCGTTCCGCGAAATGGCCGACGGCTTCGGTTTCGTCACCGCGGTGGAGAATGGTTTGCCCACTCCTTCGTCGCGCTACGACATTTCGACCGTTACGATCAACGAAACCTTCTCGCCGCTGCTGGGCTTGGACATGACCTTCCACAACGATCTCACGGCGCGCCTGGAGATGCGCCGCACGCGTGTGCTCACCCTCTCGATGACCTCGCAACTGCTCACCGAGACGCACTCGAACGACGTCGTGGTCGGTTTCGGCTATCGCGTACCCGACTTCAAAGGCTTCACACGCGCCTCTCGCGTCAAGCGCACCGTGCGCTCTCGCAACCGCCGTGGAGCACAAGAAGAGACACCCGCCACGCCGACCGTCACCGACGGAACGCCACATGCCCTCAACCTCCGTCTCGACATTTCGTTCCGCTCGCAGAGTGCACTGCAACGTAATCTCCTCACCCAGCTGTCGCAAGCCACAAGCGGCAACCGCGCCCTGCAAATCTCCCTCTCGGCAGACTATGAAGTGTCGAAATTCCTCACCGTTTCGGCCTACTACGATCGACAGAGCAACCAACCGCTGCTCACCTCGTCGGCCTATCCCTCGACCATGCAGGATTTCGGAATCAATCTCAAATTCCAACTCACCCGTTGAGGACGGCTGATGACAGCCTTCTATACAAAGAGCGACGCTCGGACAGATCAAACAGTGATCAGTCCGAGCGTCGCTCATTATATAAGGGAGGGAACAAGAATCAGTCCACCGGCATCAAAAAGGTTTGTGCTTCATGCAGTACTTGCAGTTCGAGCGCTTGAACACGGTGACGAATCGGTCGACTGTCGATGGTGATTGTACCTTGTCCCACTTTGGAAAAGGTCACTTGCGGCGTGCGCCAAACATTGATGCCGTTTTGAGAGAGGAAACGCCCGCGAACCAATAACCACAAGCCGGTAAACGCCTGCAACAAGCGCGGACGGCGAACAGCCGAGATGTCAAACATACCATTGTAGGGCACGGCCGAAGGTGTTTGACCGTAGCCTGTGCAGGAGCCCACACAGAGTGTAGTGACACGCTGTTCGAACACTTCGCCTCCGATGGAGAAACGCACCTGCGCCGAATGGCGTTGCCATAGGAGCATCAGCGCACTGCTTAATTCGCGCAACAATCCCAGACCGCCCCAAAAGCGCTGGTTGCGACGGCGCAATTTCACAATCGCAGCCGCCAACCCGAGGTTCACACAGTTCAAGAAATAGCGCGTCTCCTCCTTTCCTTTGTGCATTTTGAGACGCGCCACACCGACATCGACTTTGCGAACACGGCCACGCAGCAAACGATCCACACAGGCTTCGGGTTCTTTCTCATTCAGTCCCCAAAAGTGTGCAAAGCCATTGATCAGTCCGTTGGGAATCACCGCCAACGTCGGACGCTTTGCCGCATCGGGTTCTGCTTCTATCAGCCCGTTGAGCGCACTGTTGAGCGCCGCATCACCACCCACCACCACTATCAGGCGATAACCGTTGGCGGCCATCATCGCCGCCAAGCGTTCGATGCTGCCGGGGCCTTCGCTCTGCACAAAATCATAAGGCTGGCAGACTGCGTCCAAACGCGCTTGGATGCGCGTCCAGCGTCGGCGTGAACGTCGGCTGCCTTCTTGGGGACAGTAGAGAATGCCCCAGCGAGATGTGTTCGGTGTCTGCATGTTGGTCGGTATTCAGGTTCAGAACGATTGTGCACTCATTGTGCTAAATCGAGCACCTCACTCAACTGTCGCAGCTGTTCGTCGATCGGGCGCGTCGCCTCGATCCAGTGGATGGGACAGCCGCGGCGTTCCATTCCGCGAAACCACGTCATTTGCCGTTTGGCAAACTGATGTATTGCCGTTTCGAGCTGCGATTGCATCTCATCGTAAGATAATGCACCGATGAGGTGCAGCGTGACGAACTTGTATTCCAGCCCGTAGTAGATCAAATCTTCGGGCGCAATCCCTTCATCGAGGAGCGCTTGCACCTCATCGAGCATGCCGGCTTCGAGCCGCTGCTTCAAACGAGTGCTGATGCGCTCACGGCGCATGTCGCGGTCGATGGACAGTCCGATATTGAAAGTCTTCATCTCCGGGAACTCCCGATGACCGGCTTCGCGAGTGAGATTATAAGTTTCGATTTCGATGGCGCGAATCGCCCGCTTGCATGAATCCACATCGGTGGTGTTGTGCATCGTCGTGCCGGAACGCGCCTTCAAGGCCTCCAACTCAGCCGTGAGTTCCGCCAACGTCCGCCCCTCGAGCGAGGAGCGGAGCGCCGGATTCTGCGGAACGTGACTGATGTTGTAATTGCGCACCACACTCTCCACGTACAACCCCGTACCGCCGCACACCACCGTGCGTTTTCCGCGACGGCGAATGTCCTCAAAGACTTCGAGGAAGTCGTGCTGATAGCGATAGAGATTATATTTCGTGCCGGGTTCTGCAATGTCGATCAGATGATGCGCCACCGGCCGACCTTCGACGCAATATTCGCCAAGGTCCTTGCCCGTGCCGAGATCCATGCGCCGATACACCTGACGGGAGTCGGCGCTGATGATCTCCGCCCCAATATGGTCGGCAAGCGCCACCGCAAAAGAGGTTTTGCCGCAAGCCGTGGGGCCGACCACCGTCACGAAATCGAAATCCGAAAGAGAGGGAAGTGTTGACATGAAATGTTTTGTACGATGAAATTAGAGCGTTATTGCGCCGACTCGTCAAGGGCTTGACGCAAATCGGCCACCAAATCCTCGGCCGACTCAATGCCCAAGCTCAAACGCATGAGATCGGGCGCAATGCCGGCCGCACGCAGTTGCTCGTCGCTGAGCTGACGGTGTGTGTGGCTCGCCGGGTGCAAGATGCAGCTCTTGGCATCGGCCACGTGGGTCACAATACTGATGAGTTTCAAGCGATCCATGAAACGCACCGTCTCTTCGCGCGTGCCTTTCAGACCGAAAGCCAAGACACCGCAACCACCATTCGGCAGATACTTCTTAGCCAATTCGGCATCTACGCCGTCGGGGTTGTCGGCATACTGCACCCAGGCCACACGCGGGTGCGCTTTGAGGAAGTCGGCTACCGCATGGGCGTTCTCCACGTGACGACGCATGCGCAGGTGGAGTGTTTCCAAACCGTTGTTGAGCAAGAACGCATTTTGCGGGCTCTGACAGCTGCCCAAATCGCGCATAAGTTGTGCCACGGCCTTCACGATGTAGCCCACCGCACCGAAGGCTTCGGCATAAACCAAGCCGTGATAGCTTTCGTCGGGCGTGCAAAGACCGGGGAATTTGTCGGCATACGCCATCCAGTCGAACTTGCCGCTGTCGACGATACAGCCACCGACGGCTGTGGCTTGTCCGTCCATGTATTTAGTGGTGGAGTGAATCACAATGTCAGCTCCCCACTCGAAGGGGCGGCAATTGACGGGGGTGGCGAAGGTGTTGTCGATGATCAAGGGGACACCCTGCTCATGTGCCACGCGAGCGAAGCGCTCGATGTCGCAAACGCGGCCGCCGGGGTTCGAAATCGATTCGCTGAACACCAATTTAGTGTTGGGGCGGAAGGCTGCACGCAGTTCTTCGTCGCTCGCATCGAGATCGACCAGCGTGCACTCGATACCCATTTTTTTCATCGTCACGACAAACAGGTTGAACGTACCGCCGTAGATGCCGTTGGTGGCAATGAAGTGGTCGCCGCATTCGCAGATGTTGAACACCGAATAGAAGCTGGCCGCCTGACCGCTCGAGGTGAGCATCGCCGCCACGCCGCCTTCGAGGGCGGCAATCTTAGCCGCAGCGGTGTCGCACGTAGGGTTTTGCAAACGAGAATAGAAATAGCCCGACTCCTTCAGGTCGAAGAGGCGCCCCATGTGTTCGGTGCTCTCGTACTTAAATGTAGTACTCTGGTAAATGGGGAGTTGGCGCGGTTCTCCGTTCTTCGGAGTCCAACCTGCCTGCACACACTGGGTGTCGATTGATAGTTTGTTTTGTTCCATGTGAGATGTGTTGTGATATTGAATCGGAACAAAAATACATTATTCGCCTAAAATGGGCACATATCGCGACCGAAAAAAAGCGGCAAGCCAAAAAACTCTCATTTTTTTCGGGCAAAAATTTGGTTGAAACAAAAAAATGCTCTACTTTTGCACTCGCAAACGAGGAACAACACAACGTTGATTCACTCGGCGAGGTAGCTCAGCTGGTTAGAGCGCAGGATTCATAATCCTGAGGTCCCGGGTTCAATCCCCGGCCTCGCTACTCCAATTAAGGATCGATTCTTTTGAATCGATCCTTTTCTGTTTTTAGTCGAAGACTCTCCTGCAAACGCTAATTTTGAGGCAGAAGTGAGCAGATTTCACACAAGCACCGTGACACCGTCGCCTCTTTTCTCGGAAAACACGTCGACTTTGCGACAAAACGTCTCTTCTTTTGCAAGAAACTCCTGGACTTTTCTCTATTTCTCCACTGATTTTGAATCACTGTTCACCAGTCGCTCATTTTCGCACGCCGCTCGGTGTTCTTCTCTTCCAAGGCGCCGGGCTCACTGCGCAACTCTTTAGAGCAAACAGCCTTCATTTCTCATGACAAAGGCGAGAGTAATGCAAAAAAGAAAAAGCCTTCGCCCCTTCATCCACTGTCCAATCCGAATTTCGGAACAGCGATGAAGCGGTGAAGGCTTTTTTCGGCCAACAAAGGTCGACCACAGGCGAGCACAAGATTCAAATTTCGTGCAAGGCGCGCAGCAAACGACGCTCCCCGCGATAGGGTTGCCACAGCAAGCCGATCAGGAGCAAAGCCGCGGGCACATCGAAGAGCAATTGCATCGGTGTGTAGGCAGGCAGGGCAGCTGCGTATAAAGAAGTGTGTGCCAAACGCACCGCTCCCGAAGTCGCCCACATTTCGTGAAGGGCGGGAACAAACGACAAGACGCGCCCCACAGCATAGCCTACAGCCGCAATGACACCCACTGCGATGCACACGCGATTCCAACGCTCACGCGGCGAAACATAGACGGCCGTGGAAGCCGTGCGGCGTTGCAACACGACGCGCTCCTTGCGGCGCAACAACAAGGTCTCGGCATCGGGCACAGTCTGGCGTATCGCGCTGTCGGGGTGCATTTCGACCGCCACACGGTGCGCAGGGGCTCGCGAAGCCAGCAGGGCACAGGCTCCGAAAGGGAGGTCGAGACTGCCGGCGAAACCACCACTGTGCAAAAACCATTCGCGACGGAACGCCACATGACTGCTATCGGCAGCGGCGGCATGCCCGCTCAATACAGAACGTGCACAGCGCGCCCAATGCAACGCGCGTTCGCGCACCGGCTCGTCCAGCGCACCGGCTTCGCTCTGCACGTAATTGGCATAGCCCATCACCACGTCATGCTCGGCGGTGAAGTGGGTGGAAAGATGCAAGAGCCATTCCTCGCTCTTCGGGGCGCAATCCGGCTCGACGACCACCACCCACGGGGCACGCGCGGCACGAATGCCGAGGGCGATGGCCACTTTGTGCGCATCGACATTCGGTCGACGGCTTTCCGGCACAAAGGTGTAGCGCAAATGGGGATATTGTGCTTGAAAGTCCTTTACCACATCAGCCGCCGCGACATCTTCTGCGGCAGCATTGGCCACCACCACTTCGTAGGGCGAAAAACGCTGCGACAACAAGAGGGGGAGGTGACGACTGAGGGCTTCGGCGGCATTTTGCACCGGTACGATAATCGACACTTGGGGATCGATGAGATCGATGGGCTTGCCCACCACTCCTCCCTCCACGGGAGGTGCAGGCAAGGTGCGTGCCGATTGCGCATCGGCACAGGCTATCACGGTTTTGAAGGCTGTGCTGCGCAGATAGACGCTGAGCACTGCCGCTACGAAGAGGAGCAGCAACGGAAGACCGATAAAAAGTATTTCAATCATAAGAGTTGCGAGATGAATATGGGCAGCTGCACACTTCAGCTGCGACGACGAAATTCGGCACAGGTCACTGCGGTGGCCACTGCCACGTTAAGACTTTCGCTCGTGGGGCGATCGGCCGGAAAACTCGGGATGAGCAAACGCTGAGTCACGCGGCTACGCACGGCTTCCGAAAGGCCATTGCCTTCGTTGCCCATCACAATCACGCCGTGCGAGGTCAGTTTGGCGGCATAGAGGTCGTCGCCGTCGAGCAAGGTGCCGTAGATCGGTGTCTCGGCGGGAAGGGCATCGAGCCAAGCGGGCAAATCGGTGTAGTGCACCTGCACTCGCGCCAACGCCCCCATGGTGGACTGCACGGTCTTGGGAGCAAACACATCGGCCGTGTCGGGCGAACACATGATGTGGTCAATGCCCCACCAGTCGGCGATGCGAACGATTGTCCCCACGTTGCCGGGATCTTGCACTCCGTCGAGTGCCAAACAGAGGTGGCGGGTGGGCGCTGTGAGCAAGACATCGGCGTCGACGGCCTGCGGTTGTTCGAAGACGGCCAACACGCCTTGCGGAGCGCGCTGGTGCGACACACGCGCCAACTCGTCGGCCGTGACCTCGATGCGCTCCACCACGTCTAAACAAGCAGGCGGGAGCTGATCGAACTGCCCGATTTCGCACACCAACAAGCGGCAACGAAAATGAGGCAAGAGATCCGTCACGAGCTTTGGCCCTTCGGCCAAGAAGAGCCCTTCGGCATCGCGATTTTTCTTGCGATCGAGACTGCAAATAAGTTTTTGTTTGTTTTTGCTGAGCATGAGATGGCTGCTTCTGACACGAGAAAACGTGGTGCGAAAGTACTACCTTTTTTCCGAAATGCCTATCTTTGCACTTTGTAAAATGCACACTCCGTGAAGTTCTCCACCCGCTTTCTGCTCCTTTTCTTGCTCATCCCGCTCCTCGCGGGATGCTCTGCAGTGCGCTTTTTGCCGGAGGATCGGCTCATGCTCTCGCGAGTGCACCTGACGAGCAACAATCCGCAAGTTGCCCCGGCCGACTACCGCAGTTACGTACGCCAAGAGGCCAACTCTCGCTGGTTGAGCACCCTCAAAGTGCCCTTGGGCATCTACTGCCTGTCGGGCACTAACGAACGCAACGTGCTGAACCGTTTGATGCACCGCATCGGTGAGGCGCCGGTGGTCTACAACGACACGCTCACGGGCTACTCCTCCGCGGCACTCCGCATGGCCTTGCAAAACAAAGGCTATTTGCAAGCGCGAGTCGACACCACACTGACCCACAAAGGGCGACGCGCAACGCTCACTTACCACTTGAAACCGGGCAATCGCTCCTATGTGCACGAACTCCGACGGGAGTTTGACAACGACACCGTGCGCCATCTCATCATGGCCGACTCTTCAGCCTCGCGCCTATATAAAGGTATGCCTCTCGACCTCGCGCTGCTGAGCGAAGAGCGCACACGCATCGTGCACCGCCTGCAAAACAATGGCTACATGAATGCCAACAACGAGTTTGTGAGTTTCGTCGCCGACACCCTTCCGCTCAGTCAAGCCGTGCGACTCACGATGCGGGTACACGCTCCGCACGACGCCAATCGTGAGATGGCCTATCAGGTCTATCGCATCGGGCGCGTCTCGCTCACGGAGCTCCATGCCGAAGAGACACCGACCGCCCGCTCGTTCTATCGCAACATCAACTTCGAAGCGGCAGGCCCCACGCGCATCAATCGCCGAACCTATGTGCGCAACCTCTTCGTTCTGCCCGACAGCCTTTATCGCGATGTCGCCACGCAATACACTTACCAAAATCTCAATGCGCTCGCCGCGGTAAATTACAGCAACATCCACTACACGCCGCCCGCTCCCGGCGACTCTACCGTGAATGTACACCTGCTCGTGCAGCTCAACAAGCCCAACGGCATCAGCTTCGACTTGGAAGGAACGAACACGGCGGGCGACTTCGGCGGTGCGGCCACCCTCACCTACACGCAACGCAACCTCTTCCGCGGCGCCGAAAGTTTCTTCCTCAAATTTCGCGGCGCTTACGAAGCCATTCGTCAACTCGAAGGTTATCGCAACCAGAACTACACCGAATATGGCGTAGAAGCCACCTTGCGCTTCCCCACCCTGCCCGTTTCGCCCGGCGAACGGCATTTGCGCACCTACAAAGGCTCGACCGACTTCTCGGTGATGTACAATTCGCAGAACCGCCCCGAGTTCTATCGTCGCCTCCTCACCGCAACGTGGAGCGTCGACTGGAATCGCCACGCCCGCCCCAACCTGCGCCACCACGTGGACATCGCCTCGCTGAACTACGTTTTCATGCCGTGGATCTCCGACACCTTCCGCAAGAGCTATCTCGAAGGCGACAATCCGCGCTACGCCGTCTTGCGCTACTCCTATGAGAACCTCTTCATCATGCGCTCGGCCTACAGCTTCGTCTACAACTCCCTGCGCACCCCGGGCACGGGCAATCTCTATCGCACCAACGGCTATCAAATTCGTGGCGGGGTGGAAACGGCGGGCAACCTCCTCTACGGCATCTCGAAGCTGCTGCGCATGCACAAAACGGCAGACGGCAGCTATGCTATTTTCAGCATTCCCTATTCGCAATACGTTAAATTCGACGTCGACTTCTCAAAGAGCGTTCGCCTCTCCGAAAGCAATTCGCTGGCATGGCACGCCGCGGTGGGCATCGCCATTCCCTTCGGCAACTCGCGAGTCATCCCCTACGAAAAGCGCTATTTCTCCGGCGGTGCCAATTCGGTGCGCGGTTGGAACGTGCGCCAACTCGGCCCCGGTCGGTACGTGCAAAAAGACGGTAAAATCGACTTCATCAATCAAACGGGCAATCTGAAAATCGACCTCTCAATGGAATATCGGAGCGCCCTCTTCTGGAAATTTGAAGGCGCGGCCTTCGTCGATGCCGGCAACGTGTGGACCACTCACGGAAAGTTCGGCCCCGACGGCGGACAATTCCGCTTCGACTCCTTTTGGCGCGAACTGGCCGTCTCCTACGGTTTGGGCTTGCGCCTGAATCTCAACTACTTCATCGTTCGATTCGACGGCGGTATGAAAGCCATCGACCCGGCTGTTCCCTCGGGCTCGCTGCATTATCCCGTTTTCCGCCCCAACTTCTCGCGCGACTTCACCCTCCACTTCGCCGTGGGTTTGCCCTTCTAAGGCTTCCGCGGCTTTCCTCTTCCACACAGACACTCTCTTCATGCAATTCATCTGTTTCGGCAGCGGCAGCTCCGGCAATTGTTACTATCTCGAATCGCGCGGCGAAGCCATCCTCATCGACTTGGGCATCGGCATTCGCGCCTTCAAGAAGCACATGCGCGACTACGGACTGACGATGCCCAAAATCAAAGCCATCATCGTCACCCACGACCACACGGATCACATCAAAGCCGTGGGGCCACTCTCCATCGAATTCCGAATCCCCGTCTATGCGTCGATGCTTGTACACGAAGGCATCGTGCGCAATCGTTTCATGACGAAAAAGATTCCCGAAGAGCTGCAACGCTGCACCAACCTCAACACGCCCTTTGAGGTGGGCAATTTCCGCATCACGCCCTTCGCTGTGCCCCACGACGCCACCGACAACAACGGCTACTTCATCGAACTCATCGAACCAGAAGAGACGAACACCACCGACCTCTTTGCGCCGCAGGGTGGCGACGGACGCCCCACCTTCTGCCTCATCACCGACGCCGGACAGTTCACCGAAACCATGATCCCCTACGTGCAGCGCGCCCGCTACCTCGTGATCGAAGCCAACTACGACCATGAGCTCCTCGAAAACGGCCCTTATCCGCTCTACCTGCGCAAGCGCATCTCCGGCGGACGGGGACATATGGACAACCGCCTCACGGCCGAAGCCTTGAAGCAACATCTCACCCCCGAAACGCGCCGCGTTTGGCTCTGCCACCTCAGTGCCGAAAACAACAATCCCGAAACCGCTCGCCGCACCGTGGCCGAGGCCATCGACGCCCTCCCCTTCGACGAGCGCCCTCGCCTCGACGTCCTGCGCAGAACTGTCCCCAGCGGATTGGAACACCTCATCTGAAGCGCCCTACTCTCTTTTTCTCAACACAAATTCCCGTCCCCGAAACCACAGCATGTGTTATGTTTCGGGGACGGGAATGTTTTATGCTCTATCGAGAACAAGATCCAGAGCTACGATTTGATTCGTCCTAATAACAGGCATCAGATATTGACGGCGGCATATTCATACGGAAAATAAGATAATCTCCCCAACCTGCCGCCGTAGAGTCAACCGGCAGGTGCAAATACAGCTTGTTACTTCCAAAGGGGCTGCTGTTCCCAATCGGTAGGAAAGCCCATGGCTGCGGTATCCACTTGAGAATATGCGGAAAGTAATCCTTTTAACTTTGCCTTGAAGACCTGTCCATGCCCAAACGATTCAAGCCAATACGCTACGCAACAAAATATTGCATAGACTTTATTGTTATCAAGACCGGCAATGTCGACCCATGCTCCTCGCAGGGTGGCTTTCATTTGTGGACTATTAGCCAAACGACGATTCCAAAGCCGCGAATGATGAGCACAACAATTCCTTAGAACAGTCAGACTACGCATCCAGCTCTCCAACACTTCATGCTGCGGCAGATTGAACCGGCGGGCGATCCTCTTCTTCGCTTTCTTATCCTTGAAGTTGTAATAAAGTTTGGACAATGTGCCCAACGATACAATCTCCAATGTCTTCCAAGCCGGCGGAAAAGCGGGTTCGTCGTAATTGAGTCGATGTTCTCTGATGAAATCCTCTCGGCTCCTTTGCAGCTCACGTCCTATCGCATTTTTATTTTCTTTAAACTTCAGCACATCGTCTACAAGCGTACCATCCAAAAACCAAAATGGTCCGTGACAAACAGAAAACTCATGAATAATATCTGAGCGCAACGCGATTTCAATTCTTTGAATAACCTTGAACATCAAGAATCGTAGCTCCGTATCAAAATCATACAGGGCAACTGCATCTTCAAAACAACTATTTTGCTTGAACTGATGGGTCGTTTTATTCGCCTCCATAGGGCGTAGATATTGTATAAAACGAAAATAACCGACCTCGCTCAGAAACTTTGTAGCCTTAAACTCATCAGCAATCTGAAGCCCTCTGTTTTTCAGCAGCTCTATCTTGTCGGCAATGGATAGCGCCTGCTTGTCATATCGTTTCACTATGCTCATAAAAACAAAAGACCCGCCCTGGTTCGCTGTTCTGATGGGAAGCGTGGCGGATTCTGTTACTGCAAAAATAAATGGTATATCTGGGATAAGCAAATCTTTTTCGGTTTAATTCATTGCGAACCTATAAAAGCATTCCCTTGGGGATTACCACACCTTAGATAAGATTTCACCCTCCTTTCCTTTCGATAGATAAGATGATTGTACGACCTTAATATTTGGGATTCTTCCGACATTTGGAGTGATGAGCTTCGAAAAAAATAGTCTGATTTTGCACTTGCCGGTTGACTCTACGGGTAGACTCTACGGTTGAACTCTACGGTTGAACTCTACGGCATTTCAGAGCTCGTTTACTTTCGATATGTAAGATGATTGTATTACCTTTGTATTCCTCTCGTAGACACTTGTGGTAATACAATCCCCAAGCATGATATAGAAAACAGCTGTTCATAGCTGCATATTTGTTTGTGCAAATTCAACTATACAATTTGTTCAGCGGTTTTCTTCTTTTTAGAACCCCATCACTCCATACGTCGGATGAACCATTTTTTTGCGTGGTTTATCTTGCAATACGTGAGGGGAATACGCCCTTTTTGACAATGATGTCGAAAGAAATTATATTACAAAGCGAATTAAAGTGACATATAATGCGACATAAGAAGATTTTTATTGGACTGGCATTTCTCTGTTTCATAGTGATGGGCGCAACCTTTCACTTTAGAAGGGATATTGTTGTTGCTCCAATAAGGTGCGAAACTTTGGAGTCAGATACAACTTTCTCGGATTCAAGAATAAAATCAGTATACCACACAGTGTTGGTTGATAATGCTCCGTATCTGGAACAAAATATAAGGCAACGCATAGAGATGTATTTTTGGAAGAATATATGTCTGGATTCTTTGGACCGATTTGATTCCTATCGGATAGATTTTTATAGAACAACCAAGTATTTGACTCTAGACTTTAAAGAAGGGAATCAATATAATCCTGTATATAGCTATTGGGATAATACAATGGATTGGAGAAATCACTATGAGGATAGATTAGGTGAAATTACATTAGACAAACGGGAAGATGGAAGTGTTTGCTATTTTGTTGTAGTTTACGATTCAGGGTGGGGCATACGTACATTTGTGGACACTTCAAAATCTGAAATGTATATTGAAGATTGTAGGGATGTCGCAAGTCTTTATAGATTAAAGATGAGAGAGCTTAGAGTAAGACTTTGATCATGAAATATAGAAGTATAATTGCCCCTTCCCCCCTAAATAAGAGATCTAGATAGAAACTTAGTTTTGAAAAACTGAAATCAGAGCTCGATCAAATAAAAGTGTAATTTTTCGCTTGTTGACTGACTCTACGCGCGCACACATACGCGCGCGTCCGGCGTTTTTCGTTTTTTGCCTTCACCTCTTCACCTGAGGACGGTAAAAAACTGATGGAGAGGTCGTTACGGGTGAAGGCTTCACCCCATTTATCTTCACCGGCGAAGCACTAAAAAGTCCAAACTCTTCACCCGTAAACCTATAGATAACAACGAGTTAGGGGTGAAGGTGAAGGGTGAAGGCAAGAAATGCGAACTCGCTGAGTGCGCGATGCGCGGGGGTGTGTCCATACGGACGTGTCCCTGCGCGTGAGGAAGCGGCCACTGTGTGGGCGTGCGAAACTGCGAGGACTTCTTTCAGCTAAAAAGAGCGGGATTCTTTGCTAAACAAGTGAGGTATCGAGAAAAAGTCCACAAGTTTTCACTAACCTCTCCACAATTTCGAAAAGTCAGAACATTTTCTTTCGCAAACGTGCGATTATTCGAAACAAAGTATTTACCTTTGCGCTTGACAAAACACAACTTTCCCTTATCCCTGCCGCTTAGCGGCGTCTATATAGCGTGACTTCAAGAGCCACCGGCCGACGAACGAACGCAAACGATCTTTGACTTCATGCAAAAAATCCCGACACTCTACAGGGGAGCATCGGGATGGTGGGGGCTGATTGAGGAAGTTATCCTCGGCGACGCATGGCTTCGAAATACAATTCGGGCAATTGCGTGAGGCTGTTCGGGTCGACAAAGCTCTCGATATGGCGTTTGCGCTTCTCTTCCAAGATTTCGTCGACGGCGATGAGAATGCCGGTTTCTTCGACGTTGCCAAACGTGTCGTTGACGGCGGTGCCGAATACGCGCATGGTGGGCGAAAGGCTCATGTAGGCGCTCACGAGCGGCGGGATGTTGAAGCCGCGTTGGCGCACGGCACGGTTGAGAATCTTGTAGTCGGCGCGGAAATCGTCTTCGACGAAGAGCTCGCGGAGCTTTTCTTCGGGCGTTTCGAGCAGTACGGGATCGGAAACAGTGATGAGGCCGTCACGATCACCGAAGTGACGCTTCAAGAAATAAAGGATCATGTCGCGTGCCTCACGGTCGAAGCTCGGATACATGGTCATCTTCCCGAAGAAATACTTCAAATTGGGAATCATCACCGTGAGCGCGCCCAAGCCGTCCCACAGGTTGTCGAGCGCATAGAGGCTTTTGGCCAATTGGTGCGTGCTTTGGTACTCGAGCGTGACGAACGAGCGACCGAGTTCGACGGTCTGCGGCAGGAAGTTTTCGATGAAATTGTCGGAGAAACTGAACATGTGGCCGGTCGCCAAATAGGGCTGTCCGTCGGGACGGAAGGTGATGTCCGTGGCGGGCAAGAAGCGGTAGCCACCCAAGATCTCGCCGGCATCGGGATTCCACACGACGAGTTGGTAGTAGGGTTTCTCGCAAGTATCAAATTCATCAATATCGAGCGCTTTTCCGGTACCGCCACCGGCCGCACGAAAGGCGATTTCGCGCAGACGGCCGATTTCGCGCATCACATTGGGGGCGTTGTGGTGTGTGATGATATAGATCTCGTTGCCGGCCTTGTTGGTCTTGCGAAGTTGGCGTTCGGGCGTCAACTCTTGCAACAGCAGATCGCGAGATACCGGGGCTATGATTTCTTCCATTGTCAAGTTTTTTGAAAGGAGCCTCTCCGCGACAACGACTGTTGCGGAGGAGGGGGAGGAGCAAATGAGGAAAAGGGGGTCAGCGTGCGAGACGATAGACTAGTTCGCGAACGTGGGCAGCCCATGCGAGGGGCGTGCGGTCAGAGGTGAACTCTTGCCAGGGGATGGGCTTGCCGATCACGACGCGGAACTTACCACCACGGTGGCGATAGAGTTCGTCGACCAAATAGAGCATCGCGAGATTAAAACGAATACCGAGCCGTTTGGACCAAGCGGCCAAACGATAGAAGCGGTCTGAATTGCGCCCTTCAAAGTAGATGGGCACGATGTCTCGTTGCGACTCCACACTTTTCGTAATAAAGGTTTTCGCCCATGGGATGTCTTGAATCTTCCCGTCGATGCGGCGAGAACAAAGACCGGCGGGGAATATGATGATGTGCTTGTCGCCGGCGAAGGCAGCACTGACGCGCTGCAGCAACCCACGTCCTTCGCGTCCGGTCTTGTTGATGGGCACGATGAGCGGCGCAAGCCCGGAGAGGTTCATCAAGAGGTCGTTGGCCAGATAGCACACGCGCTCATCGTAATGGCGCCCGAGAATGGCGCCGAGCACCACGCCGTCGGCACCGCCGAGGGGGTGATTGGAAACGAAGGTGAAGCGACGGCCGTCGACATCCGAGGGGAGATTTTCGAGTCCTTCCACTTCGATTTTCAGCCCCAAGTGGAGAATGCAATCTTCCAACCACTGCACTCCTTGGATTTCACCCTCTTGTGCAATGAAGCCATTGAGCCAGTCTTGGTGCACGATGTTTTTGAGGTAGCGCACGAGAAAACCGGGGACGAAACGGGACTTGGCGCCCATTTTGGCGGAAAGAATGCGGTCGATGTCTATGAGTGTGGGTTGCGCCATGGATGTTTTGCGTAAATCGGCGGCGATTTGCAGAATGCAACAGACAAGTGGCACCGCCGTCGAGCGTTGTAACTGCAAAAGTAAATATAAATGGCTAAATATGACGCACAGATCGGAGTTTTCTGCACCCGGAGGGGACAAAAACGAGGCGATTGACACAAAAAAAAGAAAGCATCAACCGAAGTTAATGCTTTCTGCTTAGTTGCGGAGGTCCGACTCGAACGGGCGACCTCCAGGTTATGAGCCTGGCGAGCTACCAACTGCTCCACTCCGCGATCATTTCAATCGGTGTTTCTTCCCGATTGCGATGCAAAGGTAGGAACTTTTTCTTTCGCCTGCAAGTTTTCCGGCAAAAAAAAATGGCCGAAAAACGAATATCACCCCATTTTACAAATTAGACATTGCAAAAACGAATAGAAACAGTGTATTTTCGACGAAAAAGGAGTTCAGGCAACTCAAAGAAATTCCGGAAGGCGGAACAAACGCGTGCCGTTCGACCCCTTGATCAAGATCAAATGCTCAGAAATCGGGTGGTTGAGCAACTCTTGCTCCACGGCTTCGACATCGGCAAAGGTGCGAACACGAAGCGCCGACGGATAGGAGACGACTTGTGATGCGGCGGCAAAGTTTTCACCCACCAGCCAAATCTCTTCGCACCCACAAGTCGTGGCTTGGCGCAGCACTTCTGCGTGGGCGTCGGCCGAGGCTTCGCCCAGCTCGCGCATATCGCCGAGAATCATCATCTTGCGCTCCGCCGTCGTCTGTCGGAAACTTTCAAGGGCGGCTTGCATCGACGAGAGGTTGGCATTATAGGCATCGATGATGAGCGAGTTGTGCTCCGTGCGGCGATATTCCGAGCGATTGTTGTGCGGAACGTAATGTTGCAAAGCGTGGTCGATGGCGTGGACGGGCACTTTGAAACAAAAGCCGACCAATACGGCGGCCAACACATTATCTATATTATAAGCTCCCACCAGTTGGGTGTTCACTTTGTGCCAAGCCCCTTCGCCTGCCCGCCAACGCAGAGAGAGACACGGCGAACATTCCACGACTTCGCCTTCGATGGTATAGCCCCGGCCGGGACGCCCGTAGCTCAACGAGGGCAAACTGCATTCGGCCACATGAGGCATGAGGTACTCATTGTCGCCGTTGACAAAAACAAAGTGCGGCACGACCTCGGGGTTGAAACGCGTCTCGCCGGTGAACAGCGTTTCCGTGATTTCAGTATTGCATTGCGCCAAATAGCGGTAGAGTTCCGTTTTGGTCTGCACCACGCCCTCGAACGAGCCGAAGCCTTCGAGATGCGCTTTGCCCACATTGGTGATCAGACCGCAATTGGGTTGCACGATTTTGCTCAACTGCGCGATTTCGCCCGGATGATTGGCGCCGGTTTCGATCACAGCGAAATCGTGTTCGGGACGCAAGCGCAGCAGGGTGAGCGGTACGCCGATGTGATTGTTGAGGTTGCCTTCGGTGTAGAGGACATTGAATTTCTCACCGAGCACCGCGGCGACGAGTTCTTTGGTGGTCGTCTTGCCGTTGGTGCCGGTGATTTGGAGCACCGGGATGCCGAGAACGCGACGATGATGGGCTGCCAACTCCTGCAATGTCGAAAGGACGTCGTCGACGAAGAGACAGCGCCGGTCTTTTGCCGCCACTTCGGCATCGTCCACCACGGCATAGGCACACCCTTTGGCCAAGGCATCGAGTGCAAAGGCGTTGCCGTCAAACTTTTCGCCGCGCAACGCAAAAAACAGACTGCCGTCGGGACAGTTGCGCGTGTCGGTCGTCACCACGGGATGGCGGTGATAAATATCATAGAGTTGGGGAAATGTCATAATTCATCGTTTTGTTGTGACTACAAAAGTACATTTTCCTAACGGAATGAGCCGAAAAGCCCCTTGTTTTATTTTGCATTTTACGCGCCATCACTTACCTTTGCAAACATTCGACGCAGTTCTCGCCTTCAATCATGACACACACGCTTCGCATCAACAATCAACTGACGACACTCGACCGCCCACTTGTGATGGGCATTCTCAATGTCACGCCCGACTCCTTCTTCGCCGCTTCGCGCACTTCTGCCACCGATGCGGAACAACTGCGCCTGCGCGTGCGCAATATGTTAGATGAAGGTGCAGACATCATTGACATCGGTGCTTACTCCACCCGCCCCGGGGCGGACGAGGTGAGTGCCGACGAAGAAATGCGCCGCCTCGCCACGGCTCTCGACATCGTGCGCCAAGAAGCGCCCGACGCGTGGCTGTCGGTCGACACCTTTCGAGCCGAAATCGCTCAAAACTGCGTGAGAGACTACGGGGTGAACCTCGTCAACGACATCTCGGGCGGCACGCTCGATCGCGCCATGTTTCACACGGTGGCGCGCCTCGGCGTTCCCTACGTGTTGATGCACCTGCAAGGCACGCCGCGCACGATGCAGCTCGACCCGCACTATGACGATCCCGTGGCGGAGGTCATTGAGTGGCTGGCGCGTCGTGCGCAACGGTTGCGCGAACTCGGTGCGCACGACATCATTCTCGATCCGGGATTCGGATTCGGCAAAACTCTTGAACACAATTATGCCTTGCTCGACAAACTCGATTATTTCCACGAGCTCGAATTGCCGCTTTTGGTGGGAGTGAGCCGGAAATCGATGATCTATCGCTTGCTGGAAACCGATCCGGATCAGGCACTCAACGGCACGACGGTCGTCAACACCATCGCTCTACTGAAAGGAGCACATATTTTGCGCGTACACGATGTGCGTGCAGCCGTCGAAGCGGTGCGCATCGTCGAAACCATGCGCGCAGCCGACAAATAAGGAAACGTCCACACTATGATTTTCGGGATTCTCTCTTTCGATCTCAAAGACGCCATCGACATTTTTTTGGTGGCGCTGCTGCTTTTCTATCTCTATCGATTGATGCGCGCCTCCAGCTCGTCCAACATCTTCACGGGCGTGCTGGTCTTCATCATCGTTTGGATACTCGTGTCGCAGTTTTTCAAAATGCGACTCCTCGGCAGTATCTTCGACCGCTTGATCAATGTCGGCGCCTTGGCGCTCATTGTGCTCTTCCAAGAAGAAATTCGCCAATTCTTCTCCACTATCGGCACGCAGCGCGCCTCTCTCCTCATGCGTTGGTTCAGGCGACACCATGCGGAAGGCGCTCAACACCGCCAACAAGTGATGCCGCTCGTCATGGCCTGTATGAGTATGGGCAAGCAGAAGGTGGGGGCACTCATTGTCGTGGAACGCTTCCACAATCTCAACGACATTGCGAGCAGCGGCGAATGCATCGACGCCAAAATCTCGCAGCGGCTCATCGAAAACCTCTTCTTCAAAAATTCGCCCCTTCACGACGGTGCGATGGTCATCTCCAAACTTCGCGTGTCTGCCGCCGGCTGTATCCTCCCCGTCTCCCACGACTCCGACATCCCCAAGTCCTTGGGGCTTCGTCACCGCGCTGCTCTCGGTGTTTCTCAAAAATATGACTGTTTGGCGATCGTCGTCAGCGAAGAGACCGGCAGTATCTCCGTTGCCTTGGAAGGACAACTCCATTTGCAGCTCACCTCCGAAGAGTTGGAGAGCCAAATCATGAAAGCCTTTTCCATCGCTCCCAACAAACAGGGAACTGCAGAAAGCCCCCCCGAGAAAAGCACTGTCGAAGCGCCCGCGCCCGTCGCAGGATAAACCAATGGGGCTACATCTTGCCCCGACTTAACAGCAATGCCGCCACACTCCATTTGGATTGCGGCGGCATTTTTTGTGCCATGTGCGAGGCTATGCTTTGTTCTACTCACGCACACCTCGGCAAAAACACATTATTGAATTTTCGTCCAGTACATTTTCTTATAGAACGGTCCGAGCTTACCTTTCACCGTGAGCACATCGGGCTTTTCAAAGTACATTTCCACTTTATACGTCTTGCCCGACGTTGGGTCGTAGATGTGACCGTTGTCCCACTCGTTGTCCTCAGCATCATACGTCACTTTGTCCACCAAAACGATTTGGTTCGACGGCGTACTGCGCTTCGCCGGATCAGGATTCTTCACATCGGTGCGCTGCGATCCGTCGGGATTTTTCATGTTCTCCAACCAAATCACCTGCGCGCGGTAACCGCCGCCGTGCTTGAAGACCTTCACTTTCGAGTTACGGCCTTCTTTGGCCACACGATACACACCTACGATTTTATCGGCGGCCGATTGCGCCGAAATGCTCAACGTCGCACCCAGGCAGACGAGGAGAAAAAGAAAAGCGATTCTTTTCATTGTGATAATTATTGAGGGCATGACACACTAAAATTGCACACCCAGTTCAAACTTGTGCAAAAATACAATGAAAGCTGCATTCTTACAAGAAACGCTGCAAGAAAATGCCCCAAAAGCAAAAAGCCCCCAAGTTTTTGCCCCCGGTCTTTTGTTCATTAGAATAAAAACACTACTTTTGCAGCGCTAATCAGCATATAGACAATTTACAAACCCTATAGTTTCACACATTTGAGACCCAATAGAAACGACCGCAAACAGCCTACTAAGCCGCAATATCGCGTAAACGAACAAATTCGTGTGCGAGAAGTGCGTATCGTGCAAGACGATGCCGAAAGCACCGTTATGCCCACTCGCGATGCTCTTCGACTCGCGCAGCAAAAAGGAGTAGATCTCGTCGAGATCAGCCCCAATGCACAGCCCCCCGTTTGTAGATTGATTGACTATTCGAAATTCCTCTACCAACAGAAGAAGAAGCAGAAGGAGCTGAAAGCCAAACAAGTGAAGGTGGAAATCAAAGAAATCCGCTTCGGTCCTCAAACCGACGATCACGATTACAACTTCAAACTCAAGCACGCCAAAGGCTTCCTCAGCGAAGGCGACAAGGTCAAGGCCTACGTGTTCTTCCGCGGACGAAGCATCCTCTTCAAGGAACAGGGTGAAGTGCTTCTCCTCCGTTTCGCCAACGACCTCGAGGACTACGGTAAAGTAGAATCCATGCCCGTGCTCGAAGGTAAGCGCATGACCATGTATCTCGCCCCCAAGAAGGCGCCGGTCAAGAAGGAGAAAGAAGAACTGCCCGAAGCTCCTGCCTGCGAAAGCGAAACTTCGACCGAAGAACAGCCCGCTCCCGCCAAGAAGGCACCGCAGGTTAAGGAACGCCGCGAATACACCGGTCCCAAAGTAGAAGGCGAAGACTTCTAATTCACGCGGATCACGGTGCTGCCCCCGACCATCCCCGGTCGAAAAGCGGCTCCCCTCCCACGCAAATCTGATAAATCCGAACCGAAAAGTGATATTCTCGGCGGAACTACCCCAGTTTCCATAATCACTAAAAAGCATCCGTCGAGGCGCTTGGCTTGAAGTTCGTTTTTATATCGTCGCGCGTTGTGCCAGGTATGCGCAACCGCACATTCATTCATCATTTAATTACACACAAAATGCCTAAGGTAAAGACTAATTCCGGTGCAAAGAAGCGTTTTGCCCTCACCGGAACGGGTAAGATCAAGAGAAAGCACGCTTTCCACAGCCACATTCTCACGAAGAAGACGAAGAAGCAAAAGCGCAACCTCTGCAAGGTGGGTCTCGTGGCCGACGTTGACGTTAAGCAGGTACGCGAATTGCTCTGCATGCGCTAATCAAAAGCTCTTACTCACAGTCATTTATTCAATCGAATGTCCGGCTCGCAAGTGTCACCCGATGACCGCCGGCAATCACAACTCAACTTACTATGCCAAGATCAGTAAATCACGTCGCATCTCGCGCTAAGCGCAAGAGAATCCTGAAATTGACCCGCGGATACTATGGTGCTCGCAAGAACGTCTGGACCGTTGCCAAAAATACTTGGGAGAAGGGTCTGACCTACGCCTTCCGCGATCGTCGCAACAAGAAGCGCAACTTCCGCGCACTCTGGATTCAGCGTATCAACGCTGCGGCTCGCCTCGAAGGCTTGAGCTACTCTCAACTCATGGGTGGTCTGCACAAGGCAGGTATCGAGATCAACCGTAAGGTGCTCGCCGACCTCGCTGTCAACAACCCCCAGGCGTTCAAAGCCATCGTTGAGAAGGCCAAATAAGTCTTCACTTGGCCTAATCCAACAACTATTCCCAATCCAATCGAAAGGCGTGCTTCACTCGTGAAGCCGCCTTTTTTCGTACCTAAACGACGGAAGAGAATGGTCTAATTGTCTGCGAATGCCTCATCGGCGGATCGTTTCGCGTCGCAAACATCGACAAGCGCGCCCTTCTCTTCGGGTAGTAGCTCGCCCACGCTTTTCTAAACACCACTTGCTCCGAAGGATACTTTCGCCTCACGCCGCAATCCCCTCTCACTCCACGCCCCTCATCCAATCCGAGTGGACTATCGGACACCTCCGGCCATGGGTAAGATAAGCCTTCACTAATCGCATGAAAAAGCTGGGCGTTTTCTCCGCAAACAAGAGGACTTTTCGCGAAAAGTACACGACTTTTCTCCCCAACTCCCCAACTTACACCACCGCCGCGACAAGCCTCAGCTTTCTCACGACGGCACAGCATAGAATTTACTACACCCATCCCCTAAAACTCCTCTGCTCGCTCATGTTCACCTTCCGCCAATTCGTCGTCCATGACGACCGCTGCGCCATGAAAGTCGGCACCGACGGTGTTCTCCTCGGTGCTTGGGCGCAATTATGCGCAGACTCATTCCCCCACCGAGAGAGCGACAACGAAAACCCGCCCCCATCAGCGAAGAAGGGCTTTTCCGCGCTCCGTGTGCTCGATGTAGGTTGCGGTTGCGGGCTCATTGCGCTCATGCTCGCCCAGCGTTTTCCGGACACACATTTTGTTGCACTCGAAATCGACCGCGAAGCCGCCGAGCAAGCGACGGAGAATGTCTGTCGATCGCCTTTCGCAGCACAAATCGAGGTGCGTTGCGCCGACTTTCTCCACGATGACAACGAGGACTCATCGTACAACGAACAGCTCTTTGATGCCGTCGTGAGCAATCCCCCCTTCTTCGAGGAAACCCTTCTTTCGCCCGTGGCGCATCGTGCCCAAGCGCGGCACACCGCCACGGGACTTACCTTCGAACGCCTCACGGCGCGCGCCTCCTCGCTGCTGCGCCCAGGCGGCACGTTGGAGGTCATCATTCCCAAAACGGCACAAGATCGTTTCCACGCGGCCGCAGCCGATGTGGGGTTCTCCTTGCTTCACGCCACCGATGTGCAGACCGTTGCCCGCAAAGCGCCGAAACGCGTTTTACTGCGCTTCGCCAAGTCCGGAAGCCCCCACGAAGTGGAGCGCGACACCCTCGTGCTGATGAGCGAAGGCAAGCGTTCTGAACAATATGCCGAGCTCTGCCGAGATTTCTACCTCTGAGCACCGAAAAAACACCGTGCCCTTTTGCCATTCGGTCGAAAACGAGTAACTTTGTAGCCAAAGAATATCATTATTTCCACCTAAACTCATTATGGAAAAAAGCGCATTGCAAATCGCTCGTGCGGCTTATAGCCCCAAACTCCCCGCCGGTCTGCGCGGCAACGTGAAAATTGTAGAGGGAAACCCCACGCAGAGTGTTGACAATCAGGAAGAAATCAAGGCTCTCTTCCCCAACACCTACGGCATGCCCCTCGTCAGCTTCGAACCCACCGACGAAAAGAAGGAATATGCCCCCATCAACATCGGCATCATCCTCTCCGGCGGTCAAGCTCCCGGCGGTCACAACGTGATTTGCGGTCTCTACGACGGTCTCAAAAAGCAAAACCCCGCTTCGAAACTCTACGGCTTCCTCATGGGCCCCGGCGGTCTCGTTGATCACAAGTATCTCGAAATGACCGACGCCCTCATCGACGAATACCGCAACACCGGCGGTTTCGACATGATCGGTTCGGGTCGTACGAAGCTCGAAGAAGAGGCACAGTTCGAAAAGGGTCTCGAGATCATCCGCGAACTCGGCATCAACGCCGTTGTCATCATCGGCGGTGACGACTCGAACACCAACGCTTGTGTGCTCGCCGAATACTTCGCCGCTAAGAACACCGGCGTGCAAGTGATCGGTTGCCCCAAGACGATCGACGGCGACCTCAAGAACGACCAAATCGAAACGTCGTTCGGTTTCGACACCGCTTGCAAAACTTACGCAGAAGTGATCGGTAACATCCAGCGCGACGCCAACTCCGCCCGCAAGTACTGGCACTTCATCAAGCTCATGGGTCGTTCGGCCTCGCACATCGCCCTCGAATGCGCCCTCCAAGTGCAGCCCAACGTCTGTCTCATCTCGGAAGAAGTGGAAGCCAAGGAGCAAAGCCTCGACGACGTGGTGACCTACATCGCAGGTGTAGTCGCTAAGCGTGCAGCCGCCGGCAACAACTTCGGTACTGTCCTCATCCCCGAAGGACTCATCGAGTTCATCCCCTCGCTCAAGAAGCTCATCGCCGAACTCAACGACCTTCTTTCCACCCCCGAAGCCGAGAAGGTGGAAGCCGCTCAACAGCGTGCATGGGTACTCGAGAAGCTTTCGCCCGCCAACGCCGAAATCTATGCTTCGCTTCCCGAAGGTGTGGCTAAGCAGCTCACCGCCGAGCGCGACCCCCACGGCAACGTGCAGGTTTCGCTCATCGAAACTGAGAAGCTCCTCAGCGAAATGGTAGCCGAGAAGCTCGCCGCTTGGAAGAAGGAAGGCAAATACGTCGGTAAGTTCGCGCCCCTCCACCACTTCTTCGGTTACGAAGGACGTTGCGCCGCTCCCTCCAACTTCGACGCCGACTACTGCTATGCTCTCGGTGCTTCGGCCGCTCAGCTCGTGGCCAACGGCAAGACCGGCTACATGGCCATCGTGAAGAACACCACTGCCCCGGCCGAACAATGGATCGCCGGCGGTGTGCCCATCACGATGATGATGAACATGGAGCGTCGTCACGGTGAAATGAAGCCCGTGATCCGAAAGGCGCTCGTGGAACTCGACGGCAAACCCTTCCAAGCCTTCGCCGCTCAGCGCGAAGAATGGGCAGAAAAGACCGCCTTCGTTTATCCCGGACCCATCCAATACTGGGGCCCCACGGAAGTGTGCGACCAATGCACCCGCACCCTCGCCCTCGAACAGGCCAAATAAGTAGCACGTATCTAGCAATGAGACGTCCCCCTTTCTCCCGATCGAGAAAGGGGGACGCTTTTTTTAGAAAGCCGCTTGCACCATACGACTGAAATAACTAACTTTGCTGAGAAGGGAAAGCGCACCACTATATCTCCCAAGATGTTCGGTAAAGAAAAGCCACAAACAAAGAAAAAGCCCGCGCGCCGAAAGAAGAAAGCGACACGCCGGAAAAAGCATTCAGCCTCACTCTCTTGGGCAGAACGCTCGTTCGGCTATCGATACAAGCGTGCATTTTGGCTCGGTGGTCTGGCCATTACTTTGCTCATCGGGTTACTCTTCAATCACTTTTTCGTCGTTCCTTACCGCGATCGCTGGCGAGCCATCTTCGGCGACCCCGAATTGCCGGCCAATTACACCATTCACGGACTCGATGTGAGCCACCACCAGGGCACCGTCGACTGGGAAAAGGTTTCCTCCGCCACCATTGGGGGGAAAGCCCGCGTGGAATTTGTCTTCATCAAGGCCACCGAGGGGCAAAGCCATTTGGATCGAAAATTTCTGCGCAACTTTCGCAAAGCGGGAGAATATGGCCTCATCCGCGGCGCCTACCATTATTTCTCTCCCGGCGTGTCGGGCGACCGACAAGCGCGCTTTTTCATGGACAATGTGCAGCTCGAAGAAGGCGATCTCCCCCCCGTGCTGGACATTGAGGAACTTGGCAACCTCGAACCCGAAACCCTGCGAAAAGAAGCCCTCGAGTGGCTCCACCTCATGGAGCGACGCTTCGGCACGCCCCCTTTCATCTACACCGGACTGAAGTTCAAACAACGCTATCTCAGCACACCGGAGTTTGACCGTTATCCCTTTTGGATTGCGCACTACTATGTGAAAAAGCTCGGCTACAGCGGCCAATGGAAATTCTGGCAGCACACTGATGTGGGCGTGATCGACGGCATCAACGGCAAGGTCGACCTCAACGTCTACAACGGTTCGATGTACGACCTGCAAAAATTGACCATTGGGCACGAACAAGACTCCGATGAACCGCAACAACCGAAAGCCTCTCAAAAGCCTTTGTCTCCCAAAGTACACTCCGCCACAAAAAGTAAAAGTTTGCAGCCCAAATCCCCTCCCGCCCGGAGTGTCCCCAACACTCCGAAACAAAACAAGCTTTCGACAAAACGAACAAAAGGAGAAAAACGAATGAAAGAGATGCCTCACCCCAAACGGCAATAGATCCCTTTCCCCGACGAGGCACAGCATAAAAAAGAACTCGCCCTACCGCAATGTATGCAGTAGGGCGAGTTCTTTTTCTCGTACGAACGGGGAGATCATTTAGTGGGCAACTTGTAGCGCGCAACACAGCGTTCGAGAATCGCAGGCGGCACCATCTCGGAGATGTCCTCGCCTCGTCGCACAGCCTCCCGCACTTGTGTACTGCTGTAGGGCAACAACGGAGCATCGACGTAGCAGACTCCGGCCGGTAAAGCCGATTCGTCCACCTGAAAGCCGGGGCGAGGATAGACTAAGAGGCGGTGATGCGCCAAAATCTCCTCGGGGTGCTGCCAACGGTCGAAAAGCAACCAATTGTCAGCACCGACAATGAGAGAAAACTCGATGTCGGGGTGGGCTTCTCGCAAGGCACGCAGCGTTCGCCAAGTGTAAGACGGGCGCGGCAAGTGCATCTCGAAGTCAGAGACGTGCACGTCCGGCAAACCGGCCGCAGCCAAACAAGCCATTTCCAAGCGTTCGGCATCGGGAGAGAGTTGCGCCCCCTTTTTCAAGGGATTGAGCGGCGAAACCATCAGCCACACTTCATCCACAGCGCCGCACTCCAAGAGATACTGCGCCAGTGCCAGATGACCGCGGTGCACCGGATCAAACGAACCGCCGAACAGGCCAACCTTCCGTTTCACGCTAAGCGATTGTCGGCGTCGGGGAACACCACTTTCGGGCGATATTCGCGCGCTTCCTCGGGCGTCATGCCGGCATAGGCCATAATAATGACTTGATCGCCGGGTTGGAACAGACGAGCCGCCGCACCGTTCAGACAGATACAACCCGAACCGCGAGGCCCGCTGATGACGTACGTCTCGATGCGCTCGCCGTTCATGTTGTTCACCACATGCACATGTTCGCCGGGCAACAGATCCGTGGCCTCAAGCAGTGCTTCGTCGATGGTGATCGAACCCATGTAGTGCAAATTCGCCTCGGTGACCGTGGCACAGTGTATTTTGGATTTCAGGATACTGAGAATCATCTTTTTCGCGTCGATTTATTGGTAAGCGATGTTGTCAATGAGGCGCACGCGGCGCTCTCCGCAGTAGACCGTGATGCAACCTTGCACACGCGCTGCGGCGTTCCAATCTTCGACCGGCTGCAAGGTATCGGCATTCACGATTTGGAAATACTCCACTTCCATGCCTTCTATGGCATTGATGCGGCGCACCACGGTGTCGATCACCTCTTGCACCGTCAGCGAGCGAGCCAAGTTCACACTCTCGCGGAGCGTGCGGCAAATGGCCGTGGCCGTGAGACGTTCGTCCGCAGACAAAAGGGCGTTGCGCGACGAAAGTGCCAAACCGCGCTCATCGCGCACGATGGGGCAAGCCACCAACTCGAAGTCGAAGCCTTGATCTTTCATCATGGCGCGCACCACTGCGATCTGCTGGAAGTCTTTTTCGCCGAAATAGGCACGATCGGGCTGCACCATGTCGAAGAGCTTCGACACCACTTGGCACACGCCGTTGAAATGTCCGGGCCGACGCGCTCCTTCCATCACCGCATCGATGGGTGGGTAGGAGAAGACACGCGTATCGGGCGTGGGATACATTTCCTCTGCCGTGGGAGCAAAGACAATATCGGCACCCAACGCGTCGATCAGGGCGCAATCGGCCTCAAGCGTGCGAGGGTAATTCTTCAGGTCATTGGGATCGTTGAACTGCGTGGGGTTGACAAAGACGCTGACCACCGTGCAACCGCACTCTTCCACGCTGCGACGAATAAGCGAAGCGTGACCTTCGTGGAGTGCCCCCATGGTCGGGACGAGTCCCACCTGTTTTCCGGCCGCTTTCGCGCACGCAACTTGCGCACGCAGCTCGGCGACCGTATGAATGATGTTCATTGGGCGTATAATGGTTTGAATAACGATGCAAAGTTACGATGTACGCTGCGAAAGGCCAAATTTTGCGCCTTTCAAAAGGCCGACACGCCGCCGCGCAAGCCCTTTTCTTATCGTGAATGACAAATATAGCTGCCAAAACCTTGGTAGTTTGTCGCCAAACCCTTACTTTTGTAGAATATCACATAACAAAAGAGAGTTTTTCCTCGCGCGAACTCAGACGGTATACTCCGCGAATCTCGAATCCACGCCCAGCTCCACAAGGTCTATGCGCCCATCGCTTGCAGAGATTCAGAAAAAACGGACGCAACATCAACTCGCCGGATTTTGCTCTCTCCATTCACAGACTCTTTTCTTTCTTTCGAACATGAACATCGTCCAACCTTTCCGCAAAGCACTGCGCTTTTACGTCGATGGCTTCCGTCAAATGACTTGGGGCAAAACCCTATGGATCATCATCGCCGTGAAGCTCTTCGTCATGTTCGCCGTGCTCCGTCTCTTCTTCTTCCAACCCGTGCTCAAAGGCACCCCCGATCAGAAGCAAGACCACGTTGCCACGCAACTTTCACAACCGTAAATCCAAACAATCAACAATTATAATTATGACGATGCTCCACACCACCGACCTTGCCGTACTCGACTGGTCGAGAGCGCAATTTGCGCTCACAGCATGCTATCACTGGCTCTTCGTCCCCCTCACCCTCGGACTCGCACTCGTGATGGCCATTATGGAAACTATGTATTATCGCACCGGCGATGAGTTTTGGAAAACCACCACCCAATTCTGGCAAAAACTCTTCGGCATCAACTTCGCCATCGGCGTAGCTACCGGTATCATCCTCGAGTTTCAATTCGGCACAAACTGGAGTAACTATTCTTGGTTCGTCGGCGACATCTTCGGCGCGCCGCTCGCCATCGAAGGCATCTTGGCCTTCTTCATGGAATCGACCTTCATCGCCCTCATGTTCTTCGGTTGGGGCAAGATCAGCAAAGGCTTCCACTTGGCCTCCACCTGGCTCACCGGCCTCGGCGCAACGATCTCGGCTTGGTGGATTCTCGTGGCCAATAGCTGGATGCAGCACCCCACGGGCATGAACTTCAACCCCGAGACTGTCCGCAACGAGATGATGGACTTCTTCGGCGTGGCCTTCCAGTCCTTTGCCGTCAACAAGTTCTGCCACACCGTCTCGAGCGCATGGCTCACCGGTTCGGTCTTCGTCGTGGCCGTGAGCTGCTGGTACCTCCTCCGCGGTCGCAACACGAAACTCGCCACGCAGAGCATCAAGATTGCCGCCATCGTCGGTTTGGTTTCCGGCCTCATCGTGGCCGCCACCGGCGACCGCAGCGGCGAAGACATTGCTCATCACCAACCCATGAAGTTGGCTGCCGCCGAAGGCCTGCGCAAGGGCTCGGAAGGCGCACCCTTCAGCATCGTGCCCGGTGTCGAAGTGCCCGGTGCCCTCTCGCTCGTGGCACACAAAGACCCGAAAGCCTTCGTGCCCGGCATTGACGACATTCTCTACCACGGCTACACCGACGTCAACGGCAATACCGTGATGCCCGCCACCGAAAAGATGAAGCGCGGCGCAACCGCCCTTTCCGCTTTCAAGGACTATCGTGCCGCACGCAACAAATCGCCCGAACGTGCCGATTCCGCGCTCCGTGTGTTTGAAGAGCACAAGGCCTATTTCGGTTATGGCTACATTCAAAAGGTCGAAGACCTCATCCCGCCCCTCGGCATGGTCTACTGGTCGTTCCGCATCATGGTCGGTGCCGGTATGGCTTTGATCCTTGTCATGGCACTCCTCATTTGGTACGGCCGCAAAGGCACGCTCACCGAGAAGCGCTGGTTGCTCCACGTCGGTCTTTGGAGTCTCGTGCTCGCCTATCTCGCCCAACAAGCCGGATGGATTGTGGCTGAAGTGGGTCGCCAACCTTGGGCCATCCAAGACTTGCTCCCCGTCAATGCCGCTGTTTCGAGTTTGTCGGTAACGAACGTGCAGATCACCTTCGCCCTCTTCTTCGTGGTCTTCACGGCGCTCCTCATTGCCGAGCTCCGCATCATGTTTAAGGCTATTTCCAACCATCATCAGGAATAACCGCACTTTCTACGCCACGGCCGTGCCAACTACTGCACATGTGTGCACGGCCGCGGCGGAAGAAAAGCGGTAGACACCTCCTTTTCGCACCCACCTCGAGGCGAAGTCCCCGACAGGGCGCAGCAAGAACTCGCCCATGGGCGAAACGGATGTGCCGCAACTGTCTATTTTCCCATCCCCTATTCCCTTTCATCATGATCACCTACACACTTCTACAACAATACTGGTGGCTGCTCGTCAGTCTCCTCGGCGCGCTCGTCGTCTTCCTCATGTTCGTGCAGGGCGCCAACACACAGATTTTCACCCTCGGCCGCACCGAAGGCGAACGCGCACTCATCGTCAACAGCACCGGCCGCAAATGGGAATTCACCTTCACCACCCTCGTCACCTTCGGCGGTGCCTTCTTTGCCTCCTTCCCCCTCTTCTACAGCACCAGCTTCGGCGGTGCCTACTGGGTGTGGATGCTCATCCTCTTCAGCTTCGTGCTCCAAGCCGTCAGCTATGAGTTCCAAAGCAAACTCGGCAACTTCTTGGGCAAGAACACCTATCGCTGGTTTCTCGTCCTGAACGGCGTGCTCGGCCCCTTGCTCCTCGGCACAGCCGTCGGCACCTTCTTCCACGGCGCCAACTTCGTGGTGAACAAAGACGTGATGGGCGAACAACTCGCGCCTGCCATCAGCAGCTGGACCACGGGCTGGCACGGACTCGAAGCCGTGGCCAATCCTTGGAACTTGGTGCTCGGTCTGATAGTGCTTTTCTTGGCGCGCATCCTAGGTAGCCTCTACATGCTCAACAACATCGACGACGAAGGCCTCACGCCCCGTCTGCGCCGACAGGTGCTCATCGATGCGGTGCCCTTCCTCGTGCTCTTCCTCGCCTTCGCCGTCCATCTGCTCACGGCCGACGGTTTTGCCGTCAACCCCGAAACGGGCATCGTCAGCATCGAGGCCTACAAGTATCTGCACAACTTCTTGGCACTGCCCCTCACGCTGGTGCTCTTCTTGCTCGGCGTGGTTTTGGTACTGCTGGGCATCGGTCGCACCGTTTTCACCACGACGCGTCGCGGCATCTGGTGTGCGGGCATCGGTAGCGTGTTCACCGTTTGGGCGCTCCTGCAAGTGGCAGCCCTCAACAACACGGCCTATTACCCCTCGCTGGCTGATCAGCAAAGCTCACTCACGCTGGCCAACAGCTGCTCGAGCGAGTTCACCCTCACGACCATGAGCTTCGTCTCGCTCGTCATCCCCTTCGTACTGGCCTACATCGTCTATGCTTGGTATAGCATCGACCGCAAGAGCCTCACGCAAAGCGAATTGGCTGACAACGAACACAAGTATTGATCCGGCGCACAACGCCGACCTTTTTCAACGAAGCCCCTCGCTCCGCCTTGCCGGAGCGAGGGGGTATTTTTTGGGGGGGAGACGATGGGCGCAGCGCATGCAAAGCAGAGATGCCCGAGTGCACGCGCCTTTTCCGGCGACTCAAGAAGCCCAGGAACAAGTGATGCCATGTTCAGCATGTCAAAGATCGTTTGCGCCGATGCACAGGGCAAAGCCTGCAAAATTTGCGCTATAGAGACGCCGCAATGCGGCGGGGAAAAGGAAAGGTTGTGTTTTATCAAGGGCAAAAGTAATGTTTTTCTTTCGTAATCTCGCATTTTTCAGAAAGAAAATCGCACAATCATTCTACATTTTCGAAACGCACACAAAAACACGTGGACTTTTTCTCGAAACACCACTTGTTTCGCAATGAATCACGCTCTTTTTGGGTGAAAGAAGTCCTTTCTGTTTCGCACGCCCACACCGCGATCGTTCCCTCACGCGCAGGGACACGCCCCTGCGGACACCCTCCCGCGCATCGCGCACTCAGCGAGTTCGAATTTCTTGCCTTCACCCTTCACTACCCCACATAAGCAGCTGATAATTGGCCACTTACGCGTGAAGAAAACGCCCATTTTAACACTTCACCGGTGAAGGAAAATGAGGTGAAGCCTTCACCCTTATTTCCTTCAACATCAACAACTTACAACCCAAAGGTGAAGAGGTGAAGGCAAAAAACGAAAAACGCCGGACGCGCGCATACGCGCCCGCGCGTTGGGCTGCAGTTGTGAACGCCCGACAAACGAATCACAACCCACTGCGCAGCTCTCGCCCTCCGGCTGCGCACGCTGCAGATATAAATAGCGGAAATGCTCACCAAGCCACAAACGCATAGCTACCGGCCTTCGCCCTTGGGACGACACGAAAGAAAAGGAATCACGGGACGAAAAAACAATTTCCCGACATCAAAATCAGCGGTCTACGTCACTCGGAATTTCCATGCATCATTGAGGGCAAAAGTCAAACCTCCGCCTTTGTCTTTATTTACGGGGAAGGTGGGCGTCGAAGACCGCTAACATCTTCTTCCTTTATCACTAGACTTCTAATATTTCCCTTACCCTTTTTCAGGACAGAACAGAGCCACATAGCCCTATTAAGCATATTATTATTCTTCATACTTCCGCACTCCTAGTAATACGATCATAGTTTCAGGTCCTCTTGAACTATCGCCAGGAAGAAGTCCAAAGTAAAATACGTACTTACACATTGCAACAACAAATGGCGTTACCATAGTATCTGCTATTTTTGTTCTATAGGATATGTACCCCGTTTTGTTGTATATGTGCTTTTTCAGAAATGTGAGTTTGTTCGCAACGGACTCTATTTCTTTTAATGGGATTCCTTTGTTGTTAGGGTATGTCAATCCAAAAGCAACAAATTTCTCAGATTTATTCTCTCTATATATGTATATGTGCTCTACGGTATCGTGAATCTTTATATAAACAAAATCCTCTCGATGGAAAGCTTGTGGTTGATTTAGTTCTAAAATACCCTTCCCGTTTATTGAAATTTCCATCACTTTATTTTCTTCAAATGACGAATTGCTATTTTCCCCTTCTTAATCAGTTCCTCGATATCTTCAGAGGGCATGATCTGAATACCTTGCTTAGTTGATTAAACCTAGGTATAATAGAACCTTGTTCTACGGAACTTCTTTCAAAACAACGAGATCATAGAGCTCTGCATAATCAGCTTCATCACCTCTTAGTGCTCGACTTTGAAATGTAAACACAGAACCATCATTGTTTTTGGGAGATGCAATACAACGTATAAGTGCTTTAATCTGGAACAAAGAGAAGCCTGGACATTTTCAATTCTCCCTTTGGAAGATATGCAAGGTGTCCTGGAAATCCCTGATATACAATTTATCTCCAGACATATAGAGGGGTTGAGGAGCCACGAGATGATTCCCCGTTGCAAGGTATTCCTCTTTGCTAATGACTTCACACTCCCAAACAAGTTTGCGAGCTTTCAAATCGAAGATACCGACTCTGCGGAGTCCGCTGTACTCCCCTTCTTTCTCGCCTAAAAAGGTAAAATAATCTCCTTGAAGAAGTGGGCTTCTTATACTACGGTAAGCTCCAATACCCTCTGGATCTGACTCTTGGAAATTATATTGTTCTATAATCGCTAATTTCTCAGTATCAATGATAATTATGATATTCGAAGCTATTGCAAATATATTACCGGTTCTCCTATCCCAGTTAACCCCAAAGCAATCCAATGAATATATTTGCTCGCCATTCTCTAAGTCTAAGGCTATCAACCTCCAAAAATCGGTATAGAACCATATTTTACCATATGCAACACCTAAGATTTTATCGACTTTATCGATTTCGCCTGGATTAGACTCTAAGTAACCCAATGATGATAAAGGAAACTGCCATAGCACCTCAGTACTATTATCAATACGCCTAATTTCTTTCTTGCGCAAATTATCGTATGCGATTATCACATCATCTTCGACATATAGCTTATAAGGGACATGGGAGCTTAGCAAGAACTCTCCTGTTATGGGATTCATTAGATTATACTGATAAAAACCAGAGCAATGTCCAACATACAAGGATTCTCCATCAAGCAAACAAGTGTTCTTTTCCACTGAACATAATATCTCCTTATTCAAATAGACTTCTAACTTACCAACCCAAGCATACCATAGGTACAGAAACTCTCCTGTGGTTCTTATCTCTAAAGGAGCCTCGTCTTGCTGAAAAAGTTCATCATACAAGCTAAGATATTCCCTTTCATCCTGTGTAAAGGAATAACATCCACTTTGTGGATCAAATCCATAAACATTCGCCAGTTTATTGGTTTTCTTATATTGCATATCTATGTTATTTGATTCATACTGTCCTAAAAGTGAGCAAGCTCCAAAGTTCTTCTATTTGTGGTGAAATAAAAAATCAAACTATTGCTGTCCGCTAAAAAAGTGCTTGCGAAGAACAGAAAGAGGGGGAACTTTAGATGAGGTCAGCTGAATCAACCTGTTTAGCGGAGATCAGAACGACATGTTGGCTGCGTCTAAACTTTTAGCGGACAGCAATAAAATCAAACAAAGAACAATGGTCGCCGCGACAAATTGAAAATACAAGAAACGACCAAACCGTATCATAATTTCCAGGAATAGTACTTCATAGGCATCTCCATATCTTTTCTCATAGGTCTTCAGTGATGGTTTCGATCGAGTTATAGTCCTACTCCAGACCATCGATAATCTTTTGAATATGTGGAGAAA
>CAUQEF010000018.1:0-46236 GCA_963517315.1 uncultured Prevotellaceae bacterium
ACTTCAACACAAAGAATGTTACTGACATGAGTAGCATGTTCTGTGATTGCGCGGCGCTGACTTCGCTCGACCTGGAGAACTTCAACACACAAAATGTGACTGACATAAGTTGGATGTTCTATCGTTGCGCGGCACTGACGTCGCTCGATCTGAAGAACTTCAACACAAAGAATGTTACTGACATGAGTAGCATGTTCTGTGATTGCGCGGCACTGAGGTCGATTAACCTGAAGAACTTCAACACACAAAATGTCACTGACATGAGTTGGATGTTCTGTGGTTGCGCGGCACTGACCTCGATCGACCTGAAGAACTTCAACACACAAAACGTCACTAACATGGGTTACATGTTCTTAGGTTGCGCGGCACTGAGGTCGATCGATCTGAAGAACTTCAACACAAAAAATGTAACAGACATAAGTTGGATGTTCTGTGGTTGCGCGGCACTGACCTCGATCGACCTGAAGAACTTCAACACAAAAAAAGTAACCTACATGTATGAGATGTTCTCCGGTTGCGCGGCGCTGACGACCATCAACAGCAATACCACTTGGCTGTGCCAGGAATCGAAAGACATGTTTGCCGGTTGCATAAAGTTGAAGGGCGCAGTCTCCTATGACAAGAACAAGGTTGACGCAAAGATGGCTAATCCGGAAAAGGGCTATTTCACAGCTAAGCCCACTATAGTGGGAAGCAGGTGATTCGGTGCTGAGGGTGCGCAGTAGATCTACACGCTGCAAGGCAAGCGCGTGCGCGGAGTATGAAACATTTGCCGGCCGGAGTGTATGTGGTGAACGGAAAGAAGACGGTCAAACCATGATAGCACTTCAAAGATTTCCTTTCTTCTTGCGCTGTTCATCGGTGCGCAGGGAAAGCGCCACGCTACAAACCTGTAGCGTGGCGCTCTTTGTAGAGATGAAGTGGAAGAAGGGACGGGGGATAGGGACGATGCGTTGGTGCGTGCCTTGCACGGCTATCCGTTGGGGAGCCGAAATGAGGTCGCCGAAAAAGTTGTGGCACTCGTTAGGGTAGCGCGTGCGAATGCCGAGGAGCGTGTCGGGCGCCGCAGTGCGCGAGAGCACGCCGCTCAGTAGGCCGATGAGCAGACAGCCGAGGGCGTTGGCGGCGAAGGTGCTCCACGGAAAACGCCCGTCGGCCGCACCGGGCAGGAGCAACGTAAGACCTAAGTTCGGTCTAAGCATCTCCCCGAAAAATAATCCCGCTGATCATAGAAAGTGAAAGGTGGATTGCTTAGACCGAACTCATGTCTACAAAGCATAGATCGCAGCACGAAACGAACAAAAACAATGCCCGGCAAATCTGCCCCAATGCGGAACGAACCCAACCACAACCTCCAACTTTCCGGCTTCAATACACAGCTTACCGACATCAATACAGAACGAACCGGCTTCACAGCAGTGAAACCGGTTCGTTGTTGAGAGAAATGAGGGTGCGTCCGAGCTGTTTGATCGGGTGGTCGCCTTCTTTTTATTCCACATTCATCTGCGCCATGCCGTAAGACTTGCTTTCCGAGAGAATGCGCAAGAACTCTTTCGTCGCCACCTTGCGGTAACTGCCGCGCAAGAAGTGGTAGCACCCCTCCATTTCGCTGCTGTCCACGCCCACAATGGGCACAGTTGCGACACCTTCTACCTGCGAAACGGTGGCCGTTGAGAGCACCGTGACCAAACGACTGTCGCGCACCAAACTAATCAACGCGTTCACGTCGTTGATCTCCAAGCAGACGTTGAAATCATACTGCGTGCCGCGAATCAACGTGTCGAATTTGTTGCGCGCCTGCAGTCCCGGTGCCGGAAGTGCCATGCGGTGTTGCGTCAAGTCGGCCAGTTCCACCGATTTTTGCGCAGCCAACGGGTGCGTGTCGCTGACTACGACGCAAAGTTCGTTGTCGAACAAGTAGTGCGACTCAATTTGCGCATAGTGCTGCGAGGGTTTGTAGGAGAGCACCACGTCCAATTCGTGTTTGATGAGCATGTCCATCAAGTCGCTCATCGATTGGCTCACCACGTTGAGGCGCACCTGCGGAAAAGCCTTGATGAACGAGAGAATTGCCTCTTTGAGAATCGGACTGAAGGTATAAGTCGCCCCGATATTGACCGTCCCGCGCACCATGTGCGTCACTTCGGCGATACTGTCCACGCAAGCCTCCACTTCGGCGAGGGCGCGCAGGGCAGAAGGGAGGAAAGCGCTCCCCACGTCGGTGAGTTCCACGTGGTGCGAGTCGCGCGAGAAAAGCTGCACTCCCAGTTCGTCCTCCAACTGCCGCGTTTGCTGCGAAAGGGTGCTTTGCGTGATGTGCAACTGCCGAGCCGCCTCGGAAAAACTCTGGCATTCGGCCACTTTTACGAAGTAACGAAGTTGTCTAAGTTCCATGAGTTTGGACAAATCAGAGTTGCGTCGAGTTGCGGTGTGTGGCCGCTTTCAATTCGTCGCGCACGCGGCGCAGCATCACCAGTCCGTGGTTGCGAAAGGTGAAGAGCGGAATCGTCACCCCCACGACCATCAGCACAATCGTGAGCACGCAGGTGATCCAGTTGTAGTTGAGCAGGTAGAAGTAGTGGTTGAAATCCTCTTCCGTGCGGTGGCTCATGCACTCCACGAGCGCCTGAATCGAACCGTAGGCAAATTTCCCCGGCACCATGGGCAGGAGGGCCGGAAAGGAGAGAGTCTCGGCCGGCGAGTTGACCACGGTGGCCATCGGGATGGAGAGGGTGCCGATGATCAAGCCGCCCGCGAAGGAAGCCAAGGAGAGATGTACGTCACAGTAGTGCATCAGCACGAAACGAGTGATGTGTCCCAACGCCGCGAGGAGGCCGAGCGACCAAAATGTGCTGCGTTTCGGGTTGCTGATGCTCGCAAAACCGATGGCGGCAATGGCGGCGAAGGCGCCATCGTTGAGCAAATCGAGAAAAGTAGACATAGAAAAGAGCTGTCGGTGCATGAAGAAAATAGAGAACCGTGCGGAGCGAACCGTTCGTTCAGAGCATACGGATATTGAGCAGCAACAATGCCAGTACCAGCCCGATCGAAAGGCTCACCGTGATCATCATTGCCTGCACAAATCGGCTGAATGCGCAGATGTAGTGCCCGTAGAGCAGATCGTTCACGAAGTTGCAAAACGGCACACCGGGCACTAAATACAACACACTCGTGCCGAGTGCGATGTCGGGCGTGGTGCTCAGGCCCGGAACGGCGTAGCCGATGCAGGAAATCACCGCCGCCGTGAGCGCCGAGGTGATCGTCACGGCACGATAATCCACCTTCCAGCCCGCCAAACGCTGTTTGACGAAGAAACCGCAGAAGGTGGCGCCGAACACAATGGCAATCGCCGCCCAGTCGCCCCCGAAGAGGCGGCAAAACGAGGCATTGGCCGCCGAAGCCAGCAGCAAGACGGCGAAATCCGAGAAGCGCGGAATGTTCTTGATAGCCTCAAAGCGGCGAACGGCTTCGGCGGGCGCAAGGCTCTGCGTGAAGACGTCGTCGCTTAGACGGCTGAGACGCGTGATCAGGTCGAAATTGAGTGCACCGTGCAGCAGCGGAGAGATGCAACTGTAGGAGTGTTCGCCCGAAGCGTCCCAAATGTTTAGAATCACGTTCGTCGGCAAGATCGTAAACTCGGCCTGCACCTGCCAAGCCTCGGCCATTTGGCGCAGTTTGCGCTCGATGCGCATCGTCGTCGCCCCGCTGCTCAGCAAAGTGGCGGCGTAGGTGCTGAAAAACTTGGCGATGTGTTTGAGGCGAACGTGTATGTCTTTGGAGTCAGCGGGTGATGTCGAAGACATCATCGTGGAGTGGTTCATCAAATTGCTTAGCGAGAGAAAAAGGGATTAGGCGTTGGCTTGCAAGAAGGCTTCGTCGTGGCAAGTGTAGACGGTGTCGTCGGCCGGTTGCGAGAGGCGCACGTCGGGATTGGAGAGTCGTTTGACGAAACGGAACAGCATGGGCACGCAGTAGAGGGCTGCGGTGAAGGCGATGAAGGCCGTGATGATAAGCGTTGCGTTGGGAGTGCTTTGAACTTGGAGAGCTGCGAGAAGTGCCATAATAATAATGAGTTGTTTCGTTGGGTAAATCCGTCGACGTTTCCCGGCGCGCCCCACGCGGGGTTGAGATTTTCCGGGTGGTCGGTGGGCAAGGAGCTTGCAGATACCGAGGCGGCGGGAATCGTCGAGGTGGAAAAAAGGAAATAAACAGTCAGTTTGCCATCCGGACGCCGCGCCACGGTGTGCATCGAGCGTGGTGGGTGGCGACATTGTCCGTTTGACGATGCAAAAGTACGGCCTTCTCGTGCGTGTTGTGCAAAATTTCTATGGTTTGATGTGATAGCTGCTATCGTTCCGGCTGATAGCCGCCCGCCTCACCTCTAAAAAAAAGAGGCACCGAGCGCACCCCTTCTCGCGGAGAGCGAGAGAGGTTGCGCTCGGTGTGAGGGTTCGTTTCGAAATTAGTCTACGGTTTCGTCGGCCTCGTAACTGCCCATCTCGCGAATGGCGTTTTTGAGGTTCGTGTACTGACGGAACAAGTGGTTTTCGGGCACTTCTCCTTGCGTGTAGTCGTGTTGCGGGCTTTTGAGGAAGAAGCTCAGGAAGCGCTGCGTGCCGTAGCGGCCGTCGCGCGCGGCGGCGTCGATGAGCAGCACGAGATCGAGGCAGAGTGGTGCGGCCAAGATCGAGTCGCGGCACAGGAAGTTGATCTTAACCTGCATCGGGTAGCCCATCCAGCCGAAGATGTCGATGTTGTCCCAGCCCTCTTTGCTGTCGCCGCGCGGGGGATAGTAGTTGATGCGCACCTTGTGGTAGTAGTCCGTGTAGAGGTCGGGCTGTTCGTCGGCCACGAGAATGCTTTCGAGGGTCGAAAGTTTGGAAACCTCCTTTGTGTGGAAGTTGGCCGGCTCGTCGAGCACGAGGCCGTCGCGGTTGCCGAGAATGTTGGTCGAGAACCAACCGTTCAACCCCAAGCAGCGCGTGCCGATGATCGGGGCGAATCCGCTCTTCACCAGCGTCTGTCCGGTCTTGAAGTCCTTGCCGGCGATGGGCATTTGCGTCTTTTCGGCCAGTTCCCACATGGCGGGGATGTCCACCGTGGTGTTGGGCGCACCCATCACGAAGGGCGCGCCTTCGGCCAAGGCGGCGTAGGCATAACACATCGACGGGGCGATGCGCTCCGTGTCGTTCGCCTTCATGGCCGCCTCGAGGTCGGCCAAACGGTAGTGCACTGCTTCGTCCACCGGCACATAGATTTCGGTAGAAGCCGCCCAGAGCACCACCACGCGCTCGCAACCGTTGTCAGCCTTGAAGCGGCGGATGTCTTCACGCAGGGCTTCGACCATATCCCAGCGTGTGGCGCAGTTTTTCACGTTGTCGCCGTCCAAACGTGAGGCATAGCGTTTGTCGAAAGCGGCGGGCAGCGGGCGAATGGCCTTCAGTTCGTCTTCGACCGGGAGGATATCTTTGGCGCGCAGCACTTCGGCGTCCACAGCGCTCTCGAAAGCGTTGGCAGGATACACATCCCAAGCCCCGAACACCAGGTCGTCGAGCGAGGCCAGCGAGATGATGTCGGCATACTTCAGATATTTCTTGTCGGCGCCGCGTCCCACGCGGATTTTATCGTATTGTGTCATTGCACCGACCGGCTTGGCCAAGCCTTTACGCGCCATGAGCACGCCGGTGATGAAGGTTGTGCTGACCGCGCCGAGGCCGACGATCATCACACCCAATTTTCCATTTGCTGGTTTCATGTTGGGAGTTATGATTAGGAGATTGTTATGCGTTGTGCTCGCCTCTCCGCACCGAAGGGGGCGTGACGACGAGGATGATAGCCCAAAGGTACACAATCTTTTGGATACGCGCGTTCTTTTGCCCGTTTATTTCTTTGTGAGGTGGTGAAAACGAACAATCTCTTTCGGGAAAGGAACAAAAACTCAATCCTGTATCGCCTTTTCTTTTTCGGATTTGGCGTTTGCGCCGCTCGACTTCCCCCGATTTTAGGGGAAGGTCATGGAGCAATATTTCTTTTTCCGTCTCGCAGCGCAGTGCTTTTCGAGGCGGGTGCGGAGGGGAGATGAAAAAGTGGCCGACTTGTTCGAAAAAGTTGGGGACTTTCGCACAAAAGTAGAGACCTTTTCTCAAAAACATCCCTTGTTTTTCCCAACCCTTGCGGCAGAGAAACGCCCGGTGCCCGTCGCGGAGCGAAAAAGCGCCCGCTTTCGGTGTACGGCGGGCGCGGTGCGCGCTTCTCTCGCGTGTGTGTGCCCGTGCGCCCACAATAGTATAGTAAGGAAGGCGGTGCGCTTTTCGGCACGGAAACTTTGTGTATCAGCCGAAAAACCTTAAATTCGCAGCTTGTAAAGAACGCGTTCGGCTCTGCCTGTGCCCACAGGCGGAGCCTCGGACGTAGAAAAAATCCCACTGCCATGTCTTGCATCCTTCACATAGAGACCTCCACCGCCGTTTGTTCCGTCGCCGTGTCGGAAGATTCGCAGGTGATTTTCGAAAAACAAACCCTCGAAGGCCCCTCTCACGCCACCGCCCTCGCGCCCTTCGTCGACGAAGCGCTGAGCTTCGCCGAGAGCCATGCCATTCCCCTCGACGCCGTGGCCGTGTCGAGCGGCCCGGGCAGCTACACCGGCCTGCGCATCGGCCTTTCCACGGCCAAGGGCGTGGCCTATGCCCGCAACGTGCCGCTCATTGCCGTGCCGACGCTCAAACTCATCACCGTCGGCCCGCTCTTGTATGACGATGAAATGCCCGATAACGCCCTCTTGGTGCCCATGATCGACGCGCGCCGCATGGAAGTCTACGCCGCGGTCTACGATCGCGCGCTGAACACCCTGCGCGAAGTGGGCGCCGACATCGTCACGGCCGACACCTATCGCGAGTGGCTCGACCGCGGTCCCGTGTATTTCATGGGCGACGGCGCCGAAAAATGCAAGGCCGTGATCGAGCACCCCAACGCCCGCTTTGTCGACAACGTCCACCCGCTGGCGCGTCACATGGCGCCCTTGGCCGAACGCGCCTTCCTCGGCGGCGATTTTGCCGATACGGCCTATTTTGAGCCCTTCTATCTCAAAGAATTTCAAACCTCCCTGCCCAAAAAGCTCTTTTGAGCGCCGCCTACCCCATGCAATACAACACGCAAAAAGCGCCCGTGCGCATGAAAGCCTACGGCCGTGAGGTGCAACTCATGGTGGAGCACGTGCTCACCCTCACCGACCGCGCCGAGCGCACCGCCTATGCGGCGCGCATCGTGGAGACCATGCGCATCGTCAGCCGCCAGCCCGCCGACTCCCGGGAGGTGACCGAAAAACTGTGGCATCACCTCGCCCAACTCACCGACTACGCCCTCGACATCGACTGGCCGGTGGAGGTGGAGCGCGCTCCCGCCGAGCAGCGCGCCGAACGTTTGTCCTATCCCGCCCACCGTTTGCGCTTTCGCCACTACGGCCATTTGCTCCAAACGTGGATGGATCGCCTCGTCGCAGAGACCGACCCCGAAGAACGCGCGTCGGGCTTGCGCCGATTGGCCGCCCGCATGCAGCGCAATCTGACCGAGGTGCGCGGCGGTGCGGTCGAAGCCGAACGACTGGCCAAAGACATTGACTACTGCACTGACGGGCGCCTCTCAGCCGACGAGGTGCTGCGCGCGTTGCAGGCGTCTTGATTTCTCCCCTTTAACCCTTTCACGACATGGCCTCTTTTCTCATCGAAGGCAATCGCCGACTTCGGGGCGAAATCACCCCGCAGGGCGCGAAGAACGAAGCGTTGCAAGTGATTTGCGCCACGCTGCTCACCGACCAAGAAGTGCGTCTGACGAATGTGCCCGACATTGTCGACGTCAACAACCTCATTCGCCTGCTCCAAGACATCGGCGTGTATGTGCGCCGCAATGCGCCGGGCGACATCACCTTCCGCGCCGACAACATCGACTTGGACTATCTGCGCACCGACGAGTATCTGGCGCGCTGTTCGTCGTTGCGCGGTTCGATTCTCACCATCGGCCCGCTCGTGGCCCGCTTCGGACGCGCACTCATCAGTAAACCCGGCGGCGACAAGATCGGCCGACGTCGACTCGACACGCACTTTTTCGGTTTGCAAAAACTCGGTGCGCGTTTCCGTGTGGACAACGACAACGAACTCTTCGAGATCGAAGCCGAAAAACTGCACGGCGCCTACATGTTGCTCGACGAAGCCTCGGTGACCGGCACGGCCAATATCTTGATGGCCGCCGTCTTGGCCGAAGGCACCACCACCATCTACAACGCCGCCTGCGAACCCTATCTCCAACAGCTCTGCCACCTGCTCAACCGCATGGGCGCCAACATCTCGGGCATCGCCTCCAACCGCCTTACGGTGGTGGGCACGCCCCAACTCCACGGCGCCGAGCACCGCATCCTGCCCGATATGATCGAGATCGGCTCGTTCATCGGCATCGGCGCGATGGTGGGCGACGGCATCACGATCAAAAACGTGTCGCGCCGCGACTTGGGCATCATTCCCGACGCCTTCCGCCGACTCGGCGTGACGGTCGAGGAGCGCGACGACGATCTTTTCATCCCCGGCCCGCAACATTATGAGATTGAGTCGTTCATCGACGGCTCGTTCATGACGCTGGCCGACGCGCCGTGGCCGGGACTCACCCCCGACCTCCTTTCGATTCTCCTCGTTGTGGCCACGCAGGCCAAGGGGAGCGTGCTTTTCCACCAAAAGATGTTTGAAAGCCGCCTCTTCTTCGTCGACAAACTCATCGACATGGGCGCGCAGATCATCTTGTGCGACCCGCATCGCGCCGTAGTCGTCGGCCATGACTTCAATCTGCAGTTGAAGGCGCGTCGCATGGCCAGCCCCGACATTCGCGCCGGCATCGCGCTGCTCATCGCCGCGCTCAGTGCCGACGGAACGAGCCGCATCGACAACGTGGGGCAGATCGACCGCGGCTACGAACACATCGAAGATCGTCTCAACGCACTCGGGGCTTGCATCACGCGCCTCGAATAAACATTGCCCTCCTCATTCCTTTCCATGATTTTAGACTCCGACGTTTTCTCCATCGGCCGATTCACCCGCACGCACGGCATCCACGGCGAAATCGAAGTGCATTTCACCGACGACGTCTTCGACCGCGGTGAAGCCGACTATGTGTTTCTCAAAATCGACGGGCTGTATGTGCCGTTCTTCCTCGAAGACTATCGTTTCAAAGGAAGCGAATCGGCCTTGTTCACGCTCGACGGCATCGACAGCGACACCGCTGCGCGCGAACTCGTGGGACACACGGTCTACTATCCCCTCGATGCCCGCCCGGCCGAGGACGAAGAAACGATTTCGTCGCTCCGCGCCTTCACGGGGTTCCGTCTTCTCATTATCGATCGTCAGGCTTTGGCCGAAACGGCTGAGGGGGGCGACGAAACGAGCGAAGTCGGTGTGCCGACCCTCGAACTCGGCACCGTGAAGCACGTCGAAACCGCGACGGCCAACACGCTCCTCACGGTCGAAGTGGAGGGCGGCGAGGATGTGCTCCTGCCCTTGCACGACGACTTTGTGGTGGACTACGATCTGCGCGAGCGCTATCTGGTGCTTGACGTGCCCGAAGGGTTGATCGATCTCAACGACTGAATGCCCCGACTATGAAACGAATTGCCATACTCGGTTCGACCGGCTCGATCGGCACGCAAACCCTCGACGTGGTGCGCGAACACGCCGGCGAATACGAGGCCTATGCCCTCACGGCGGGGCACAACGCCGAATTGCTCATTGCGCAGGCGCGCGAATTTCGCCCCGAAGCGGTGGTCATCGCCGACGAGTCGCGCTACGAAACGGTGCGCGAGGCGCTGGCCGACCTGCCCATTAAGGTGTGGACAGGCGCGGAAGCCATCTGCGACGTCGCCCGACTGCCCGAAGTGGACGTGGTGGTGACGGCCATGGTGGGTTTCGCCGGACTCCGCCCCACGGTGGCGGCCATCGAAGCCGGCAAAACGATCGCGCTGGCCAACAAGGAAACGCTCGTTGTGGCGGGCGAACTCATTACGGAGCTCGCGGTGAAACACCGCGCGCCGATTCTGCCCGTGGACAGCGAGCACAGCGCGATTTTCCAGTGCCTGGTGGGCGAAGACGGTAATGCCATCGACAAAATCCTCCTCACCGCCTCGGGAGGTCCCTTCCGCACGACGCCGATCGAAGAGTTGGCCGGCGTCACTGCGGCGCGCGCCTTGAAACACCCCAACTGGGAGATGGGCGCCAAGATCACGATCGACAGTGCCACGATGATGAACAAGGGGTTTGAGATGATCGAAGCCAAATGGCTCTTCGGCATCGAACCCGAGAGCATCGAAGTGCTGGTACATCCCGAGAGCATCGTGCACAGTGCGGTGCAACTGGCCGACGGGGGCGTGAAAGCGCAACTCGGCGTGCCCGATATGCGCCTGCCCATTCAATATGCGTTGTCGTTCCCGCGCCGTTTGTCGCTCAGCGGTGAGCGCTTGGATCTCGCCGCCCTCGGCCGTCTCACGTTCGAGCGCCCCGACTTTGACAAATTCGACTGTTTGCGCATCGCCTACGAGGCCATCGAGGCGGGCGACAACCTGCCTTGTGTGGTGAACGCGGCCAATGAAGTGGCCAACGCCGCTTTCCGCCGCGACGCCATCGGTTTTCTCGACATTCCGCGCTTGATTCGTCGCGCCATGGCCGACGCCACGCGCTGTTCTCGCGCTTCGCTCGACGACTATCTCGCCTCCGATGCCGAGGTGCGTCGACTCGTGGCCGATTACCTCAATCATTAAATTCAATCCCCCCAGCAAGTTCTTTTTAGATGGAAACATTTTTGATCAAAGCCCTCCAATTGGTGCTCAGCATCTCGCTGCTCGTCATCCTGCACGAGGGCGGACACTTTTTCTTTGCGAAACTCTTCGGGATTCGCGTGCACCGCTTTTGTCTATTTTTCGATTTTTGGAAGGGCGGTAAGCGCATGGCGTTGCCCCTCGGTACATGGGGCGGCACCAAGTTCGCCATCGGTTGGTTGCCCTTCGGCGGTTATGTGGAAATCGCGGGCATGGTGGACGAAAGCACCGATGCCGACGCGGTGAAGCGCGAAGAAGCTGAAGTGCCGGCCGACCAACTCTTCAAAAACAAGCCGGCTTGGCAGCGTTTGCTCGTGATGGTGGGCGGTGTGTTGGTTAATTTCTTGGTGGCGCTCTTCATTTATGCCATGGTGCTCTTGACTTGGGGACAACAGCGCACGCCGGTGACGGCCGTGCAGCACGGTTATTCCTTCAACTCCACGGCGAAGGAAATGGGCTTCCGCGACGGTGACTTGATTGTGGGCGCCGACGATAAAAACTACACGTATCTCGACAACGCGCAGCTGTTGCGCGATTTGGGTAAGGCGAAAGTCATCCACGTCTTGCGCGACGGTCAGCAAAAGTCGGTAACGGTGGACGGACGTATCGATTTGCTCAAAATGCTGAAGGAGCAACCGCCCTTCGTTGCTTTGACTTTGCCTTCGATCGTGGACTCGGCCATGGCAGGCAGCCCCGCGGCGAAAGCGGGTGTGCGCCCCGGCGACAGCATTGTGGCCATTAACGGGAAAACGGTGACGACGTGGAACGAGATCGACGAAACGCTCGGTGTGGTACAAGACCGCATCACCGCGGCGCAGGGAAAGATCGACCCGAAATGGTTGGCCACGACACTTGTGGTGAAGCACCGTGGCGCAGCGGAGGCCGACACGCTCCGCTTCTCCCTCACGCCCGAGGGAAAACTGGGCTTGTTTAAGCACAATGTGCTGATGGACTACCCCGTGGACACGGTACATTATAATTGGGCGAGCTGTTTCCCGGCGGGAGCTGCCCACGGCTGGAAGGTGCTGACGGGCTATGTGAGCGATTTGCGCTACATCTTCTCCTCGGAGGGCATGAAGAGCGTGGGATCGTTCGGTACAATCGGTAGCCTCTTCCCCGCTGCGTGGAACTGGGCGGCCTTCTGGCAGCTCACCGCCTTCATCTCGCTGATGTTGGCCTTCATGAATTTCTTGCCCATCCCCATGCTCGACGGCGGATACATCTTTATTACGTTGCTCGAAATGATCACGCGCCGCAGATTCTCCGACAAGGTGATCGAACGCGTGAACACGGTGGGTTTCTACTTCGTGTTGGCGCTGATGGCTTTGGGTGTCTTCAACGATGTGGCGAAGTTTATTTTCTGATTTCCCCTCTTCTCATCTATCTGTGCGCATCGCACACTGCAAGTTGGACTTGGAGTGTGCGATGTTTCTGTCATAGACTGTGCGAAATAGCTGATTTGCCAAGATGTGTTGGCATTCTGTCAAAAAAAAACTTATCAACGCACGAAAAAGTGTTTCGTTTTTTGTGGACATACCCTAAACTGTCTACTTTCGCCCTTGTAAACGAATCGCTGATCAAAAGTTTTATTTTCTCGTTGACGACAGAAAAGAACAAAGGGAGGCGGTTCTAATAGACAAACACTTAAATGATTACAACAATGAAGAAAATCGTACTCGCTCTCGCCCTCGTAGGCGGCACGCTTGCAGCAGATGCACAAGTATATCTCGGTGGTAAGCTCGGTCTTTGGAGCACCAAAGATCAGAAAACGGAAGTAACGCTCGCTCCCGAAATCGGTTACAAACTGAACAAGGACTTCTCGCTCGCTACTGCGCTCAACTACACTTTGCTCGATCCTAAGGGAGATAAGAACAATGTGTCGGTATTTGAATTCAACCCCTACCTCCGTTACACGGCTGCCCGTGTGGGTGCTGTCAGCTTCATCTTGGATGGCGCACTCGGCTTCAACTGGACGTCGCACGAGGGTGCTTCCGACAGCAAGTTCGGTTGGTCGGCCGGTGTACGTCCCGGTATCTCGGTTGATCTCAACCGCAACTGGTTCTTCGTAGCCAGCTTCGGCGAACTCGGTTACCACAAGTACAACGACGTGGAGCAATATGGCTACCGCTTCAGCACCACGGACGTGAACCTCGGCTTCTACTACAACTTCTAAGCGGTAAGCCGCACAGCGTTATCGCTACATAAATACGCATCCCTCGTTTTCTACGGAAAGCGAGGGATGTTTGCGTTGGGAGCGGTCGTCATCTGCCGGAAGTTGCCGGAGTGCGCCGGAGGGAGGGAAGTCTCTGTGTTGCGTCCAGAGAGAAGCTTCTGCCGGTCGTATGGAGCAAAAAGAAGCGCCGCATGGTTCGAGATGAACCCTGCGGCGCTTGTGAATGAGGGGAGCGCGTTTAGCCGTTTTCTTCCTTCTCCAATTCTGCGGGTAGGCGAAAAGCGGTGTAAAGTTCGAGCACGGCGGCTACGGCCAGCGTGATTTTCCATTCGCCACCGCGAAGGGGAAGCAGTCGGAAGTCAGTGATGAGCATCAAGCAGGCCGAGATCATGAGCAGGAGGGCGCCGAGCATTTGCTGTCGGCGCAAGCGGCGGATGACGATGCTGCGCCCGTCGTAGCGTTGCACCAATTGCAGCGCGCCGAAGAGGAGAGCGCCGGCACTAAATACATAAGGAGCATAGAGCGCCAGCGTGGGAACCATGGGTAGGAGAGTGCCGACGAGGAGCAGGAGACCGCCGAGGGTGAAAGCAAGGGATTGCAAACGAGAAAGTGGCTTCATGAGAGAGTGGGGCTGAGGGAACGAAAGGAAAAAGGGAAATGGAGTGGAGAAAAGGCGGTGCGAAGTCGAACACCGGGGACGACTTCGCACCGACAACGTGCGTTTGCGTTATTCTTCGACAACGACGTAGACATCTTCGTTCTCACTTTTCATGAGCAAGTTCACACGCGCCACTTTTTCAACGGCTTCGATAGAGGTTTCGAGTTGGTGCAGCTCACGTGTGTCGCCTTGAAACTCTTTCTGGTACTGATCGATGCGCTCTGCCAGCTCCATATTCTGACGTTTCAGCGACCAATACTGGTAGAAACTGTATTCGCCGATGAAACCGGCTACGATGAAAAAGAAGAGCAGCAGCACACCAAAACGGTACTGCCATATTCTTTGTAGGACGTTGCGGAAATTACTCATGGGGAAAAGGGAGATTACATGTCGTGGCGGCGAAGACGTTCGTCGGCGAGTGCTTCGAACTTCGTGCCGGGGCGTCCGTAGTTGGCATAGGGGAAGATGCTGATGCCACCGCGGGGTGTGAACAGACCGGTGACCTCGATGTATTTGGGCTCCATGAGGCGAACGAGGTCTTTCATGATGACATTGACGCAGTCTTCGTGGAAATCACCGTGGTTGCGGAACGAGAAGAGATAGAGTTTCAGACTCTTGCTCTCCACCATGCGTTCGCCCGGGATGTAGGAGATGCGAATCTCGGCAAAGTCGGGTTGTCCGGTGATGGGGCAGAGCGAAGTGAACTCCGGGCAGTTGAAGCGCACCCAATAGTCGTTGTCGGGGTGCTTATTGATGAAGGTTTCGAGCACTTCGGGTGCGTAGTCGTCGGGATATTGAGTACCTTGGCTGCCCAGATGTTGCAAGCCTTCAGTTTCGCGTTGAGACATAATAAAGAGAAGAGGAGATTAAACTTTGGATTTCAAATAGTGTTCGAGCCCTTCGCGGCGCAGTTTGCAGGCCGGACAGTGGCCGCAGCCGTCGCCCACCACGCCGTTGTAGCAGGTGAGGGTGCGTGTGCGAATGAGGTCGAGCACGCCCAGCTGATCGGCCATGCCCCAGGTTTCGGATTTGTCGAGCCACATGAGCGGCGTGTGCAGGCGAAACTGCTCGTCCATGGCGAGGTTGAGCGTGACGTTGAGGCTCTTGATGAAGTTGTCGCGACAGTCGGGATAGCCGGAGAAGTCTGTCTGTCCGACTCCCGTGACGAGATCGAAGATGCCGCGCTCGCGAGCGTAGACGGCGGCAATGCTGAGGAAGAAGAGATTGCGCCCCGGCACGAAGGTATTGGGCGGGCCGTCGGCGGGTTTGTCGGTGTCCATCTCCAAGGTCGTATCGGTGAGCGAATTACTGCCGAGTTGTCCGAGGAGGGGCACATCCATCACTTCATAAGGCACCTGTTGTTCGGCGCAGATCGCCTTGGCGATTTCCACCTCGTGGGTGTGTTTCTGCCCGTAGGTGAAGCCCAGAGCGTGGACTTCGTCGAAGTGTTTGAGCGCCCAAAATAGGCAAGTGGTGGAATCCTGTCCGCCGCTGAGCACCACGAGGGCGCGGCGGGGCGTTGAGGAGGAAGGTTGAACCATAGGGAATAGTTATTGTCGCAGTGACACGCCGGGTGTTTAATCCTGCGGCGCTTACGTAGTCGGAGAGGAGGAGGATTGAGCTGCTTCGGCGCGCTCTTCGGCATCGATGCCTTCGCTTTGCAGGTCGCGTCCCCAGTGTTGAGAGGCCAAACGCGCCTGTCGGTCGATGACTTCTTTCGCCTTGCGGGCGTAGACGATGAGACGCAGCGACTGGGCGTAGGAGAAATAATTCCAAATCCAGTTGAAGAGCACGACCGTCTTGTTGCGGATGCCGAGGATGCTGCGCAGATGGACAATGAGCCACATGAGCCACGCGAAGAAACCGGCCATCTTCATCGTGCTGAACTCGGCCACTGCGCGGTTGCGCCCCACGGTGGCCATCGCGCCGAGGTTCTTGTAGCGGAAACCTTTGAGCGGTTTGCCTTTGAGGGTGGCTTTGAGGTTGCGCGCGAGGAGTTGGCCTTGTTGGATGGCCACTTGCGCCAACTGCGGGTGACCGCCCGGCCATTGGGGATCGCCTTCAGGCATGATGCACTGGTCGCCGATGGCATAGACGCCGTCGAGCCCTTCGACGCGGTTATATTTGTCGACGATGATGCGTCCGCCGCGCCCGATGTGCGCTTCCGAGAGGTTGCCGACGCTCTCGGCTGCCACACCGCTCACCCAAATAAAGGTGCGGGTGGGGATTTGTGTGCCGTCTTTGAGCTGCACGCGGTGGTCGGTGTAGTCGGTCACCATCTTGTTCAGGAGCACGTTGACGCCCATGCGCTGCAAGAACTTCTTCACTTGTTCCGAAGTTTCTTCGCTCATCGCGCCCAAGAGGCGAGGGCCGGCTTCGATGAGATAGATGTTCATCAGGCTGGCGGGCATGTCGGGATAGTCCTTCGGCAGGACGTAGTTTTTCATTTCCGACAGCGCACCGGCCACTTCCACCCCCGTGGCACCGCCGCCCACGATTACGACGTTGAGCAGTTCTTGGCGTTCGGTGTCGCTGGAGCAGGTGAGGGCGCGCTCGAAGTTTTCGAGCAGCGCGTTGCGCAAGCCCATGGCTTCGCTCACGTTCTTCATCGGGATGGCATTTTCAGCCACGTTTTTGTTGCCGAAGAAGTTGGTGGTGGTGCCGGCAGCGAAGACGAGGTAATCGTAATGCACCTTACCGATGGAGGTTTGCAGAATCTTCTGTTCGGGGAAGACGCTACGCACCTCGGCGAGGCGGAAGTAGAAATCTTCGCGACGTTGAAAGATCTTGCGGAAGGGGAAAGCGATGCTGCTCGGCTCAATGCCCGCCGAGGCCACCTGATAGATGAGCGGCGGGAATTGGTGGTAGTTGTTACGGTCGACGAGTACGACCTGGAAACCGGAACCTTTGAGACGGTTGGCCAGTTTGAGACCGCCAAAACCGCCGCCGACAATGACAACGCGCGGTTTATCGCTTTGGGGAATGTTGAAAGCCATGTTTTGTTGTTGTGTCTGTGTGTGGAGTTGGGGGCGCCGATCGGGCAGCAATCAGCGGAGCGAGTCGGTGAGCAACTTGATTTCGAGGGTGGGCGCGACGCGTTCGTAGAGAATGTTGTAGACCGCATCGAGAATGGGCATGTTCACGTGGTAGCGGCGGTTGATGTGCTTCATGCACTTCACGCCGTAGTAGCCTTCGGCGATCATTTCCATTTCCATCTGCGCGCTCTTCACGCTGTAGCCGCGGCCGATCATCTGACCGAAGACGCGATTGCGCGAGAAGTTGGAATAACTCGTCACGAGCAAGTCGCCGAGGTAGGCACTGTCGTAGACATTGCGTTCCAGCGGATAGACGGCACTGAGGAAACGATTCATTTCCTGCACGGCACTTGAGAGGAGCACCGAGAGGAAGTTGTCGCCGTATTGCAGCCCCGAGCAGATGCCCGCGGCAATGGCATAGACGTTTTTGAGCACCGCGGCATATTCGATGCCGATCACATCGGCCGAAACAGTGGTCTTCACATAGTGGTTCGCCACCACGTCGGCCATCACGCGCGCGCGTTCTATATTATTGCACCCCACGGTGAGGTACGTCAGGCGGTCGAGCGCCACCTCCTCGGCGTGGCTCGGCCCGCCCAGCACCATCAGGTTGTCTTCGGGCACGCCGAAGGCTGTGCGGAAGTATTCCGTGCACACCACGTTCTCGTCGGGCACGATGCCTTTGATGGCCGTCATGATCACTTTGTCGTGGAGCTTCACCTTGAGCCGCTTGAGTTGCGCTTTGAGGTAGGGTGAGGGGGTGACAAAGATGAGCGTGTCGGCCTCGCGGGCCACTTCATTGATGTCCGAGGTGAAGTGGATGCGATCCATGGGGAAACGCACCGTGGTGAGGTAGGTGGGGTTGTGCTCGTAGCGACGAAACTCTTCGATCGTTTCGTCGCGGCGAACGTACCACCAAATCTCCGGTACGCTTTCGAGCATGATTTTGGCAACAGCCGTTGCCCACGAACCGCTGCCGATGATGGCAATCTTCCCCGGGAAACCTCCCGAGGCGCGCTGCTCGTTGTTGGATCCGCCAAATCCGAAAAAGGAACTAAAACCGGGCATGGGACGGAGTTTGAACGATGAGAAAATCGGGGTGCCCGACGACGGACACCCCGCATGCTGTGTGGGTGGCGTTTTATTCGCCGAGGGCTTCTACCCAAGCCGCGATGTCGGCCACTGAGGGTTTCGCCAGATCGAGCTGATACTTTTTGAGCACCTCGCCGATCTGTTGTTGCACCTTCTGCGGGTTGGCGCCGCGGAGATCTTGCACCAAGTAGTAACCCACTTTCTGAAGCACGGGCACCAAATCGGCGGGGATGCCGTAGGGCACATAGGCTTCGGCCTTGTCCTTGGCGGGAAGTTTCTCGGGCTTCATCTGGGGGAAGAAGAGCACTTCCTGAATGGCCGTTTGGCCGGTGAGCAACATCACGAGGCGGTCGATGCCGATGCCGATACCCGAGGTGGGGGGCATGCCGTATTGGAGCGCGCGGAGGAAGTCTTGGTCGATGATCATCGCTTCGTCGTCGCCCTTGTCGGCCAAACGCATTTGATCGACGAAACGCTCTTCTTGGTCGATGGGGTCGTTGAGCTCGGAGTAGGCGTTGGCCAACTCCTTGCCGTTGACCATCAACTCGAAACGCTCGGTCAGACCGGGCTTGCTGCGGTGCATCTTCGTCAGCGGCGACATTTCCACGGGGTAGTCGGTGATGAAGGTGGGCTGGATGAACTTGCCTTCGCAGGTTTCGCCGAAAATTTCGTCGATCAACTTGCCCTTACCCATGCTCTCGTCCACTTCGATGCCCAACTTCGTGGCCACGTTGCGGATTTCGTCTTCCGACATTGCCGAGAGGTCGTAGCCCGTTTCTTCCTTGATGGCGTCGAGGATGGGCAGGCGGCGATAGGGAGCTTTGAAGCTGATGGTCTTGCCGTCTACCACCGTCTCGGGCTTGCCGTTCACGGCGATGCAGATGCGTTCGAGCATCTTTTCGGTGAAGTCCATCATCCAGTTGTAGTCCTTGTACTGCACATAGAGTTCCATACAGGTGAACTCGGGGTTGTGTGTGCGGTCCATGCCCTCGTTGCGGAAGTTCTTACCGATTTCGTACACGCCTTCAAAGCCGCCCACGATCAAGCGCTTGAGGTAGAGTTCCGTGGCGATGCGGCAATACATCTGCTGGTTGAGCGCGTTGAAGTGCGTCATGAAGGGGCGCGCCGAAGCACCGCCGGGAATGTTTTGGAGCGTGGGGGTTTCCACTTCCGTGTAGCCCGCCTCGTCGAGGATGGCGCGGAGGGTGCTGACGGCCTTGGCACGCTTGTAGAACGTGTCCTTCACCTGCGGGTTGACGATGAGGTCGACGTAACGACGGCGGTAGCGCAGTTCGGGATCCTCAAAAGCGTCGTAGACCACGCCGTCCTTTTCCTTGGGGGTGGGGAGCGGCTTGAGACTCTTGGCCAACACCGTGATTTCGCGAGCGTGCACCGAGATTTCGCCGGTCTTCGTGCGGAACACAAAGCCCTTCACGCCCACGAAGTCGCCGAGGTCGAGGAGCTTTTTCACCACGCTGTTGTAGAGGGTCTTGTCCTCTTCGGGGCAAATGTCGTCGCGGGTGATGTAGACCTGAATGCGGCCGCGAGAGTCGAGCAACTCGAGGAACGAGGCCTTGCCCATCACGCGGCGGCCCATCATGCGGCCGGCGATGCACACCTCGCGGGGGGCGTCGTCGTCCTTAAAGTTGGCAATAATTTCGTCGCTGAACGCGTTGGTGGGATATTCGGCCGCGGGGTAGGGATCAATGCCCAGCGCGCGAAGTTCAGAAAGGGAGTTGCGGCGTGCAATCTCTTGTTCGCTGAGTTCGAGGATATTCATACTGTCGTAGTGTGTCTTGGTTCGCCCTTTTCGCCTGCTTGCCCGCGGTCAAAACCACTGTGCAAGCCCTCGCGAGAGGAACGAAATACGTATATTCAATTTGGGGCAAAAATACGAATTTCTTTTGGAACACTTGGCGCACAATGTGGTGGAAATGAAAGGAAACGACCAAGGTTGCACACTTTGCGAGTCGGTGTGTCGGTTTGTGCCCGATAAATCGGAAATGGGCATCATCGTTTTCGGTAAGTCAAAGATCGTTTGCGTTGAGGCATGGGAGGTGCCCGGCCTTTCGCGCTATATAAACACCGCAGTGCGGTGAGAAGAAGGGAGGGTTGTGTTTTGTCAAGTGCAAAGATAAAAGTTTTCTTTCGAATGAGAACGATTTTATCGAAAGAAAATAGGACTAAAAAATAGATGGACGAGATATGTGAGAAAAGTTGTGGACTTTTTTTCGATTCTCCTCTTCTTCGGAGGAAAAACGCTCTTCTTTTTTGACGAAAGTCGCGTGTTTGTTTTTCGCTCGTCACTCCCGGTGTTTTTCCTCACGCGTGTAGGTGTGCCGGAGCGGACACGCGCTCGTGCATCGCGCACTCAGCGACTTTGAAATACTTGCCTTCACCCTTCACCTTCGCCGGTAAATGGTTGATATATAGTAGGTTGTGGGTGAAGGAAGAGCGCTTTTTAGTCCTTCACCGGTGAAGGAAATTGAGGTGAAGCCTTCACCCGCAAAGACTTGTCCATCAGTTGATTATCCTCCATGGGTGAAGAGGTGAAGGCAAAAAACGAAAAACGTCGGACGCGCGCGTATACGCGTGCGCGTTGGGGGAGATTTTGTTGGGCTTGAGTTTTTTTGGGGGGAGGAGTTCCGAAAGCGGTCGGGTTGTGATGTGTTTGCCGGCTTGTTTAAGGGTGAACGAATCAGAACAGCAGAGGGACTTTCTGTTTGAGGGTTGAGTGTTCGTGGGCGGTAATGGCGCAGAGCACTGCTTTCGCATTAAAATGGGGATTTTAGTGCGAAAGCAGTGCTCTGTATGTTGTCTCCTATTTTGTTTCGGAGTGTTGTGTGGAAGGTCTTCTGTTTTGGCTTTCGACGGGGTTATCCAAACAGGAATGTGAAGACTTTGAACAGAATGAAAATGCCGATGCCTGCGAGAAATATCTGGAAAATCACGTAGCCGCAACCGAGTCCTCCTGTAAGTGCGCCTGCGAGGCAACCTTCTTTTTCATCTCCGCTTTTAGATAAGGCAGCGCCGATGATGCCACAAACGATGGCTGCAATAATGATGATGATAAGCCAATTCATTGCTTTTGTTATTTTGCTAACCGTTTCCCATTAGTTAGTAGTGAATGAAACGAAGCGTGGGAACTATTGATTTTTATTTTCTCCACTGTAATGGATGTTGTTCGAGGTCGCGTGAATAAGTGCTACCTTGTTTGCAAGCGTGAGGTGGGGAGAGTGCTCTTCGATTTCGAGAGTTCTAAACCTCGGTGAATAATAAAATCAGACGCTTCCAGGTATTGTTTAGGTATTTTTGATTGGTACGGGGTGGTGAAACTGCCTTCAGACAAGTGTTGTTTGACGGCGCCCGGTAGTTGCGTAGGCATCAATTCATTGAAGCTAACTTTGAGTATTTGCTGAATAGATGTTGATGAATATTGCAAATATAAATAGAATAAACTACAATTCCAAGGCTTAGTGGTGTTTTTGAGCTTATTTTTCTGTTGCAAGTGTGAGATTTGCTGTTTTTCTGGTGAGAGGGTAGCGTCGGTGTGTGGAGGTGAGGAGGGGGCGGGGCTGTTATGGAAGTGTTGCTGTCCGGTAAACTTCAAAACAGCAGAAAAATCCAGCCCGAAGCCCTTTAGACTAGGACTTCGGGCTTTCTTTTTCGAAAAGCAAGCCCCTCTAATCAGATAATGACGCTTCCGGTAGTGGCGATTTTGCCCTTTCAGCCCAAATTGCAGATTCATCCTTTTGAGGATCTTCCATGAAAGCGATGAAATTGGTGTAATACATGAGCGTCAATCTAAGCATAGTCACGATTTAGGAAAACGAAACGTGCCTTTTGATCATTCGGGACAGTACCGTGCAGAGGAGATTGGCGATGAGTACCACCCAGGTTTGTATTTGGATGGCATTCACGCTCTCACCGTAGAAAAAGTGCAAGGGAAAGTTCCGTTTGAGTTGTTTATGAAGAGTTATTGCTGTCCGGTAAAAGTTTTAATTGCTATCTTTGTCAGGTGAGATACTTTGATTATTTGCATGACTGTATAAGAAGGTCGGTGGAAGTTGTGACGCAAACAAGTGTCTTAAATACTATTCTCAGTCAATCAGAACTTTATAAGATTTAGAACCGGACTCAATGTCTATGAGGAGCTTTCAATTCTGCTCCACAACTGCTTAACTCGTGCCGGGAAGTAATACATCTGAATGTTGTTTTAGTTTATGAACATCTATTTTATCCGCAAACGCATTGGAAATCGTAAAGAATTGGGGCGACATCCTTTTACTCTGGATGAGGCTCCAACCACGCTGCGACAGTTGCTCACCGTGTTTACCCTTCATGGGCTTCGCGAAGCGCAAACTGTGGTCGGTGATATTCCGCTCACGGAGGAAGAAATTGCAGCCCAATCTGAGGAGGGGCGCGTGAAATTCGCCAGCCGTTATGGTCAAAACAACGACACGCCGGATCGTGCCCTTCAAGTGATGCTTCAGGCCTTTGCCGATGGTTTGGTGCGCATCTTCGTCGATGAGGAAGAAGTGACCGAACTCGATGCTGAGCTTTCCCTCAAAGAGGGGAGTGAAGTCGTTTTTCTTCGTCTCACCTTTCTCACAGGACTGATGTGGTGAGCGGGACAAAGGCTCTTGGCTTGCTCGCTTCTCAAGAGACTTTTTGATTTCTAACGTCCCATTTTCAATATCCGGCGTTCAGTGGCCGGTCTCTCATTTTTATATCATGCGTACTCCGGAACAAACAGAACAATTTAAACGGGATTATTTGGCACGAATCGATGTCAACTCCTTGAATGAGGTCGAAAAAGTGCTGTATGCTGTCGCAGAATCCAAGGACTTGTCCAAACTCCCTCCATGGGAGCTCCACGATGCTTTGGAAAAACTGCCCATGTATTCTTTGGAACACTCGCAACTCCTCCGATCAGGCTATCATCTCCCCCATCTTTTGCCTTCGTGGCTCAGTGAAATATTGTCGCATCTCCTGGACTATCGTGAGACGAAAAGCCACATGCGCGGCCTCTATCGTTTCCGCTTGTCGAATTCCGGTAAACTGTCGGATTCTTGTGTGAGAGAATATGTGGTGGCGGCCTTGTTGATTGCCCTGCACGGGGCAAGTTTAGATGATCTTGTGCGTAATCGGCACACAATGCGCCTACAGGAGTTCTATTATGTCAGTTACAGTGCGTTCATCGCAGCGGCCATACGGCAAGGAAATGCCGACGTCATTACAGCCACCAAGGAAGTTTTCGTTGCTGAAAACAATGTGGGCATCTTATCGCGAGAATTGATCTGTGCGGTTGAGCGCACTGACAACGAAGCGCTCCACGATGCGCTGATCGATCTGCTGAAAGCTGCCAAGCTGCAAGAGGGATTGCGACAAGTAATCCTGGAGAGTGGTGATTCCTATAACATGGATTTCTACCTCAAACTCCTAAAAGTCGTCGACGAAGAGGGGCTTTTGCGTTATAGCTCCGTACGTCGTGCGGTGCAAACTTGGTGTGGACTCGGCTACGAAAAGGTTGAAGATAAGGACATTGCGACCATCTTCCACGCCATTCGCCGATATCTCGAGCATCCCGAAGAACGCGCCACTGCTTATGCAGGAGATAATCCGCTACTTGTCTATATTGCGCTCTATACTGCGGGCTGTGTCGATGCGCAAGTGGCATTTGACGAGGCTGAAGCGCTGCTGACTATTGACAAACCCTCGCAGGTCTCTGTGGCTGCCTTGTGGTATTTAAATCGTGTCAATCTGGAACGTAGACACTATATAGACTTTTTGGATCTCGATATTTTTATTCTCCGATTAGAAGAACCCACTTTTCGTGCCTACATCATCAATGAGTTGAGAGAAACAGGCATATTGGACAAATTCGTTAAAACGAGAAAACCGATAGTACTCAGCAGGAACACTCGAAAAAAAATGGAGGTGTTACACCAAACAATTTTAGATTGGCTGCCAACACTTAAAGCGGAGAACAAAGTGACCCATCCGGGCTTCGAGTGGTTCTGCATTTCTTTCACGCGCGAAAGCGTTATCAATGTCTTATATACGATCTCTCTGCTCCTCCACACGCAAGCTGCTGTGGATAAATTCCTTGCGCAGAAGATTCCCTCATTGAGAGTCAATATCTTCTCCTCCTATTATTACAATGGTGACAAAGATGGATACAGTGATTTCTTCTTTTCCTACGTGCTTCCTATGGGATCTCCCGAGGCGCGTCGAGGTTTTCTCTTGCGCAATGCTTTGACTTTTGAGAACGATGCCCTGTTTCTCGTCTTCCGCGAGGCGTTCTTGCGCGAACAATTCACTGATAAGGAAATACAACTCCTTGATGCCAAATTCAAATCTAAGGTTTCCACCACGCGCCAACGCGCAGTGCAGTTGCTGCTCACGCAGCCCGATGACATTTTGGTGGGAGCTTATGAGCGATTGCAGGGTACGAATGGCGACTATATAGCCGATTGTCTGGTGGAACTCCGTGAGGGCAGTGCCATTTTGCGCGAGAAGTTTGGCGAAGTGACTGAGTCAGAGAAGAAAATCTCTGAGGATGGTGCTGCTGGCAGTGGAGCTAAAGCAGCGCAAGTTGGAGATTCTGGCGACAGTCAACTACGTTTCGGCTTGTTTACTCCCACCGAGCTGCCAAAACTCCCCTTTGAAAATCCATTTGCTGACGCAGAACGCTTTGCGGCAAGCCCAGTTTCGCAGTGGGTGTCCATAGATTCCAAGAAAAAGTCTTTGCTTGCTCGAATCTTCTCCAGGGAAAGCAGCAAAGCCAAACTAGATTTGTCCAAACTCTTCCCCTTCACAGAAAAAGAGGTCAAAGCTATCTATGACGATTTTGCCCAAATCCTTGAGGATAACAAGGAACTCACCTACCAAGACGAAAGTGGAGAAACGCTATGTCTCTATGACGGCGGTTTTATGTGGGTCGATGAGGTAGATCAGTTCCCTTACCCGGAACTCTGGAAAGGTTGGATCGAACGCTACGACATCACCGACGAAAAAGTCTTAGCTCTTGATTTGATGATGAGTTATCTCAGGCTCTTTAATGAAACGGATATGCTGTCCTTGACTTTAGAGGGGTATCCTTATGGCGATAACGGCGGGCGAAAGCCGTGGACTCATTTCTGGAAGTTCGATAGTTTGGTCATTGCTCTCCAACGCATGGTGGAGAAACGTCGACCTGAGTTGGTATTCTCCCATGCTTACACCCTCTGCCAACTGTGTTATTGGTATACCCCACAAGAGACTTATAAGGAACCCTACAGGTATCGCGATGATGCAATCTATCCTATCTCTAGAGGATTCCCATTGGACTACGCCCTCCCTGTGTGCGAATCGAACATGCAGGGTGAGTTTGATCGCGTAGCTCCGATGTTTCTTGCGTTCTACCACAGATGGGGCGAAGCTGCTCGCCAAGAGAACTGGGAAGATGTCTATACGCTTTCGACGGCTGTCCTGCTTCAGCTGCTTGCGCATGGAACCATCAACGAAGACCAGCTGTATACGCAGATGGAATATGGGAAATTCCGCGGCTTGCGAGAGATGATGGATCTGGCCTATGACCATCGCTGGGGAGCACTGAGTTTGAAAAGTGTGGAAGAACTGGAGAAATATGCAAGAGACGAGGTCGATTCGATTTGTTATAGCCAAAACACCCGAGATTTAGTCGATCGATATGTCAACCAACTCTTTGAGCTGGAGATGCAACGTCGCAATGCTCCCACAGAAGCTACTGAGGCGTTTCATCAGTGCCGCCACGTTCTCGTGCTCAAAGGGGCAGAGCGTGTGGCGCGCATCATGAAGGCATTGCGCAAAGATCACCTCAAAAATGACATTTATGGCACAGAGCGTCGCTCCATCCTCAGTAATTTGGCGATGAGCTGTTACCCTCTTCCCACGGATACGCCCGATATGTTGGCAGACATCTCGGAACAACTCCTCGTAGAACTCGCATTCTTCGCTCCGCAATGGCTGGATCTTGTGGAGCAACGTCTGAATTGGCGCGGATTCCGTACCGCCTATTACTACTTCATCGCTCATGCTCGTGAGATGGGCTACGACGAAAAGAAGGCACTCATCGCACGTTACACCGAACTTGACCCAGAAGATCTCGCGGATGGTGCGTTTGACGAGGCACTCTTCCGCCAAGCTCTTGAAGAAATCGGAGAAGATAGTTTTGAAATTTGCTCCAAGGCTGCCAAATACATCGGTAGTGGTGCCACCCACACGCGAGCACGCCGTTATGCAGATGTCGCACAAGGCAAGGTGACAGAGGAAGAACTCCTGACGCAAATCAAAGAGAAGCGCAACAAAGATGCGGTGTGCGCACTAGGGTTGCTCACCGATCGTGACGATGCTGCGATCCAACGTCGCTATCTGCGCATTCAGGAGTTCCTCAAAGAGTCAAAACAGTATGGTCCTCAGCGACAAGCCTCCGAAAAACGCGTATGGGAGATTGCCCTCCTCAATCTTTCTCGCGGTGCAGGCTTTGCCGATCCCGTGCAACTCACGTGGCGCATGGAAGCCCTTCAGGTGGAAAGCGCAGCCAACTACTTAGAAGGCATCGACATCGAGGGATATTCCTGCATCATCTCCCTCAAGGACGACGGCACCAATAGGTTGCAAATCCTCAAAGATGATAAGTTGCTCAAGAGTGTTCCGGCCAAACTCAAGAAGCATCCGCAATATCTGGAGATTGCCGAGGTGAGCAAGGCATGGAAAGCACAACATCGGCGCGCGCGCTTCCTACTGGAAGACATGATGCAACGCCGCACTCCACTGGCCGTGGACGATGTGCGCGCCATTCTCGCCAATCCCGTGGTGAGCCCGATGTTCAAAAAGCTCGTGTTGCTCCAAGACGAGCAGTTCGGACTTCCCACCGTCGAAGGATTAGCGACGTTGGATGGGGTGAAAAAGTACGGCAAATCGCCGCTTTTGCTCGCGCACCCCGTAGATTTCAACGCTGCCGGACTGTGGGCACAATGGCAATCTCACCTCTTTGCAGAGAAGTTGGTGCAGCCTTTCAAGCAAGTGTTCCGCGAACTCTACGTGCCCCTGCCGGAAGAGGCCGAGCTGAGAGAGTCACGTCGCTATAGTGGCTACCAAATTCAGATGAAACAAGCTGCTGCTGCCCTGCGTTCTCGTGGCTGGACAGCCAGTTATGAGGGCGGATTGCAGAAAGTTTTTCTCGCACAAGGCATTTGTGTTTCGCTCTTTGCCCGGGCCGATTGGTTCTCGCCTTCGGATGTTGAGGCACCGGCCATCGAATATGTATTTTTCTCTCGCACTCGCTATGTGCCCGACGCGCCCCCTCTCTGCATGGCTGACCTGGATCCGGTGCTGTATAGTGAGGTGATGCGTGATATCGATATGGTGGTGAGCATTGCCTTTGTGGGAGGTGTAGATCCGGAAACCGGACAAAGCACGAAAGAACTCCGTACTGCCATCGTGCGCTGCACAGCCGAGTTGATGAAATTTGCCAATGTCAGTATCAGTGGTAACCATGTCTACATCAAAGGCATGCTGGCCAACTACACCGTTCACTTAGGTTCCGGCTTGGTGCGCCAAGAAGGCGGCACAGTAATTCCCATTATCCCAGTGCACAGTCAGCACCGCGGCCGTATTTATCTGCCCTTTATGGATGAAGATCCCAAGATGGTGGAAATTCTTTCCAAAGTGGTGCTCCTTGCCGAGGATCGTAAACTCAAAGATCCCACGATCTTGCAGTGGATTCAACCGCAAGGTTAGCTACAGCCCGCCTCTTTTACCTACCAATAAGGTAAGATCGCACATCAACAAACGAGGCCGCATCAAAACCTAATTGATTTTGATGCGGCCTTTTTGTCGTCTCGTAAGTTCTGGTTTTAATAGTCAAATATACCCCGGATAGCGCCTGACGATTAGTCCAATAAAAGTGCGTAAGCTCCGAACTTCTTCTGTTTGTGGTGAATGTATCTATAAAAAGAAAGCGGTATCACATGCTTGTGATACCGCTTCTTTGTACACTCTCAGAGGCTCGAACTCTGGACCCACTGATTAAGAGTCAGTTGCTCTACCAACTGAGCTAAGAGTGCAACATGCGTAACGCCGGATGCAAGAGAGTACACTCTCAGAGGCTCGAACTCTGGACCCACTGATTAAGAGTCAGTTGCTCTACCAACTGAGCTAAGAGTGCAAATGCTATTGCATTGTTTCTTCGTTACGGGTGCAAAAGTACGCACTTTTCAGAAACCGACCAAGGTTTTGCCGCGTTTTTTGTGCGTGGGACATGATTTTTTTGAGATTTCGCCCCGGGAGTTGGAGTAAGGTCGGGAAATGTGTCCTTGCATCGCGGGGTTAGTCGCGGCGGAAGAGGTCGCGCGTGTACACCTTTTCTTGCACATCGTCCAACTGGGCGTCGTAGCGGTTGGCGATGATGGCTTGGGCTTGGGATTTGAAGGCGGCGAGGTCGTTCACTACGCGGCTGCCGAAGAAGGTTTCGCCGTCTTGGAGCGTGGGTTCGTAGATGATGACGGTGGCGCCTTTGGCTTTGATGCGCTTCATCACGCCTTGGATCGAACTTTGGCGGAAGTTGTCGGAGTTCGACTTCATGGTGAGGCGGAAAACGCCGATGACGCATGGGCGTTCTGTTGAGGGGCTGAAATTGCCGTTGTGCTCGTAGTCGTAGTAGCCGGCCATGTTGAGTACACGGTCGGCGATGAAGTCTTTGCGCGTGGCGTTGGAGTCGACGATGGCGCGCACGAGGTTTTGCGGCACGTCTTGGTAGTTGGCCAAGAGTTGCTTGGTGTCTTTTGGCAGGCAGTAGCCGCCGTAACCGAAGGAGGGGTTGTTGTACATATCGCCGATGCGGGGGTCGAGACACACGCCGTCGATGATTTGCTGGGTGTCGAGGCCTTTCATCTCGGCGTAGGTGTCGAGCTCGTTGAAGTAGCTGACGCGCAGGGCGAGGTAGGTGTTGGCGAAGAGTTTCACGGCCTCGGCTTCGGTGGTGCCCATGAAGAGGGTGTCGATGTCGGGCTTGAGTGCACCCTGTTGAAGGAGGGCGGCAAAGGTGCGGGCGGCTTCGTCGAGATGCGCGTCTCCTTCGGGACGTCCCACGATGATGCGGGAGGGGTAGAGGTTGTCGTAGAGGGCTTTGCTTTCGCGCAGAAATTCGGGGGAGAAGAGGAGGTTGCGGCAGTTGAGGCGTTGGCTCAATTGCGCGGTGTAACCTACGGGGATGGTGCTTTTGATGATGATGATGGCGTGCTCGTTGACGCTCATCACTTCGCGCACCACGCTTTCGACGGCCGAGGTGTCGAAGAAGTTGCGTTGCACGTCGTAGTTGGTCGGGGCGGCGACGATGACAAAGTCGGCTTCGGCATAGGCTTTCGCTCCGTCGAGGGTAGCGGTTAGGTGAAGCGGTTTTTCGGCAAGATAACGTTCGATGTACTCATCTTGAATGGGCGATTGTCGGCGATTCACCATGTCGACTTTCTCGGGCACGACGTCCACGGCGGTGACTTGGTGGTGTTGTGCCAAAAGGGTGGCGATGCTCAGGCCGACATAGCCGGTACCGGCAACGGCGATACGGTAGGTTTCCATGATTCTGTATGTATAGAGCGAGAATGTTTTACAAGTGTAGGATGGGCTAAAAACAAAAAAAGTAAGTCCCCGGAGGAGAACTTACTTTTCTGTTAGGGCTTCCTTTGGTAGTGCCTACGGGAATCGAACCCGTATGTCATGCGTGAGAGGCATGTATCCTAACCGTTAGATGAAGGCACCGGGGTGCGGAAGGTGGGGGATTCGAACCCCCGGTACGGTTGCCCGTACGTCAGTTTAGCAAACTGGTGGTTTCAGCCACTCACCCAACCTTCCAAAGGAGGGCGTTTGTTTGTCAAACGCAGTGCAAAAGTAGACAATTCTTCGTGAACCTCCAAACCTTTGACCAAAAAAGTTGAGAAAAACTGCATTCTGTCATCTTCTCGCCCGTGAAGTTTGTATATTCGCGAGTGTAAATTCTATTCCATGCAGCATCGATCCACCGTTTTTGAGTTATCTTGCGCGCCGATTCCCACGGTGCGCATCGGCTTGGTCGGCGCCGGTCAGCGTGGACGAGCCACCTTGTCGCGCTATTCCGATGTGGAGGGGGCGGAATTTCGCGCAGTAGTCGACCCCGATCCCACAGCGGTTGCGTCAGCACTAGAATTGCTGCGAGAGCAGCGACGTCCCCTCCCCGAAACGTCGACGAGCGCCGCAGCGTGGCGCGAACTTTGTCGCCGTGAGGACATAGACCTTATCTATATATGTACCGATTGGAGTAACCACGCTGCTATGGCCGTCGAAGCGATGCGCTGCGGAAAGAATGTGGCAGTCGAAGTGCCGGCTGCCACGACGGTGGCCGACTGTTGGAAGTTGGTGCGCACGGCGGAAGCCACGCAACGACATTGTTTCATGACCGAAAACTGTTGTTACGATTGGTTTGCGCTGGCCACCCTCGATATGCACCGTCACGGCGTCTTCGGCACGATCACGCATTGCGAAGGGGCGTACCTTCACGATTGGAGTGCGCTGTTCGCCGGCGACAACGCAGCCGCGGCGTTCTATCGCGCCGGTTGTCGGCACGGAGGAAACCCCTATCCCACGCACGCCATCGGTCCCATCGCGCAACTCCTCGGTTTTCATCGCGGTGATCGCATGGTGCGCCTCTCCTCCGTCACCGGTATGGCGGCCGGCCGCGACAGTTTGTTGGGACATGCCAACCACACCCTCATCACCACCGAGCGCGGAGTGACGATCTTGTTGCAGTTCGACGGTACTACGCCGCGGCCTTACAGTCGCATCCAAGGCATTAGCGGCACAAAGGCTTTTGCGCAAAAATACCCCCTTCCGCTGTTTCAAGACGCTGACGGACTGCGCGAAGGCGAAGCCGCGGAAAACTTTCTCCATTCCGTCGCCGATTCGCCCGCCTATCGTTTGTGGCGCGAAGGAGCGGAACGCGGAGTGCCCAATGCCATGAACTATGCCATGGACTGTCGCCTGATTCACTGCCTGCGCCACGGACTTCCGCTCGACATCGACGTGTACGATGCAGCCGAATGGTCGTGTTTGGCGGAACTCACGCGACTTTCGGCGCAGCGTGGTGGAGCGCCGGTCGACATTCCCGATTTTCTCAACGGCGAAATGCCTCCGGCACAGCGTTAGTTGCCCTCGGTGGTTTGTTTGTGTTCACTTAGGCTGCGACGATCCGTGCCGATGCACCGCCAAATCCCATTGATTCACCGCTCCTCTCCGTCCTTTCTCCATTAAAAAAATCTCTGTTATGCCCAATATCGTTTTTCTCGACAGTTTTGTACTCAACCCCGGTGATCTCGATTGGGGAGTGCTGGCCGAACAAGGCCAACTCACCGTCTACGAGCGCACGCCGAGTGCAGAGGTCGTGGCGCGTGCCGCCGAAGCCGAAGTGATCATCCTCAACAAGGTGCGCATCACGGCCGAAATCCTCGATCGTCTTCCCCGACTCCGCCTGATTTTAGTCGCCGCCACGGGCTATGATGTGGTGGACGTCGTCGCCGCCCGCGAACGTGGGGTCACCGTCTGCAATGTGCCCGCTTACGGCACGCTCGCCGTGGCACAACACACGCTCGCCCTGCTCCTCGAAGTCACCAACCGCGTGGGGCAGTATGCGCAGTTGAACCGCGAAGGTTACTGGTCGCGCAGTCGCGATTTCAGTTTGTGGAACGAAGCCGTCGAAGAACTCAGCGGCGTGCGCATTTCCCTCATCGGTATGGGCAACATCGGGCGCAAGGTCGCCGAACTCCTCCGTGTGCTCGAAGCGGAAGTGTGCGCCGTCACCTCGCAAGACGAATCGACGCTCCCGACCGGCGTGCGCAAAATCACCCTCGACGAAGCCTTTGCTACCTCGCGCATCGTGTCGCTCCACTGCCCTCTCACGGCGCAAAACCGCGCTTTCGTCAACGCGTCGCTTTTGGAACGATCCGCCCCCGGTTTGATTCTCGTCAACACGGCGCGCGGTGCACTGATTGACGACATCGCGGTGGCCGAAGCCTTGCAGTCCGGTCGTCTCGGCGCCTACGCCTGCGATGTTCTCTCCACCGAACCGCCCGCGCCCGATCATCCCATTCTCTCCGCCCCCAACACCTTCGTCACGCCCCACATCGCGTGGGCAACTGCCGCCGCTCGCGGCCGCATCGTCCGCATCATGGCCGACAATCTCAAGGCCTTCCTCGCCGGCGCGCCGCAAAACGTGGTGTCGTGAGAGGGCATGCTTATAGAGAGTCTTAGTTGAGGCGGGACTGCACATCTTCGATTGTTTCATGATTAGATGATCTTATGAGTAACTTATTTGATAAATCGGATTTTGCTTTGTTTGAACAATATGAGGGCCGTAAAAAGTGTGACGCGCCTAAAGGGCATGATAAGCTTAAAGAGGTGTATGATAAACTTAAATTGGTTGGTGATGAGTTGGAAAGAAGAGGATATCCTGCACGTATAAAGAGAAACCCACAAAACCGGGGTGGAAAATATTCTACATATCATTGGTCTCAAATTTACCCAAAGGACAAAGAGCTGTTCAAGGAAATAGAAAAAAAGATGTTCGTTGTTCTTGGTACGCTCGAAAAGGGACTTTATTTACATATTGGGTTTAGATTTGATGAGGTTAAAGATGATCCTGTTGATCCTGAAGCTATAAAGGATAAAACTTGGACCGTATATCCACCACAGGTCGTTGCACAGTACACTTGTGAGAAAATTGCGGATATTGTAGAAGAGTATTATAAAGAACATTGGGTGCAGTTCAATGAGTTCGCAAAAGAATTAGGTATAAAACGGAGTCAGGAAATCTTGAACAATATGGAACTTGACAAAATCAAAAAGTTGCTGGTCGGAAATCATAATCTTATTCTTACCGGCGCACCGGGAACGGGTAAAACCTACATGGCAAAGAAAATTGCTGAAGACATGGGGGCAGAATGGAAACTGGTTCAATTCCATCCTTCTTATGATTATACTGATTTTGTAGAAGGATTGCGTCCGATGAAGAAGGAGGACCAACTTGGTTTTGAAAGAAAAGATGGTGTCTTCAAAGCATTTTGCAAAGAAGCGATCAACAGCCGAGGATTGCAAGCAGACCAAGCCCTCGAACAGTTCAAAAAAGATTTGTCCGTATCGCCGCCGATTGAGATTTCTTGTTTTAGAGATAGTTCAAGAAAGATTCGTGTCCAATTAAATGATAAAGGCACAATTAAAGTCTACCCCATCAACTCAGAGAAGGAAGAAGGTTATTATTGTTCTGAAAAGGATGTGTTGACTTATCTTACTACCGGGGAATATGATGAAAAACACGATACTTACCCGCCCTCAGTCGGAGAGTATATCAGGGGCAAATACTTGGTAAATGCCGTTGCCCCTCCCAAGCCTTATGTATTCATCATCGATGAAATCAACCGCGGTGAAATCTCTAAGATCTTTGGTGAGTTGTTCTATTCAGTCGATCCCGGTTACCGAGGAGAAAAGGGTAAAGTCATGACCCAATACCAAAATCTCGTACCTCAGGACGACACCTTTTTCAATGGCTTCTATATTCCCGAAAACGTGTATATCATTGGTACGATGAATGATATTGACAGAAGCGTTGAAAGTATGGATTTTGCGATGCGGAGACGATTTGCATGGAAGGAGATCACAGCCTCCTCCCGACAGTCAATGCTTGATGAGGGCGAGGCTTGGAATGGCAAAAAGCCAACGGATAAGGTGATTCAATACATGAAGAATCGAATGAACAACCTCAATGCTTGCATCATTGATCAGTATCAGAGTTCTACAAATACTTCCCGGGATCGAATCGGCCTAACCAAAGCTTATCAAATAGGGGCTTCCTACTTCCTTAAGTATGGATTGTATGGCAACTTTGACGATTTGTGGGAGAACCATCTGAAAGGTCTGTTATACGAATATCTCAGAGGAACAACCGATATTGAAACAAAGATAGCTCGATTGTACGAAGCTTATAACGATATTGAGGCACATTGATTACCTACGATTATAACTGGCCCGGTCAAACTATCGAACCTGAAGAAAAAAAGGATTTGATGGCGATAGCCAATGTGGCTTTATCGGATCTTACGCTCGATGAGTGCCCCTGTTTGCTGGTGTTTCCGGATTCCTTTGCGCATTATGACAGAGATTTTGGAAAGAAACAGATATGCCGAATTGATGGAGATAAACTATTTACGAATAGTATCGTTGGCTTTGTGGGGCGGAATAGTACCCGTCTGTCCATCCATTCAAGGTTTGCTAAGGGGAATGACGAAGACTACTTTTTGCACTACATGCTTCAAAAGGTGGCCAAAATCAATTTGTTCAATCTGCAGCACACGATAAGCGAAGACAGCGTATTTGATTTTCTCGTCTACTTGTTTCCATTGTATCTGAAAAAAGCGATTAACCAAGGGGTATACAAGAAATACGTAACCAAGAAATACAATGATGCCAATGCAAGAGGAGTTGTCGATGTGAGTCGGCATATAAGGAGCAATGAACCCTTCAATGGAAGGGTGGCCTACCGGACGCGAGAATTCAGTTACGACAATGAAGTAACCCAGCTGATTAGACACACCATTGCGTTTATTGAAAAATATAAAGGAGGTGATTTGCTCAGGATCGATTTCGATACCATACAAGCTGTGGAACAGATGATCAGCGCCACTCCTTCTTATAGTCCGAATCAGCGGCAAGCGGTTATCAATCAGAATTTGCGCCCACCGGAACATCCTTATTATAGTGAATATACCCCTTTGCAAAAGCTCTGTTTGCAAATCCTTCGGCACGAAGAATTGAAATATGGTCAGTGCGAGGATGAAATTTATGGAGTGCTTATTGATGCTGCTTGGTTGTGGGAAGAATACTTAGCCTTGCTACTTGAGGGGAAATACACTCATTATTTCTTAGGTGACGGAAGTCCCATTCGCCTGTTCAAACAAGGGCAAAGGATCATTCCGGACTACGTTGCTGTAGATCAGTCTTCGGTGGCAGATGCAAAGTACATTCCCCTTAAAGAGCAGCGTACCTACGGTGAAGAAAAGGCTACCGCCATTTATTACAAAACCATCACCTATATGTATCGGTTTTGTACTGATAAGGGGTACTTGTTCTTTCCTCATCCCGACGAGGAAGTAAAGCCCGAAGTGTTGGATCTCTTATCAGAAGTGGATGGAGTTAACGGAGGAACGATTACGAAATTGGGATTGAGAATCCCTTCCGGGAGTGATGGTTTTTCTAACTTCATTGCACGAATGGAGCAAAACGAAAGGTCTTTCTTGAGTCATTTATAAGCCGCACTCAGTAAGAGCTGCAACCCCTTCTACAAAGCCCGATCCGCAAGACGCGCTGTTGTCAAACAGTCGTCTTGCGGATATTTTTTAGTCCGGAGTCTCATTCCTCGGCCTCTTGTTTTTTCGTGGTGAAACGATAGGTGAAGCCGAGCAGGAAGTAGCGGCCGTAGGCCGTGTCGTAAATGCGTTCGATTGACGTTTCGTTGAAGTTGTGGGTGATGCCGCGGTTGTTGTTGAAGAGGTCGTGTCCCCTGAGTGAGACCGTCAAGTTCTTGCCTTTGAGGAAAGCCCGCGTGAGGTCGAAATTCAGCTCATGCTCGGTGCGGCGATAGTGCTGCGTGCCCCGGTAGTCGATGTGACTCAATCGATAACGCAGGCCGAGATGGAGCTCGAAGGGCAGCTCGTATTCAAAGTCTACCATAGCCCCGGGCTCGAATGTGCGCTGACGGTCGTAGATGGGGTTGGGACTGTGGTTGAAACTGTAGGAGAGGTTGAACGACGATTCCACAGAAAGTTTATCACCGTGATATTGAGGCCCAAAACCACAGGCTATCGTGTGGAAGAACAGTTCTTCGGGGCGTGCATCGGCGAGCGAACCCGCCACATTGAAGTTCTGCCGGCGAGTGGTGCTCTGTCCGGCGGAATAACCGAAGACGAAACGGCTCGCATAGTCGAGCGATTGGAGAAAGTAGAGATAGGAACTCGTGTTCCAAGCACCCGAGATGTTGACCGGCTTCGTCGTGGTCACGCCCGTGGTGCGGTCGAACGCGGTGAGTTGCGTCGTTTCGTTGGCCGTGGTGGTAAAAACGATGCCCGCATAGAGTTGGTGGCGTTTTGTCTCTTCGCCGCGGTGCTGTTCAAATAGGTTTTCGCTCCTCAGCGAGAAGTTGTGCGTGACCTTGTTTTTCAAATCCGGGTTGCTGAGGCGCACATTTTGCGGATCGGCGAGGTCGGGCAGCGTGATCTGCTCCGTTATGGAAGGCGCACTCGTGCTGAGATCATAGTCGAAAGTGAACTTGCTTGAGCCGGGCTTCCATTCTGTTTTGGTCGAGAAGGCGGGTAGCGTTTGTCGGCGCGTGAGGTGCTGTGCCGGAAAACCGCCTTTCTCGAAATCGTAGATCTCGTTCTCGTGTCTGAGCGTTAGGTTCGCCGACGAGAACCACCGATCGGCGGTATAGCGGAGAAAGAGCGTTCCGCTGTGCGAGGTGGTGTTTTGCAGGGTGTGGCGTGTGATCTCATTTTCGCGAGCGAGGCGTCGCCAATCGGCGATGCCCTCGGGTAGCCGGGCGAGGAAGGGGAGGGCGGCGTCGAAGGTGGTGGGCGCGCCGCTCAGGCGGTTGAGCAGGAAGCCGTCGGTGTCCATCCGGTTGTGGAGGTGCGAAAAGGCGTAGCGCGCACCCGGCACAAAATGTTTGCCCACGGGCCATTGCAGTTCCAGCGTCGAACCCAGATAGGTGTTGCCGGTCGCATTGTCTCGGTAGCGGTGAAGCAAGTGGGGCAAGTTGTTCGCTTGGGGAAGGAAATAGTGGTAGCCGTCGAGCGAGAAGTTGTCGGACGTTGTTTCTTCGCGCCTCAGATACGTTTGCCAAGTGAGGTTCGCTCCTTGGGAGTTGAGTTTCTGATTGACCATGAGCAGTTGGTCGACGTGCCCGAGCGTGTTTTCGCCTTGTCCGACCGACCGCTTGCGAGTCACGGCACCGAACATCGCGGCACGCAGCAGGTTCGGGGCGAAAACCGAATCGAGCGGGGCATATCCCGCGTTGAAGGGATTGGCGTTCCACGTCGCGCCGCGCCCATTGTTGTCCGAAGTGGTGCGCGAGCGCCATGCGTTATTTTGATAGAACACGTAGGTCGTCGCCGTAGGTCGCCACGTCACAAAGAGGTGACCCGCCACGCGCGTCTCATGCGAGTGAGTGTGCTCTTCGGTCGCGTTGTAACTGCTGCCGCTGCTGAGCCTCGTTTCCAACTCCGTGTAGCGGGTGTTGCGCCGCGTGTTGTTGTTATAGTCGCCCGTGGCCTCGATCTTCAGATAGCCCGCGGCGTTCTCGTCGCTCTTGTTGCGCCAAAACAGGGTGCCGCCCGGTGAGTGGAAGGCATTCTTACCGGAGCGATAGACGTTGAAGGAACTGATCGATCCGTCGCCGTTGTACCAGAGTTCCTGGTTCGTGTTGTTGGCATTGCCGAAGAGCGACACGCGGTAGCGGTCGGTGAAGGTGTTGGCATAGCCTCGGGCGCTATAGAGGTCGGGCGTGCCGCCCGAGAGGTCGGCTTGCCCCGTCCACGTGCCCATGTATTTCTTGCGGAGCACCACATTGACCACCTGCTCGCGCGAACCGTCGTCGAGTCCCGTCACGCGCGCCAGTTCGCCGCGTTGCTCATAGGCTTTCACACTCTTGACGATGTAGGCCGGCAGGGCTTCGAGCGCCATCGAGGGGTCGTTGCGCGAAAAGTCGAAACCGTTCACCAGCAGCCGATCCACGGGTTTGCCCATGTAGTAGAGTTTCTTCTTCCGTATCTCCATGCCGGGCAGTTTCTTGAGTGCATCGCCGAGGTTGGCGCCGTCTTTGAGTTTCACGGCGTCGAGGTCGTAGATGATGGTGTCTTTGCGGGTGATGAAGAGTAGGCGCGTGGTTTTCACCGTGGCTTCGCGCAGCGCGTGTGTCTTTGTGCTGTCGGTGAGCACGGAGTCGGCCGTGGGCGGAGTGAGCGAGCCGGCACGCGCGGCGAGCCCGAGTACAACGAAGCAGGCGAGGAGGGCAATTCTCAATAGAGGTTTCATGGGCGAAGTGTGAAATTAAGTAGGTTTGCTGCAAATGTACGCTTTTTCTCGGAAAAGACAAACGAAAATCGTTTTTTTGTATCGAAACTTTCGTTAGGTGTTTTTGTGCTTTCCGTATTCCTTCGAATGCTTCGACGGAAAGCAGTGGACTTTCTCGGAAAAGCAGGGGAGAATGTTGAAAAAGTGGAGCACTTTTCGCGAGGAGTTGTGAAAGTGAAGAAGAAGCGAAAGGCGATTCGCAACGCCCTACGCGCGCGTACGTGTACACAACCGATTTTCGATTTTTGCCTTCACCCCTTCACCTACCCCGTTAAGCGATTGTGTCTGAGCATGTTGTGGGTGAACATAAAGGCTGTGTTCACCTTCACCCACCGTGTAAGATGTTGTTTTACAATTAGTTGGGTGGTCGATTTTGCTCTGAGAGGGGTGAAGCGAAAAGGGTGAATCCTTCACACGTAACTCGCAGTGAATTAATGAGTTGTCGAGGTTTGGTGAAGAGGTGAAGGCAAAATACGAAAAACGCCGGACGCGCGCACGCGCGAGGAAAGGGTGCATTTGTGCATCAAAAAACGGCGGACGAAGAGCGCCGCGCGGTGGGTGTTCCGCGGTGGGGCTCTTCGTCCGCCGAGAGGGTGGGGAGGGCGACGAAATGGGTCAGTCGTGCACGTAGGTGCCGATGGGCTCGCCTTCGAGTACGCGGCGCAGGTTGCCGGGCACGTCCATGTTAAAGACGTAGATGGGGAAGTGGTTTTCGCGACACATGGCGGTGGCCGTCACGTCCATCACTTTCAGACCGCGGCGCAGCACTTCGTCGTAGGTGATCTCGTCGAACTTCGTGGCGGTGGGGTCTTTTTCGGGATCGGCGGTGTAGACGCCGTCCACGCGCGTACCTTTGAGCATGACGTCGGCTTCAATCTCGATGCCGCGGAGCGAAGAACCGGTGTCGGTGGTGAAGTAGGGGTTGCCGGTGCCGGCGCTCATGATCACCACTTCGCCGCGTTCGAGGGCTTCGAGGGCTTTCCACTTCGAATAGAACTCGCCGATGGGTTCCATGCGGATGGCGGTGAGCACGCGGTTGGGCACGCCTTGCGCACCGAGGGCGGAGGAGAGGGCGAGGCTGTTGATGACCGTGGCGCACATGCCCATTTGGTCGCCTTTCACGCGGTCGAAACCTTTGCCCGCGCCGCTGAGGCCGCGGAAGATGTTGCCGCCGCCGATGACGATGCCCACTTGCACGCCCATCTCGCGGATTTCGCGAATTTGGTCGGCATATTCGTTGAGACGCTGGGTGTCGATGCCGTGACCTTGGGCACCCATGAGGCTTTCGCCGCTGAGTTTGAGGAGGATGCGTTTGAATTTCATATCTGAAAATGAATAGTATTGTTGCGAAATGGGAAATCAGTGTGCCGTCTGCGCTGCGGAGGGGGCGAAACTGTGGCGCACGATGGCGGGGAGTTGAGCGCCTTGCACCAGTCCGCGCAGGGCGAGGTAGGCGAGAAAGGCGATCCACAGCCCGTGGTTGCCGAGCGTTGGGGCGAGTAGGCCGTGGAGGGCGAAGAAGCCCGCGGCGGCCACGGCCACGCCGAGAAGCATGCCCGAGGTGGCGGTGGTGCCTACGAAAAGGCCGTCGAGCAGAAAACCGGACATGGCGACCGGGGGGAGCAGGACGGCGTAGAGGAGATAGCTTTCGGCGGCTTGGCGCACGGCGACGGCGTCGGTGAAGAGGGCGATGAGTGCGCTGCCGCCGAGGGCAAAGACGGTGGAGAACAAGAGCGAAAGTCCCACACCCCAAGCGAAGAGCGAGCGGACGAGACGGCGGAAACGCGCTGCGCTGCCGGCACCGACGAGGTGACCGCCCACGGCTTCGCCGGCATAGGCGAAACCGTCCATGACGTAGCTCACGAGGGTGAAGAATTGGAGCAGCACGGCATTGGCCGAAAGGAGGGTGGGGCCGCGCCGACTGCCGAAGGCCGTGAACGAGAACATGACGGCGACGAGACAGAGGGTGCGGAGAAAGATGAAGACATTGACCGTGAAGAACGAACGCCACGCGCCGGCATTGCGGAAGGCGGCCGAGAGCCGCGGTGTGCTACCGTGCCGCCGCAGGGTGCGGAGGGCGAAAAAGAGGGCGAGGGCTGCGCCGAACCATTGGGCGAGGAGGGTGCCGCCGGCGACGCCCATGAGCCGGAGGCCGAAGCCGTGAACGAGGAGCAGGCTGGCACCGATGTTGAGGAGGTTTTGCACCACGGCGATGAGGAGGGGCGTGCGCGCGTCTTGCCTACCGAGCAACCAGCCGTTGAGGACGTAGAGACTCAGCGTGGCGGGGGCGCCCCAAATGAGTACGCGGTAGTAACTCACGGCCTGTGCCGCCATGGGGGCGGAGGTGGACATGAACGAGAGGCCGAACCGCAGGAGGGGTGTTTGCAGTGCGATGAGGAGGGCGCCGATGCTCAGGGCGATGAGCAGACCGCGGAGGAGGAGCAGGGCGGTTTCGTCGTGTCGCTGACTGCCATAGGCTTGGGCGGTGAGACCGCCGGTGCCCATGCGCAGAAAGTTGAAGAGGGTGTAGGTGACGGAGAAGAGGGCGCTGCCGATGGCGATGGCCGCGAGATAGTCGGACGTGCCGAGGTGCCCGGCGATGGCGGTGTCGACCCAACCGAGGAGGGGGACGGTGATGTTCGACAGGATGGAGGGGACGGCGATGCGGAGGATGGCGCGGTGCTCAGACATGGGCGGGGGCTGTGGTGGGGAGGGGGACGACGAAGCGCACTTCTTTGAAATGGTAGTGGCGCAGGTGGCCGTCGGTGGTTCGGAGGGTGAGTTGGCCGGTGGGGGCGACGTCGACGATGTGGGCGGAGAAGGTTTCGCCGCTCGCCGCGTCGACATAGTCGTGCGCACCGTCGCGGTGATAGAGTCGGCGGAGGTATTCGCCGTGGAGACGTTGCCGCTGTGCAAGGCGCTCATCGGGATCGGGATGGGTGACGGCGCGGAGCAGTCGGTCGAAATGATGCGCGAAGCGGCAGAGCACTTCTTCGCGATCGACGGGGCGACCGATGATTTGCCGGAGCGAAACGGGATTCGGCGCGTCGCCGAGGAATTGCTTTTGGTTGAGGTTGAGACCGATGCCGACGAGGGTGGCGGAGATCTGCGCGCCGCTGAGGGTGTGGCGCAGGAGCATGCCACAGATTTTGTGGTCGTGATGATAAACGTCGTTAGGCCACTTCACGCTGATGCCTTCGGTGTAGGCGTCGAGGGTGTGTGCGACGGCGAGGCAGGCGATTTCGGAGAGAAAAAACTGCTCGCCGGCGGTGATGTGATCCGGCCGAAAGAGGAAACTGAAGAGGAGGTTTTCGCCGCGTGCACTTTCCCACACGGTGTTCACTTGTCCGTGTCCGTGGGTCTGGTAGTCGGTTGTGACGAGCTGCACTTTGCCAGCGTTCTCGTCGTCGAGAATTATTTTTTTGTTCGAGGTGTTCTCGTCCGGCGTGTTTTCTCCGTTCTTTTCTGCTTTCTTGTTTTTATTGTAGAGGGCATGCTCGTTTTGTGATTCTTGGTCTTGTGGCGTTTGTTCGGGGAGATCTGCTTTGCTTTGGTCTTCGTTTTCCTTTCCTACTCCCTTTTTTTTCTTGTAGAGGGTATGCTCGCTTTGCGCCTCTTGGTTTTGTGGAGCTTGTTTGGGGAGTTCTTCTTCGATTATTTCTCCCTTGTCCTCTTTTTTTTCCTTCTCTTCTTTATAGAGGGCATGCTTGCTTTGCGCTTTTTGGTGCAGTGGCGTCTGTTCGGGGAGTTTTTCTTCGATTATTTCTCCCTTGTCCTCTTTTTTTTTCTTCTCTTCTTTATAGAGGGCATGCTTACTTTGCGCTTCTTGGTTTAGGGGCGTCTGTGCGCGGAGATGTTCTTCGCTTTGGTCTTCGTTGTCCTTTTCTACTCCTCTTTTTTTATTGTGGAGGGCATGCTCGTTTTGTGATTCTTTGCCGGGGATGTTCACACCTTGGGCATGTTCTCTTTTAGAACTCTCGCTGTTCTCCTTTCTTCTTCCCCTTTCTTCTTCAATGAGGGCACGTTCTTCGAGGGCATCCTCGCGAAGGAGTTCCATCGTGGTGGGGACTTCGGCGAAGTGGTGGCGCTGCCAGTGGGGGGGGAGTTCAGAAAAAGCGGTTGTGCTCATGGTTGGGGTGAAAAGCGTGGGGCGGACGGAGGGGGAAGGCGTTGACGTAGTGACGGATGCGGAAGGGCGGCTCGCTACCGACGAGGGTGATGATGTCGAAGCGAAAGGGGATGTTGCCGAGTTGGTTTCGACGAATGTAGGCGATGGCAGCGAGCGAAAGACTCTCTTGTTTGTAGCGATCTACGGCGGCCGCGGGATCTTCCCAACGGTCGTCGCTGCGCGTTTTCACTTCCACGAAAACGAGTTCGCCCCAATCGTCGGCGATGAGGTCGACCTCCAACGGATGGCAGCGCCAGTTGCGTTCCAAAATGTGGTAGTCGCGCTCGAGCAGGTATTGGCAGGCGGCGGTTTCACCGGCTTTTCCCAATTCGTTGTGCTGTGCCATGAGAGAGGGTGTGAGTGGGGACGAAAGGCAGACGCTTTGGCGTGGAAAGTGCGCGACTTATCTTCTGCGTTTGAAGAAATCGCTCATCAGTGCGCTGCATTCTTCGGCCAGAACGCCCGAAGTGACTTGCGTTTTGGGGTGCAACGCTTGGGGCGCGTAGACACTGAAACCGCGTTTCGGGTCGGCGGCACCGTAGACGACGCGACTGATCTGCGACCAACCGAGCGCACCGGCACACATCACGCAGGGTTCGACGGTGACGTAGAGCGTGCAGTCGTTGAGATACTTCCCCCCGAGTTGTCCGGCGGCGGCCGTCACCGCTTGCATTTCGGCATGAGCGGTGACATCGTGCAGCGTTTCGGTGAGGTTGTGGCCGCGGGCGATGATCGTGTCGCGGCAAACCACCACGGCACCGACCGGGACTTCTCCGCGGTCGGCGGCGGCGTGGGCTTCTTCCAAGGCGCGACGCATGTAGTGTTCGTCGGTCATGTTGTGTTTCTTTGGAGAATTAACGTTGTGGGTGTTCATTCCACGCTTTTCATGGAAAGTGCAATGCGGCCGCGGGCATCGTCGATTTCGAGCACACGAACGCGCACCTGTTGTTGCACGTGCACCACTTCATTTGGGTCGCGCACAAAGCGGTCGGCGAGTTGCGAAACGTGTACCAAACCTTTCACCTTGATACCGAGGTCGACAAACGCGCCGAAGTTGGTGACGTTCGTCACAATGCCCGGCAGAATCATGCCGATTTCCAAATCGTCGATGGAGTGAATGCCTTCTTCAAACGAGAACACCTCTGCTTTTCCGCGCGGGTCGCGTCCCGGTTTGTCCAGTTCCGCGAGAATGTCGGTGAGGGTCGGCAGTCCCACGTCGGCCGTGCAGTAGCGTTTCAAATCCAAGCGTTTGCGCGCTTCGGCATCGGCGATGAGTGCAGGCACGTCCAGTCCGGCGTCGGCCGCCATGTGTTGCACGATGTCGTAACGCTCGGGGTGCACCGCCGTGTTGTCCAGTGGGTTCTTCCCGTCGACGATGCGCAGAAAACCGGCGCACTGTTCAAAAGCCTTTGCGCCGAGCCGAGGCACTTTGAGCAGTTCGCGGCGCGAGCCGAAGGGGCCGTGTGCCGTGCGATACTCCACAATTTTCTTCGCCAATGCCGCACCCAGACCGCTCACATAGGTAAGCAGATGCGCCGAAGCCGTATTGAGATTCACACCCACGGCGTTCACACAACTCTCCACCGTTTGATCCAAAGAGCGTTTCAGCGCACCGGCGTCGACATCGTGTTGATATTGTCCCACCCCGATGGCTTTCGGATCGATCTTCACGAGTTCTGCCAAGGGATCGGCGAGCCGGCGACCGATCGAAACGGCACCGCGCACCGTCACGTCATAGTCCGGAAACTCTTCGCGCGCGGTGGCCGAGGCCGAGTAGACCGAAGCACCGTCTTCGCTCACCAAGAAAATCTCCACGCCCTCGACGTGCAAACCGCGTACCAACTCTTCCGTCTCGCGTCCGGCCGTTCCGTTGCCGATCGCCACGGCTTCCACCGCATAGTCTTTGAGTAAACGGCGCAAAGTCTGTTCCGAACGCACGGTTTCGTTCTTGGGTGGGTGTGGATAGATGGTTTCGTTGTGGAGCAGTGCGCCCTGTGCATCGAGACACACCACCTTGCAGCCCGTGCGGAAACCAGGGTCGATGCCCATGATGCGGCGTTGTCCGAGCGGCGCCGCCAGCAGCAACTGCTTCAAGTTGGTGGCGAAAACGCGGATCGCTTCTTCGTCCGCCTGCTCCTTGCTCGAGGCCGCAAACTCCGTCTCGATGCTCGGGCGCAACAAACGTTTGTAGGCATCGCCGGCTGCCATTTCCACTTGTTCGGCGGCTCGCGTACCGCTTTTTACATAGCGTCGTGCCACCTGTTCTGTGGCGCGCTCATCGTCCGCCGGCGTGATCGTCACGCGCAGCACACCCTCGCTCTCGCCGCGGCGCATGGCCAACAAGCGGTGCGAGGTGCAGCGTTTCAGCGGTTCGCTCCATTCGAAATAATCGCGATATTTGGCCGCTTCTGGCGTTTCCGATTTGCCTTTCACCGCCTTCGACGAGATCACCGCCTCGCGGCTGTAGATCCGGCGCAGCGTTTGGCGCGAATATTCATCTTCACTGATCTGTTCGGCGATGATGTCGCGCGCCCCTTGCAGTGCTTCGTCCACCGTACCCACTTCGTCCGTCAGAAAACCTTCGGCTTCCTGTTCCGGATCGCTGTTCGGGCGCAGCAACAAGCGTTGCGCGAGCGGTTCGAGTCCTTTTTCGCGTGCCATCTGTGCGCGAGTGCGGCGTTTGGGCTTGAAGGGTAAATAGATATCTTCGATTTCCGTCGCATCCCAACAAGCCGTGATGCGCGCTCGCAGTTCGTCGGTCAGCGCACCCTGTGCCTCGATGGTTTCGAGCACAAAAGCCTTGCGATGCTCCAGTTCATCGAGCTGACGATGCTGTTCGGCCACGGCGGCCACAGCCACTTCGTCCAGACCGCCCGTCGCTTCTTTGCGATAACGGGAAATAAACGGTATCGTGGCGCCCTCGTCGAGGAGGGCGATGGTTTGTTCTACTTGTTTTTCGCGGAGGTTCAACCGCTGAGCGATGAGTTGAATGGGCGTCATAGGGCGCGTTTTTGGGGTTACACGACGTAAAAGTACAACTTTCGCAGCGGCTTACCAAACCGTGCTTGCGAAAAGTTCACTTTGTCGGTCTTTGCTCAAAAAAAGCCTCGACATACCCGAAAGTGTATGCCGAGGCCGATGGGGGAAATACTGCGAAGCAGCAAGGCATTAAGCCTTCACGCGGTTCTGATAAGAGCCGTCGCGCGTGTCTACTTCCACGAGTTCGCCGGTTTCGATGAAGAGGGGAACGCGAATCTTCGCACCCGTTTCGAGGGTAGCGTCCTTCAGCGTGTTCGTTGCCGTGTCACCGCGCAAACCGGGTTCCGTGTAGTCGATACGAAGCACCACCTTGATGGGCATTTCTGCATAGAGGATTGTCTCCGTCGAAGCGTCGCTCACCACCGTCACCACGTCGCCTTCCTTCATGTAGTCCACACCCGTGATCAGGTCGCGAGAGATGGGCACTTGGTCGAAAGTTTCTTGGTTCATGAAGAGGTAGTCTTCACCCTCCTGATAGAGGTATTGATAGGGGCGACGTTCCACGCGCACGTCTTCGAGCGCCTCGCCGATGTTGAAGCGCTTTTCGAGCACGCGACCGCTCACCACGTCCTTGAGGGTGGTGCGCATGATGGTGTTACCCTTACCGGGCTTCACGTGGAGGAAGTCGATGCAGAAGTAGAGCTTGCCGTCCATGCGGATGCAAACGCCCTTCTTGATGTCCTGAGATTTGATCATGAGATTATCGTTGTGTAGTATATTTCTATTGCGCCGCAAATTTAGCGTTTTATTTTGAGCTGACATGCTTTCTAGGACGAAAACTCGTCGAAACGGCTTGACGCTGTGCCTTTTTGTCCTTGCCTAAGTCTACTTTGCATAGGGCGTGCCGGTGTTGTTGAAGGGGAGCGTGCGAAAAGTGCGCGCCGTCGAGGAAACCATTTCGTCCGCCGAACCAGCTCATCGCCGAAAGCGAGTGTTTGGTCGGCAGTACGAACGAGGGGCTTCGTAGCGCGGAGTGATTCTTATGAATAATGTACGCGTATGCACGCGCGCGCGTCCAGTGTTTTTCTATTTTTGCCTTCACCTCTTCACCTTTTG
>CAUQEF010000019.1:0-45481 GCA_963517315.1 uncultured Prevotellaceae bacterium
CCCAACTCTCTTCGGCGGGGAAGGCGCAGGGGGCGGCGTGCTGCCGGAATACGCTGGATTCGGTGAGGCAGTCTTGTGCCTCGGCATTGACTTGCAGGCTCTGGGTGGCGTGGCGGTTGGGGCGGTGGGCGGCGAGGAGGATGTTGACATCGACGGTGGCATTCTCGAAAATGCGCGTCCCGGCGAAGTCGAGGAGTTGGAGCACGTCGGTGTCTTCGGCCGCGAGGAAGCGGCGCGTGGCCGCACCGTAGGCCGCACGCATCCATTTGTTGGACGTGATGTAGCAGAAGTGTCCGCCGGGAGCGAGAAGCCGGCGGGCCAATTCGTAGAAGAGCGAGTAGATGTCGCCGCGCTTGTCGAAGGTGGTGTAGCCGGCCTCGGCATAGCGGGTGGCGAGGAGGCTGCCGTTGGCTTGGAGCTGGATGTAGGGCGGATTGCCGATGACAATGTCGAAGCCGCCCTTGCCCTCGCGCTCGAAGACGTCGCGAAACCACGTGTGCCACAAGAAGCATTCGGTGGGCGGAAGGGCGTGGTGGGCGTTGGTGTAGGCGATGACGGGTTGCAGGCGACTGACGTAAGCCGTGAGGCGCGCCTGTTCTTTCTTTTGCCTCGGGGTGAGGTGAGCGGCATTGGCTTGTAGCTCGTAGAGGGTGCGCTCTGCGGTTTGGATGCGGGAGGAGAGCGACCAGAGGACGGCGTTGGCGACGCGTCGGTGGAGGGATTTGCGAAGCTCTTCGCGCTCGAGGTGGTCGCCGGTGTAGAAAGCGCATTCCAACTCTTCGCGGAAGGATTGGCAGTCGGCTTCGTCGCGGAATCCCGCACTGCCCAAATTGCCGTCGGCATAGCCGAAGAGGTCTTGCTGAACGGGGGGCGCGACGGCACCGGCCTCGGCAATGTGGCTGAGGTCGATGTCGGCGATGCGCTCGAGGAGGGAGTCGCCCTGCATGATCTTGTAGTCGAGGTGCGGAAGGGGGAGGGGAGTGGGTTCGTCGACCACGAGGGCGAGCCAGAAGCGCAGGCGGGCGATGTCGACGGCGCCGCGTTCGATGTCGACCCCGTAGATGTTGTGGCGAATGATGTGGCGCTTGAGGTCGGCGGCCTCGCGCGGGGTGTTCAAAAGCGGGGTGAGGGCGGAGCGGCAGGCGAAGAGTTCGCGCAGCAAGCCCATGGGAAATGCGCCCGAACCGATGGCGGGGTCGCAGATCTTGACGTCGGCCAGTGCGCGGTCTACGTGGGCGGCCGCATCGGTGGGGAGGTGCTCCACGTTGTGCGACTCGACGAGGGCGCGCAGCGCTTCGGCGTCGACGGCGGGGAGGGTGGCGGTGAGATGGGCGCAGAGACTCTCGCGACACATGTAGCGCACCACTTCTTTGGGTGTGTAGAAGGCGCCCTTGTCTTTGTTGTCTTCGAGCAGATTCTCGAAGATGCGGCCGAGCATTTCGGGGTCTACGCCCACTTCGGCGTCGTCGGGATCGTTTTCGTCGATGGTGAAGTTGTATTCCGCCAACATCTCGAAGAGGTTGCGGAAGAGTTCGGGCGGGAAGCACGAGGGGAGGCGGTCTTGGCGGTCGCGCTCGAAGAGTCCGCCGCTGAGCCACGGGATGCGCACCGTGCCCACGGCCGGAACGAGGGTGTCGTAGGCATCGCTCTCGGCACTGCGGTCGGTGTCGAGGCCGCGGTCGAAGAGCGGTTCGAGCACCCCGTCGAGAAAGTCGGCTTGCTGTTCGGGCGGGGCGGAGCGGAAGAGGTGGAGGAGGAAGTTGTCGAGCCCTTCGCCCCACTCGCGGCCGAGGGGCACGCCGAGCCAGCGCTTCTTCTGCACGAAGTGGAGGAAGACGATGCGGCCGAGGAGTTTTTTGACGTAGTCGCGGATGGGTTTTTCCTCGCGTTCGCGGGCTTCGGGGGTGTCGGCGGGACGGTCGGTGCGGGTGAAGTCGGCGCGCATGGGGGCGTCGTTCACCATGAAGTGGACGAAGCGATCGTAGTGCTCTTTGTAGCGGTTGAAGAACTCGCGCGAGAGGGCTTCGACGGAGAAGGCTTGGCGGAGGTCGTCGATGCCGAGGAGCATCTCGGGGTCGGCGGTGCGGCGGTCGATGAGTTTGCGGAAGTTTTCGGCCGCCGTGCGACAGGCTTGTCCCGGGCCGAGGAGGAAAGTGAAGCGCTTGGCGTCGCTGCCTGCGGCGGCGTCGTGGGTTTTGTGGCAGAAGGTGAAACGCCACTCCCAGTCGGGGCGACCTTCGTAGTGGATGAGGAGAAAAGCGCCGGAGTAGGTGTCCATGAGGCGGCGCACGAGCTGCTGCACACCCACGCGGTTTTGTGCCATGCGCACGCGGTCGGCCACGGTGATGTCGAAGATGTCGAGTGGTTGCACGCCGAGGTCGATGTGGGCGATGCGCGTGATGCTGCGAATGCCCGTGGCCTCGGCCATCGGCCGAAAGGCGGGATGATCGTCGAGGAGGGGTTCGTCGAAGGTGTCCATCACGTTTTCTTCGCCGAAGAGGGGCGAAAGAATGTGGGCGAAGAAGGCTTCTTTGCCCGGGAAGGGCTGTTGGAGGAAGTGCTTGAGGTCGTTGGCGGACATGAAGGCGGTAGGATTGGAGGGCGCGGAGGCGGTTGGACGAAAGCGGGGGCGGTGCGGCGGCGGTGCGCCGCGAGCCGAGCGCATCAGTGGGCGAGACCGAGACAGAGGGTGAGTTGGCCGTGGCGGGCGGTCACTTTCCCCACCATGGCTTGAAGGCCTTGGGCGATGTAGGCGTTGATCTGTTCGGAGGTGAGGGGAAAGAGCTCGGCCTCGGCTTCGAGTCGCCGTTTGACGTGGAGGCAGCGGCGAATGACGTCGACGTTGCCGCGGTCGATGAGCAGGCGGGCGTTTTTGAGCAGGGCCATTGTGGCGGCGGTGGTGCCGGGGAGCCCCGAAAGGTGGTAGAGGAGGGCTTTGGCCTCGGTGGCTTCGAGCGATTTGGCCGCGTCGACGTGCATTTTCGAGAGCGCGCGGTTCACGGCGAGTGCGGCGGCTTTTTCGCGTTCCGCCCAATCGTCGGGCAGCGGTGCAGCGGCGCGCGAGCAGGCGGTGCGCAGGCGTTCGTAGAAGTCGGTCGCCGTGAGCACCTCGCCCTGTCCTGCGGTGTCGACCGCGGCGAAATGGGCACGCTCGTCGGCCGTGTGGTAGAGACAGAGCGCACCCGTCTGCTCGGCATCGGGAGCGACGGCGAGGGTGTGCCCGTCTTTCAGTCCCGCGAGGTAGGCATAGCGGGCGGGGTGCTCGTCTTTGTAGCGTTTCAGTTCATAGAGATAGCGTTCCAGCTCAGAACTCACGCCGCCGCTCTCGAGGTTGAGACGGTGGTGCACCACTTCTTCGTCGGCGGTGAAGATGCGGCTGTCTTCGCCGAAGAGATGGTGGAAGGATTGCAGCTTGGTGTGGGCGTTGCTCACGAGCCGGATGGTCGCATCGCCTTCGCTGCTGGGCATGAAGTTGTAGACATAGACACGCTCGGCGGCCGTGCCGAGGCGGTTGACGCGACCGATGCGCTGCATCAGGCGGGTGGAGTTCCACGGCGTGTCGTAGTTGAGGATGGTGTTGGCGCGGTGCAGGTTGATGCCCTCGGCCAGCACGTCGGTGGTGACGATGATGCGATAGTCCGTGCGCGGCGTGCCGCGGTAGTTGGCGTCGAAGTTGGCGCGGATGTTGGCTTCGACCTCCCGGCGGTTGGCCGAGGTGACGGTGAGCACCGGGAGCGTGTCGTCGACGCTCTCGATGGCGCGCGCCACGGCGCGGAGCGTGTCGGCACTCTCGGTGAAGATGACCAGCAGTCCCGAGGGATTGCGCACGGGGTCGAGGAGCACGGGGTGGAGCAGGCGCTTGAAGGCTTCGAGCTTCGGGTCGTCGGAATAGTAGTTCCACTTCTCGATGAGCCGGTCGATGAGCAAGAGGTCGTCGCGGAGCTTTTCGATGTAGCGGGGGTGGAAATCGGCGCGGCGGTACTCGGCGTTCTGCCCCTTGGCGTTCTGTTCGGGCGGGAGGGCAGCGATCTTTTGCCGTATTTCGGCCACCACGTCGGCAAAGGCGAGGCGGCGGCCGCTTTGTTCGTAGCGGCGGTTGAGGTCGAAGAGGGCGTTTACATCAAAGGCCGGGCACACAAAGATGGTGTCGTTCTCCCACATGTCGATCATCGTCTGCGTGTTGCGCCGCAAGTGGGCCAACGAGGTTTTGAAAGCCGTGAAACTGCTCTCGAAACGCTTGATGAGATTGATCTGACTGAGGCGCGCCAGTTGCAGTGAGATGCGCTGGGTGGTCATGTTGCGCCAAGCGTAGCGCTCGATGTGGCGGGAATCGACGAAAAACTCGAGGGCGCGGTAGCGGAAATAGCCGATGCCGCCCGTGTGTTGGGCGGTGCTCTGCGGGGGAAGGGCGTTTTCGTGCCCGTCGGCGTTGAAAAAGCCGGCGATGCTCGGGCCGATGAGTTCGGTGGTGTGGGCAAAGAGTTCGGCCAGCCCCTTGCTCAGCCGATAGTGGAGGCTTTCGGGGTCGGCCACCTCGGGGAATCGCAGTTCGGCGTTGTAATAGCGCTGCACGTCGGTGCGGGTGCGGCGAACGAGGATGTCTTGCAGCACGCCGTCGCGGATTTCGGCCGCGAGGTCGGCCAGTGCTTGGTTGCGCTCGGCGGCCGGCAGTTTGTCGTCGTGCAGCAGGTCGTTGTAGCGGCGGCGCACATCGGCAAAGAAGCTCTCGAGATTGCCGCCGTGAGCCTTGGTGAGCGTGGAGGCCGTGCGGTTGCGGGCGAAGAGATAGATCTGGTTGCGCAGGTCTTGCGGACGGTTGTTTTGCGGTGTGGCCGAGAGCAGCCCGACGTAGGGGCAGAGGCCGTGTCGGGCGGTGATGTCGCCGATGAGTGTGTCGAGCCGACGATAGCTCTGCGTGTTGTGGTTGCGCAGGCGGTGGCTCTCGTCGATGAGCAGCAGGCCGTAGTCGGCGGCGGGGAGGGCGATGTCAAGCGGAGCGGGGGCGAGGGTGTCGGTCGCGGTGGGTGTTTCGTCGTCGCTCTCTTCGTCGGGCGCGGCGGTGTGCTCGACGGCGAGGTCGAAGAGGTCGATCGTCGCCTCGGCGGGGGCTTCTTCGGTGGGGGCGGAGTCCGTGTCGGCGACCCACTCGTCGGTGGGTTCGTCGAGGAATTGGCCGATGCCGCCGGGAGTGGTGAAGTCGACAAATGCACCGATGGGCGAGTCGGTCTCGGCGTCGAAGCGCGCCACCGTTTCGCGCCAAGCGCTCAGCACCGCCGGCGGAGCGATGATGAGCACGCGCCGCGGCCGCCGGGTCGTCGCGCTGCTTTGTGCCAAAAAGTACTTGGCCAGGAGCACGGCCACCACCGTTTTGCCCAGTCCCACCACGTCGGAGAGGAGGAAACCGCCGTGCTCGCGCAGGATGTGCCAACATTGCTTCACGGCATCGAGCTGATAGTCGAGCGCGTCGAAGTCTTTGGGGAGATAGCCGGCGAGGGTGTGGCCGAGGCGCTCGTCGAGTATGTCGCCAAACTTGTCGATGAGCGCCTTGACGTAGAGTTCGGCCGGGGTGATCGGGGCGGTGGCGCGCTGGGCGCGGTGGCCGCCGGGAGTGGGGCGCACCACTTGCTCGAGAAAGGTTTGCGACCAAGGTTCGGAGAGTGCCCACTTGCCTTGAAACCACGCGAGGTGGCCGTTGAAACTCGTGCCGTGGCCGGCCACGGCGGTGACGAGTGCGGCGTTGCCCTCGAGGTAGTTGAGTTCGGCGTTGCCTTCGAGGCCCTTGCCCGTGAAGTTCGAACTGCCCACGATGCCGCACGAATAGTTCTCGCCCGTGAAGATGTAGCACTTCGAGTGGAGAAACTGCTCGTGCCCTTCGGGATCGGTGCCGCGATAGAGGTGCACGTTGATGCGCTCGTCGGGGCATTGGGTGAGCAGGAGGGCAAGGGCGCGCACGTGCTGCTCGGTGACGGCCAGATCGGTGAGGTCGGTGCGCAGGAAATCGGTCGGGTAGGCGGCGTCTTTGTACTTGGGCTTTTGCACCATCGAGGCGTAGACATAAGGGTCTTTGCCGATGAGGAGCTCGATGCGCGTGCCCTCGCGCTGCAAGAAGCCTTCCAGTTCGCTCACCAAGAGGGTCATGCCGGGCAGATCCCAATAGCCGGTGGCGATGTGGAGGGTGGTGAAGCGCTCGTCGCGCAGGCATTCGCGCAGCACCTCGCTCAGGCTCGGGGAGCCGGGGGCGTTGTCGATGAGGCGATTCGAATAAGGAGGATCCGAGGTGAGAAGGCCGGGCATGGGCGAAAATTTTGAGGCAGATGGCTGCAATTAATAGGTACAAAAATACTGAACCCCTGCCATTTCGCAAAAAAATGTAATGGAGAACTTTGTCCAATGCGCGATTTCTCGGCCGAAAATCGGAAAAAGCAGGGGACTTTTTTGCAAAAGTCCGCGGTTTTCTCCCCTTTTTTGCGCAGAAACCCCGCGCTCTCCGACGAGGGAGAACGCGGGGTGGACTGCATCGCTGCGAGTGCGGGCGTGGGGGCGAATCAGAAGGGCGGACGGCCGCTGCCGGGGCCTCCGCCCGGTCGGCCGCCGAGGTGACCGCCGTTGCCGCCTTGGGGCTGCACGGGACGGAAGTTGGTGCCGGGGCGCTCGTCGCCGGGATGACCCGCGGGACGCTCGGGGATTTTCGCCCCGCCGAAGACGTTGAGGCGGTAGATGGCATGGAGCATCACGTAGGTGTGGAGCGAATTGGTCCACGCGTCGGTGCGCGCCAGCGCGGTGAGGGTGCGCGTGATCTCGTTCTGCTGACCGAGCAGATCGAAGGCCTCCAAGCGCAGGGTGAGGGCTTTGCCTTTGAGCATCGACTGCGAGATCGAGGCGTTCCACTCCAGCTCGTCGGTGTTGAAGGCCGCGGTCGAGAAACCGCGACGTGAGGTCATGCGCAGGTCGGTGGAGAAGGTCATGCCCCAAGGCAGGGTGAAGTTGGCTTCGGCGCCGTAGGCAAAGCTCCACGTGTCGAGCCGGGCGGCGGTGAGCAGCGAGGAGTTGGAGTGCTGGTAGGCCACGCGTCCGTTGAGGGTGAAGTCCCACCGAGAGCGGCGGTAGGAGAGGTCGAGGCGCTCGGAGAGGGCGGTGACGTCGGTGCGGCTTTTGTCGGCCACGACGCCGGCGAAGAGGGCGTTCACCTGTCGCAGCGAGGGCGCATCGGGCAGGGTGGAGGCGGCGGCTGAGGAGGCCACGAAGCCCACCGAGCGGGTGAAGTTGGCATCGGTGGAGGTGGAGAGATTGAGCACCTTCTCGCGGTCGAGGGGCGTGTTGAAGGTGAGGCCGGCTGCGGCGTTCCAGTTGCCGTCGATGTTTTCGGGGCGCGTGAAGCGGCGACCCGTCACATCATCGTGGACGGTGAGTTGCGAGATGCTGCCGGTGGCCAAGTTGAAGTCGGCGTGTGCCATGAGCCCTTGGAGGCGTTCGGCGTTGTAGGCATTATAATAGAGGTGCATCTCGTGGTTCCACACGGGGCGCAAGCCGGGGTTGCCCACCGAGATGCGCAGGGGGTTGGAATTGTCGACCACGCCGATGAGCTGCGTCATCGAGGGTTGCGAGGAGCGTCCGCGATAGCTGAAATCGAGGTTGGCGGTTTTCGAGAAAGCGTAGCGCAGGCGCACGTTGGGGGCGAAGTTGAGTACGTTGCGCACGGTGTCGATGCGGCCGATGGCGGCGCGCTCGTATTGCAGTCGGGTGCGTTCGGGCGAGAGTTGCACGCCGGCCGAGAGGCGCACGGCGCCCACGTTGTAGCGCAAGCCCAGTTGCACGCGGTGGTTGTCGTAGCGATAGGTGGCGTACTGCGAGTTTTGGGCGTCGCGCACGGCGGCTTGCACGTCTTCGGCGTTGAGGCGGCTGAGGAGTTGGGCGGGGTCGAGCCAGGGGATGACGCCGGTGGTGCCGGGGACGTAGAGTTGCGAGACGGTGCCGAGCTGTGTGTGCGCACTGAGGAAGTCGCCGAGCGTGGAGTAGCCGTCGAGGCTCATGAGGTTGTAGAGCGAGCGGTCGCCGTCGGTGTACTTGTGCTGGTAGCGATAGCGGGTTTCGAGCAGGAGCTTGCCCACGAGGGGGTGCACGTAGGAGAGTCCCACGCGGTAGTTCCACGAAGTGGAGGGTCGGTCGGTGTATTGGTGGGTGCCGCCGGCGGCCATGCGCGGGCCGGTGGCATCGGCCGCCACGCGCTTGTAGAGGTCGGCGCGCGAGTAGGCGTCGTTGGCCGTGGTGGTGTAGCCGCCGCGCGCTTCGAAGGTGATGGTGCGGCCGTTGCGCCCGCCGATGAGGCGCGTGAGGTTGAGATCGCCCTCGACCTTGTGGGTGGTGGTGCGCGAGAGGTCGTAGCGGGTGTTGACGTTCTTGAGGAAGGCGTCGGCCACGCGCACCGTGTCGCCCACAAAGCGGGTTTTGTGCACGCGCGCCAGCACATCGTCGACCTCGGTCACGCCGTATTGGGCGAAAGGATCGGTATCGAAGGTGGCGGAGCGCGAGTTCGCGGTGGTGCGTCCCTTGCTCCACTCGTAGTTGGGGCGGAAAGCCACTTGCGTGAGCGAGTCGGGATTCCATTTCAGGCGCAGACGGGCGTGAACGGCCTGACTCAGGCTGTTGTTGTCGGCGTGGCTCACGTCGAAGCTGCCCTTTTGGGTGGAGGTGACGAAGTTTTCGACCGAAGAGATGGTTTCAGTGTGGTTGTCGTTGCGGAAATAGAGGAGGTTGCCGCCCACTTCGAAGCGTCCGGCCTCGTATTTGCCGCGTCCGTTCTCCCACGAGAAGTCGGTGCCCACCATGGTCGAGGTGGTGCGCCCGCCGTTGTTCATCGAGAAGCCGCGCGGGCCGCCGAAACCGCGGTCGCCCACGTTGTTGTGCGAGGCGATGAGCCCGACGCGGGAGCGGTCGGTGAAGCGCATGCCCATGAGTTTGCCGGAGTAGAGGCCTTCGCTCCCTTCGCCGAGGCCGCCGGCCAGGTCGGTGTTGCCCACGAAGCTCTGGTTCAACTCGCGTTTGGTGCTGATGTCGAGCACGAAGCTCTCTTCGCCGTCGTCGACGCCCGTTTGCTCGGCGTAGTCGCTCTTCTTGTCGTAGCTTTTCACGCGCGAGACGAGGTTGGTGGGCAGGTTTTTCATGGCCACCTTCGTGTCGCCCTTGAAGAAGTCTTTGCCGTTGATGAGGAGTTCTTTGACCGTCTTGCCGTTGATCTTGATCGTGCCGTCGTCGCCGATTTCGGCGCCCGGGAGTTGCTTGATGAGCGCCTCGAGTGTGCTGCCTTCGGCCGTGCGGAAGGCCGCGGCGTTGAAGACGGTGGTGTCGCCCTGCTGTTCGACGCGGGCGGCCACGGCGCGTACCACGGCGGCGCGCAGGGCCATGTCGTTGCCGTCGAGCTGAATCGTGCCCACATCGACGCTGTCGGCCGCGGGGGTGGGGAATTTCACATCTTGGCCGGCCGAGGTGAGGCCGACGAAGCCCACGCGCAGACGCATCGGTTCGGTCTGTTCGGTGACAATGCGGAAGCGGCCGAGGCTGTCGGTCACGGCGCCGGCCACAAGGCGCGTGGTGTCGCTGCGCAACACGAGGCGGGCGTTGGCCAACTCGAGGGGTTGGCGGTCTTTCTTCGACACGACGGTGCCGGTGACGACGCGTTGTCGGGCGACACCCGTCACGCCGGCGGCGACCAGGAGCACAAGCGGGAGGAAACGTGCGGTCATTGGGGGAGATAGTTTAGTCTGTGAAATTTGCGGTCGTGCACCGTGGCCGAAAAGGCGGACAATGGCTGCCGATACGAGGGGATTTGCTTGCAAAGTTACACATTCTCACGCGATTAGCGGGCACGACGCACTGCGATAAGCTGCTTTTCCCCGACGAAAAAAGAGGCAAAATCGACGTTTTTCGCCCTTTTGCAGACCAAAGGCGGCGATGGTAAGGGTTTAATGCTTATATTTGTCGACACACCCGCCCCATTCGGGCACAAAACCTTCGCGCTATGACTTCGCAATACGCTTCACACATCGCCCGCATCGAGATCAGCAGTCTGTGGAACGGGCGAAAACCCATCGACTGGGCGCTCCGTCCCGACGTCAACGTGCTCAGCGGCAAGAACGGCGCCGGCAAGAGCACCATCCTTGCCCGCCTCGTGCAGCGCACCGGCCACTTGGCGCCCTCGGGCACGCTGCGCGGCGGAAGGCACGACGACGTGTGCCTCACCCTCGCCCCCGACGGCGCGGAATTTGTGCGCTACGACTTGGTGCGCTCCATCGACAGCCGACTTTTGGCCGCCGACCGCCTCACCGCGCTGGCCGACGGCGCCGTGCTCACCGAACTCGACTGGCAACTCTACCGCCTGCAACGCCGCTATCTCGACTACCAGGTGAATGTGGGCAACCGCATGATTGCCCTCCTCACTTCGGGCAACGAAAGTGCGCGCGCCGAAGCCGCCGAGGCGGCCGCCGCCAAAACACAGTTTCAAGATGTGGTCGACGACTTGTTTTGCGAAACGGGCAAACGCCTCGACCGCTCGAGCAACGAACTCCGCTTCTTGCAATACGACGAACCGCTTTCGCCCTACGTCCTCTCGTCGGGCGAGAAGCAGATGCTCATCCTCCTGCTCACCGCCTTGGTGCAAGACCGCCAACCCGCGGTGTTCTTCATGGACGAGCCGGAGGTGAGTTTGCATTTCGACTGGCAAAAGCGCTTGATCAGCATGGTGCGCGCCCTCAATCCCCGCGGGCAGATCATTCTCACCACCCACTCGCCCGCCGTCATCCTCGACGGTTGGGAGGATCACGTCACCGAAATCGAGGAAATCACCCGTTGAGGCCGCGCCCCGCACGCCGCAACGGTTTTCCCCCTGCCTTATTCGCCGCCTGCCATGTCTCGTCTCTCCGCTCACCTCAATTCGGCCTACATCGCCGCCGCCTCTCGCCTCGAAGGGCGCACGGCGCGGCCGCGTGTCGTGGCCTACGTCGAAAGCTACGACGACATCCTCTTCTGGCGCGACGCCCTCACCGAGGCCGCGCCCCATGTGCAGTTTGAAGTGGTGCTCCCCTCGCGCCTCACGCTGGGGCGCGGCAAGAAAATCGCCTTGGCCAACCGACTCGGGCCGCACATGATCGCCTGTGTCGACGCCGACTATGACTTTCTCATGCAGGGCGCCACGCCCACCAGCGAGACGGTGTGCCGATCGCCCTACGTGGTGCACACCTTTGTCTACGCCATCGAGAACCTCCAGTGCCACGCCGAGGTGCTCGACCGCGTGTGTGTCATGGCCACGCTCAACGATCGCACGGCCTTCGACTTCCGCGCTTTTCTCACTGCCTTCTCCCGCATCATTCACCCCCTCTTGGTGTGGAATGTGTGGGCTTATCGCTACGGCTATTTCACCCATTTTTCGCTCACGGACTTTGCCCGCACCGTCGAAGTGCGCGAAGTGCCGATCCACCACCCCGAACGCATGATCGAAGCCTTGCGCCGCCGCGTCAATCGGCAGATTGCGTCGTTGCAGCGCCGTTTTCCGCAGGCACGCGACGGCTACAAACCGCTGCGCGCCGAGATGGAGCGCCTCGGTGTGACGCCCGAAACGGCCTATCTCTACATGCGCGGCCACGACTTGGCAGATGTGGTGGTAGGTCCCCTCTTGGCGGTGGTGTGCGACGTGTTGCGCCGAGAGCGAGAGCGCGAAATCACGCGACTGGCCTGCCACGCGGTGCAACAGCAGAACGAGCTCGCGGCCTACCGCCATGCCGTGGCGCCGGTGGAGGAGATGCTGCGCAAACACACGGCCTATCACGCCACCCCCGAGTTCCGCCGCATCTTGGCGACCGTGCGCGCGCTTTTCCCCGCGCCGGACGGGGCAGAGGTCGAGGAGCTGTTCGGCACGGAAGGGAGCACCGCGCCCCGGACGGGCGTGGTGCGGGCGACAGACCCCGGGCGCGTGCCGACGGAGGCCGATTTCATGCCCTCGGTCGAGCGCGCTGCCTTATATCATGAGGAGTCTGCCGCCGTTGCCGCCCGGTCTGCCGCGGAAGAGGAGGTTTTTCCGCCCGCGGAAGCCCCGGGCGTGTCGCTCGCCGACGCGCGCCCGTCGCCCGTTGGCTCGTCGGCGTCGCTCATTGAGCCGGGCGAGGACTGGGACACGGAGGTCGATTGATGGCTTGTGCTCCCGCGGCTGCCTTGTGCCGCAGCGGTGCGTGTTGTGCGCCGTGGGAGGCGGTGGTTCGCTTCGACTTTCGGGAAAAAACGCCCCACTTTATGGCAAAAACAGCCGTGTTTTCGTCATAAAGTGGGGTGTTTCCGTTAGGGCGTTCGACCTTTGTCGCGGTGTTTCGGCGCGGCACAAAAAATACCCGCTCCTACGAGAAGCCCGCAAGAGGACTTCCCGCGCGGAGCGGGTTCGCTACGAAGAGCGTGTGCCGAGTATGGCACTTCAACTGCGGAGTTTAGAAAATTCCGGTGCTGTTGAAATCCATTTCGTCGCTTTCGTCGGCTGCGAGGTCATCGCCCCAAATCGAAAATTGCTTTTCGAAAGTTTCGGCTTCGCCGCCGGCGAGTTGTTTTGCGCTACCGCCGGGGGTCTTGAGGCTCAAGACCATCAAGCCTTCGGTGGCGATGTTGTATTGCGTGAGGAGGGGAGTGGTATATTTCTTCATCACAAATGCTTTTTGTCTGTTGTAGTTGAATTGAATGGTGGTGCGTGCTTCGGCGTGCCGCGCGTGAAACGGTGGATGCGTGAGATCTTTTCACGCCACCGCTTCACATTATCGGGCACGGCAAGCGCCGAAAGACGCGCTACGGCTTAGCGTTGCAAGAACTTTTGGCCGTTTTGCACGTAGATTTGTCCGGCTACGGGCTTTTCTACGCGGCGACCGCTGAGGTCGAAGATGGGAGCTTCGGCATTTTCAGCAGTGGCTACACGTTCCACGCCCGTCACGCCGGGGAAGGCGAGCTGCGAGCGAGTGGCACCGCCTGCGGCGGAGCTGAGGTAGGCACGGAAACCGCGAACGTAGGGCGTGCTGAGCACCAAGAACTCGTCGCCCTTGAGTGCGCGAGCCTCTTGTCCGGCTGCAATCTGTGAGGGAGTGGCTTTACCTTGGAAGAGGTTCACAGCGGGGGGCGTTACGGTCATGTTGCCTTCGGCGTAAGTGAGCTCGATCTTCGCGGAAGCTGCGCCTTTGAGGACTACTGCGGTACCTTCGGGGATGATGTTGCCGCTGAGTTGGGTGAGGATGATGCGGTCTTTCGCGGCGTTGAAGCTGCTGGCTACGTAGATTTCCACACCAGCGGGCACTACCATGTGGTAGGGTGCGCAGAACGAAGCCAAGCCTTTGGCATTGAGTTGAACGGGTACCTTTTCTACTTCCTCAAGCTGGAGGTGAGTGAGCACATTGCCCGTATTGTCGCCGTTTGAACCGTCAACATAGTCGCGATTGTCCTGCCAAAGGTGAACCGTTGCCTTTTGGTTGCCTTGCTTCAAGATGACTTTGTATTTGCCGTCGGAGAGTTCACCGAATTCTACGGCTGCGGGCGTCGCCACGTCGTAGGCCGCGAGCTTGGCGCGGCTCTTGTTGTTGCTCAAATACACGGCACGGCCGGTCTTGAGCGACACGAGGTTCGTGCCGTCGAAGCAGAAAATCGTGTTTTCGTCGGGGGTGCCGGTCGAGGTCTGCAACTGCCATTCGCCGGCAGCAGCGCCGTCTGTCGTGATGTAGCGCGAGCCGTCGTTTGACTTGATGCGGAAGAAGTCGCCGCGTTGGGGCATGTTGAGAGCAAACGAGGTCTTGTCAGCGTAAGCCGAGAGCAAATCTTGTACATCGCCCAATTCGAAGTTGCCGGTTGCGACCTTCTTGAGAGTCGTTTGGGTCTCTTTCGTTACATAGCGCTGGCCGAGGGCACTGCCGAACGTCTTGTTGTTCAGGTTCAAAGCCATGAAGCGGTTGAGGGCAGCTTCGACAAGATCATCTTCCGTGACGTCTTCTGCGCTTTCGATCGACCAAGTTGAAGCATCGTTGGCTGCGCCGTTACCGGCATTCCAACGTACTACATTATATTGTGCACCGCTCATGTCGCCGGCGAGGTGGAGGAAGTTTTGGTTGCCACCGGTGGCGTCGTTACGGAGAGAGAACGTATTGTTTTTTCCTGTCGCTACGAAGGTGTAGAGACCGCCTTCTTCTGCTGTGGTGGGAACGGGGTTGTTGAAGCCGGGAAGGTTCTTCAATGAGCGACCCGTTACCGCGTGAGACAGTGCGAAAGCGTTGTTCGCCTCGTCGTATTCGAGTTCAAACACGTTTTCGGCCGTAGGAGTGTCCTTGCGATCTCCGGCAGCAGCGAAGGCCGGAGAAACCGTGAGGTAGCTTTTTCCACCGCGAGCGGAGTTGGTGAAGTAAACCTTGCTGCCGTCGATGGCTTGGTGGAAAGTCTTGATGGCGGCGTTGTAGCCGGCTTCGTCGGAAGCGGCGTTTACTGCGTTTTTAGCGGTGTTGGCAGCGGTGGGGTTGGCTACTCGGAGGGCTTCAATGTGGGCTTTGGCCTGCTCCTTGGTTGTAAACTGTGCGCTGGCCGTAGCTGCGAAGAGAGCGAGGGCAAATACGGAAAGATAATGTTTTTTCATACGCCGTAAGAGTGATTTTTTTCTGCGTCCTGTGGGGCGAAAGAGGGGGTGGTCGGGCATGACACGCCGAAAACCCGCACGACACCTTCTCTAAGGCGTAGTGCTTACGCTCGTTTGTACGTTCCCTGCGTGACGCGGGTGATCGTTTTTAATGTGCTTTTGGGGCACTTTGTATTGTTTGTGTGGCAAATATAGTCCGTCAAGGCGAAACTTGCGCAAGTTCTCTCGCGTTATTTCTTGCGCGTTAATGTTTATTGTGTGAATGTGTCGTGCAAGCTCCATTCTTTGGGGATTTGATATTCGTTTTTTTACATTTTGTGCCAAACCCTCCGCGCCGAAGAGCCCAAAAACGGCCAATCGCTCTCCCGATGCCCCACTGTCGGGGACGGAAAGAGCGATCGGCCGTGAAGGTTTCGGGCGCGATGCCGGGCAAGAAGGGAACTGTGCGCGAAAAGCGGCGCGGTCAGCACAAGCGCCACACCGTGGCGACGAGTACCGTGAGAAGAATGCCGATCGCCAAGGGCAACAGGGCGGAGAGCGCCGTCCAGCGCCAAGAGCGCGTCTCCTTATATATGGAGTAGAGCGTGGTGGAACACGGATGATGCAGCAGGCAGAAGAGCATGAGGTTCACCGCCGTGAGCAGATTCCAGCCGCCGGCCAGGAGGATGTCGCGCGTCTGTTCGTCGCTCCCCTCCATGAGTACGCCCGCCGCTGCGCCGTCGGTCTGTCCCAAGGTCATGAGGGTGAGCATCAAGATGGTGGGCACCACGATTTCGTTGGCGGGAATGGCCAGTACATAGGCCAGCAGAATGATGCCGTTGAGGCCCATGTACCACGCCGGGCCGTCGAGCCAACCGATGAGGTGGGCGGCGATGGAAGCACCCCCTACCTCCACATTGCACGAGAGCCAAATCAGCGCACCGGCGGGAGCGGCGAAGACCAAGGCGCGCCAAAGCACGATGAGCGTGCGGTCGATGAGCGAGGTGTAGAGCGTTTGCCAGAACTGCGGCGGGCGATAGGGCGGCAATTCGAGGTGGAACGTCGACACCTCGCCGCGCAACACCGTGCGCGAGAGCGCCCACGACGAGGCGAACATGAGGAGAATGCCCAGCACCACCACGCCCATCACCGCCGTCACGGCCACGGCCGAACCGTACTCGCGGGGGACGGCCGCCGCCACGAAGAGCGTGGCGAGGAGGATCTGCGTCGGCCAGCGACCGTTGCAGAGCGAGAAGTTGTTGGTGAGGATGGCGATGAGGCGCTCGCGGTCGGAGTCGATGATGCGCGTGGCCACCACGCCGGCGGCGTTGCATCCGAAGCCCATGCTCATGGTGAGCGCCTGTTTGCCGTGCGCCCCCGATCGGCGGAAGAGTTCGTCGAGATTGAAGGCCACGCGCGGCAGGTAGCCGAAGTCTTCCAACAGCGTGAACAGGGGGAAGAACACCGCCATCGGGGGGAGCATCACCGCCACCACCCACGCCGTGGTGAGATACATCCCGTCGACGAGCAGCCCCGTGAGCCATTCGGGCGAGTGCATGGCCTCAAACACCGAGCGCAGCGCTGGATGACCCCAACCCACCAGCAGCGAGTCGAGCCAAGCCGAGGGGTAGTTTGCTCCGATGATGGTGAACCAAAACACCAACGAGAGGAGCACGAGCATGATGGGGAAGCCCCAAAAGCGATGCGTGAGGATGCGGTCGAGTTTCACGTCGAGGGGCAAGAGCCCTTCGCCGCCTTGACGACGCACCGCCGCGGCGCAGATTTCGCCGGCTCGGGCATAGATCTGTTCCATCCAGCGGTCGTGGAAGTTGTGGCCGATGGCGAGGTGAATCTCGTCGGCCAGCGCGGTGAGTTCGGGCGTGGCGTAGGCGCGGCGCACGCCTTCGTCGCGTTCCAAGAGACGGGTGGCGATCCACTCGGCGTTGGACAGCGAGGGATGCGCCTCGCGCACGGCGGCGGTGAGGCGATCGACCTCGGCGGCGGTGTCGGCCGGCAGATCGAAGCCACGCGGCGGCCGGCACACGTACTCGCCCGAGGCCACGGCACGCACCGTTTCCAGCAGTTCGCCCATGCCCCGACCGAGGCGCGCCGAAGTGCCCACCACGGGAATGCCGAGGCGGCGCGAAAGGGCGCGGAGGTCGATCTCGATGCGGTTGCGCGTGGCCTCATCGATGAGGTTGACGCAGAGCACGGCGCGGTCGGTGATTTGCAACACCTGCAACACCATGTTCATATTGCGCTCCAAGCGCGTGGCGTCGGCCACCATCACCGTCACATCGGGCTGACCGAAGAGGATGAAGTCGCGGGCGATCTCCTCGTCTTCCGACGTGGAGGCCAGCGAATAGGTGCCGGGCAGGTCGACGATGCGATAACTCTCGTCGCGGAAGTCGAAGAAGCCTTCGGCCTTGCCCACAGTCTTGCCCGGCCAGTTGCCGGTGTGCTGTTTGAGGCCGGTGAGGCGGTTGAAAACGGTGCTCTTTCCGGTGTTGGGATTGCCGGCGAGCGCCACGACATAGCGCGTTTCGCCCCCCGTCTCGCCGTGGCGGCGCAGGGAGTGGAGCGAAGCGGTGGGACACGCCGCGCAGGCGCCGTGTGGGAGCGTGGCAGCGGTGGAAGAAGCGGAGGATTTCATAGCGGAGTGACAATGATTTGGCGCGCTTGTTCGCGGCGCAACGCGATGGCCGTGCCGCGCACCACATAGGCCACGGGGTTGCCCAACGGACTGCGCATGCCGACCGACACGCGCGAGCCGCGTACGAAACCGAGGTCCATCAACCGGCGACGCAGCGCACCGCGGCACGAGGGCGAAAGTCCCGAAACGACGGCGGTTTGCCCCTCGACAAGCCGACTCATGCGGAAGGCGTCGGCCGGCACTTCAGCGGTTTCGGCTTCGGTGAGCGGACGGGTGTCGATGGCCGCGAGGTCGGCGGCCGGCAGGGCGAAGCGTTCGCCCTCATAGTCGAAGACAAAGTGCGTGTCGTCGCAGCGTGCCACGCGCACCACGGCATCTTTGGCCAGCCCCGTGGCGGCAATGCGGGCAAAGCGCCGCGCGTCGTCGTCTTCGATGTGCACCACGCGCAGCAGCGCGCCGGCTTCGGCACACGCGCAGGGTGTTCCGTCGGAAGACTCGGGGAGAGCGGGCAGCGCCAGCCCCGCGGTGGGGATGGGGTCGCCGTGCGGGTCGAAAAGGGGGTTGCCCAAGAGCGCCGCCATGCGCTCGCGTTCGCGTGCATCGAGACGGTGTTCCATGTGGTGGGCACGTTCGTGCCACTCTGAGGGCGCATAGCCCGAATGCTCGGCCAGATACTGTTCATAGATGCGGTGGGCGCGCATCAGCGCCAGCGCGTCGCGGCGGCCCTTGGGGGTGAGGGCGACGGCATCGGCCGTGACGGTGATGCGACCTTCGAGCACCAAGCGCCCCAGGGTGTGGGCGGCGGCGTTGCGGTCGAGACCGAGCCGGCGAAAGAGGGCTTCCCACGCCGAGCGCGGGAGGTCGCTCCCCGCTTCGAGCAGGGCTTTGAGGAAATCCTCGGCGCGTTCGTTGCGACGGTCGTTTTGCCGCCGCGCGAAGTAGCGCCGCAGGCGGGCGAAGAGGGATTTCATGATCCGGAAACTGAGAAGGTGGTGGGCGACGGCCGCGGCTTTCGTGCTTCGGCGGCCGCGGCGATCCGTACAGACCGCGTGCCGGTAGGGGGAGCGGCTTGCGCTTGTCAAGCCGCGGTGGGCTTTCCTGTCAGACGAAGGAGGCGTTCCCCTATATATAATAAGGAGTAGACCTCCGTCTGCAAGGAGACGATGTGAGGCCATAAGGCGTTGAGCTTACAGGGCAAGGCTTCGTCCTATATTATATATGGAGTGACCCTATAGAATCAGGAAGGGGCAGGCGGGCAAGGACGACGGGGTGAAAAAACAAGGGGCGTTTTTTGAGAAACATGCCGACTTTTGTCGGAAACTCGGCCACTTTTGTCCAAAAATAGGCGCATTTCCTGTGGCAGAACGAGCCTTCCACGGCAAATATACACAAACTTTGTGACTTGTCGAACACGATGGTTTGTAAAATTGGCATTCTTCGCGAAAACCGCCCCGGCTTGCCCCGATTTCTCGGCGAGATGGCGCGCGGAGTGCTTGGTGCGGGGAGCGCCGAGGGGGATGTCTCGAGGAAAGGGCCGATGACAAAATGTCGTTTTTCTTAGTCTTTTTGCAGAGGTGGAGTGGCCTCGTGCTCGCGGCTTCTTAATTTAGAATAAGCGATTGGGCACTTTCGGGGGTGCGTCGTATCTTTGCGCCTCATCCTTTGCGACAATTTATGAAGAAAATAGCCCTTTTGTTCCTCGTGGTCGGTATGCTTTTCGCCTGTACGAAGGAGAATGATGCGCCGCGCGTGAAGCCTGCGCAAGCCGTGGTGTCCAACCCCGAGCCTACGCCCACTCCGTCACCGAATCCCTCGCCGACACCGCCGAAAGCGTATGATCGCATTGCCCAAATGGAGGAATATGCGCTGAGCGAAGACGGGGAGAAGCGGAAAATCTATGAAATAGCTTTTCGATATGACGACCGAGGCCGCCTGATGTCGTTTGTGGAGCGGTATTCCCACTCGGCCGCAGAGACGGTGTTGGAGGGGGCGTTGACCTACACGGGCACAGCAATTGCGATGACACACAACCGAAACAAAGTGCAGGCGAACTTGGTGAAACCTTCCGAGTATCGTTTGATCTTAGATGAGCAGGGGCTTGTGTCGAAGTTCGTGACGACGCATTATTTCACGACCGGCACGGATGAGCGCGTAGAGGAGGATTTTGTCTACGCCTATGACGGGCGACAAATTGCCTACCGCTCGCCGTTCTATTCGAGCGTGAGTGTGAAGTGGAACGGGGCGCTGCCCGACAAAATCGTTTACAAGCGGGAATACACGCGCACCGAAACGCGCACTTACTCCTCGACGACGAACCGCACTTACCCAGACCTCAATTACTTCTTGGCCGATTTGTCGGCTTCTCCGAAGTGGAAATTCCTCTGGTCGGACGAGTTCGGTCTGCGCTCGCCGCGTCTGCTCTCCGGCCTCGTGAGTGTGACGACCGAATCGGCCAAGCGCGAGCAAGTGCGCTGCGCCTATCGAATGGATGCGCGCCAAAGACCGACGGAGGTGGACATCCAAGACAGCGACGGTGCGGCCTATAGGCTGGTGATCACTTACGTTGAAAAATAATCGGGACGGCCTTCCGTCTGCTGTTGCGCACCGCACGGCACTCGGCTACAATGCATCTGAAATGCCGTGCCGTCGCAGCGACAAACCACCTTTGTTTTGACGAAAAAGTATAAATATGCCCCCTCCCCGCTCCCTTTCTGAGGGGCGGGGAGGGGGCGTTTGGGGTAAAAATGCGCATTCTCCGCGCTATACGGGGCGACGAAGGCGAAAACGTGCCGTGTTTTGCGCTTTTCGCGCGGCATAAACTTGGGAAAATATAGAACAAGTATTAATTTTGCAGGCGGAAATAATTATTCAGTCAGTTAAATTCAAATCATGGAATGGTTTATTAAACTCATGCAGAACCCCGAGAGCCTCGCGCACCTCGTGATTCTGTACGCCCTTGTGATCAGTCTCGGCGTTCGTTTGGGACGTTGGCGCATCGGCGGCAAGAACGGCATCGCCTTTGGCGTGACGTGGGTGCTCTTCGTCGGTATTCTCGTCGGACACATCTGCACCAACTTTCTTTATGCCGATCCCGCGGCGGCCGTGGCCGGACAAAAGCACGTGATCGACATGGTCAAGGAACTCGGCCTCATCCTTTTCGTCTACTGCATCGGTTTGCAGGTCGGCCCGAGCTTCTTCCAGACCTTCAAATCCGGCGGTTTGGGCATGAACATGCTCACCCTCAGCCTCGTGTTGCTCAACGTGGCCGTGATGGTCGGCCTCTATTTCCTCGGTACGTCGCTGGGCATTTTCAGCAATCCCCAATCGCCCGACAACCTCCCCATGATGGTGGGCGTACTCTACGGGGCGGTGACCAACACTCCCGGTCTCGGCGCGGCCAACAACGTGCTGCCCGAACTGATGACCGGGGCAAAAGAACTGCCCGTCATCGCCAACGGTTACGCCTGCGCCTATCCTCTCGGCGTGGTGGGCATCATTCTCGCCACGCTGGCCGTGCGCTTCCTCACCGGCACCTCGCTCGAAGAGGAACGCCAGGCTTTGGAAGCGGCCGAAGAGAGCGATCCTGCCTCGGCGCCCAAGCATTTGGTGATTCGCGTGACGAAATCGGCCGCCGAAGGCCGCACGCTCGAAGCGCTCCACCAGTTCCTCAATGTCCAGTTCGTCATTTCGCGCTGCATCCTCGAGAACGGCACGCTCCTCATCCCCGGACGCGAAACAGTGCTCGAGAAGGGCATGCAAATCCACTTGGTGTGCGCCGAAAAGGACGCCGAACGCATCACAGAGCTCCTCGGTGAACTCATAGAAGTGGGGCACGAGGAGAAAATCGAGAGCGAGCAGTATGTCAGCCGCCGTCTCGTGGTGACGCGTCCCGAAATTAACGGAAAAACCTTCGCCCAGCTCCACGTTTCTTCGCTCTACGGCGTGAATGTGACCCGCGTCACGCGTCACGGCATGGATCTTTTCGCCGCACGTGACCTCCGTTTGCAGGTGGGCGACCGCATTTTGGTCACCGGTACGGAGAAGAGCATCGAAAACTTCAAGGATGTGGTCGGCGCACAGGTGAAACACCTCGATCACCCCAACGTGGGCGCAATCTTCTTCGGTATTCTCATCGGTATCATCGTCGGACAAATTCCCATCCCCATCCCCGGTGTGACAGTGCCCGTGAAACTCGGCTTGGCCGGCGGTCCGCTCGTCGTGGCCATCCTCATCGGTGCCGTGGGCTACCGTTATAAGATCAATACCTACGTCTCCACCTCGGCCAACCTCCTCTTGCGCGAAGTGGGTCTCGTGCTCTTCCTCAGCAGTGTGGGCATTCAGGCCGGCGCTTCGTTCTGGAAAACCATAACGCAGGGCGACGGTATCCACTATGTGTGGATGGGTGTGCTCATCACGACGATCCCCATCTTGATTGTGGGTGTTTTCGCCCGATTGAAGATGAAGTTGAACTACTTCACCCTCATGGGGCTCATCGCCGGTTCGAACACCGACCCCCCCGCGCTGGCCTTTGCCAACGCCACCGCAGGCAACAACGCCCCGGCCGTGGGCTATTCCACCGTCTACCCCTTGGCCATGTTCATGCGCATCCTCTTGGCGCAGCTCGTCCTCTCGATTTTCTTGAGCTGAGGCGCCTAAATCCCTAAGGGCAACGGCTATTTTCCGTTCGCTCCACCACAAAACGAGCACCGCTCCCCATGGAGTGGTGCTCGTTTTTTTGTTTTTTGGAAAAGGTTGTCACGTTGTGGGGGCTGCGGCCTTGTGGGGAATATCAAGTGCGCGAGTGCGTGGCGCAATCGGCGCAGATGCCGCGCACCACGTAGCCGGCGGTGTGCACGACGAAGCCGTCGGGGAGCGGAGGGATGGGAATGGGCACATCGGGCAAGCAGAGGGTGCGGTGACAACGCTCGCAAACGAAGTGCAGGTGCAGATCCGCCGGATCGTCGGCGGGCGTTTCGCCGCAATGGCAGTCGTCGGCGCAGAGGGCGTACTTCACTTGTCCCGTGCCGTCCTCGACATGGTGCACCAAATGGTGCTCGGCGAAGGTGGAAAGGGCGCGAAACACCGTGCTGCGCTCCATCGTGCCCAACCGCGCTTCGCAGTCGGCGAGCGAAAGGGCGCAATCCGCGTCGAGCAGCGCGCGCAATACCAGCAACCGTGCGGCGGTGGGACGAATGCCGCGGTGCAACAGTTTTTCTTCTTCGTGGGTGGACATGGGCAAATGGCGTAGGGGGAAAGCAAACATGCCCCATCGGGGGCGCGCGCCGCGGGAGGATTCGGTGCGCGCCGTGGGGATTGGGCGCAAAGTTACGATTTTTCCGCCGTTCCGTCGCTCGTTTCGGTAAGGGGAGCAGCCGTTTGCACCTCGCCCGAGGGGAAACGCGCCAGCAACACGAGGGCGACGCAGAGCAACACCACGCCCGTGTCGGCAAACACCGCCGCCCACATGCCTGCAAGGCCGAAGGCCGAGAGAATCAAGACGAGGAGTTTGATGCCCACCGCCAAAAGGACATTGGTCCAGACCAATCGGCGCGTGCGGCGCGCGATGTGCAGCGCATCGGCCACGCGGCGCAGGTCGTCGGTGGACAGCACCGCGTCGGCCGTGTCCACCGCCGCGTCCGTTCCTCCCGCTCCCATGGCGAAACCCACGTGGGCACGCGCCAACACCGGAGCGTCGTTCACCCCATCGCCCACGTAAGCCGTGCGCCGGCCGTCGTCGATGAGCGCTTCGAGCGCCGTGAGTTTGTCGGCCGGGAGGAGTTCGGCGTGCCACTCGTCGAGGGTAAGTTCGTGCGCCAAGGCTTCCACCTTCGGCCGCTCGTCGCCCGAGAGCACCACGGTGTGTATGCCTGATCGGCGCAGCTGTTTCACGGCCGCGAAGGCCGAAGCGCGCGTGCGGTCGTCACTCACCGTGAATGCCCCCGCCGTACCGCTGTCGACGCCGTCGGCCACCGTGACCACGCCGTGCGTGAGCGTGCCGGTTTTGTCGAAAACCACCGTGTCGATGTCCGCCGCGCGATCCAAATGCAGGCTGCCTTTGAAGAGAATGCCGCGGCGCGAAGCCACCCCGATGCCGCGGAAATAGCTCAACGGCACGCTCAGCACCAAGGCGCAGGGGCAGGAAGCCACCAAGAACACCAAGGCGCGATACCACCATTGCGGCGCCGCGATGCCCCAGTCGGGGCGCACGGCCGCGAGGAGCGTGGGCACGGCGGCGAGCAGGGCAGCCAGCGCCACCACAACGGGCGTGTAGACACGGGCGATGCGCGTCATCATCTGTTCGGCCGGGGCTTTGCGCTCGGCCGCCTCCTCCACGAGGTGCATGATGCGCGAAAGGGCATCCTCGCCGTAGGGTTTCGTCACGCGGATGCGGGCTGCGCGGTCGAGGGCGATGACGCCGGCCGCCAACTCGTCGCCGGCCGCGAAGCTGCGCGGAGCACTCTCGCCGGTGAGGGCGGAAGTGTCGGCGCGGAGGGCGGGGGTGAGCAGCACGCCGTCGAGGGGCAGACGCGCGCCGCGGGCAATGTGCAGCACCGTGCCGCAGGCCACCGTTTTGGGGTCGACCTCGCGGAGCGTGTCGGCCGTTTCGTCCACCATCGTGCAGCGATCGGGACGCAGGGCGGCCACCGAGGCGATGTCGGCGCGGGCGCGTCCCACGGCCATGCCTTGGAGCGTTTCGCCCACCAAGTAGAAGAGCATCACGCCCACCGCTTCCGGGCAATCGCCGAGGGCGAGCGCGCCCACCGTGGCGATGAGCATGAGCGTGAATTCGTTGAATACGTCGCGGCGCCGCAGGGATTCTCCCGCTTCGCGCCACACGCCCAGCGACACGCACAGGTAGGCCGGCAGATAGAGCAGGCGTTCCCACGGTGCGAGGGCGGGCACGGCGCGCAACAGCCCCCAAGCCGCGAGGGCGAGGAGGAGTCCCGCGATGGGGCGGCGCCAATCGTGCCAACTGAAGCCCGGTTCGCCGCCGTCGTCGTGACCGTGTCCGCAGCCACAGGAGCAACCGCAGCCGCCCCCTGCGCCGGAATGCGTGTGCGCGTGAGCGGAGTGGTCGCCGTGTGCGGAGGTGGAGTCCGCCGTGGGGCAGGCACACGAAAAAAGCTGTGGGCTTTTCGCGAAAAATGGGGAGCTTTTTCCGAAAAGTGCGCGGGTTTTGAGCAAAAACGGTGCACTTTCGCTCGTGCTCGCGGCAACGCGGCGCACAGAAGAGCGACCGGCTGCGGAATAATGGGAAAGGCGTGGTGTGATGGGCATGGTGAAAAAGATGAAATGCGGCAATGCGAAAGGAAAAACGATCGGCTGTGTGACGGAACGAGGGAGGGGCGTGCCGAAGAGGGGTACGACCGCCCGCCGAGAGCGGGACTTGGCCGTGGCGTCCGCCCACTTCGCGGGTGTAGCGCGCAGATATTGACAGAGTGCAAGGGCGTTTCGTTATGGCAGTGGGTGTCGACAAGCGGCAGTCGGGAGAAACAGTTCTCGCGTGCCCCCGATGTGCCCGCGTTATGGCTGCCGGCGGTGTACCGTTCGCCTCGGTCGGTCGGAAGTTGTGCGGTGGGCGCGGCCACCGAGGGGATACACTGCAAATGTAGGCCTTTCTTTTCGCAATCGGGTTGCAAAGTGGTGCATCCCCCTGCGCGAGAGGCAGCGGGACGAGGAGGCGGTGCGCGTTTTTGTCACCTTGACTGACAAAATGGCGCACTTCGTCGTCGCGGTGGCCGTTGGCAAGGTCTTTGCACTCCGTTTTGATGAAATTCAAAACATAATCCTTAAGAATATGACTATCAAACCGCTTGCAGATCGCGTGCTCGTCAAGCCCGCACCGGCCGAGGAAAAGACCATCGGCGGCATCATCATCCCCGACACCGCACAAGAGAAGCCCAGCCGTGGCACCGTTGTGGCCGTGGGACAAGGCACGAAGGACGAAACCATGGTGCTCAAAGCCGGCGACAGCGTGCTTTATGGCAAATATGCCGGCACGGAAGTGGAAGTCGACGGCGAGAAACTGCTCATCATGCGCCAGAGCGACGTGTTCGCTGTGGTGGAATAAGCCCCGCCGCACATTTTCGCCCCGTGGCGAATCAACTCCTCTTATATATAAGGCGTGTGCGCGGACGTTTTCGACCGACCGCCGCACCCAACTTCAAACGACTAACAGATAATCAAGATGGCAAAAGATATTAAGTACAACGTAGACGCTCGCGAACTCCTGCGTCAAGGTGCCGACGCCCTGGCCGACGCCGTGAAAGTGACCCTCGGTCCGAAAGGACGCAACGTGGTGATCGACAAAAAGTTCGGCGCACCTCGCATCACCAAGGACGGTGTGAGCGTGGCCAAGGAGATCGAACTCGAAGACTCCTTCCAAAACGCCGGTGCACAGCTCGTGAAGAGCGTGGCCTCCAAGACGGGCGACGACGCCGGCGACGGTACGACGACGGCCACGGTGCTCACGCAGGCCATTCTCACCGAAGGCATGAAAAACGTGGCCGCCGGTGCCAATCCCCTCGACCTCAAGCGCGGTATCGACAAGGCCGTGAACGCCGTGGTGACCCACATCCAATCGCAGGCCGAACAGGTGGGCGACAACTACGACAAGATCGAACAGGTGGCCACCATCTCGGCCAACAACGACGCCGAAATCGGTAAACTCATCGCCGACGGTATGCGCGCCGTGAGCGCCAACGGTGTGATCACCATCGAAGACGCGAAAGGTCGCGACACGGTGCTCAAAACCGTGGAGGGTATGCAGTTCGACCGCGGTTATCTCTCGGCCTACTTCGTCACCGACGCCGAGAAGATGCAGTGCGAGATGGAGAACCCCTACATCTTGATCTACGACAAGAAGATTTCGAACCTCAAAGACTTCCTCCCTATCCTCGAACCCGCCGTGCAGAGCGGCCGTCCCCTCTTGGTGATTGCCGAAGACGTGGACAGCGAAGCCCTCACCACCCTCGTAGTGAACCGCCTGCGCACGCAGTTGAAGATTTGCGCCGTGAAAGCTCCCGGCTTCGGCGACCGCCGCAAGGCCATGCTCGAAGACATCGCCGTGCTCACGGGCGGTGTGGTCATCAGCGAAGAGAAAGGCCTCAAACTCGAGCAGGCTACGCTCGAAATGCTCGGTACGGCCGAGAAAGTGACCGTGTCGAAGGACAACACCACCATCGTGGATGGCGCCGGCCAAAAGGAAAACATCGCCGAACGCGTGCAGCAAATCAAAAACGAGATCAAAAACTCGACTTCCGACTACGACAAGGAGAAACTCCAAGAGCGTCTCGGCAAACTCTCGGGAGGCGTGTGCGTGCTCGAGGTCGGTGCGGCCAGCGAAACCGAACAAAAGGAAAAGAAAGACCGCTGCGACGACGCCCTCTGCGCAACGCGTGCCGCCGTTGAGGAAGGTATCGTGACGGGTGGCGGTGTGGCCTACATCCGCGCCCAAGAAGCGCTCGCCGATGTGAAGGGCGACAATGCCGATGAGCAAACGGGTATCGCCATCATCCGTCGCGCCATCGAAGAACCCCTGCGTCAGATCTGCCGCAACGCCGGTGTGGAAGGCGCGGTGATCGTGAATAAGGTGCGCGAAGGCGAAGGCGACTTCGGTTACAACGCGAAAAACGACACCTTCGTCAACCTCCGCGAAGCCGGTGTGGTAGATCCCGCCAAGGTGACGCGCGTGGCACTCGAAAACGCGGCTTCGGTGGCCGGCATGTTCCTCACCACCGAGTGCGTGATCTGCGACAAGAAGGAAGACAAGCCCGAAATGCCGATGGGTGCCCCCGGCATGGGCGGTATGGGCGGCATGATGTAAGCCGATACTCCTTGATATATATAGTGGACGTCGGGCGAGATGACTCGCCCCGTCTGCAAAAGGCTCCGACAAGCGGCGCTCCTCCATGCGAGGAGCGCCGCTTTTGCGTGACGGAAACGAAAAAAACGAGATTTTTAGGAACGAAACATTGTTTATGTTATGAGAAAATACTATTTTTGCCACACGAGCATGACAGCTGTGTAGAGTTTGGTTTTGAAATTGGCAGGTCTATGTGCCATGCAACTGAATTTTTCCGCCTTTTGCGCCTCGGCGCGGTCATACAAGGGTAGCCCGATCGCGCAGCGCGCGAGAAGAAAACGCCGTCGTGCTCCTTATGAATGTAAATTATTCAACACTCACCTTAACTATCCCTCACTTCATGAGAAGATTCCTCTCACTCTTCGTTCTCTTTGCCCTTTGTGGCGGGATGGCGATCGCGCAGAAAATCGAACCCGTGTTCAGTACGGAGGCCGCACCGCAATATGTGCGCATCCAGTTCAAAACGGGCGAAGCTTTCTTGCAGGATAACGGCGACGGACAACAGCTCCGCACAGCCACTTTTGCCAAACAAGGACAGAAGTTTCTCCTGATCGGCAATAAGGATGCGTTCGTGCTTCGCTCGGACAAGGGCAACTATGTGACGATGGCGGGCAACAATACGCACATCGCCGGAACGGCCGACAAAGCCAAGGCCATCGAGCTGGCGCTCATCGCCAGCCCCGGACACGCCGGTTGCTACGAAATCACCAAGAAAGAGGACAAGTCGAAGGGTTTCAACCAGTGGGGTGGTGCCGGTGCAGGCAAACAACTCGGTTTCTGGAACGCGGGTGACCCGAACAACCCGCTCTATTTCGTAGAACCTAACTACCAACCGCCGTTGACCTACACGGCCTATCGCCAACAGCTGCCGCAAAACGGACGTTGGGAGTATCCTTTCACGCAAATCGGCAGCTTCACGCCCGAAAGTCGCTACACCCTGTGGTACAAAAAGCCGGCCATGGGGGTGTCGAACCCTTGGATGGAATACTCCTTGCCCATCGGTAACGGTTCGCTCGGCGCAAGCCTCTTCGGGGGCGTGATGAACGACGAAATTCAATTCAACGAAAAAACGCTTTGGGCGGGTGGCCCGAAGGATATCAACCCCCGCGGCGGCGACGGCCCCGGCAGTGGCTTCGGTTGCTTCCTGAACTTCGGCGGCGTCTTCGTTAAAAACCTCAACACCGCCGCTTTCGACGGCACAGAGGGCAAGAAGGTGCTCAACTATGTCCGCTATTTGGATCTCGATAAGGGCATCGGCGGGGTGAACTTCTCCGATAAAGCCGGCACGAAGTATACGCGTCGCTATTTTGCCTCCGCTCCCGACGGTGTGATCGCCGCGCGCTACACGGCCGAGGGCGCGAATAAGCTCCATTTGGTCTTCCGCTTGATCCCCGGTGAGGAACTCCACGCCGACAACGCCACCTATTCGGCAGACGGCACGGGTTCTTTCCACGGCAAGCTCCAAACAGTTTACCACAATGCGCGCATTAAGGTCGTTCCTGTGGGCGGTACGCTCCGCGCCACGGACGAAGGCATCGAGGTGGAAGGCGCTTCTGAAGTGATTCTCTTCCTCTGCGGCGGCACGAGCTTCGACAGCTTCTCGGCAGAACGCACTTCCGGCGACGCAACGCAGTTGGCTAACCGCGTGAAGGGCATTGTGGATGCCGCGGCGGCCAAGTCCTGGAACGATCTGCTGAACGCGCACACCAAGGATTTCACCTCTTACATGGGACGTGTGGATTTCCAACTCGCGCCCAACGCTTCGCGCCGCAACACCGAGGATCTGGTGAAGTTCTACGGCGGTTCGCAGAACAATAAGAACTCGGCCGACGGCCTCTTCCTCGAAGAACTCTATTTCCACTTCGGACGTTATCTCGGCATCTCGTCGAGCCGCGGTGCACAGCACGTGCCCAACAACCTGCAAGGTATCTGGAACAACCGCGCCAATGCGCCTTGGAACTCGGATGTGCACACGAACATCAACATCCAGATGAACTACTGGCCCATTGAGCAGACGAACCTCAGCGAATGCCACGAGCCTTTCCTCAACTTCATCATCGACAACGCGAAATCCTACGGATGGATGACCGCGGCCAAGCGCTCGGGGCAGACGAAGGGCTGGACGGTTTACACAGAGAGCAGCATCTTCGGCGGTATGTCCACTTGGGGATCACAGTACACCGTGGCCAACGCCTGGTATTGCACCCACCTTTGGGATCACTATCGCTACACGCTCGACAAAGATTATCTCAAACGCGCTTTCCCCGCCATTTGGAGTTCGGCAGAATTCTGGATGGAACGCCTCAAGAAGGACACGCAAGTGAACGACGGCAAGTGGGTTTGCCCCCGAGAATGGTCGCCTGAACACGGTCCCACGGAGGACGGTGTGCCCCACGCACAGCAACTCGTGCGCGCCAACTTGCAGATTTGCCGCGATGCCATTAAGGCCGTGGGCGCCGCTGAACTCGGTTTGACGGCTGCCGACGTGGCAAAACTCGACGATTACCTCGACAATTTGGATACCGGTCTCCACACCGAAGCCTATGACGGCACGACGTGGAAGCAACAGGCCGACCAACGCAACATCAAGAAGGGCGATCTCCTGCTCCGCGAATGGAAGTATTCGAACTTCACCAGCGGCCAAGGCCCCAACCACCGCCACATGAGCCACTTGATGTGCCTCTTCCCCCTCAACCAAGTGAAGCCCGGCGACGGCGGCTTCTACGATGCGGCCGTGCGCTCGCTCCGCTTCCGCGGCGATGTGGCCACCGGTTGGTCGATGGGTTGGAAAGCGAATCTCTGGGCGCGCGCCAAGGACGGCGACCACGCTCGAGTGATTCTCAACAACGCCCTGCGTCACTCCACCACCTACGGCGTGGACGAAGGACAAGGCGGTATCTATTACAACCTTTACGACTCGCACGCTCCCTTCCAAATCGACGGTAACTTCGGTATGTGCTCGGGTATCGCGCAGATGTTGCTCCAAAGCCACGATGACATCGTGGAGATCCTCCCCGCGCTTCCCTCTGCTTGGAAGAACGGACACGTCAACGGTCTGAAAGCCGTGGGTAACTTCACCGTGGACATCACGTGGAAAAATGGCAAGGCCACGCAAACGCGCATCGTGAGCCACAAGGGAGCTCGCCTTGTGGTGAAGGCCGACAAGGATCTCACGAAGGTTTCGGTGCTTTCGGGTGGCAAGAAGGTGGAAGTTGTGCCGACTGAAACACCGGGTGCCTACGAACTGAAGGGAGTCGCCGAGGGCGCTACCGTAGAAATCGACTACACGCAAACCACCGGTATCGGTGCGGTGCAGGCTGCACAGGCCGGTGCTGCACAAGCCGCTTACGACCTCTCCGGTCGCCGCGTGAATGCCGATGCTCACGGTGTGCATATCGTAGGCGGACACAAAGTGGTGCGCTAATCAGCACTTAATGGCAAAGGCATACGAGAACAACGAATATATCTCGTATGCCTTTCTGCTTTTGACACGGAAGTGCCGGCTGAGAGGCCATGTCTTCGTTCCGAAACGTCGCGTCTTCCGAGTTTTTCCCCACCCGCGAACGAGTATCGGTCAGCACAGTGATCTGTGTTGCGCGAAGGGCTCGACTAGTTCTCCGTTTTTAATATCATTGCATGATCAAATATTACCTCACAGTCTTTGCCTTGCTCTTCTCACTCGGAGTAGCGGCGCAAAACGACTATCCGATTCATTTTGATAAGGACGCTCCTGCCGTGAGCACCGACCGCCCGTTGCGTGGCGTCACCTTTACAACTTCCGCCGGCACTCGGCGGCTGAACATTACCACGCCTAAACCTTACACCGACCTCACTTCTGAGACCCTCACGGCGCGTCCCGGCGATCGTGTGACGGTGCGTTTCGATTATGGCAACAACGGTGCGACGTGGATGCACGGCTATGTGTTTTTGGATCGCAACTCCGATGGTAATTTTACCACCGACGGTGATCTCTTGGCCTATTCATACTATCAAGGGAAGAATATGACCGGTCGCGCCATCGCGGCAAATGCGCAAGGCTACGGTAGCGCGCTCAATCCGCCCACCTTCCAACTCCCCGCGACTTTAGTGCCCGGACGCTATCGCGTGCGTTTCAAAGTGGACTGGGACAATATTGACCCGGCCGGCGCCCTCGGTTCGGAGAACAACGTGAAGGGCAAGAACGGCATCCTCACCAATCGCGGAGCCATCGTCGACACGTGGTTGGAAGTGAAGGGCAAGGTCTACACCGAATCGCGTTTAAGTTTGGATACGCGCCACGCTAATATATATGGAGTGGACGGCGCGCTCCCGATGGCTGTGCCCGGCGACGAACCCCTCACCTTGCGCGTGGTTACGCCCGACGCGGGTTACGAATTGATGCGCTTTGCGGTGCGATACGGCAAAAATCTCAGCGGAGCAGCCACGGTGAACGGCGAACAGCAGTGGACGGAACAGGAGTTCACGCCTGCTGCCGATGGAAAGGTTACCCTCCCCGCGAGTGTGATGCAGGGTGATGTGCGCGTCATTGCCCACTATGAACCGGGCAAGAACGCAAAATACCTTCCGGGCTTCGTCGATGAATTTGATGCTCCCGACGCTTCGCAACCGAATGACAAAGTTTGGACGCGCACTCCCCGTCGCAACCCGACGTGGGCGCGCTTCCATTCTGATTCTCCGCTCACTGTCTTCGTGCAAAATGGAGAATTGGTGTGCCGCGCCATGGCCACGCCCGCTTCTCTCAAGGAGGCGGGCGAAGAAAAGGACTTTATCACCGGCGGCGTGAAGACCGAAGGACGTTACAACTTCCGTTACGGACGCGCCGAAGCGCGCATTTTCACCACTCCCCACAGCGGGAACTTCCCAGCCTTCTGGATGATGCCCGCCAAGAGTAAGAAAGGTTGGCCGCACGAGGGAGAAATCGATATTTGGGAGCAAATTAACAACGAAAACACGGCCTATCATACGCTGCACTCCCATTGGACGTTCAATCTCAAGCACAAAAACGATCCGATGTCGCACTATGTGACAGGCGGATTGGACTATTCGCGCTATCACACCTTTGCTGTCGAGTGGACGCCCACAACGATCACGTGGAGCGTGGACGGAAAGGTCACGGGCACCGCGGTGAAGAGCACCGATTCCAATGCTTTGGCCAACGGACAGTGGCCTTACACCGAACCCTTCTATCTGATTCTCAATCAGAGCGTGGGCGACGGTAGCTGGGCGGCGCAGCCCGATATGAATTTCGTCTACGAAACGCGATTCGACTGGGTGCGCGTTTACCAAACTCGCGAGCAAAACCCCTTGGTGGGCATCGAGGCGGTGAAAACTGACGAGAAGCCCCGATCTGAGGGCACGTCTGCCGAAGAAGTTCCCGCGGCGGGCACAGCGAAGGACGAAATCTTCGATCTCTCCGGCCGAAAAGTGAAAAAAAATGTCGGCGGAGTGCAGATCCGCGCCGGTCGTAAAGTACTTGTTGGGCATTAATTCGCTGCAAAGTGTAGATTCTGTGTGCCAAAAGCACCGTTTTTTAGGGTTGAGTTCTATTATATTGTGTTTGCCCTCTTTTTTTTCCTTAAAAACATTGGGCGGCTCTATGAAAAGAATTACCTTTGCAATGACTAATAGTGGAAAAGTACGTGTGTACGGCCACAGAACCGATGAACTTTCGCACGCTCTGCACTATCTTTGGTATAATCTAACTCAATAATATAACCACAGTTATGAAATTCAGAACTTTTCTGGTTGCTGCCCTCGCAGCAGTAGCTCTCGGTGCTAATGCACAGAGCTCGCCCAAGTATGATTTCAGCCCCTATTGGACGATCGGTCTTCAGGGTGGCGCGGCTACTACTTATGGTGAGCACCTTAAGTGGTCGAAAACCGTTTCTCCCGCTGCTGCTCTCTCGGTGGGCTATCGTTTCTCGCGTCCCGTTGGTCTGCGTCTCCACGCAAGCGGCTGGGAAGCTAAGAACGGTTGGAGCTACGAGCACGATCGTATGAACTACTACAAGTGGAACTACGGTCAACTCGGTCTCGATGCAATGCTCGACCTCAACACCATCTTCAGCCATTACAATCCCAACCGTTGCTTCACCGTATACGGTATCCTCGGTGTAGGTTATGTGCGCGGATTCAACAACGACGAAGCGCATACTAACAAGTATACTAACAAACACCCCGGCGAAATGACGTTGATCTGGGAGAACAACAAGCTCAACGCTTTGAGCGGTCGCGGTGGTGTACAGCTTGACTTCCGTCTTTCGAAGCGAGTTTCCTTCAACCTCGAAGGTCTTGCAACTGTTACTACCGATAAGTTCAACTCTAAGAAGGGTGATGATAACCTTGACTGGATCTTTGACGCTTATGCCGGTTTGAAGTTCCGTCTTGGTCACATCGGTGAATCTGTTGCTCCTGCCGTGCTTGTTCCCGCTCCCGTGGTTGCTCCCGTAGTAGAAGAAGTGAAGGAAGAAGAAGTTGTGGTTGAACCCGCACCTGTTCCCGCTCCTGCACCTGCTCCCGCACCTGCTCCCGCTCCTGCACCCGTTCAGGTGAAGAGCCTCACTCGCAACGTATTCTTCCTCATCAATTCCGCAAAGGTACGTCCCAGCGAAATCGTTAAGGTGAACGAAGTAGTGAACTACCTCAAGCAGAACCCCAAGGCTAAGGTTTCTATCACCGGTTATGCAGACCGTGGTACCGGTAACGCCGTGATCAACAGCCGTCTCTCCAAGCAACGTGCCAACGCTGTATTTGCTGCTCTCGTTAAGCGCAACATCGCAGCCAGCCGCATCATCAAGGACGCTAAGGGTGACACTGTTCAGCCCTTCGCTGACAATGATCAGAACCGCGTCGTGATCTGCATCGCTGAATAATAGCGACAGAAAGCGAACCTTCAATTGAATCTTTCGGTCGAACACCAAACTTTCGATTGAATCTTCGATTGAACATAAATAGAACTCCCCGTTGCCCAAGTGGCGACGGGGATTTTTTGTTCCCGTGCGACGTGTCACACGGATTTTTTTGTACCTTTGCTCTAAAACATCCCCACTTTATGAACATCGGAGACAAAGTTCGTTTTCTCAACGCGGTCGGCGGCGGCCGCATCACCGGATTTCAAGGCAAAGATCTCGTCCTCGTTACAGACGAAGACGGTTTTGAAGTCCCCACCCTCCGCCACGAGATTGTCGTCGTCGACACCGACGGCTACAACCTCGAGCGCAAACCCGCCCCCGGCCGCAAGAGCAAGGAAATCAATCCCTATGACGCCGCCGAGCGCAAAAGTCGAGCACAAGTCGGCGCAGGCGAAACCCACACCAGCGTCAAAGCCGCCCTCGCCGCACACGATGGTGAAGACGAAGGCGACGAAGTGGCCGAAACCTACGTTTTCGCCGGCGAAGACACCGATCCCGCCGACCGCGAAATCACCTTCCGCGCCCGTCCCTTCGAGCGCAAAGGCGCCGGTCAGCTCAACCTCCACCTCGCCTTCGTCCCCGCCGACACCCGCAAACTCAGTGTCACCGAGTTTGAAGCCTATTTCGTCAACGACTCCAACCTCTTCGTCCGCTACCTCGTCCTCACGCAGCACGGCACCGACTATCGGCTGTGGCGCGAAGGCCTCGTCGAACCCAACCGCAAGGTCTTTCTCGCCAAACTCACCCACGGCGATCTCCCCGACCTCGAGCGCCTCACCTTCCAACTCATCGCTTACAAGGAAGACAAGCCCTTCGCGCTCAAACTCCCCCTCAACGTCACCCTCCGCGTCGACGGCACCAAGTTCTACAAGCTCCACACCTTCGGCGATTCCGACTTCTTCGACGAACCCGCCCTCGTGCGCTGTTTGGTCGAGAACGATCGCCCCGCCAAGTCCGTATCTGTCAGCGCCGAGTGCATTGAAGAAGCCCTCATCACGCCCGACATCGAGTCGCGTCGCGATCGTCCCGCCCGCAAGAGCGACCAAGTAGGCCATGCCACCCGCGCTGCCGTGCCCGGAGCCGCAACGCTCGACCGCAACGCCATCGTCGAAGTCGATTTGCACGCCACCGCCGTCCTCGACTCCACGGCCGGCCTCACGTCGACCGACATTCTCACCTGCCAACTGCGCGTTTTCCACCAAACCCTGCAGCAGTATGCCAAAGAGCCCGGGCGTCGCATTGTCTTCATCCACGGCAAGGGCGAAGGCGTGCTGCGCGCCGCCATTTTGAAGGACCTCAAACGCCACTATCCTCGCTGCACTCACCAAGATGCCTCCTTCCGCGAGTACGGATTCGGCGCCACGATGGTCACCGTCCACTGATTTCCGCTCCGCCCAACAGATCCTACGGAAAAAACGCCCTACTTTTCGCAGAAAGTCCCCGACTTTCACTCAAAAGTTCCCCACTTTTTTTCATTGCTCCTCCATTTTTAATTCCCAATTCCCATGCGCAGATTCGTTTTTGCCCTCCTCGCCCTCTTTTCGCTCGCGGCCGCCCGTGCCGACGAGGGCATGTGGTTGCTCAAACTCATGCAAGAGCAGCATCTCACCGATTCGCTCCGTAAAGCCGGCTTGCAGCTTGCGCCCGAAGCCCTCTACAGTGAGCATGCCCCCTCCCTCCGCGATGTCGTCGGCCGTTTCGGCGGCGGATGCACCGGTGAAGTCGTCAGCCCCGACGGCCTTATCTTCACCAACAACCACTGCGGCTTCTCCTTTGTGCAGGCCATGAGCGACCTCAAGCACAATTACCTCCAAGACGGTTTCTTCGCCAAGAGCCGCGCCGAGGAGTTGCCCGTGCCCGGCCTCACCTTCACCTTCGTGGTGCGAATCGACGATGTCACCGCCCGCGTCGAAGCCCTCGCGCGTCAAAAGAAATATGATCAGCACACGCGCCAATCGGCCGGCGTGCTCGCCGGTTTGGCCGAAAAGCTTCTCAAAACCAGCGCCCTCGCCAAGACACCCGGCGTGAGTGCGCGCATCGTTCCCTTCTTCGGCGGCAATCGCTACTACATGTTCTTCGAACAGCGCTACGACGACGTCCGCCTCGTGGTCAATCCGCCCCAGCAGATCGCGCAATTCGGCTTCAACCAAGACAACTGGCTCTGGCCGCGTCACAATGCCGACTTCGCCGTCTTCCGCATCTATGCCGATGCCCAAGGTCGTCCGGCACGTTATGCCAAATCGAACGTGCCTTTGCGTCGCGAGAAGTGGTTGCCCATCAGCCTGCGCGGCGTCGAACAGGGCGACTACACCATGATCATGGGCTTCCCCGGCCGCACCAGCCGTTTCCTCACCGCTTCGCAGGTGCGCCTGCGCTGCGAGAGCATCAATGAGCCCATCAATCTCGCCGGAGAAGCCGAACTCCGCTTCATGAAGTCGCTCATGGACAGCGACAAAGCCGCCTCGCTCAAGTACGCCGGCGAGTACATGAAGCTCGGCAACATGGTGAAAAACTTCGGCGGTATGAACGCCAGCGTCGCCTCCACCCGTTTGCTCGACATCAAGGCGCGCGAAGAAGCCGCTTTCCGCGAATTTGCCGCGCGCAGTGGCCGGCCGGAATACAAAAACATCATCGAGCGCATCGATTCGCTCGTGGCCGCCGTGCGCGACACGCTCCACGACTACAACCTCCTCCGCTTCACCTACGGCGCACAAGACTTTCATCCCAACACCGTCGCCCTCTGGGGCTTCATTCTTCGCTTTGCCCCGCGTGTTCAACGCAACTGGGAGCGACTCGACCGAGGCAAGAAACAAATCAAAGCCACGGCCGAGGAGAAAAAGCTCTATCGCGAATTTATGACCTCTGCGTATCGCGTGGCGTTGACCACCGATTTTGACTACGACCTGCGCAAGATGAAACTCCTGGCTCCCTATTGGGCCAAGCACCACCGCCTCAAAGTGCAGCCCTACTTCGTGCGCGACGACATGAACGCCTATTTCGACTCGCTCTATGCGCAGACGGCTTTCCGCGACACGGCCGAAATTAACACGTACATGGCCACCGACTGTTTCGAGGCCTTCTCCGAAGATTCCGTCATCAGCCACTGGCTGCAATTCGACCGCTTGATCGATGAGGTGTATCGCCCCGCGCTCGACCGCTATGAGCGCAAAGTGGCCGAACTCAACCAAATCTATGTGCGCGGCCTCTGCGAAATGTACGGATGGACGAAGGCGCCCGACGCCAATTCCACCTTGCGTATGACTTACGGCAGCGTGCGCGGCTATTCGCCCCGTGATGCCGTGCAATACGGCTGGCGCACCGGCTTGAAAGGTATGTTTGAGAAGGAAAATCCCGCCGATCCCGACTATGTGGTCGACGAAAAACTCCGTCAGCACTATCTCGCCAAGAACTACGGCCCCTATGCCGACGCCAACGGCGAGTTGCCCACCTGCTTCCTCACCAACAACGACATCACCGGCGGCAATTCGGGCAGCGCTGTCCTCAATGCGCGCGGCGAACTCATCGGTTTGGCCTTCGACGGCAACATCGAAAGCCTTTCGTCCGACCTCCGCTACAATCCGCAGCTGCAGCGTTGCATCAACGCCGACATTCGTTACATCCTTTTCGTCATTGACACCTACGGCGGTTCGCATTATCTCCTCAACGAGATGGAAATTCGCCGCTGAACCCCCTCCTTGCATGATGCTTCCCGAAGCTTTTGTCACCCGATTGCGCGCTCTCCTCGGTCCTGCCGAGGCGAGCGCGCTTTGCGTTGCCCTCACCGAAGGCGACACCCCCGTGAGTGTGCGCCGCAACCCCGCCAAGTGGGCTGCCGATGAGTTGCCTTTCGTGGCCGACGATGCGCCCCTTGTCGCCACCCCCGTGCCGTGGTGCGCCGAAGGGCGCTACCTTTCGGCGCGCCCCGCCTTCGCCCTCGATCCGCGTTGGCATGCCGGCGCTTATTATGTGCAAGAAGCCGCGTCGATGTTCGTGGCGGCGGCCTATCGTGCGGCGTTTCCCGACGGCGACCCCCAACGTGCCCTCGATCTCTGTGCCGCCCCGGGCGGAAAAAGCACGCTCTGGCGCACGCTCCTGCCCGACGACGCACTGCTCGTGGCCAACGAACCGGTGAAAGCGCGCGCCAACATTCTCGCCGAAAACCTCATTAAGTGGGGACACCCCAACACCGTCGTGGCCAACGCCTATCCTGCGGATTTCGGTGGCCTGTCCGAGTGTTTTGACCTCATCGCCGCCGACGTTCCCTGCTCGGGCGAGGGCATGTTTCGCAAAGATCTCCAAGCGCGCGCCGAGTGGTCGCCCGAAGCCGTGGCGCATTGTGCCGAGCGGCAGCGCGAAATTCTCCGCGACGTGTGGCCGGCGCTCCGTCCGGAGGGCTTTCTCGTCTACAGCACCTGCACTTTCAACCGCGAGGAGAACGAAGACATGGTGGTTTTCGCCTGCGAAGAACTCGGTGCTGAGCTGATTTCTATTCCTCTCGACGCTTCGTGGCCCATTGCCGGCGACACCACCGGCCGCGACCTCTCCGTTTACCATTTCTTCCCCCACCGCACCGCCGGCGAAGGCCTCTTTCTCGCCCTGCTCCGCAAGACTTCGGGCGAAGGCGAGGCCGATTCGGGCGCAGCACCCAAGACGCACCGCGCCGACCGCGACAAGCGCCGCAAAACGGCCAAGACCGAAGCCCCGCCCCGCGAGTTCAAGACGTGGTTGCGCGAGTCGGAAGCGTTCGCCCTCCGTTTGTTGCCCGACGGCCGCTGGAATGCTGTGCCGCGTGTCCATGCCGATTTCGTCGAGCGGCTGGCCGGTGTGGCCCGCCTGCTGGTTTCGGGCGTCACCTTGGCCGAACGCAAAGGCACCAAGCTCATTCCGCACACCGCCTTGGCGCTTTCCACCGCACTTGCCCCCGAGGCCTTCCTCACTGTGGCGCTCTCTTCGGCAGAAGCGCGCTGCTTTTTGCGCCGCGAAACCATGGTGCTGCCCGCCGACGTGCCCCGCGGCTACGTACTTGCCACCTTCGAGGGACTTCCCCTCGGCTGGCTCAACAATCTCGGCTCGCGCGCCAACAATCTCTACCCTGCCGAGTGGCGATTGCGCTTGACCGAGGCGTAAAAGTGCCGCCCTTTGTGGGCGCGTGCCCTTGATTGAACGGCCGCGAGCGGATTTTTTCGCCGCAGTCGTCAGTTGTGGCGCGTAGTTCGTGCGCAGGGCGTGCGACAAGAGGTGACTTTGCCCCGAATCGTTGAGTGTTCTGCCGCGTGCGCCTCATTATATATTATTCTTCTCCCGATTTTTCCCCGACTTATGCAATATCTCTGTTTCACCTTCACCCTCACGCCGGCCTCCGAAGCCGCCTATGACCTGCTGGCCGACGCGTTGGCCGGCGCCGGCTTCGACAGTTTCGTGCACACTGACGAACTCGACCTGCCGCGTGTGGCCTTTCAAGATAATTTTCCCGAGAGCGCCGTCTTTGCCGGCAAGGCCGCGACCGATGCGTTCCAGGCTTACATTCCCGCTGCCCGATTTGACGAAGAAGAACTCCGTGCCGTCTTGGCCGAGTTCCCGCTGCCCGGCCACCGCATCGACTATGTGCGCGAAGAAGTGGAGGACAAAAACTGGAACGAGGAGTGGGAGAAAAACTACTTCCAGCCCTTGCTCATCGGATCGGCCGACCATCCGCGCTGTGTTGTCTCTTCCACCTTCCACACCGACGTGCCCGAAGCGGAATATGCCATCAAAATCAATCCGCAAATGTCGTTCGGCACGGGACACCACCAAACCACGGCGCAAATGCTCGAGCGCTTGCTCGACGACGAGGTGCGCGGGCTCGAAGTCCTCGACATGGGTTGCGGAACGGGCATCTTGGCGATTTTAGCTTCGCTGCGCGGGGCGAAACACTGCGTGGCCGTCGACTTTGATGAATGGTGTGTGCGCAACACGCGCGACAATCTCGCCCTCAACGCCGTGGGCGAGATCGAAGTCGTGCACGGCGACGCCACTGTCCTCGAGTCGCGCCCCGAAGCCTTCGACTTGGTGATCGCCAACATCAACCGCAACATCCTCCAGGCCGACCTTCCGCGCTATGTCGCTGCGATGCGAAGCGGCGCACACATCTATATGAGCGGATTCTACACGGCCGACGTCGCTCCCCTGCGCGAACGCGCCGAAGCCTTGGGGCTCACCTTCGTCGACGAGCGCAGTCGCGAAGACTGGGCGTGCATTAAATTCGTCAAAGGCTGATGCGCCGTCTTGTTTCGTCCGCGTGCGCGGCAGCGGTTGCCGTGTTCGCTTGGCGCGCAGTGGTCGGCGCGCTCGTTGTCCTCACCGCGCTGTTCGCAGTCGAGGGCGCGCAGGCCGCAACGCCCTTGCGCCGTCCGCTTTCGTTCTTGCCCGCCGCGTCCGTCCTCGTAGTCACGCCCGGAGCGGCCAATTTGGTGGAACGCGTCATGCAGGTTTCGCCCTATTTGGCGCCGCAGGCCGACACGCTCACCGCCCATTCGGCGCGCGCCTTCCGCCGTTTGGCCGCGCGGCAGCCCGATCTCGCGCGCTGCTCGGCCGACACGCTCGCGCGCCTCTTCTTGGTGACGGGCGAAGCCCACCTCGCCGCCGCGCTCGACCGCGAACGTTTGCGCCGCGACAGCCTCCTTTCGGCTCATCCCACCGACCGCGCCGCCGCACAAGCGCTGCTCAATACCCTCGGATGGGTGGCGGCGAGCGAAGGCACCGACCTGTATGTGAACCTGCCCGTCGACTGTATGATCAATGTGGCCACCCCCGCGCTGCGTTGCACCGTCGATCAGATTTGCGAAATGGGGCGAGTGAAATATCGCCTCTCCGGTTTCCCGGCACACGGCAGTGCGCTGCGTCTGCACCTGCGATTGCCCGCCGGCGTCGAGGCCGACCGGGTGTATCTCAACGGCCGTCGCTTGCTCGCCCCGCAGATCGAGCGCGGATACCTCGTGGTGGATCGCGCATGGCGCAACAATGAGGAAATCTACTACGATCTGCCCGAGCGAAAACAACTGTTCGGCGAGTGAAGCCCGCCACCGCTGTCGGGCACTCGTGCACTTTTGCATGCGAAAAAGAGACAAAGGCCGCGTTTTGTTTGCCCTTGTCGACTCAAAAGCGTAATTTCGCAACGAATATTCAAAACAACCTATGGAAATTACCGGTAAAATCATTTTTGCCCTCGAACGCCGTGCCGGCAAGTCCGCGCGCACCGGCAACGATTGGGCATCTCAGTCCTACGTGCTCGAGACGCACGACCAATACCCGCGTCGTATGGTCTTCGACGTGTTCGGCGACGATAAAATTCAGCAGTTCAACATCCAGCCCGGTCAGGAGTTGACGGTGAGCTTCGACATCGACGCGCGCGAATATCAAGGCCGTTGGTTCAACAGTATCCGTGCTTGGCGCGTGATGCCCGCACAAGCTCCCGGCGCCGCTCCGGTTGCAGGTTTTGCCCCGCAGGCCGCCGCTCCCGGTGTGACGATGCCCGCCGACGGTGCAGCACAATACGGTCAGGCACCCGGTGTCGGCGTGCCCGCCCCCCAAGCTCAAACCGCAGAGAGCGGAGACGACGATCTCCCCTTCTGATCGGTTAGTCAGATTTCGAGTCGCTTCTCCCGTACCGCGGGAGACGCGATTTTTTTGTTTCCTATTCCCGTGGTAAAATTGTTTCTTTTTATTCGCCGCGCGCTGGGCATTTTTCTCGTGTCGAGCATTGTTTCGGTCATTGTGCTGCGTTGGGTGCCGGTCTACGTCACCCCGCTCATGCTGATCCGCTGTGCGCAGCAGTGGAGTCGCGGCGAGCGTCTGCGCCTGCACCACAGTTGGGTGCCGCTCGAGGAGATGCCGCCCTCGCTGCCCGTGGCCGTCATCGCTTCGGAGGATCAGAAGTTTTACACCCACAGCGGTTTCGACACCCAAGCCATCGGCAACGCGCTGGTGCAGCGCATGGAAGGCGGCCGCCGCCTGGGAGGCAGCACCATCTCGCAGCAGACGGCCAAAAACGTGTTTCTCTGGCCCACGAGTTCGTGGGTGCGCAAGGGTTTCGAGGCCTATTTCACCGTGCTGATCGAGTTCTTCTGGTCGAAACAGCGCATCATGGAAGTCTATCTCAACAGCATTGAGATGGGCGACGGCATCTACGGTGTGAAAGCCGTGGCGGAGCAGCATTTCGATTGCCGTCCCGACCAACTCACGCGCCGCAACTGTGCGCTCATCGCCGCCACGCTGCCCGCCCCGCTGCGTTTCAGCAGCAAAACGCCCGGCCCCTACATGCGCAGCCGTACACGCTGGATCTTGAACCAGATGCGCCACGTGCCAAGCTTCGACATGCACAAACCGTGAGCCTCGTTGTGGCTCGCCGCGCCCCGCGGTCGTGGGGCCATGCGCGCTCATCGGTATGTCGCGGCCGCGTTCGCCCGGAAAAAAACAAAAATCCCGCCTCCCTTCGCAAAGGGAGGCGGGATTTTTTGTGGCACGCCGGCTGTCGGCCTGCCGTTGTCGGTGCGACGGCCGTGTGCGGTGTGGGAGGGTGGCGCGGTGTTCAGTCGCGGAGCGAGAGTGCGTAGAGTTTGTCTTCGTCGAGAATGCGCAGCGTGCGCGAAGCGAAGGCGATGGCCCCTTCCTGCTCGAAGTATTTGAGCGTGCGAATGGCGTTAGAGGTGCTCATGTTGGAGAGTTCCGCCAGTTCGCGGCGCGTGAGCGCGAGATCGATGGTGTGGCTCTTGTTGTTGCCGTAGGTGGAGCGCAAGAAGAGGAGGGTTTCGGCCATGCGCTCGCGCATCATGCCCTGAGTGAGGGTGACCAGTCGGCTGTCGGCACTGCCGAGTTCGCGTGCCAATTGCTGCACGATGAGGTGCATGAGGCGGGGCGACTCGTTGAGGAGTTGGCGCACGAGCGTAAGCGGATAGGAGAACAAGGTGGTGGAGCTGTGGGTGACGGCGGTTGCCACATAGCACTCGTCGGCCAAGGCGGCGCGGTAGCCGAAAATTTCGCCCGCCCCGATGAACCGCAGCGTCTGCACGCGTTCGGCACGTCCTTGGCGGTAGAAGCGCACGGTGCCTTCCAACACATAGTAGAGCTCGTGCGGGATGTCGCCCTGTCGATAGATGATTTCGTCTTTGGGGAGGATAAATTCGCGCCGTGCGGCGAGGAGGCGTGCGCGTTGCTCGGGGGTGAAGGCTTCGCGGAAGGTGGGCGAAGCCCAGGGAAACGACCACGAGTTCTGGATTGTCATCTGCTTCATAACGTCTCTCTTACAGAAGGGGTGGATCGGGGGCTGTGACTGAAATGCGATCGCCAGTGAGTGGCTTATTCTGTCAAGGCTATGTGGCAAATTTATGTATTTGGCCGTGAACAGCCAAACATTTCTCTTGTTTTTTGGGGAATAAACTTTACCGGCATACATTTCTCGAAGGTTGGGCCGTGCCGGTCAACGGACAAAAGAGGGCAGGTCACCGACACAATGGGCGTGTGGGTGTGGGGGGAATGGAGGGACGAAAAAAAGGTGCGGAGTTTCGGTGTAAACAAGCGGTGTTTTGATGAAAACACGGCTGGTTTTGCACCAAACTCCGCACCTTTTAGCGGTGGAGAGAGCAGGCGGTACGAAAGCCTTAGGCTTCTTCGTCGGAAGTGGAGGAGAGGGGGTGCGGATCGTTGCTCATGCCGTCCCAGCCTTGGGCGCGGAGGGCAAATTCGTTGCCGTCGCGGGTGATGAGTTGGCTGCCGAGTTCGGGGCGCGTGATGTGGCCGATGACTTTCACGTCGTCGAGTGCTTCGATCTGCTCGTGTGCCGAGAGAGGCACGGTGAAGAGCAGCTCGTAGTCCTCGCCGCCGTTGAGGGCGCAGGTGCTGACGTTGAGATTCAGTTCTTCGGCGGCCACGGCGGTCTGGTAGTCGATGGGCAGCCGGTCTTCGTAGACGCGACAGCCCACGCCGGAGCGGCGGCAGAGGTGGAGGAGTTCGCTGCTCAGGCCGTCGCTCACGTCGATCATGGCGGTGGGGCGGATGCCGGCGGTGCGCAGGGCTTCGATGATGTCGCGTCGCGCCTCGGGTTTGAGGAAACGCTCGAGGAGGTACTCGCGTCCGCTGAAGTCGGGGGCGAAATTCAGGGCTTGGCGGGCCGCTTCGCTCTTGGCGGCGCGGAGTTGCGAGAGGTAGATGCCCTTTTCGCGTTCGAGGAGGCAGAGTCCGAGATAGGCGGCGCCGAGATTGCCGCTCACGCAGATGAGATCGGTGTCGGCGGCGCCGTCGCGTCCGCAAATGTCGTCGGGACGGGCGGTGCCGAGGGCGGTGAAGCTCAGGGCGAGGCCGGTGAGCGAGGCGCTGGTGTCGCCGCCGGCGAGATCGACGTCGTGGCGCTCGCAGGCCATGCGGATACCGGCGTAGAGTTCGTCGAGGTCTTCGACTTCAAAGCGCTTGGAGAGCGCCACTGCCGCGAGGAGTTGGCGGGGAGTGGCGTTCATGGCGTAGAGATCGGAGAGATTGACCATGGCGGCCTTGTAGCCTAAGTGGCGCAGCGGTGAGTAGACGAGATCGAAGTGGATGCCTTCCATGAGCAGGTCGGTGGTGGAGAGCAGCACTTCGCCGGCTTCGGGGCGGAGCACGGCGCAGTCGTCGCCGATGCCGCGGAGGGTGTGGGCATGGAGGGGAGGAAGGGAGGCGGCGATGCGGTCGATGAGCCGAAATTCGCCCAGTTCGGAAATTTGCATGGGGTGAGAGCGGGTATGGCGGGAGGGACTTGGCCGGTAAGGCACTGTGGCGGAGTGCCGCCGGAGGAGGGGGAGCGACGGGGGCTTAGAAGTAGTAGCCGAGTCCGAGGCGGAGACCGATTTCACTGCCTCGGGTGAAATCGTTGACGGAGACTTTGTAGAACACTTGTGGCTCGATGGCCACATAGTGGTTGAGATAGAAGGTGTAGCCCAGTTCGAGAGGAATATGGAGGTTGTTCACATTGGGCGAACGGTGCGAAAATTCGGCACCGGTGCCGATGGAGAGGCCGTTTTGGATGATGTAGTAGCGCAGACCGGCGCCGAGGGTGACGGCGTCGTCGTGCTTGTTGTAGTGGTTGTAGCCGAAGGTGGCGCGAGCCAAGAGGCAGTCGGCGAGAAAGACGCCGCCGTCGATGTTGAGGCCTGCACGGATGCCGCCTTTGTCGGTGTAGTTGAGGTTGAGGCCGGAGAGTCCGGCGGCAATGTAGCCGGTGCCGGCGTCGAACTGGGCGTGGCTTTTGGCAAAACTGAGGGTCGTGAGGAGGACGAGGAGTGTGAGGAGGCGTTTCATGTGCGAGAAAGAATACAAAGGCGTGGGTGGAAAAAGAGAAAAGGGAAAAGCCAAACAGTCGTGGGGTGGCGCGGCGAGGAAGAGAGGGGAAAGCAAAGAAAAAAGGGTAGGGAAGGTGGGAGAATAGAGGGGAG
>CAUQEF010000020.1:0-43509 GCA_963517315.1 uncultured Prevotellaceae bacterium
TGTTGTGGCGGTTGTGTTGTGTGCCGTTTTGCTTTTCATTAAACAAAACCTCTGGTATCTCATCAATAATACAAACCAAAAACCAAATTGAGTGTTGGGCGGGCTCACCACCCCCGCGCCCCCACGACTGCGAACAGAGGGGCTTAGAGTGCCGAAATGCGGTCGATGAGGCGTTGGGCGTGCTCGTCGGCCTTGGCTTCGATGGCGGCGAGTTGCTCGGCTTCGGTGCGGAGCGAGTAGGACACGCCGCCGGTGCTTTCGATGCCCACAAATTCCATGCCGGTGAAGCCTGCGGCGTTGATCAAGCCCTGCATGAGGGGCGTGAAGTCGGGGGCGTCGGCGCCTTCGGGGGTGAAGAATTGGGCGGGAGCACCGGTGGTGAGGGAGAGAAGGAACTTCTTTCCCTTCAGGGCATCGCCGCCGGTGCCGTGAGAGAAGCCGTGGGTCCAGACTTCTTCCATCCAGCGCTGGAGCAAGGAGGGGATATTGAACCAGAAGAGGGGGAACTGGAGCACGACAATGTCGGCGCGGCGCAAACGATCTTGCTCGGAGGCGACGTCGATGGGCTTGTGAGTGTAGAGCGCGTCGAGGCGCACGACTTCGACGTTGGGGAGATGGCTTTCGAGGTGGTCGAGAATGCGGCGGTTGGCGGCCGAGTTGTTGAGATCGGTGTGGCCGCTGACGATGAGTGTGTGTGTCATGGGGTGTGAGTTGATGAGATGGGGCGCGAGGCCGACATGCCGGCTTCGAAAGAGCGGAAGGGCACGAGCGGAGGTGCGCGGTTGGAGAGGTGGCCCCACAGGGGGTGGGGCGGAACAGAGTATAATAAAAGATGAGTGCGGCGCGGCGGGCGCCGAAGCGCACTTAGTATTCGCGCCAGAAGGAGGGAACGAAAGGAATGAGGAAGGCGAAGATTTCCAAACGGCCGGCGATCATCAGGAACGAGGTGACATAAAGACCGCCGTCGTGGAGTTCGTTCCAAGAGTCGAGCGGCCCGATGGCATAACCGATGCTGGGACCGACGTTGGAGAAGGCCGAAATGCTCAAACCGAGGGCGTCGAAGAGCGGAAGTCCCATGACGATGAGCGTACTTGCCCCTACGGTGATGAGCAAGATGAAGAAACAGGTGTAGGCAAAGATGGATTGCACCACGTCTGTGCCGAGTTTGTCTTGGTTGATGCGCAACGAAAGGACGGCGCGCGGGTGGAGAATGCGGCGAAACTCGTTGCGGATGATTTTCACTGCGGTGAGTACGCGCACCACCTTGATGCCGCCGGCCGTACTCCCCGAGCTTGAACCGATGACGCCCATCACGAGGAGAATGATCCACGTGAGGTGGGGCCAAGAGAGGAAGTCTTCGGTCGTAAAACCGGTGGTGCTCATCATGGAGACGACGTTGAAGAGCGATTCGCGGAAGCCGTGTTCGCTCAAGTCGCCGGCTTCGAGCCATTTGCTCAGCGTGATGATGGTCACGGCGAGGGCAACGAGAAAGAGGTAGAGGCGAAATTCTTCGTCGCGGAAGGTATTGCGCCAGCGACGCTTGAAGATGGAGAGATAAAGTAGGGTGAAATTGACGGAACTGAGCATCATAAACACGACTGCTGCGTATTCGATGAGCGGAGAGTTGAAGTAGGCGATGCTCGCACCGTGCGTGGCAAATCCGCCGGTGGCGATGGTGGCGAACGCATAGTTCACAGCATCGAAGAGCCCCATCCCGCACAAATAATAAGTGAGTGCACAGGCGACGGTCACCATCAGGTACGTGCTCCACAGCCAGTGGGTGGTGGTGGAGACGCGGGGGTGGAGTTTTCCCAATTTCAAGCCGGTGCTTTCGGCCGAGAAGAGCTGTTGCTCGCCGACACCGAGGGCGGGGAGCAGGGCGAGGGTGAAAAAGATGATGCCCATGCCGCCGATCCAGTGCATCAGGCTGCGCCAGAAGAGAATGGAGTGGGGGAGGCCGTCGATGTGGTCGAGGGCGGTGGCGCCGGTGGTGGTGAAGCCCGACATCGACTCAAAAAAGGCGACGGCAACGCGGTCGGTCACGCCGCCGGTGAGGAAGGGAATCATGCCGAAGAGGCAATAAACGACCCAAGTCGAAGAGACAATGAGATAACCGTCGCGACGACCGATTTCGGAATCGGCATTTCGGCTCAAAAGACTGAGTACCAAACTCGAAACGAGGCAAGCACCGATAGGAATGAGCCACATGCGGTGCGCCGATTCCTCATAATAGAAGCTCAGTCCGTAGCAAAGTGCCATCAGGGCGGCTTCGAGTAGAATCAAACCCGAGAGCGCACGGGCGATGATGCGGAGGTTGAGCATTCAATTGAAGTATTTTTCGAGACGGCGGAATTCATTTTTCAGACAGAAGAGCACCACCATGTCGCCGTCGCGGAAGGTGGTGTCGCCGTTCACCATGTAGCCCACGCCGTCGCGCACATAGCCGCCGATGTTCACGCTCGGCGGAAGATGGAGTTGTGAGACCGGTTTGCGCGTGATGCGGGTTTTCTCGTGCACCTTGTATTCGATGACGTCGGCGTTGGCAATGTCAAAACTTTTGATGCTTTCGACGTCGGCTTTCAAGAGCATTCTATAGATGTGTGCCGCGGCAAAGGCTTTTTTGTTGATGATCGAACCGATGTCGAGCTGCTCGGCCATGGCGATGTAGTCTGTGTTTTCGACCATCGATATGGTTTTCAGCACGCCCATGCGCCGTGCGGCGAGACAAGCGAGGATATTGGTTTCCGAATTGTCGGAAGCGGCGACGAAGACCTCGGCGTGGCTGACGTTTTCGTCCTGCAAAGCGCGAATATCTCGTCCGTCGCCGTTGAGCAATAGGAACTTCGGGTTGGTGATCGCCTCCGTGATGGCGTCGAACTTCGCGGGATTGCGCTCGAAAACCTTCGCCTTGATGTGGTGCGGCAGCGTGTTGATGCTGTGAATCACGGTGTCGGCCGCGCCCATATAGAAGACACAATGGGTTTCGGGTCCGTGCGATTTGCCGAGCAGTTCGCGCACGAAGGTCACATGTTCGGGGGTGGTCATGACAAACACGAGGTCGTCTTCCTCCAAACAGTCGTTGCCGTGCGGAATGAGGGTCTCGCCGTTGCGCTTCACCGCTGTGATGTGGAAAGGGTCGGAGGGCGAGGCGATTTCGGCGAGGGGGCGATTGAGAATGCTCACGCCGCGCCGCACTTTGACGGCAAAAAGCAGGAGCTTTCCACCGCGCACTTGCCACCACTGGCGTGCCCACGGGCGAACGATGAGGTGATTGATTTCGGCGGCGGCGAGCATTTCTGGATAGATCACGCTGTCGATGCCCGCTTTGAGGAAAAACTCCTCATAGTCGGGGGCGGTGTATTCGGCGTTGTCGACGCGCGCCACACACTTGTGCGCCCCCAGCTTTTTGGCCAGCATGCAGCACGTGATATTGCGGCTCTCGTCGGGCGTGACGCCGATGAAGAGATCGGCGCCCTTGACGTTGGCTTCTTTCAGTAGGCTGATCGACCCGGGCGATCCGCACAGTGTGAGCAGATCGACGCACGAGGAAACGCTGTTGAGGCGTTGTTGCTGTTCGTCGATGAGGGTCACGTCGTGCCCGTCCTTGAAAAGGAGTTTGGCTAAGTGGCTGCCGATTTGTCCGGCGCCGGCAATTACGATGCGCATGAGAATGAGCAGAAGAAAAGAGGCGTGAGAAAACGCGAAACGGGAGCAGGCGTCAATATCCTGCCCATGGTGAAGGCCACCGTGCGCTGCCGAGGAAGAAAACCTCGTGCGCAGGGGGCTGCAATGTTTGTGCCTTTTGATGCACTGCACGGAGTTTTTTCAACCCCTGCGAGCGGTGGGGGGCAGCGCGCGGGCGAGCGATCAACGGGTGGGAGCGTCCGGAGCGTCGAGGGCGGCGCGGAAGGCACGGGCGAAGCTTTCGCCGTCCATCGCGCAGTCTTTGCGCTGTTCGGCTACGCTGCCGTGTTCGATGAAGCGGTCGGGCAGTCCGAAGCGCTCCACCGGCACGTGAATGTCGTGGTCGGCCAGGAGTTCGAGTACGGCCGAACCAATGCCGCCTTCGCGCGATGCGTCTTCGATGACGATGAGGCGGCGGTGCGTGCGCGCTATATTAATAAGGAGTGCCTCGTCGAGCGGTTTGGCAAAGCGCAGATCGACGTGGGTGATGCGCCCGTCGGCGGGAGCCGTGCCCTCAAAGTCGAGTGCACCTGTGGCGGCCGGTTGCTCGGTGGCCAACTGCGAGAGGAGATCGGCCACTTCAGCGCCGAGGGGGCCGAAGGTGAGGACGGCCAGAGCGCCGTCGCCCTTGCGAAGCAGGCGACCGCGACCGATTTCGACGGCCTCGAGCGGGCACCGCCAGTCGGGGCGGTTGCCGGCACCGCGCGGGTAGCGGATCACAAAGGGGCCGCCGCCGGGCAGTTGTGCGGTGTACATGAGGCGGCGCAGCTCGCATTCGTCCATGGGCGAGGCGAGAGTGAGATTGGGCACCGTGCGGAGTGCCGCAATGTCGAAAGCACCGTGGTGGGTGGGGCCGTCTTCGCCCACGAGTCCCGCACGATCCAGACAGAACACGACTTGCAGATTGAGCAACGCCGTGTCGTGGATGATGTTGTCGTAGGCGCGTTGGGAGAAGGCGCTGTAGATGTTGCAAAACGGCACCATCCCCTCTTTGGCCATGCCGGCCGAGAAGGTCACGGCGTGGCCTTCGGCAATGCCCACGTCGAAGGTGCGTTCGGGCATGGCACGTTGCAACAGGTGCATGCTGCACCCCGTGAGCATAGCGGGCGTGACGCCGACAATGCGCTCGTTGGTGCGCGCCAATTCGACGAGGGTTTCGCCGAACACGTCTTGGAACTTCGGCGGCGCATCGCCCGTTTCGGCCGAAACGAGGCGCACCCCGGCGGCGGGGTCGAACTTGCCCGGCGCGTGCCACACCACGGGATCGTCTTCGGCACGGTCATAGCCCTTGCCCTTCACCGTCTTGATGTGCAAGAGGCGCGGCCCGGTCATGGGACGCAGGGCGCGGAGCAGGCGCACGAGCGAGATCACATCGTGACCGTCGTAAGGGCCGAAATAGCGGATGTTGAGCCCCTCGAAAATGTTCTGTTCGTCCGAGAGAAACGACTTGAAGGCGTTGTTGAGCCGAATGAGCCGTTTGCGACGCGAAGGGGGCAACAGTCCCCAACTCTCGAGGCGGCGCGCCAAACGATTGCGCAATCCATTGTAGGCCGAGGAGGTGTGGAGATTGAGCAGGTAACGTTTCATCCCACCGACCGAGTTCGAGATGCTCATGTCGTTGTCGTTGAGGATGATAAGCAGGTTGTTGGGCGTCTCGCTCACGTTGTTGAGCCCCTCGAAGGCCAGTCCGCCGCTCATCGCGCCGTCGCCGATGACGGCCACCACGTGCTTGTCGGTCTCGCCGCGCTGCATGGTGGCCACACTCATGCCGAGGGCGGCCGAAATGGAGTTGGAGGCGTGGCCGCAGGCGAAGGTGTCGTATTCGCTCTCAGAGGGCGAGGGGAAGGGACGCACGCCTCCCCAACGGCGGTTGGTGTGGAACGTGTCGCGGCGGCCGGTCAAGATCTTGTGACCGTAGGCTTGATGCCCCACGTCCCAAACGATGCGGTCATGGGGTGTGCCGAACACGTAGTGCAAGGCCACCGTGAGTTCGACGGTGCCCAAGCTCGAAGCCAAGTGGCCGGGATTTTGCGAAAGCTCGTCGAGAATGTCTGCCCGCAGTTCGCGGCAGAGCTGCGGGAGCTCGCGGAGTTTGAGCTTGCGCAGGTCGGCCGGCGTGTCGATGCGGGAGAGGAGGGGATATTTGTCCGGGTGCGTCATGTCTATGAGGGGGACGTCGGCGGGCGACGTCGAGAGAGGGTCATTCGCCGAAGGCTTCGGCCAACTGGTTGCGGCGGAAAGCCGAACGGATGTATTGCTGCATCATGGCGATGGCGCGCGAGTTGTCGCCGCCGTTGGGGAGGATGATGTCGGCATGCTGCTTGGAGGGCTCGATAAACTCGTCGTGCATGGGTTTGAGCACGTTGCGATATTTGTCGATCAGCATTTCGAGCGGGTGTCCACGCTCGGCGATGTCGCGCTCGATGACGCGCAGCAGCCGTTCGTCGGGACAGGTGTCGACAAAGATCTTGAGATCCATCTGTTCGCGCAGATCGCGATCGTAGAGCGCCATGATGCCCTCGACGATGATCACTTCGCGTGGCTCGACGTGTACCGTTTCCTTGCAGCGGGTGCACGTCAGGTAGGAATAGGTGGGCTGCTCGATGGCCATGCCGTGGCGGAGCTGCTCGATTTGGTGGGTGAGCAGCGGCCAGTCGAAGGCGTTGGGATGGTCGAAGTTGGTGAGCTTGCGACGCTCTTCGGGCACGTCCCATTGATGTTTGTAGTACGAGTCTTGGGGGATGACTGCCACGGCGTTGGGGGGCAGACTTTCCACGATTTTGCGCACAACGGTGGTCTTGCCCGACCCCGTGCCGCCCGCGATTCCGATGATGAGCATAGTGTTTGTGGGCTGATAGATTAGCGCAAAAGTACATAGAAAAAACGAATCCTTGAAATTTCGCTCTTTCAAAAGCCGAGTTTTCGTCGCCCGCCGCAGGCTGTGCTCCCGAGAGTGGACGAGTTTGCCGCGTTTCTTGGGGAGTTTTGCAAAAAAGTTCCCTTGTTTTGCGAGAAACAAGGGAACTTTTTTGTGCCCGATGGGCGGGGACGGCTGCTGGCTGTGCCGCGGCCGGAAGGAAAAGGGATCAGAGTCCGGCGGGGAGCTTGTAGCCGGCCAGACGGGCGATGATTTTCGGGATTTCGGTGTTGTCGATGCGACCGCGGAACTGCTCGGCGCCGGCACCGATGGCGAAGACGGGCACGTAGCCGTCGGTGTGGCCGCCGGTGCTCCAAGCCACGTGGGCGTACTTGGCGAGAATGCGCTTGGCTGTGGCGGCCAGTCCGCACTCGGAGGCGTAGAGCGACTCGGCGCCCTTGTCGCGACCTTCCACCATGTCGGTGTAGGCTTTGCGGAGCGACTCGACTTCGTCGCGCGTGAGCTGCACTTTCGTGCCGAAACCGAAGTTGACTTCGAGATCCTTCTTCACCAGATCCCAAGTGAAGGCCTCGCCCTTGGTGCGGCGGAGGTATTTGAGGCGCGCGGTGTAGTTGTAGCTGCTCATCGTTTGTCCTTTCAAGAGGCGGAGGTCGAGGTTATAGCCGCCGTTGCCCAAGGCCAGACCGCCCGTTTCGTGGTCGGCGGTGATGAGGATGAGGGTTTCTTTCGGGTGCTTCTTGTAGAACTCGTAGGCCACGCGGATGGCTTCGTCGGTGTCGACGACTTCGTGCACCATGGGGGCGGCGTCGTTGGCGTGGCACGCCCAGTCGATCTTGCCGCCTTCGATCATGCAGAAGAACTTGGCAGGATTCTTCTTCGTGAGGAAGTCGATGGCACCGCGGGTGATGTCGGCGAGGGTCAAGTCGCCGGGCTGGCGGTCGAGGGCATAGGGCAGCGAGGAGTTGTCGCGCCGGTTGGCCTCACGACTTTGGAAGTAGATCATGCGGTTGGCCTTGCGCCAGGTGTTGTTGAACTCCTCTTTGCCGTTGGCGATGGAGAATCCGGCGTTGCGCGCCTGCGTGTAGAGGTCGGCTTCGCCTTCTTTGAGCGGGGCGGGCTTGAGGAAGTCGCTGCCGGCGAAGAAGTCGAAGTTGGACTTGACGAGGTCGCGGCCGATCTCGGCGTACATCTTGCGATGTTTCTGGTGGGCGTAGAAGCAAGCGGGGGTGGCGTGGTCGACGCTCACGCTGGTGGCGATGCCCACGGCTGCACCGGCTTCTTTGGCCCACACGGCGATGGAGCTGACGGGGGTGATGCTGTCGGGGAGTACGCCGACGGCGTTGTTGTAGGTCTTGCGACCGGTGGCCAAGGCGGTGCCGCCGGCGGCCGAGTCGGTGATGCCGTGGCTGTCGCTCTGGGTGTTGACGAGCGCGACGTTGGGGAAGCTGGGGAAGGTAAGGGGTTGGATGCCGCGACGGCCTTCGACGGCGGCGAGATAGGTTTCGGTGGCGTTGACTTGGTTCACGCCCATGCCGTCGCCGATGAAGTAAAAGACGTACTTCGGCCCTTTTTGGGCGAAGGCAGCGGCGGCAAAGGCCAAACCTAAACAGAGGGTGAGAAAATTGCGTTTCATGTAATAGGATGAATTGGAAGTTTTGGGGAGAAGCGCTGTGCCGGAGCGTGTGGAAGGGAGGTGGGAGCTTCAAAACGCAGGAGGTGGAGGGCACAGGAAGGGAGGATTTTGTCACCTCGTGGGAACAAAGTTACACTTTTTATGCCGACTGTGGGTGTAGTTGGTGGTGTTTTGCGTCATAGGAGGGTGGCTTTTGCTTTTTTTTAGCCGATGAGCATCGTGGTTTTCGGGAGAATGGCCGTTGGATCGGTGGCGAACAAAAAAACGATGCCCTCCGCAAGGAGGACATCGTAAGGGGATGAATAAATGGGGATGTGCCGTAATGGGAATGGAGCGTTTATTTCAAACTGTCGGCCTTGGCGCGGAGGCTATCGATCTCGGCTTTGTAGGGGGTGAGGACGACATTGACGTCGCGCACGTTGCCGAAATCGGTGCCGAGCACGACATCGAGGCGATAGCTCTGGCCGTCGGACGAGTTGGTGACGCGGTGCACACGACCGACGAAGATGCCGGGGGGGAAGACAGAGGAGTAGCCGGAGGTTTCGATGACGTTGCCGGAACGAACTTTGGCATAGCGGGGCACATCGTCGACGTGCGCGCGGCGTGTGCTGCCGCCGTCCCAGAGCAGATAGCCGAAGTAGCGGCTGCCGCGTACGCAGCAGGAGATGCTCGACTTGCTGTTGGTGATGGGAAGTACGAGCGAGTGGCGCTCGCCGACGAGATAGATGATGCCGACTACGCCACCGCCGCCGATTACACCCATTTCGGGACGGATGCCGTCGGCGCTTCCGCGGTCGATGACGAGGTAGCCGTCGCCGCCGGAGCGGATGTTGTTGCTCACCACGCGGGAGGGGAGGAGGCGGAAGCCGTTGAGACGGCGGAGCACGCAGCGTTCGGTGTGGGTGCTGTCGTGTTGCACTTCGGCGAGGGCATCGCGCAGCCCGGCGTTCTCACGTTGCAGGCGGATGTTGTCGTCGGTGAGGGCGCTGTTGATGTTGCGGAGGTTGAAAAAACTCTCGGTCTCGCTGTACGCGCGGTTGAGTTGGGCGGTGCCTTCACCGGCGGCGGTGAGCCATACGCTGCCTTGATAGTCGTTGAAGCGGAAAAGGAGGGTGAGACTCACGATTTCGAGCACGACGAACAGGAAGATGTAGTTGTAGCGACGGAGAAAATCGAGAAGAATTTGCATGAGGTGGGGAGATTTTCGGGGGCTTTTGGCGTGGGGCGGGGCAGTTGTTCTTTGTGGGTGCGAGCTTGGAGTGCTCAGCTGTGCGGATTGTGGTGTGCCGCTGGGGCTTTTGCAATGCTGTCCGGGGTGTTATGGTGCGCTGTCGATGGCTTTGGACATGCTGCTGTGCGGATTGCGGTGTGCCGCGAGGGCTTTTGAAATGCTGTCCGAGGTGTTATGGTGCGCTGTTGAGGGCTTTGGACATGCTGCTGTGCGGATTGCGGTGTGCCGCGGAGCTTTTGAAATGCTGTCCGGAGTGTTATGGTGCGCTGTCGATGGCTTTGGACATGCTGTTGTGCGGATTGTGGTGTGCCGCGGAGCTTTTGAAATGCTGTCCGAGGTGTTATGGTGTGCTCTCCGGGATTTTGGGCATGCTGCTGTCGGGAAGGCGCGGGGGCAGCGGAGTCTGTGGGCTGAAAGCACAAGCGCCCCGCCCGAAAGGTCGGACGGGGCGCCGGTTTGAAGGAGGTTGCGTGGAGTTGAGCACGCTGTTTGCGCTGCGAGAGGGGAAGATTTTGGCGTGTGTTCCCCGTTATTGGCGCATGGGTTCGTCGTGTTGCTTGCGCTTAGCGCATGAGGCAGGGATAGTCGTCGACATTTTCGAGCGCCTTGCCCGTGCCCTTGGCCACGCAGAGGAGGGGATCTTCGGCGACGTGGAAGGGGATGTTGATTTTGTCCGTCAAACGCTTGTCGAGTCCGCGAAGGAGTGCGCCGCCGCCGGTGAGATAGATGCCGTTCTTGACAATGTCGGCATAAAGTTCGGGGGGCGTGTTGCTCAAGGCGTTGAGTACGGCCGTTTCGATGCGAGCCACGGAGCGTTCGAGGCAGTGCGCGATTTCTTGGTAGCACACAGATACCTCCATCGGGAGGGCGGTGATGCGGTTGGGGCCGTGTACCACGTAGTCGGCGGGGGCTTCACTGGCGGGAAGCTCTGCGAGTGCGCTGCCGACCTGAATTTTGATGCGCTCGGCCATGCGTTCCGAAACGGATACGTTGTGTTGGCGGCTCATATACTCGCGAATGTCGGCGGTAAAGTCGTCGCCGGCCATCTTAATGGAGTTGTTCGAGACGATACCTCCCATTGAAATCACGGCAATTTCCGTGGTTCCGCCGCCGATGTCCACGACCATGTTGCCTTCGGGGGCGTTTACGTCGAGACCGATGCCGATTGCTGCGGCCATGGGCTCGTAAATAAGATAGACGTCGCGGCCTCCGGCGTGTTCGGCGCTGTCGCGCACGGCACGGAGCTCAACTTCAGTGGAACCGGAGGGCACTCCGATGACCATTCTGATGCTGGGGGTGAAGAGATGGCGGCTGGTGCGCACCATATTAATAAGGCCGCGCATCATTTGTTCGCAGGCGTTGAAGTCTGCAATGACGCCATCTTGCAACGGGCGGATCACGCGGATTTTTTCGCTCGTCTTTTCATACATGAGCTTGGCGCGTTCACCGACGGCGATGGTTTTGTCCGAGCCGGGATCGAGGGCAACGACAGAAGGTTCGTTGACGGCGATCTCACCGTCGGCGATGATGATGGTGTTGGCCGTGCCCAGATCCATGGCCAGCTCGCGTTTCATCGAGAAGAAGGAAGAGAAAATTCCCATTGGGCAATGCGGTTGTTAGAAGTTGGAGCTTGGGGAAGTAGCTGTGGGTGAAAGTTTCCGATTGTGCGTCAGCCCTTTTCAAACCAATCGTGGATGGCCGTGTCGTAGTGCGAAGAAGTGGCGAAAGCGCGGGTGGCAAAAGCGCGACGCTCGTCGAGGGTGGTTTCTGCACCGCGGGCTTCTACGATGTTGAGCAGGGGAGCGTAGTCAGCTTGTGACGAAACGATCACGACATCGTTGAAGTTTTTGGCTGCGGCACGGATAAGGGAAATGCCGCCGATGTCGATTTTCTCAATGATGTCGGCTGCCGAGGCGCCGGAGGCCACCGTGGCTTCGAACGGATAGAGGTCGACGATCACTAAGTCGATGTTGCCGATCTCATACTGTGCCATTTGCCGGACATCGTCGGCGAGATCACGACGACCGAGGATGCCGCCGAACACTTTGGGGTGGAGCGTCTTGACGCGGCCGCCCAAAATGGAGGGATAGCCGGTGAGATCTTCCACGCGTTCGCAGGGCAGTCCGAGCGAACAGATAAAATCGTGTGTGCCGCCCGTTGACAAGAACTGAACGCCGTGGCTGTGCAGGGCGCGGAGCAGCGGTTCGAGGCCGTCTTTGTGGTAAACCGAGACGAGTGCCGTTTGGATTTTGCGATTTGTGGACATGCGCAATGTCGGAGTATAGGTTTTGGCCGCAAATATACGCAAAAGTTTTGAATTGACATGCAACAATATCTCGCATACTTCAACGGATTCTCCGCAAAAAAAGTGTTTTTCGCCGCACGGGTCGTTCGGTTTGTTATTTCGTCATACGAAGGTGCGGAAAATGTCGGTGTGAATGTGTCGAGACAGGGCGTGCGCGAGGGAAATGACGGTGGCAAAAAGTAGCCCCTCTCGCTGTTTCGGTCGACAGCGGGAGGGGCTTCTATATTAATAAGGAGTCGGTGGCTCAAACACGAGGTGAAAGCCATGCGACTTGTGCGATCAGTGCGTCACGATGAGGCGACGTGCCACACGCGTGCCGGGCGTGGTGATCGTAAGCACATAGGCGCCGGCCTTGAACTGCGTGAGATCAATCACTTCCTCGTGGGCTTGTTGCACACCGTTGAGGCGGCGTTGCATCACGGGGCGACCGTCGAGCGAATAAACCACCATCGTGGCTTCGCGCTCGGGGTTATTGAAGAGCACGCGCCACGTTTCGGGAGTGCGCGAGATGCTCACCGGTTCGAGACCGGCCGAAGGACGCGCCAAACCGTCGGTTTTGCCCAAACGGAGGGCTTCTTTCAGTCCCTCATAGGCGTCGACCAAGCCATAGCCGTAGCGGCTGTCCCATTGTTTGCCACCCATTTGGGCGTGCTTGCGCGAGGTCTTTTTCAGGATCTCGATCACATTTTCATACGAGAGGTTGGGGTAAGCCTGCAACCACAGTGCGATCGTGCCGGCCATGAAGGGAGAGGCCTGCGAGGTACCTTCCATCAGTCCGTACCACGATTTTTCTTTGCCCTTGCCGGAGGAAGTCGTGATGAGCTGGTCTTCGTCGGCAGGGTCGAAGCCTTGGGCCAGTTTGTTTTGGGCACTGTTGATGAGCGAACCGGGAGCGAGCACGGCAGGTTTGGGGAATTTCTCGTTGAGGAACGGGCCGTTGGAAGAGAAGCTGGTGATGTTGCCCACTTTCTCCTCGCTGATCTTTTCGCCTTTGTACTCGAGGTTCGTGGCATAGGCACCCACGGCAATGGCGCGGGGAATAGAGGCCGCACCTTCGCCCGTGATATACTCATCGTCGGCTTTCAGCGTGGCCGCCTCGTGGCCTTTGACGGGGTGAGTGTTCACGCCGGCAGTGAGGCCCGTGCCGTCCACCCAAACGTGGAGATGTTCGGACTTCGTGTTGTCGGCCAGCGCCGTGATCTTGAAGCCCATCTTCATGTTGAGGTCGTCGGTTGTGCCGCCTTCTTCGCCTTCTTCACCGGGAATCACTGCATTCTTCCATGCCTCGCGGATGTTCAGGAAATAGCGGTGGAGTTCGCGCTTGTTGTTGGGGTTGATCGTGCCGAGTTCGCTGCTTTCGTCGATGACTTTCTTCCAAAATTCGGGTGTTTGCGCCAGCATGTCGCCGCCCGAATAGATGAAAGGCGTCACTTCAAAGTGCTTTTTGCCGTCGGCAGCGCTACCCCAGATGTCCACGTTGGTGTAGAACTCATCGTCGGCCTCGCCGGAGGCCACCGTTTGGAAGTCGATGTCGACCAACAGGTACTTCGTTTCGCCGGGTGCGAGGGTGGCTTGCGAGTGGATGTGCTGATCGCCCTCGTTGCCCATGGCCGCGGTGATGAATCCGCCGTTGCCGTCCAAGAGCTTGTCGATGCTTTGGTCATAGTCCGTCGTGCCGTCGTGCGGGCCCGTTTGGCTGCCGAAACTCATGTTCACCACCCAGGGTTGCTTGTGCTTTTCGGCATACTCCTTCACAAACTTCACGTCTTCCATGATTTCCGCATCGTCAAACGAGGAGGGAATCATGATGATGTCGGCTTCCGGCGCCACACCTTTGAGATCGTTGCTGCCCACCTCGCTGCCCGCCGCGATGTTCGTCACGTGCGTGGCATGTCCCGTGTCGGGTTTCGACAGATCGGTGCCCGTGGGGATCTTGTCGGTGGGCTTGGTGTCTTTGTTCGCCTTCGGGTCGCTCGAATAGCCCGAACGATCCCACAGCATCTTCACGCGCGACTGTCCCGTCTTGGGGTCGAGGAACGCGGCGTGGCGGAATTCAAACCCTTGGTCAATGACGCCGACCACCACGCCGCGGCCGGTGAAAGGGGTGTCGAGGCCGGTGCCCGTGTGCACCTTCGTCACGCCCGCATCGGCGCGCGCCTTGTTGAGCGAAGGGCGGAAGCGGCGGGGGAAAGTGAGGCGTACGACTTCGGGCGCTTCGGCCAAGCTGTCGAGTGCGGTGGCGGGCACAGTGGCCGTCACCATCGCGTCGGTGATCACGGTGGCCGTGCCGCCGAGGGCGGTGATGCGTGCGGCCACAGTTTCGGCCGTGCCTTCCACGGTCGAGATGCTCAGACGCAAGGGCGCGTTGACATCGACCACACGTCCCTGCACGCGGAGGTGGGTGTCGCTGCTGTCGGCGCTGCTGCGCGTGGCGTGAGCCAAAGCGGCGCGACGTTGTATGATTTGACTGATGGCGGCGTCCATCTTAGCGGAGGTCGCAGCTTGTTGTGCCGAGCCGTGCAATGCGTAGCTCAGACCACCGAACAAGAGAAGTCCCAGTAAAGGAAGAGTATTATGTTTCATTGGTTGAGATTTGATGCCAAGTGGATAAAACAAAATAGTGATAGCGGCGAAAGTACGCATAAAAAATGAAATATGCACACTCGGCAGGTTATAGAATGGGTAAAAAAATGAATTTCCCCCTATTTGTGGTCGGAACTCCCGTCATTCGTCCCCACAGGAGCGCGGTGCGCCCGCCGGTCGTGGCTCTTTCCTCGTCCGGTTCAGCCCGCTTGTGCCACGCGCCGGGCGATGGCTTCGGCCGCCGTGAAGGCCGTGAGCCAAGCCGCCGTGAGGTTGTAGCCGCCCGTCACTCCGTCGATGTCGAGCACCTCGCCCGCAAAGAAAAGTCCCGGCACGTGCTTGCTCTCCATCGTCTTGGCCGACACGGACGAGAGGCTCACGCCGCCGCACGTCACAAACTCGCCCTGATGCGAGGTGCGCCCCGTCACGGCGTAGGCATCGGCCGTGAGCAGCGTGGCCAAGCGGTTGAGCTGTTTGCGGTTGAGTTCGGCACAGCGGCGGTCGGTCGGCACTTCGGCGCGTTCGAGGAGCAACGCCCACAGGCGGCTCGGCAGGTCGAAGGCGCGAACGCTCCCCACCGTGCGCCCACCGTGGGCGGCAAAGAGCGTGTGGAGCTCGTGCAGTGCGGCGGCCGTGTCGGTCAGTCCGCTCCAACCGATGAGCAACGTGCCGCGGTGTCCGCTCTCGGCCAGAAGGCGCGCCCCGAAGGCCGAAAGACGCAACACGCCGGGGCCGCTCACCCCTTGGCGCGTGATGAGCAGCGGCCCGAAGGCGCGCACCTTCGTTCCACCCAGCGCGAGCGCCACCTCGCCCACTGTCACTCCCGAGAGGGCGGTGAGCGCCGGTGCGTCGAGCCGCAGGCCGAAGAGCGAGGGGCAGGGCGCGGCGATGTCGTGCCCCAAGGCGCGCCAGGGGGCGAAGGCTTCGGCGCGCGACAAACCGCCGCACGTCACGGCCACTTGTGCGAAGGGGGGGGCATCGATGGGCGCGCCGTGCCGATCGATGAGGAGAAACGTGCCGTCGGGTTGCCGTTCCACGCCCTGCACGTCGACCCCCGTGCGCAGTTCCACGCCGAGGCGCTGCAACTCTGTGAGCAGCGCGTCGACCACGGTGTCCGACTGTTGAGAAGCCGGGAAGACGCGTCCCTCGGCCTCGATGCGCAGGGGCACACCGAGCGATTCCCACCACTGCATCAGTACCGCGGGCGGAGTGGCGCGCAGCAGGCGATTCATCAGGCGCGCTCCGCGGGGATAGACGGCGGCTGCGTCGTCGACATGGGCAAAGGTGTTGGTCACGTTGCAGCGGCCGCCGCCTGTGGTGCGCACTTTGGCGAGCGGGGCGGCGCTGCGCTCGAAAATCACGATGGGGTGGTGCGGCAAGTGCTGTTTGAGCCGGAGCGCCAGCATGCAACCGGCCGCGCCGCCGCCGAGAATGGCTGTGGACATGGGAAGAAAAGGGGGAAAGAAGGGGAGGAAAAACGGAGGATGGAGAGGGGGGAGAAAAAAGTAGGGACGTTTTGCGCAAAACACGTGGAGTTTTGCCCGAAACGTCCCTACTTTTGAGCGGCGGAAGCCGACTTTTCGTTGCGCCCGCCGAGGCGGTTTGCCACGGAGGCCGTGTCAGCCCTCTGTTTCGGGGCGCGACGGAGCGGGCGCGAGGGACTGCGGCGGGCGGGTGAGGTCTTGCAGGCGCTGCAAGGCCGGGCGTTCGCCCACCACCCAAAGCACGTCGCCGGCCACGATGGTGCGCGAGGCCTCGCTGCCCTCGAGCGAGCCGGAACGATCCTCAAAACCGATGATCATGCAGTCGTAGACATCGCGAATGCCGCTGTCGGCCACCGTGCTGCCCACCAGTTGCGAACGCCGCGAGACGGGGAGTCGGCGCAGCCGCAGGCTGTGGTCGGCATTGTCGGTGGGCGGGGCGGGGTCGGCCTCGCTTTGCATCTGCGCGGCGAGGATTTCGAGGCCGGCATCATCGCCGATCACCTCCAGCACGTCGCCCGGATAGATGTGGGTGGTGCCGTCGGGGATGTTGATGCGGCGATCGTCGCGCAGCACCGCCGCCACGTGCACGCCGAAGCGCTGTCCGAAGTTGAGCGACTGCAAACTTTGTCCCGCCCAGTGCGTGCCGAGCGGGAGGGTGAGGCGCGCGAGGTGCATGTCGTGGGCGGCTAGCCGGCCTGCGTAGTTGCCCGCGGCGTTTTGGCGCGAAGCGGTTTCGCGTTGCGTGAGGTTTTGGCGGAAACGGCGCTCGATGCGAATGCTTTGATACTTGATGCGACGCGAACGGAGGATGATGCCGAGGGTGAGTGCGGCGGCCAAAAGATGATAGTACCAGGCGTAGGGCGAGAGATACTCGTAGATGTAGAACAGCGTGTAGACGGCCAGGGCGATGCGCAGCGCCATCGTGCAGCCGATGAGCACGCGGCCGCCCAAATGCTCGCGCAGGGCGTGGGCGGCGGCCGATCGGTGTTTGCGCGCCACGACGGGGCGGATGAAGAGCGCCACGATCCACAGCGTGATGAGCCCCGTCACGGCATTGCCCGGCCAGTGGGTGAGCAGGTTGCGCAGGGCGGGCAGCAGGGCGGAGAAACTGAGCACGACGGTGGCAAAGATGAGCACTCCGTAGACGAGCGTCTGGAGCACCACGGCTTGAAGATATTCGCCCACATAGGCCGGCACCCAACGCGGCGCGCTTTCGGCGGCACTGCCGGCGGCCGCGGCGCGTTCTGTGGCCACGCGGTCGGCGTCGATGCGCTTGAAGTAGCGGCCGAAGCGGGCAGACACGAAGGCGTAGGCCGGATCGGCAAAGCGGATCATGTAGGGGGTGAGGAAGGTGGTGATGATGCTCACCGCCACGACGATGGGGTAGAGGTAGGAGCCGGTGACGTTGAGCGAGACGCCGAGGGCGGCGATGATGAAGGCAAATTCGCCGATTTGCGCCAGCGAGAAACCGCAGTTCATGGCGCGGCGCAAAGGATGGCCGGCCACGACGAACGAAAGCGTGCCGAACACGGCCTGACCGCCCAAAACGGCGAGGGTGATGACGAGCACCGCGCTCCAGTGCTCCACCAAGATGCCGGGGTTGACCATCATGCCGACCGAAACGAAGAAGATGGCGCCGAATAAATCCTTGACCGGCGCGGTGAGTTTCTCGATCTTTTCGGCCTCGAGGGTCTCGGCCAGGATGCTGCCCATCATGAACGCGCCGAAAGCCGACGAGTAGCCGGCGCGATCGGCCAGCACGACGAGCAGAAAGCACAGCCCGATGGCCACGACCACGAGGGTCTCGTTGTTGATGAAAGCACGCGCGCGGCGCAGGAACGCGGGCACCACGTAGATGCCCACCACAAACCACAAAACGAGGAAGAAACCGAGAGAAATGAGGCTCTTGGCCAGTTCGCCGCCCTGAAATTGCTGAGAGACGGCGGTGGCCGAGAGGATGACCATGAGGAGGATGCCGAGGATGTCTTCGAGGATCAGCACGGAGAGCACTTCGCCGGCAAAATTCTTGCTGCGCAGGCCGAGATCGTCGTAGGCTTTATAGATAATGGTGGTGGAAGACATGGCGAGCATGCCGCCGAGAAACAGGCTGTCGGTGCTGCTCCAGTCGAAGAGGCGGCCGGTGGCCGAACCGACTCCGATCATGCAGCCCATCACCATGGCCGCTGCCACGACGGGACGCATGCCCATCTTCAATATCTTCTTGATCGAAAACTCCAAACCGAGGGAGAACATCAAGAAGATGACGCCGATGTTGCTCCACGTCTCGATGGAGCTTTGATCCTGCACGGTGGGGAGGTAGGGCATGTGGGGACCGGCGAGAAAACCGGCCACGATGTAACCCAAGACGAGGGGCTGTTTGAGACGTTTGAACAACACGGTGACCAAACCGGCCACAATGAGGATGAGTGCAAGGTCGGAAATGAGCGGCGGGAGGCTGTGCATGGGCAAAAAGAGAGGGCGATGAATGGAAAAGAGCTACCGCTGAGGCGGTTGGCTACAAAAATACGATTTTTTTGCCCCGCGATGGGGAAAGGTTGGCCGATTTTTGCCGACCGGCGGTGATTTTCGGGCTGATTTTTGTCCTTGTGCGGGCAAAACATGGGGCGTTTTTCGCAATCCGCTCGGTCGCGGCGCGATTCGCCCGCGCAAACGGCTTGCGAGTGAAAAGAAAATCGTATTTTTGCTTCGCACTTGCCGTGCCTACAATTCATGTACAAAATCAAACGACTCGATACTTTCATCTTGGGTAAGTTCCTACAACTCTTTGTGGGGGCTTTCTTCATTTGTTTGTTCGTTTTTGTCATGCAATTCATGTGGCGCTATGTCGATGACTTGGTGGGCAAAGGCCTGACGGCGGTGGTGCTGGGCAAATTCTTGTGGTATGTGAGCGTGAGCTTGGTGCCCACCTCGTTGCCCCTCGCCGTCTTGCTGGCGTCGCTCATCACCTTCGGCAACATGGGCGAGAATCTCGAACTCCTTTCGATGAAGGCGGCGGGCGTACCGCTGGTGCGCATCATGCGCCCCATCTTCCTTTTGGTGTTCCCGCTCACGTTTGTGGTCTATTATTTCCAAAACAATGTGGCCACCGACGCGCACAAATCGCTGCGCAGCCTGCTGGTTTCGATCAAAATTTCGCAACCGGCCGTCGAAATTCCCGAAGGGGTGTTTTACGGCATGAAGGATTTCAACCTATATGTCGAGAAGAAGAACGCCGAAACGGGGATGCTCTACCACACCATTATATATAAAGTGGATCAGGGCTTCGACCGGGCGCAGATTGTGCTGGCCGATTCGGCACGCATTGAGCTGACGGCCGACAAAATGCACATGCGCCTCACGCTGTGGGACGGCGAGCAGTTTCAAAACCTCAAGTCGGACAATATGACGGTGTTCAAATCGCAGGGCGTGCCCTACGATCGCGAGACCTTCAACTACAAACAGCTGATTTTTGACTTCGACTCCAATTTCAATGAGTTGGAGGCCAACCAATTTGCCGATATTCCGCAGGCGAAAGACATGGGCGAGTTAGATCACTACGTCGACTCGGTGAACCATCTCATCGACTCGAGCGCGGTGGCCTATTTCAAAGGCATTTCGTCGGCGCCGATCTATGGCGCAAAGGCGCTTTCGCGCAAAGATTCGCTGGCGGCGGTGCAAGACTTCAAGCGGCACCCCGTGAGTTTCGACAAACTGCTCAAAACCTGGAAGGCGGAACAGCTGATCGGGGCGCGGCAGAATGCTGTGGCGCGATTGCAGAGCCTTTCGTCGCAATACAATTGGCAAAGTGAGACGGTGGAGGATCAAATCTGGTATCTCCGTCGCCACGAAGTGGAGTGGCACCAGCGCATCACGCTGTCTTTGGCCTGCTTGCTCTTCTTTTTCATCGGCGCCCCGCTGGGAGCGATCATCCGCAAGGGCGGTTTGGGCTTGCCGACGGTGGTTTCGGTGCTGATCTTCATCTTCTATTATGTGGTGAACACCTCCGGTATGAAGATGGCGCGCGACGGTAATATAAATATGGTGCTCGGGATGTGGATTTCGAGCATGATTCTCGCTCCGGCCGGCGCGTATCTGACGTTCATGGCCAACCGCGACGCCGTGGTCTTCAACCGCGATGTGGTGATGGAGCGTTTCCGCAAATTCTTCGCCCTGCGCATCAAACGACACGTCTTCCGCAAGGAGGTGATCCTCACGCCGCCCGACTGGGAAGCCGACCTCCTCCTCGCCGCTGCCGTGCGGCGCGATTGGGAGGCCTATCCCGCGAAGAAACGCCTCTGGTTGCCGCCGAATTATTTCGCGCTGTTCTTCCGACATCGGCCGGACGAACGGGTGAAACGCATGGCCGAGAACGTGGAAGCGCTAGTGGAGGACCTGAACAACAGTACTTCGCCGCAGATTCTCTCGGTGTTGGGCGACATGCCTGTGCTCTATGAGGCCGGCACGCGCTCGCCTTTCGCGCATCGCCGCGTGAACTGGGCGCTGGGTGTGCTCTTTCCGCTCGGAGTCGTGGTGTGGTTGCGCGTTTGGCGCTTCCGCTTCCGTTTGGCACGCGATTTGCGGCAACTCCGTAAGGCGCTCGATCGTCTCGATGAGGCCTTTGCCGAAATGTTTCCCGATGCGGAACCGATAAGCGCCCATGCTGAATCGCAAGACGGCGATGCGCAGCCGAAAGGCGCCAACTTTCAATCGAAATTCCCGACGCCCCAGAGCGCCGAAGACGATAAATAACTGACCTACAAAGACATTTCTCTAAATATATCTCATGTCCGAAATAAAACTCTCCACGATAGAAGAAGCCCTTGAGGACTTCAAAGCCGGAAAATTCGTCATTGTGGTCGATGATGAGGATCGCGAAAACGAAGGCGACCTGATTACGGCTGCCGAACTCATCACGCCGGAAAAAATCAACTACATGCTCCAATTTGGACGCGGTGTCCTCTGCGCACCCGCCACGAAAGAGCGTTGCCGTCAGCTCGAATTGGAGCACCAAGTGCAGACCAACACGTCGGTGTTGGGCACGCCGTTCACCGTGACGGTCGACTTGCTCGAAGGATGCACCACCGGTGTGTCGGCACACGACCGCGCGGCGACGGTTCGCGCCTTGGCCGATCCGAATGCCCGCCCCGAATGGTTCGGACGCCCCGGCCACATCAGTCCGCTCTACGCCCAAGATCGCGGTGTCCTCGCCCGTGCCGGACATACTGAGGCGGCTGTCGATTTGGCACGCTTGTCGGGATTCCAACCCGTGGCCTGTCTGATCGAAATCCTCAATCCCGACGGCACTATGGCGCGCATGCCGCAATTAAAAGAGTTTGCGGCGCGCGAAGGGCTCAAGATTATCACGATCAAGGACTTGATTGCTTACCGACTCAAGGACGAAACGCTTGTGGAGCGCGGCGAAGAGGTGCAAATGCCCACCGATCACGGTGATTTCCGCTTGATCCCGTTCAGACAAAAGAGCAACGGGCTCGAACACGTGGCGCTCTTCAAAGGAAAGTGGGAGCCGGGCGAACCTATCCTCGTCCGTGTGCACAGCAGTTGCGTGACGGGCGACATTTTCGGCAGCCGTCGTTGCGATTGTGGCGACCAGCTTCACAAATCCATGGAGTTGATCGACAAAGAGGGCAAGGGCTTGGTGCTTTACCTCAACCAAGAGGGACGCGGCATCGGCTTGATGGCGAAAATCGCCGCCTACAAACTCCAAGAGCAGGGATTCGACACCGTAGACGCCAATGTTCACCTCGGATATGACCCTGATGAGCGCGATTATGGCGTGGGGGCACAGATCTTGCGAGCACTCGGTGTGACAAAGATTCGACTCATCACGAACAATCCCGTGAAGCGTGTCGGATTGGAGGCCTACGGACTCGAAATTGTGGAGAACGTCCCCATGGAAATCTGCCCCAATGAGTTCAACCATCGCTACTTGCTTACGAAACAAGAGCGCATGCACCACGCTCTCCACTTGAAAAAATAAATGCTCCGCTCGGCGCTGCAAACATCTCCTTCCCATCGGTGGATTTCTATATATAAGGAGACGTTTCTCCGCCGTAGGAGATAAAATCCCCCTCTAAAGCGCCGAAAATCTCCTTAGTGCAGAAGCGACCGATCACAACAAGGAGCAGTTTTCCCACGAGGCCTGCCCGAAGCTCTTCGACCGAAGAAAAGAAAAAGGCAGACAAGATAAAAACAGCGTGGATCATTGTCCCGCACTGTCTGAAATATTCACTTAAAACCCTTGATATTATGTACGATCCTCAGCGTTACAATTCAGATTACACCGTGTCCGGCAGCGGCACCCGTGTGAGTTTTGTCTCCGTGATGAAGAATGTTTATCTTTGGATGACGTTGGCGCTGGCCATCACGGGAATTACCGCCATGGCCGTGGCCACACAACCCCAGTTGGTTGAAGCCATTTTCACGAACAAACTCCTCTTTTGGGGACTCATCGGTGCAGAATTGGGCATCGTGTGGTTCGTTTCTTCGCGCATCATGAGCCTTTCGATCACCACGTCCGGCATTCTTTTCGCGATCTACGCACTGTTGAACGGCGTTTTCTTCTCGTCTATCTTTTTGGTGTTCGAGATCGGTTCGATCGCGCAGACGTTCTTCATCACCGCCGGCGTGTTCGGCGCGATGGGATTCGTCGGTTTGTTCGTCAAGCGCGATTTGTCGATGATCGGCCGCGTCCTTTACATGGCACTCATCGGACTGATCATCGCCACGTTGGTCAACCTCTTTTTCCAAAACGACGCCTTGATGTCGATTTGTAACTACGCCGGCGTGGTTATCTTCACCGGTTTGACGGCCTACGACACCCAAAAGATCAAAAACATGTTGGTTGAGGTGGGCGATGCCGACAGCGACACAGGACTCCGCATCTCTTTGCTCGGCAGTCTCACGTTGTATTTGGATTTCATCAACCTTTTCCTTTACCTCCTGCGTATTTTCGGACGCCGTCGTTGATTCTCCGCGCGTTCGCTCCATTTACGGCTCGGAGGGTTCCACCTTCGGAACCTTCCGAGCCTACTTTTTATCCCCCACTTCCCATTTCTTTACCGCATCATGCAACTTTCTGCCCGTCTCAACCGACTTGCGCCTTCTGCCACGCTGGCCATGTCGCAAAAAAGCGCCGAACTCAAAGCACAAGGCGTGGACATTATCAACCTCAGCGTAGGCGAGCCTGACTTCAACACGCCCGATCACATCAAAGTCGCCGCCAAACAAGCCATCGCCGACAACTGGTCGCGTTACAGTCCCGTGCCCGGTTATCTCGACCTGCGCGAAGCCATCTGCGCCAAACTACTTCGTGAGAATCACCTCGAATATACGCCCGCACAGATCGTTGTGGGCAACGGCGCCAAGCAGGCCGTTTGCAACGTCCTCCTCTCCATCGTCGACGAAGGCGACGAGGTCATCATCCCCGCTCCCTACTGGGTGAGCTATCCCGACATGGTGCGTTTGGCCGACGGCACGCCCGTGTTCGTAGAAGCCACGATCGAGCAAAACTTCAAGATCACGCCCGCACAACTCGAGGCCGCCATCACGCCCCGCACGCGCGCCCTCATTCTTTGCAGCCCCTCCAACCCCACCGGTTCCGTATATAGCGCCGAAGAGATGGAAGGACTGGCCGAAGTGCTCCGCCGTCACCCCCAAGTCATCGTCATCGCCGATGAAATCTACGAACACATCAATTACATCGGCCACCACGCATCGATCGCCACATGCGAAGGCATGAAAGACCGCGTGGCAGTGATCAACGGAGTGTCGAAAGCCTACGCCATGACCGGCTGGCGCATCGGTTTTGTGGCCGCTCCCCTCGAATTGGCCAAGGCCGTGTCGAAATTGCAAGGCCAGTACACCTCCGGTCCCGGTTCGATTTCGCAGAAAGCCTCTGTCGCCGCCTTTAACGGCCCTCAAGAACCCGTGGAAGAAATGCGCAAGGCCTTCGAGCGCCGCAAGCACCTCATCGTAAAGCTCGCGCGCGAAATCCCCGGTTTCGAGGTCAACGATCCCGAAGGCGCGTTCTATCTCTTCCCCAAGTGCTCTTATTACTTCGGAAAGTCCGACGGTGAGAGCACCATCCACACCTCCACCGACTTCGCCCTCTATTTGCTCAAGGAAGCCCACGTGGCTTGCGTAGGCGGCGACTCGTTCGGCAGCCCCGAGTGCTTCCGCATGAGCTATGCCACGAGCGATGAAAACATTGTTGAGGCCATGCGCCGCATCAAAGCGGCCTGCGAGCGTCTGAAATAAGCGTTTTTAGGTTCTCTTTCCCGAAGATTCCGCTTTATGGGAGCTTTCTTGCTCCCTCCTCTTAGCTCTTTGCCCCGTTGCCGTCTCGGCAGCGGGGCTTTTTGTGTGCTGTTTTGTGCGAGGGGACTTGTCTGGGGCGATCCGGTGAGCAGTCGGCCTATTGTAAGTTCGTAGTCCGTGCCGGTTAGCCTCGGGGAACGAGGCGTCGGCGAGGGGTATCGTCCCAAGTCCGGCAAGAGCGGCATCGCATTGCGTGCCTTTTCGTGTCTTTGCACCCAAAACAGAGCGACTGTTGCCTATCCAAGCAGTTTTTTGGTGCACTGCGGGGAGAAATATCGTTCTTTTTTTCACAGTTCGAGGCGCTGAACGGCTGAATTTCATCCCTTTTTTGCCTGCAGTTGCTCTTCTTCTTCTTTTTGAACGGGAGAGTTTATGTTTACTTGTACCTTACTTTTTCTTTCCGGACTGCTTAAAAAAGCGATTTCAATTAGTAAAGTAATCCTGTCGTATTACTCAATCATTTGATTATGAGTTCTATTTCTACTAATGATAAAGTATAATATGGATAATTGTAGATAAACTCCTATTTATATTATGATTATATGATTTAGTTGGTTATCTATATTAGATAAGATAGAATAATAGATTGAATACCATATAATGAGTAGAATTAGATATCTGATATTTATCATTAGATATCGCTTATCTACTTTATAATAAGGTATTTCATAGAGAACTACATGAAAATCATTAAGTAGTAGGCTATTTTTCAATTAGAATAGAGGAGAATAAACTACTACTTCCCGACTATTTTGAAAAAGTTCCCTTGTTTTTGCCGAAACAAGTGGACTTTTGAGTAATTCTTCCCGTGTTTTATTTTGAACAAGAGGGATTATGTATAGTAGTTGCGCGGTTTGTTTTCAAAGGATTCGACTCCGGCGTCGAAAAAGAGGAGCGATTGGTGCGCGAAGTGAAAAAACAGGCGAGAGAGAGGAGGAGAAACGAGCGAGGCGCGCGCGCGTGGCTGTCTGTTGTGTGATGAGTGAGCGGGGGTGGGTGATCGGGTGCGCGCGCGGCCTTAACTCCGACAGCGGAAAAGGGCAGAAGCGGCGGATAAGCCCACTAAAATGAAGAAAACAAGGCGAAAGTCGAAAAAATGGAAATGAGTGAGGCGTATAGATGTAATAAAATAATTACTTTTGCATTCAAATTGAAAGCAAGTTGCGAGCAGACCATACTGTTTTGTGTCGATTGTCTATCACTTGTCGGCCGGCGGCGGCTCGCATCGTGCTCTATTTCCCACTTTTTCATGAGCTATCTCATTCCCCTTCACAACTATCGCCCGCTGCTCGACATGAACGCCACGGAGCAGGGCATTAAAGTCATCAAAGAGTTTTTTGCCGACAATCTTTCCACGGCATTGCGCCTTCGTCGCGTCACCGCCCCGCTGTTTGTGCTGCGCGGTTTGGGCATCAATGACGACCTCAGTGGCAAGGAACGCGCTGTGAATTTCCCGATCAAAGACCTCGGCGACGCGCGCGCCGAAGTGGTGCACTCGTTGGCCAAGTGGAAGCGCTTGACCCTTGCCGAGTATGACGTGCAGCCCGGCTACGGCATCTACACCGACATGAACGCCATCCGCGCCGACGAGGAGTTGGGCAACATCCATTCCCTCTACGTCGATCAGTGGGACTGGGAGCGCGTGATTCGTCCCGAAGATCGCACCGTCGAGTTCCTCGAAGAGGTGGTTCGCTCCATCTATGCCGCCATGCAGCGCACCGAGTATTTGGTGTGCGAGCGATTTCCGCAACTCCAACCGCAGCTGCCGGCCGAAATCACCTTTATTCATGCCGAAGCGTTGCGTCAACTTTACCCCACGCTCACGGCAAAAGAGCGCGAAGACGCCATCGTGCGCGAGAAGGGCGCGGTGTTCATCATCGGCATCGGCGGCCAGCTCGGCGACGGTGAGCCGCACGATTTGCGTGCCCCCGACTATGACGATTATTCCACGCTTTCGACACTTGGCCTTCCCGGGCTGAACGGCGATTTGCTCGTGTGGAACAACGTGCTCGGCCGTGCTTTTGAGTTGTCGTCGATGGGTATCCGTGTCGATCGCGAAGCGCTGGAGCGTCAGTTGCGCGAAAGCGGCAAGGAAGACCGCCGGAGCTTGTATTTCCACAAGCGCCTGCTCGAAGGTTCGCTGCCGCTGAGTGTCGGCGGCGGTATCGGTCAGAGTCGCCTGTGCATGTACTACTTGCAGAAGGCGCACATCGGCGAAATTCAAGCCTCGATTTGGCCGGAGGACATGCGCCGCGAATGCGCCGAAATGGGCATCGCGCTGATTTGACACAAGGATGAACAGTTGTTTCACCGTGGTATAAAAATGCACCGCTGCTCACCAAGGGCAGCGGTGCATTTTGGGTTGAGTGTCGTGCGGTTGGCTCTTGTCGCAAGGAAGAAGTGGTTCGGCGTAGTGCCAAAAAAAACGTTGATTTGAGGGGCAGAAACTTCAAAATGCGCACCGAAGGCCGAACGAGTGCCCAAGCCGGGGCGTGTGGTTTGGAGAAGTAGTGAGAAAAGAGTAAATTTGCATTCTAATCTTCAAAACATACGTACTGCCGTACGTGCAAACCTCCTTTTTATGCAAGCGTTTCGTTTTCGCCCGCGCCTGTTGCGGGATCTTCGCGGTTATCGTCGTGCCGATCTTTCCGCCGATTTGCTCGCCGGTTTGGTGGTGGGCATCGTCGCCCTCCCGTTGGCCATCGCTTTTGCCATCGCCGCCTCGCCGGGCGGTGACGTGCAGCACACGATCGGCCCCGGTGTGGGTATCTTGACGGCCATTGTGGCCGGGATCGTCATCTCGGCACTGGGCGGAAGTCGCGTGCAAATCGGTGGCCCCACGGGGGCTTTCATCGTGATTATATATGGTGTGGTGGAGCGTTTCGGTCTTTCGGGATTGCTGGTTGCCACCATCATGGCCGGTATTTTCCTCGTTCTCCTCGGCGTGTTTCGTTTGGGGAGTGTGATTAAGTTCATCCCCTATCCCATCGTCGTCGGTTTTACGTCCGGGATCGCGCTCACCATTTTCACCACGCAGGTCAAAGATTTTCTTGGCCTGCACATTGAAGGCGCAGTGCCCGCCGGCTTTGTCGACAAGTGGGTGTGCTATTTCCGAAACCTCACTACCGTGAGTTGGGATGCCCTCGCCGTGGCGCTCTCGACGGTGCTGATCATCGTCGGCACGCAGCGCATTTCGAAGCGACTGCCCGGCTCGTTGGTGGCCATCGTGCTCACCACGGCTGTTGTTGCCCTGACGAATGCAAACGGGTGGACACACATTCCGACCATCGGCGACCGTTTCGGCGCCATCACCGCCTCGCTCCCGCCCATCACAGCATGGCAGCTCGATTGGCACGGACTGTTCACCGCCCCCGACGGGCGTTTCACCTTCTCAACCTTCGGCACGCTGCTGCCCACCGCGCTGGTGATTGCGGTGCTCGGCGCGATCGAGAGCTTGCTTTCGGCCACGGTGGCCGACGGTGTGACGGGCGATCGTCACGACTCGAACCAAGAACTGGTGGGGCAGGGCATTGCCAATATCGTCGCTCCGCTCTTTGGCGGCATTCCCGCCACGGGGGCGATTGCGCGCACGATGACCAATATCAACAACGGGGCGCGCACGTGTGTGGCGGGCTTGGTGCATGCGGTCGTGCTGCTGGTGATTTTCCTCGTGGCCATGCCGTTGGCAGCCTATATTCCCATGGCCTGCTTGGCCGGCGTGCTGGTGGTGGTGAGTTACAACATGAGTCAGTGGCGCACCTTCGCCGCTTTGATGCGCCACCCGAAGAGCGACGTCACGGTGCTGCTCATCACGTTTGTGCTGACGGTAGTGTTCGACCTCACCGTGGCCATCGAGGTGGGGCTCGTCATGGCCTGTCTGCTCTTCATGCGCCGCATGGCCGAAACCACCCACCTTTCTGTGCTCACCCGCGAGATCGATCCGAACGACGATCCCGAAATCGATCTCGAACTCCACGAGGAGGCGCTGGCTATTCCCGATGGGGTGGAAGTGTATGAGATCAACGGCCCCTTCTTCTTCGGTATCGCCAACAGTTTTGAGGAGATGACGGCCGAAATGCAGGATCATCCGGCGATTCGGGTCATCCGCATGCGCAAGGTGCCCTTCATCGATTCGACCGGCGTGCACAATCTCGAGACCCTCTGCCGCATGAGTCGCCGCGACGGGACGCGCATCATTCTTTCGGGCGTTCGTCCGGAAGTGCGGCAGGTGTTGGAGCGGACGGGCTTCCCCGCGCTGATCGGCGAAGAGAACATTTGTTCGCACATCAGCATCGCTTTGAGCCGCGCCGAAGCGATGGCGCAAGAAATCAGGGGCATTCGCGAATAGCGTGCTCGAGGCTCTCCGCTCATAGCTCGCTCGCGTGTGCGTTCGCCTATATATATAAGAGGAGTGTTGCGCTGCGCAAGATGGCGATGGACTGCGAGCGCGGCAGCTGCTCCTTGCTTGCGAAAGCAACGCCGCAGTCGGCGTGTAAAAACTGTATATTTGCACAAATAAATATTGACATTCAGCGCTTTATTGCTGAGATTGTCGTACTTTTGCCGCATTCACATTATCATTGTCTTTGTGCGCCGCAACAGTGTGTGCGTTTTCACATCGAAAGAACTCATCGTTATGCCCATTCACCGTCTGAGAACAATAGGTCTCCTCATGACGCTCTTCCTCTTGCTGAATTTTACTTCTGCCCCTGAGCCTTCTGCGGCCTCGAGAGGTGGAAATCAGCCCTTTGTGCTCGTAATCGATGCGGGACACGGCGGGAAGGATAGCGGTGCGATGGGCAAAATATCGAAAGAGAAAAACATTAACCTCAATGTCGCCTTGGCTTTTGGCGCCTTGGTAGAGCGCAATTGTCCGGGCGTGAAGGTGATTTACACGCGCAAGACGGATGTCTTCGTCACGCTCCAAGGGCGTGCCGACATCGCGAATCGCAACAAGGCAAATCTCTTTGTTTCGATCCACAGTAACTCGATGCCGCCCGGGGTTAAGTCGCCTGCAGGAGCAGAGACTTATACGGTCGGTATGCACTCGAGAAAAGAAAATCTCGCTGTGGCCAAACGTGAGAACAGCGTCATCACGCAGGAGGCCAACTACCGCACGGTCTACAAAAACTTTGATCCGAATAAGTCAGAGAGCTATATTATCTTTGAATTTATGCAGGATCGGAACATGAAGCAGAGTGTGGAGTTTGCGCGCCACCTGCAAACAGCCTACGGCAATCAGGGACGGAGCAACAAAGGAGTGCATCAGGCCGGTTTTCTCGTGTTACGCGCCACGGCCATGCCGTCTGTGCTCACTGAAATAGGATTTATTTCCAATCCCGAGGAAGAGCAATTCCTGAACTCTCAAGAAGGTGTTCAAAAATTGGCGCGTGCGCTCTATAACGGCTTCCGCAATTATCGGATGCGCCACTACGCCGCGATGGATCCTGCGCTCGAGGGAGATTCACTCGATATGGACGATCGCAGTTTGGCCGAGGCGGACACGGCTGCGGAACAGCAAGAAGAAAACGTTCCGCCTGCCGAGGAACAGCACTTGAACACATTGCCCGCGCCGATAGCCAGTGTTGTGCCTGTTGCGACACGTGCTTTTCGAGGAAATAAGTATACTACCATTACTCATGTAGCTGCCCCGAACAAAAATGCCGAGGCGCTTGTTGCCCCTTTGTCGAAGGTGACCGGCGATAAGCGCAATGAAGCGCCGATTCCCGAAAATGCGCTGGCCTCCACCTCGGTTTCGGCTTCCTCTACACCGCTGCAACAAGCCTCTTCGGGTAGCGTTCGCACCATCCCTTTGTTGGCCGATGCGGTGACGCCCGATGCCCATACGAAAGAGGTCACCTTGTCTGCCCCGAACGGCCGTTTAGCACGTCGCGCCGATGCGGGGCTTCGTCGCATTGATACGTTAGCTTCGGCAAATGCAGGACTGCGGTCGGCAGAAGTGGCGGCCGTGCGGCATGAAGGACAAACGAATCCGCCGCCTACCGGCGACAAACCACTCACCATTGTGGTGATCCCAACGGAAGTGGAACAGCGTGTGGCGGCCGAAGCCTTGCTTGCGGCCAATCCGCCCCCTCGACAAAAAGAAAACCCCGTTGATGAGTTGCCCGCATCGTCGCCTCAATCCGAACACGTGCATTCGACTTCGAAACCCCACGCCGTGCCGAAGAATATGCCCGATCGGTATTCGGTGCAGCCGAAAGAGGTGAAGAAAACAACGGTGGAACGACCGATGTCTGTCGCTCAATCAGCGAGCTCTTCGAAGGCAAAGACGACGGAAGTGAAGAAACCGGCGGAAAAGAATGAACGCGAGAAGCAAGCAGAGCAGAAAGAGACGAAGTCGGTGAAAAAAGAGACGAAAACAGCTCCCCCCTCAGAAAAAAAGACGAAAAGCGAGGCTAAAACAGAGCCCAAAACTGCGAAAACGAAGGAAGAAACGCCTCAAAAGTCGAAGGTTGAAAAAACGCAGTCCACGGTTGCACCGCGAATCACCTTTAAGGTGCAAATTCTGACTTCCGACAAACCCCTCGCGGCGCACGATCCGCGACTGAAAGGGCTTTCGCCGGTAAGTTTTTATCACATCGGTCCGTTGTATCGTTACACGTATGGGAGTTCGCATGACTACGCTGAAATCAAAAAAACGCTCAAAAAGGTGACGGCGCAGTTTCCGAATGCCTTTATCGTGGCCTTTGAAGGCGATCGCCGTGTCGAAGATATGCAGGCGGCCATTCGTCAATCTCAGTCTAAGTGAGTCCTGAACGCCCAACTGCCTGTCCGGGCAGTACGCCCTCCGTCTTCCTGTCCCAACAGACCACACACTAACGCATAACTATTTCCTTATGAAAATCTCCAACGAGATTAAAATTGCCCTCACCGCGATAGCGGCGGGTATTCTCCTTTTTTTGGGTATTAACTTCCTGAAAGGGATCAATGTGTTCAAGTCGAGCAATTCCTATTACGTTAGTTTTAAGGATGCCAAGGGCTTGACGACTTCGAGCAAGGTGTTTGCCAACGGATTCCCGGTGGGAACGGTGCGCGAGATTGAATATAATTATAATAACAACAGCGGCGTCGTGGTACGCATTGAGCTCGATGAAAATATGGGTGTGCCTCGCGGCACGCGCAGCGAATTGGTCGAAGCACTGATGGGCGGTGTGACGATGAACCTCATCCTCGGTCCGAATCCAACAGACAATATCGTGCCCTTTGACACGATTCCCGGCGCGGCAGCGACCACGCTGATGGGCGATGCCGGGCAGATGCTGCCCGACGTGCAGCGCATGTTGCCCAAACTGGACAGCATCCTCACGCATCTCAACCGGCTTTCGGGAGATCCTGCGTTGCAACAGACTTTGAGCAACGCCGCAACGATCAGCGAAAACCTGAAAACCACGACGGCGCAGCTCGATCGGTTGATGTCGCGCGATGTTCCCCAATTGATGGGGCATTTGAACCGCACGGGGGCAAATGCCGAAAAACTTTCGGGCAATTTGGCCAACGTGGATGTGCAGCAAACGATGCATCGCGTGAACGCTACGTTGGCGAATGCGCAGCAGCTTTCCGGTCAGCTCAATACGGTGGTGGGCGATTTGAGCCAAAAACTCAATTCGCGCGACAATAATCTCGGGGCTTTCCTGTCTGATCGCGTACTCTACGACCGGTTGAACCGCACGGCGACGAGTGCAGACTCGCTCCTCCTTGATCTGAAGGCGCATCCGAAGCGCTATGTACATTTCTCCATTTTTGGGCGAAAAGGCAATTAAAGCATAGCACGCTGCCTGTGGGGAGTATGTGCCTTTACGCACTGTTCTACTTACAGGAGGGCAGGTTGTTTGTGATGGATGAGCACCCTGTGGTGGAGGGACGAGGTTCGTATCGGAACTCTCCACCGTCAGTAGCTCTTCTGCGCATACAATTGTATGGCTCTCCTCAATCTTCCGGCAACAGTTCCTTCGCTGCATAAGCGAGGGAACATAGGAAATATGCGTTGGAAGGAAAAAAAACGGGGATTTATTTGGCCGTTCCAAAGGGAGTGTGTAATTTTGCATTGTCTTCGAGAGGGCATCTCGGAGATTTCTGATTGGGGTATGGTGTAATTGGCAACACTACAGATTCTGGTCCTGTCTTTCCTGGTTCGAGTCCGGGTACCCCAACACAATATGACGCGTTGATTCGTTTGAATCATCGCGTTTTTTGTTTTCTGCATCCGCATGGCTGTATATATGCGTAATATCCCCATTTTAAGGTATTGTGTGAACGCCTCGAAGGGTGTAATTTTGCAGCAACAATTCAATTCTTACATTTATGAAACTCAAATCTTTTCTCACGGCAAGTGTATTTGCTCTCGCCATGGTGGGCACGCTGCCCGTATTGACCGGCTGTGAAGACAGCGAAAAAGAAGAAAAACTGACCACGGTGGAGGCATCAGGTCGTTTTTCCACGAAACTTTTGATGGATATTGGCAATGGCAGGTTGCTCCACCAAGAGATTCCCTCGACCGTGGTGACAATTTCGCCCGAAACTGCCACGACGGTAAAAATCCAGTTCAGCGCATTGAGCGTGGATGTGCAGCAGGATAAAGCTCCGTTGCACGGAGCTGATGTACAGTCGTTCACAGTGGGCGGTGTGCAACTCAAGAAAGAAGCTGACGGTAGCTTCACGTTGAGCGGCAACCCGCAGTTCACCACCATGATGCGCATCGATATGGGCAAGACCCCGCGCCAGACCCTGCCGTTCACTGAATATAAAGCAAAGGACAGCAGCCTGAAAGGTACGTTGAAGAACGGGGTGCTTCACCTCAATCTGACGTTTAAGCCCGGTAGCATGCCGATGCCTCTGTCGCTCACTTACGACGGAAGTCGCCAATGATAGGCCTTCGCCGTTTGCTTTATCTCCTTTGCTCGCCGATACTCCTTTTGGGGGTATCGGCCTGCGATGGAGTGTTCAGTTCGATCTACGACAATCCACCCGCTGCCAGCTATACGCAAGAGGGTTTCAGTGTGCAGGATGCCGACTTGCACATTCACCGCTTGTATGTGGACTTGGTGAGCTACAAAGATTGGGTGTATGTCGACTTGCATCGGCGCACCATGTCACGCATGGTTGCCCCTTCGTCGTTGACCGGTGCGTGGGACGGACGTTCCGGCGTGAGTTATCACCAAGTGGAACTTCCCGCCACGTTTCATTTCAGCGAACTGGTGAAAACGGATTCGTTGGTTCAGCCTGAAAAATGGGACTTGGTGTTGCATCATTACGACGTAGGCACGCGCAGTGGAAGCGCTTTTGAAACTCAGTATACTCGTCTCAAAGATCTCCCTCGTGAGGGGAAGGCGCGGGAGACCTTGCTCCGTTCGACCTTCGCGCCCGACACTTGGAGCGACCACCGATGCTACGAAGATCTGACGGGCATCTACAATTATTATATAGGTTATAGGAACGCTCGTACGAACGAAGTGCTGAGCCGATGGATGGACATGAACGTGAGTAATCCGCCTCCGACCTATACCACGAGCGGTCGCGTTTACCTGCTCCGCATGGCCGACGGCACGCATGCCGCCTTGCATTTCAAAGATTATATGAATGCCGCCGGCGCCAAGGGCTATGTGACGCTCGATTATATTTATCCCTATTAATTCTTTTCTTTCATACGCTTAGTTCTCGTTCGGAAATGACTGCATTTCGATGGCTGTTTGTCTCTCTCTTGTTTTGCTGCCTCGGCGCCCCACTGTTGGCCGATGCACAAAGGCTGTCTTCGCAGAGTTTCCGTGCGGATACGACATTGAGTACGGCTGTTGTTACGGGGACGCGAACGCCACGCCGCATAGCCGAGAGCCCGGTGCAAACGAGGGTGATTACGGCCGAGGATATTCGCCGCGCCGATGCCAACAATGTGCAAGATGTGCTCACCCACGAATTGCCGGGATTGGAATTTACCCACGCCCTGAGCGGGCATGTGAATCTCAATTTCGGAGGTTTCGCAGGACAAAGTGTTTTATTGCTGGTCAACGGAGAACGATTGGCCGGCGAGACGATGGACAACATCGATTTCGAGCGCCTGAACCTTTCGGATGTGGAGCGGATCGAGATTGTGCGCGGCGCTGCTTCGGCACTTTATGGAAGCAATGCTGCCGGCGGAGTCATCAATATCATCACCCGGCAACAAATCCACCGTCCTTACGAACTGCGCTGGGAGATGCGCAATGGGCACCACGATGAATCGCGGCAAAATCTGTTTTTTGCTACCGGTCAAGGACGTATCACCCAATTGCTCACGCTGAGTCGATCGGCCATTGATGAATATCGTTTGCAAAATCCCGGTGATGTGAGCCGCCACACCAAGTATTCGCTCAACCGCGTCCCCGGAGGGCGCACACTGCAGGCCAAAGAACGCTTCGTCGTCCGTCCCGATGACCATTGGACGCTCACCGGTAATGTGGGATACTATTTCCGCGAGCGTGATTTCGATGCCGGCGAGCGCAACCGTTACCGCGATTTCACCGGCGGTGCGAAAGCCGAATGGAACGGACGAGACGGTAGTCGCGGAGAACTGGGTTATCGTTTTGACCAATACGACAAAAGCGACTATTATCTCGCCACGCGTCTCGATGTGCGAGATTACAGTAACGTGCAGCACACCGTGCGCGGTCTTTATTCTGCGGCACCGTTGCCATTGTGGGCTGATGGGCACACGCTCGAACTGACGGGCGGCGGCGATTTGGCGCGCGACTACTTGCTTTCTTATCAGTTTCGCGGTCATGCACATCGGCAGTTCACGGCCGACGGCTACGTGCAAGCCGATTTCCACCTCGGTGCACACTGGGAAGCGGTGGCGACGGCACGCTATGACTTTTTCAGTGTGGGACAGCACGGCCGCCCCACCACCAAGTTCACCACCCGTTATCGCAACGGCGCATTGACCTTGCGCGCCAGCTACGGGCAGGGCTTCCGAGCCCCGACGTTGAAGGAGAAATACATGAATTTCTTTCTTAACGACATCTTTATCATCCGCGGTCACGAGCAGCTGCGCCCCGAAGTGAGTCACAATTGGCAACTTTCGGCCGATTGGTCGCACGCCGGAACAGAGTTGTCCGGGAGTGTAAACTACAATCGCGTGCACGACCGCATCACCACGGCCGAACCCACCACCGAACGTGATGGGCTTTCGGGCTTGCCCTTTGTGGATTATATCAATGTGCCTCGTCTCACGGTGTGGAACGCCCAACTCTGCGCGAACCATCGCTGCCGCATCGGGCGCGGCATGTTGAGTGGCACTTTTCAATACGCCTTTACGCACGAACAAGCGGCAAGTGCGGGTACGCTCACCCCTTATATGCCGGCTCGCCCGCACAGTGCCACGGCGCGGCTGTCCTATGATCGACGTTTCTCCCCCCATTATGCGGCGGGGATGCAATTGAGCGGCCGCTTTTTGTCCGAACTGACCGGTCGCGAATACAATAGTGCGACCGGCGCTTCGCGCAACCTCCGTTATCCGGCTTACGCCCTGCTACGTTTGACATTAACTCAAAAACTGGGAACCGCCGTTCGCCTCAATCTCACGGCGGACAACCTGCTCAATTACCGTCCGCACATCTATTATTATAATGCCCCCCTCACCGATGGACTCAGTCTGGCAGTGGGCATGACATTAGATCTCGACCGCCTTTGGTAAGGGCGGTCGTTTTTTATATCAGTAGTTTGGCATTCTTCGCAAGCCGTTTCGCCTGCCCTTTTTGCGCTTGGGCGAAATAAGCTGCGAGCCAAAGGGACAGAAAAACACTCGATGAATTTACACCTTGTCCGAAAAATGTTGTAAATTCGCTCCAAAGACTTTTTTTGCGGCGCATCGTTTCTAATCTATTCCCATTTAGCGCCCTCACTGACACCATAATGGATTCTGAACTTCTCGCAAAACGCTACGAACGCATCCGCCACAAAGTGATCCGCTATGCGAATCAACTTTTCAAAGCCCAAGGGGTTCGCGATGTGACGATGGACGACATTTCGTGCGCCCTGCACATCTCCAAACGAACGCTCTATCAGCTCTTCAAAGATAAAGAAGGGCTCGTCTTGGCCTGCGTCAAGGCAGATGTGCTCGCCCACCGTGCCTCTCGTGCCGAAATAGAGACGCAGACCGACGACGCATTGGAAATCCTCTTCCGCAATGCCGAATATAAACTCAAAGAACTTCACAATCTCCATCCCAATTACCCGCGCGAACTTCGTCTTTTTCCCTCGGTCGTAGCCTTTCAAGAAGAGTGCCGCGCCGAGTTTCTCGATAATTTTCGCACCCTCTTGCAGAAAGGATGCGCCCAAGGCACGATTCGTTCCGATCTTCATTTCGAACAAACCACGCGTGGGTTGATTTTCATGGTCGACGGGGCAGCACTCTATGATGTTTTCGCCGACTATACTGTTCGCGATTTCATTTTCAACATCCTGCTTGTTTTTATCCGTGGATGTGCGACAGAAAAAGGCGTTGCACGCATCGACGAATTTATCAAACGTCACCGCATCTAAGCCGTGCCGTCTCCTCATTTCGCTTTCTACTTCCTAATACCCCGATATGTATCATTTTTCTCTTCGTCCCTTTCTCGTTCTGTTGAGTCTCTTCCTTCTGTCGGTCTTCCATGTGCATCTTTTTGCGCAGAGTACACTGCAGACCGAAGGCAAAGTCTATCGTATCGCCTGGCACAACAATCGCGGCCTTTTCATCACCGAGAATGATGAGGGTGGTCTGATCGTCAGCGAGCGCAACAACGCGAGTAAACAATTTTGGACATTGACTCCCGTGGCAGGGAAAGCGAACACCTATTACGTCCGCAACACCGCCACGAAGCACTATATCGCCTCGTGCAACCTTGCGCCCAGCAGTGCTTCGCGCATTCGCACCACCGATACTCCCACACCTTATTATATAGCGCACAATCCGCAGGCGAAAGCCGCCGGCGCGTGGTACCTCTCTTCCACCGATTGTGATAACTATGACAAACCCACCCTCAGTCCCCGCGGACTGAATAAGGACGGCGCCTCGTCGAACGTCATCACTTGGCACGCCGGCAACAACAACGTCGGGTCTTATTGGTGGCTCGAGCCTACCGAAGATCGCTACGAGCTGCGTCCCTTCAACACCGGCAAGCAGGCGCTCTATGCCTTGGTCAACCCCGACAATAAAATGCTCAAACAGCAGACCGACGGCACCTTGACGTGGAGCGAAGGCACGAAGATCGATGCCGACGCGTGGTATTTTGAGCGCGCGGCCGACGGTCGCTACCGCATTGTGCACGCTGCCGACGGCAAAGCCCTCAACAACGGCGCCACTTATAGCGTGAGCGAAGCCCCGAACGGCGCCTATCATTTCGATGCCCCCGATGGTCATCTCACGCTCGACGGACACAACGCCTTCCGCTTCCGCGCCCTGCGTTCCGCACTCGCCCGTCGTTTGCAAATCTATGATCTCCCCTGCGTAGCTGCCGACGCCACGCGTTTGCTCAGCCTCCAACTCACCGGCGAAAAAGGCTTGCAACCGCTCGCCTTTGCGGATTCCTACGGCAAAACGCAAGGTTACACCCTCTTCACCCGTAGCCGCGCCACCCTCAACCGCGGAGAGAACGCCACCTTGCAAGTGAAGCTCAACCGCGCCCCGGGAGCCGGTGCAAGTGCCTTCTTGTATTTCGACTGGGATCACGATGGCATTTTTGAAACGAGTGTTCCGCTCACCGTCGGCACCTCAATGCAAACCACCGTCACTGTGCCCAAAGCAGCAGCCCTCGGCAGCAGTCGCCTGCGTTTGCGCGTCACCCTCAACGGACTCACCGATGCCGACGACGAAACCGCAGGATTGGTCTTCGACGCAGTGGTCAATGTCGTCGCGCCCACCGGCGTTGTTACGGTGAGCAAAGCGCCTCCCACCGCCACCACCTTCGACCTCACCGGTCGTCGCGTCGAACCCCCTGCCGCCACCGGCCTCTACATTCGCAACGGCGTACCCACGCTCCTTCAACGTCCCTAAGCATCTACTTCCACGTATCATGAAGAAAACATATACCCTCATCGGACTCGGCGCTCTTGCCGCCTTTTCCGCCCACGCCCAGCAGCGACCCAACATCATCTATATCATGTGTGACGATATGGGCTACGGCGATCTCGGTTGCTACGGTCAGCAGTATATCTCCACCCCCCACATCGACCGCATGGCCGCCGAAGGCATGCGCTTCACCCAAGCCTATGCCGGTAGTCCCGTGTCGGCTCCCTCGCGCGCCACGCTCATGACCGGACAGCACAGCGGACACACCCACGTGCGCGGCAACAAAGAGTATTGGCGCGACAAGACCATCCCCAATCTCTATGGGCAGAACGCCGACTTCGAAGAAGGATGGGCCGGACAGGAACCCTATGACGTGAATCACAAGATTCTCCCCGAAATCCTCAAAGCCAACGGCTACACCACCGGTATGTTCGGCAAATGGGCGGGTGGCTACGAGTCTTCTGTCTCCACCCCCGACAAGCGAGGCGTCGACGAGTATTTCGGCTACATTTGCCAGTTCGAAGCGCACTCCTACTATCCCAACTTCCTCAACGCCTTCAGCCGTTCGGCCGGCGACACCAAGACGCACCGCGTTGTCCTCGAGGAAAACATCAAGTACGGCATGCCCACCGCCGCAGACTACACCAAGCGCCCGCAATATTCGGCCGATCTCATCCACAACAAAGCCATGGAGTGGCTCGATAAGCAGAGCGACGCGCAACCCTTCCTCGGCATCTTCACCTACACGCTCCCGCACGCCGAACTCGCGCAGCCCGAAGACAGCCTCCTGCTCGCCTATAAGAATCATTTCTGCCAAGAACACAAGTTCGCCGGACAGTTCGGCAACCGTTATCACGGCACCGAAATCGCCCACGCGCAGTTTGCGGCCATGATCACCCGCTTGGATGCCTACGTCGGACAGATTCTTGCCAAACTCAAGGAGAAAGGTCTTGACGAAAACACCATCGTGATCTTCACCTCCGACAACGGCCCTCACGAAGAGGGCGGTGCCGATCCCACCTTCTTCAACCGTGACGGACTCCTCAAAGGCCTGAAACGCTCCACCCACGAAGGCGGCATCCGTGTTCCCTTCATCGTGCGCTGGCCCGGTAAGGTCAAATCAGGCGAAGTCTCCGACCACCAATTTGCCTTCTACGACATGCTGCCCACCTTCTGCGATGTGGCCGGCATTCGCGACTTCCCCAAGGCCTACCGGCAAAACGAGCGCGATCTCTACGACGGCATTTCCATCTATCCCACCCTCACCGGCAACCCCGAAGCCCAGCAGCGACACGATGCCCTCTACTGGGAGTTCCACGAAACCGATATGCTCGGCGTTCGCATGGGCGATTGGAAGTTGGTTGTTGAGCGCGGCAACTGCCGTCTTTATGATCTCTCGAAAGACCTGCACGAAGACAACAACGTCGCAGCCGCTCACCCCGATGTAGTCAAAAAGATGGTCGACATCATCTATCGCGAGCACACCAAGCCCGCCTATCCGATGTTCAACGTCACGCTCCCCAAAAAGCAGTGACCCCAACGTCACTCCCTCATCAACTCCGTGGTTCGTCCACGGAGTTTTTTTGTGCGCATAGCCCCCGAAGAGTAGGGCGGATGGAGGCTTTCCGTCGCATAGCTCTTCCTTCGTGCAATGATCCCCTTGCTCATCTTCTTTGCTGCGTCGATTTTTTTTCAGTTTATTGTAAAATGCCCGAAGCATAAAGCCCGCGCAGTGGACGCCGACCCCCGAATTACGAGCCTTCTTGTGCCTTTCTTGCATTTTCTTGCTGTAAAATTTGGAAGAAACGAAAACTTGTCGTACTTTTGCACTCGCAAAGAGGATGAGAGCTGGTAAAACAGCAACAAACACTTATCACTTTTTGTTGGAGATCCGCTAGCTCAGCTGGTAGAGCAATACACTTTTAATGTATGGGTCTTGGGTTCGAGTCCCAAGCGGATCACGATGATCTGTACATCAGACATAATGTAAGGTTTTTACGCACGATACGTTTTCGTATCGTGCGTTTTTTTTGGCTTCATCCGAGATTCGAGTGATAAACTCATCAGACAGTATATTCCCCAGTAAGTCAATTTCGATGATCTCACAGATGAAAAGATGTCGAGCATACAGAAAAAATCAACAGTAGACACAGACAAAACTAAAGTTTGAAACACCAGAAATAGCGTTCTTCAAAAGAATAGTCTAATTTTGCACTTGCTGGTTGACTCTACGGTCTAAAAAATATCCATTATGAAGATTCTAATTCAATGTCAAGCAATGAAGTATTATTTTACCGCTTTCTGCCTATTATTAGGCAGTCTTTTGCCCATTGAAGCACAAACAATTAGGCAAATTGAAGTATCTTTCCCTATACTCAAAGGGAAAATGAGACTTCAGGGAGTTGTTTCACAAGTAGCTGAAGCCCCACAGCAATCACCTATTTTGGTCTTAGTAACGCCACCACAAGCTTCCAATCGGGACTATGTTGGCTTCTTTAAAGCGTTGTCTGATTCTTTAAACCGTAAGGGGTACACAACATTCAGATATGACAACCGCAGTTACTCCGACACCCTTCAAGGAAATCAGCTTCACGAAGGTCGTTATACCATGCATGATGCAGCTGACGACCTACATGATGCTTTAGCCTTTCTGAAGTCCGACGAGCGTTTCGCATCACACCCCGTGGGCGTTATCGGACATAGTGAAGGAGGTTCTGTCGCCATTATTGAGGCATCAAGAAACACGGAGGTAAAACAACTTCTACTCCTTGCTACTATGGGGGTGAAAGGAGAGCAAGTATATTACGAACAAATTATGTCGCGGTTCACTCCTTTTCTGAATAGGCTCTCATATTCAGAAATTAATCTCCTTAGGTACTTTGTTTACCTCCCAGCTCACATTATAGCTTCTGAACCAAGAGATAAGCAGGCAATAAAAGATTTGGAAAAGGAACTGGCCAAGATTTATCGGTGGAATACAAGTTTTTTTAATTCATTCTCTGGCGGACAAACACAGCAAGAGTTTGTAAAAAGTCAAACAGAACCACTCAAAAACGACGCACGCCTACTTGCTGCCATTCGCTATAACCCCAAAAAATATCTGCAAAGTATTCGCTGTCCCATCTTTATTGCTTATGCAAAAAACGACAACTTAATCAATTATCTCGAACACCAAAAAGGAATAGAGTGTGCACTCCTAGAAAATCAGCATTTTAACTTCTTCTCCATTGCGATTGACGACGCTAATCACTCATTTGAAGATCAAGAAGGCTACTTACCACTCTATGTTAGCGTCCATCGAAAAGATTCGACACTTGATTTAGGACAAGCATTTACCACCTTATTAGATAATATGACAAAATGGCTTCAGGTATCAACAAAATAGGTTCATCCGACATTTGGAGTGGTGAGGTTATAAAAATATTTATGGCTTAGACCGAACTCAGGTTTTAAAGATTCGCTTACCTTGGTGGTAAACGCTAGGTCAGCCCTAGAGTAGCTTGTACTTCTCCGGGGCTATTTTCTAAAACACTTTTGATTATGTCCCGACTACTCATCTATTCCCTCTGCACTCTCTTCTCTCTCAGCCTTTCAGCGCAGCGCAAAGTCCATGTCGTGGATGCCACAACGCGGCAGCCCATAGAAAATGTGGTAGTGACCGATGCACAATCAGGGAAAGTTTTGGGGATTACTCCGCAAAACGGCCTCTTTCTCTCCAGCACGAAGGCCAAAAAGCTGAGCTTCTCTCACTTGTCCTACCAACCTTTGGCTGCACAAGTTGCAGATACCGTTCGCCTCGTCCCACGCGATTACCAAATTGCGGCACCGGAAGTCACAGCAAAGGCTGCGGACTATTACAGACTCCGCGCTGTGGTGCGTTCTTATCAATATGTAGACAGCATACCAGTGAACTTTGTGGATGCCGTCTTGGACTTTTATGTCAATGGTAAGGGCGATAAGTTGGAATATCGTGTGCTTAAGCTAGATGCCTACAAAGATAAAGCGCGTATTCGTGAGAATCATCTCAACAAAAGTAAGGTCGAAGTAGACGACAACGGCCTATTGGATTGGGTGAGCTCACAACATATCTCAACTAATAATGCCTATTTCTTGATGCAACAATCGGGAGAGGAGAAACTCATTCTCAAAAAGAAAACTCGCGAACTACTAGGTTCACTCACTTTCGACCCAAGTCAAAGAGCCTATGTCGCAAAGGTCAATCTACTCACTCCCAAAGACACCGCAACGCGTCACCTTTTCGGCCGTTCCATTAAGTTTAATCTCCACACCCTCGAGGAGCGTTTCCCTGCATCAGTGGACACCGCACGCCTGCGTGCCTATGATTTACAAAGCTATCGTTGGCTGCTGCAGCGCGACACTTGGACAAAAAAGTATCCCACTCGCGTACCCCTCACAGAGATTCACGAGATTGTAGTCTTCGAACGCCAACGATTGAGCAAAGCGGATTACAAAAAACTAGATTTCGACACAGATTGGTATGACATTCCTCGTTCTCTCCGCGGACGCGCTGCGACAGAAAACATCGATCTCTCGAAATACACACTGCCACTTCCCCAAGACATCCAATCGTTGTTGGGTAATCAGCTCCAACTACTGCCTTATAAGGACTAGCTATTCTTTGTTTTCTTGATTTTTTCTCACAGCATGGCCAACGAAGCTTCAGAGCGTTCGTTGGCCATGCTAGCCTTTTTCATTATCTCTCTCTTTGTCTAATGCAACCACTTCTCCAACGTGAGGCCAACCCGCGGTGTTTTTCATGGATTAGAGCCTCTGAAAAAACGAATGATTTGTTGCACTTCGATTTTAAAAGTACGCAGTCTCTTTTGTTGGCCTCGTATCATTTGACAGTTGCAGCGCAGCCCAACTTTCTATACAAACCTCTACCTGACAGCTCTATATGAATATACGCGATACGCGTACGCACGCGCGCGCGTCCAGTGATTTTGTGTTTTTGCCTTCACCTCTTCACCTTTTGGGTATAAGGTGTTGATAAAGTGTGCGTTACGGGTGAAGGCTTCACCCTTTTGCCTTCACCTGTTTTTTGCAATCGGTGTGGCCCAACGTGTTGTTTTTCAGGTTGTTGCGGTGAAGGTGAAGGTGAATGCAGGGTTTGCCTTCACCCTCAACCGGTTGATATACAGTTTGTTGTGGGGTAAGGTGAAGGGTGAAGGCAAAAATGGCAAATTCGCTGAGAGCGCGAGCGCGTATTTACGCGTAGGCGCGTGTCCTGCGCGTAGGATTGAATGGGAATTTGTGTGGGGTAGGGAGGTTTGAGATAAAACAAGGGAGGAAGTCGCGAAAAGTGGAGAAGT
>CAUQEF010000021.1:0-42262 GCA_963517315.1 uncultured Prevotellaceae bacterium
TGCTAATGCCATTTATGTTCTGTATGGGAGGCTGCATACAGCCGTCCTTTTGCTCTTCGTTGTATCGTTACGTGTATTACCTTGAAATCTCCAAGATTTGCAAGAAGATCCTCCAATTGATTACTTCAGCCCTTTAAGTCGTTGATTCTAGGTTGATATGATCTCAATATACTCTTTGTACTCTAAGGGGATAGGTAGATTAAACACCAAATCCTTTAGAGGGTCTACATTTCTCCCCATTTTGTAACACAAATATAGCCGTTCATTAAGCTCAGCATAGATTCGTACATTCCTCAATTCATAGCTATTAATCGTTTCTAAATCGTCTCTATTTATTGACGCAATGATATCTCGTTCATTGTATTTCCCCGAGGAAGTATCTACTTCAAAGAGTCTGCCCCCACCATCTCCTATGATAAGAATTTTCTTTTCGTTTGGGGTTCCTTCCCAGAGCGTAATCCATCTACTTCCCATACCTAAGGGGTCTATCTTACGCTTTGGAGAGATATAGTTCTCAATCCCTTTAATATTCTGCCTGAAGATATTGCTGCTTTTAATGAATTGACGAGCAACAGTGGCGCAGAAAAGAATAGGAACTTGGGTTAAGTCTACATCACCCCAATTGTTATCAGTATTAAATAGGTTGAAAAACAGGAGTTCAGCCTTCCCTATCATCTGAGCGAGCACATACACCCTAGTTTCTCTTGATTCATCCTTTCGTTTAGTCTCAATGCTGATAACTTGATTATTCCTCCACCTTACTTCTGTCATATTTTTCATCTTAGTGAATTCCTTTGGTTTTCAGATGTTCATCAGCTGCAGCTAAGTACTTATCGCGATTTGGATTCTCGTAGAGTCAACCGGCAAGTGCAAAATTAGGCTATTCTTTTGAAGAATTCTGCTTTTGGTGTTTCAAACTTTAGTTTTAGTCTGGGTCTACTGTTGATTTTCTTCTGAATACTCGCCATCTTTTTATCACCTCAAATCGTTATTTCCAGAAAATCTCCATGCTCTGTTTCACAAATCAACTTCTTCAAATCCATAGAAACAACATAGTACTCAAAAAACGAGCATTCGCCAATTATGAATACCACATCTGCGACCCTTGCCTTGAATATGTGTGTGACATCCAATTCAGCAATAAAATAGCAGAAGTCTTCATTGTTCAAGAAGCAAGATATCCGTTTGTATTGATAATCATCATCATAATGATGCTCCTTCGGAGGAAAACGAAAAGATAGCCACCAAACTCTGGGATTGCCTAGTACAAATCGATTTTTGATTCTATCCAAGACATCACCTCCGAGCTCCTGAATTGTCTCTCTTGCATCAAGGCTCTCTATACATCTCAATAGCTCTTGATATTGTTCATCCATTTGCAATTACATACATAGTTAATGTCCATTTATCACACCCTCACCCTTCTTGGAGGATCTATGAGGGTGGGTGTTACCATCATAGGTAAGATTAAACCTCTTACTTCCACCATCAGAACGCTTCCCTTGAGTTTGAACTCCAATCCGCTCTCAGGGAAAAGATCGCAATAATGGCTTATTTGTCTTTTTGGGGGGAATCCCTTAAAGGGCAAAAATCACCCAGAGCTCCTAAGAGACTTGCAGAAAGAAATAAATGAAGGTGCTATCATTAGCTGAAAGGGAGGGACATCATCGTAATATACTTTCTTAATGACACCAGAGGAAAGTTCTATCCAAAAATCATTTCCAAAACCATCATCTGCAAAGGGGATATGTTCATCAAAGAATTCTCTAAGAGTAGGTTCTACTTCAATTTTTAGCTCTCTGATTTTAACTATCTCTTCTAAACTTAGAAAGAATGCGACTGAGATTCGATCAATACTTTCATTGCCAGCCCCGAGACTATAGAAGACTGATCTGTGCATTTCTGCATCATAAAAAAAAGTAGTTCCATTGTTACTCGTATAATACTCTATCAAATCTCCTATGTTACTATAATCAATATCCTTGAGTATCTTTTTTACCTCCTCAATGGGGCGGCTTACTTTAATCGATCTGAAACTTAAATTTTCATCAAACATCATTCAATACAATTTAATGAGTGTTAGTTGCTTTAGTTCGGATGGAGCACCTCTTAACCCCCAGGGGTCTATCCACGCATTCACATCGTGGACGTACGCGTACAGGTTTGTCAGCCCCGCTTCGAGACGAAGATACTGTCCCCAATACGTGTGTAAGCTCCAAAGTTCTTCAATTTGTGGTGAAATAGCGAATCAAACAAAGAACAATAAAGCTGACAACGGCACAAAGATCGCAAATTATTTCCGAACCGGGCTCGAGTGAGGCGGGTTTTAATGAGTTGGTTCGCGTACTTTTGGATCGTTTTTCCAAGCAGGAGCGCGCCCTCTTCCTCGATGAACATAAAGGAGAACAGGGCAACGGTTTCCGTGCTCGTCGTTGGCGTGGGCACGGTTGTAGTTTTCAACTTCGCATCCCTCGCACTCGCTCGGGTGCTTTTCAACCGGTCATACTTGGCATCATGGCTGCTCAGGAAAGCGAGCGTGCGCTGCTTTTTCATGAGTTGTATGCTCGTGGACTTTCCGGTGAAGACATCGCGTGGTGGCTTCTCCTAAGATCATAAGATAATTTTTGCGGCTCATCCGCCATTTTGAGACGTCGGTCGTTAGAACGATATTACTCAAGATGGCGGATGCTGCACAAAAAAAGACATCCCGACGCCGAAGCGCCGAGATGTCGGGGAATGCAATTGCTTGATGAAGTGCGGTGGGATTAACCGTTCACCTTCTTCATGTGGGCGATGAGTTCGAGCACCTTGTTAGAGTAGCCGATCTCGTTGTCGTACCAAGACACAACCTTCACGAACGTATCGGTGAGGGCGATACCTGCCTTAGCGTCGAAGATCGAAGTACGAACGTCGCCGAGGAAGTCGGCAGAAACGACTGCATCTTCAGTGTAACCGAGCACACCCTTGAGTTCGCCTTCGCTGGCTTCCTTCATGGCAGCGCAGATCTCGTCGTACTTAGCGGGCTTAGCGAGATTCACGGTGAGGTCAACAACCGAAACGTCGAGGGTGGGAACGCGCATCGACATACCGGTGAGCTTGCCGTTGAGTTCGGGGATCACCTTACCTACAGCCTTAGCAGCACCCGTAGAAGAGGGGATGATGTTGCCTGCAGCGGCACGACCACCACGCCAGTCCTTGAGCGAAGGACCGTCTACGGTCTTCTGGGTAGCAGTGGTAGAGTGAACGGTCGTCATGAGACCATCCGTGATGCCCCACTTGTCGTGGAGAACCTTGGCGATGGGGGCGAGGCAGTTGGTGGTGCAAGAAGCGTTCGATACGAACTGAGTGCCCTTCTCGTACTTGTCGAAGTTCACACCGCATACGAACATGGGCGTATCGTCCTTCGAGGGAGCAGACATTACAACATACTTGGCACCGGCATCGAGGTGACCCTGAGCCTTGTCCTTCGAGAGGAAGAGACCGGTGGATTCAACCACGTATTCTGCACCTACGGCATCCCACTTGAGGTCAGCGGGGTTGCGTTCTGCAGTCACACGGATGCGCTGGCCGTTTACGATGAGCTCGCTCTTTTCGAGGTCGAATTCTACTTCTCCCTTGAACTGACCGTGCATCGTGTCGTACTTGAGCATGTATGCGAGGTAGTCGACCGGGCAGAGGTCGTTGATACCCACAATCTGGATGTCGTCACGATTTTCGACGGCGGCGCGGAAAACGAAGCGGCCAATACGACCGAAACCGTTGATACCTACTTTGATCATAATAGTTGAGTTATTAAATAGGGGTTGATTAATATAATGTTCGGCTTGAAAAAACAGGTATTTGCACTCTGTGAGCGCACTTTTTCCCTGTTCTGTGCAGCAAAAATACAAAGAAGTTTCTACTTTTGCAGTGCACAACCAAGAAAAAATTAAAGACATGGCTAAATCCACCCTTCTCCAAGATTTTAAGGCGTTCGCCGTGAAAGGCAACGCGATTGATATGGCTGTCGGTGTTATCATCGGCGGTGCATTCGGTAAAATTGTCAGCTCAATTGTCAACGACCTCATCATGCCTCCCATCGGTTGGCTCATCGGAGGCGTCAACTTCAAGGATCTCTCGGTCAAACTCCCCGCACTGATCGAAGGCCAGGCTGAGGTGACGATCAACTACGGTAACTTCATTCAAACAGTGTTCGACTTCCTGATCATCGCGTTCTGTGTATTCGCGCTTATTCGCGCTATTCAGTCGCTCAAGAAATCGGAAGCTGAGGCCGAGGCTCCTGCCGCGCCGGCCGGTCCCACACAAGAAGAGCTGCTCGCCGAAATTCGCGACCTGCTCAAGAAGCAAGGCTGATTCCTGCTGACCACACGGGTGATGCAAAGATAATAGCTGTCTTTGTGTCACCCTCTTTTATATACTCATTTCGTTCTCTCCTCTCGATGCAACAGAAAATCATTATTCTCGACTTCGGGTCGCAGACCACTCAACTCATCGGCCGCCGCGTGCGTGAACTCGATACGTTCTGCGAAATTCTGCCCTATAACAAATTTCCGCACGACGATCCGTCGGTGATTGGGGTGATTCTCTCCGGTTCCCCCTTCAGTGTCTACGATCCCGAGGCCTTCAAAGTCGATCTTTCGAAGATTCGCGGCCGACTCCCGATATTGGGCATTTGCTATGGGGCGCAATATATGGCACACCACTTCGGTGGAAAAGTGGAACCCGCAGCGAGTCGCGAATACGGCCGGGCGAACCTGCAAACCATCGAGCACGACAACCCGCTCTTCAAAGGCTTCACTCCGAACTCTCAAGTGTGGATGAGTCATGGCGACACAATCACGGCGATTCCCGACCATTTTCGTTGCATCGCTTCGACCCCCGAAGTGAAATTTGCCGCCTATCAAGCTGAAGACGAAGAGTTGTGGGGCGTACAGTTCCACCCGGAAGTGTTCCACTCGTTGCAGGGTTCGCAGTTGTTGCGCAACTTTGTAGTGGACATCTGCGGCAGTCGACAAGACTGGAGCGCAGCCTCGTTCGTAGACAGCACAGTAGCAGAACTCCGTGAGCAGTTGGGCAACGATCGGGTCATCCTCGGTCTCTCGGGTGGCGTCGACTCGTCAGTGGCGGCCGTTTTGCTCCACAAAGCCATCGGAGATCGCCTCACTTGTATTTTCGTCGACCACGGTTTGCTCCGCAAAGACGAGTTCCACACAGTGATGGAAGACTATAAATGCCTCGGTTTGAATGTGATTGGAGTGGATGCGAGCGAAAAATTCTTCGCAGAGCTGGCCGGCGTGGAAGATCCGGAACGCAAACGTAAGATCATCGGCGCCGGTTTCATCGACGTCTTCGATGCCGAGGCGATGAAGATCACCGATGCCAAGTGGCTGGCGCAAGGTACGATCTACCCCGACCGCATCGAATCGCTCAACATCACGGGCAAGGTGATCAAGAGTCACCACAACGTGGGCGGACTTCCCGAAAAGATGAACCTCCGCATCTGCGAACCGCTGCAATGGCTCTTCAAAGATGAAGTGCGCCGCGTGGGACGTCAGATGGGGATGCCCGAACACCTCATCAATCGTCACCCCTTCCCCGGCCCCGGTTTAGCCGTGCGCATCTTGGGCGACATCACTCGCGAGAAAGTGCGCATTCTCCAAGAGGCGGACGACATCTTCATCCGCGGACTCCGCGACTACAAAGTGCGTATGGACGTGGATCAGGCGCGCCGTGTGCTCGCTGCCGGCGTTCCGGCCGATGCGCCGCGCCAAGGTGAAATCGAAGTTTCGCTCTACGACCAAGTTTGGCAGGCCGGTGTCATCCTCCTCCCCGTGAAAAGCGTGGGTGTGATGGGCGACGAACGTACCTACGAACAGGCTGTCGCGCTGCGTGCGGTGACTTCTACCGATGCCATGACGGCAGACTGGAGTCACTTGCCCTATGATTTCCTCGCTCGCGTGAGCAACGAGATTATCAATAAGGTGCGCGGCGTGAACCGCGTCTGCTACGACATCTCTTCAAAACCGCCTTCGACAATCGAGTGGGAATAAATTTCTCAGGCAGCAACTTGAATACGTGCCCTTTCCGTTTCATTGTGAACAGAAAGGGCACATTTTCGTATTCTTTCGTGCATGGATTGAAGGCATGAGTTGTAAAATGCCACGGAGATACACCCCAAATTGCTAAGAAGAGGCGGCATTTCTTGGCTTCTACGACAAAAAAGCGTATATTTGCAACGATTACTCAACAAAACAAGTATGTCTCAACTTCCCAAAGTAAAGCAACATCGTCTGCACAACGAAGGAAGCACCACGCTGATGCTCGCCGGCGCCACACTTTTGGTGGTCGCTGCACTCGACTATTGGTTGCTTTTTGAGCGTTGCCCGCTCGCTTTCTATATTATCCTCGCTGTTTTTGTCATTGTATTCGCCATCATCGTCAACTTCTTCAGATGTCCGGTGCGAATCTTTACCGGCGAAACGGAAAATGTTGTCGTGGCGCCTGCCGACGGCAAGATCGTGGTCATCGAGGAGGTGGAGGAAAACGAATACTTCCACGACCGTCGCAAGATGGTAAGTGTGTTCATGTCGGTAACCAACGTGCATGCCAACTGGTTTCCCGTCGAAGGTGTTGTGAAAATGGTGCGCCACCACAATGGAAACTTTGCCAAAGCGTGGTTGCCCAAAGCCAGTGTGGAAAACGAACGCAGCACGATTGTCATCAGCACCCCTTCGGGGCATGATGTGCTCGTGCGGCAAATTGCCGGTGCCGTGGCGCGTCGTATCGTGACGTACGCCACCGAAGAGCAAACCTGCAAATTGGATAACCATCTCGGCTTCATCAAATTTGGATCGCGCGTGGACGTTTACCTCCCCCTCGACGCAGAAATCGATGTCGTGATGGGGCAAACCACTACAGGCAACACTACGGTGCTCGGACGTCTTAAGCCCAAACAAACACAAGCTGAAGCTTGATTCACATCTATCGCGCGCCCTTTGCTTGTAAGGGCGCGTTTTATTTATCCTGTTCGCACATTTCGATAATTGCCAGAGATCGGGACGAGAAAAAACAGCTTCCGCAATTGACCGACGGCTACTCACACAGTAAAAGAAACCGACACACCGGTTTCTCTCTGCTTCCACCTACCCCCTCTCCACTCATCAAATTCCGAATATGCGCGCTGCGATCTACGCATCAAGTGCTGCGCGCCACATAGCCTACTCCACTTACGTTTTCCAATTCGTTTCATCGTGAAAAAACATATTCCCAATTCTATCACCAGCTGCAACCTCATCTGCGGCTGCATCGCCATCCATTTTGCCATGAGCGGTGCGCTCACCATGGCGCTGCTCTTCATCGTTCTCGGTGCTGTTTTCGATTTCTTCGACGGATTCATCGCCCGCCTCTTGGGTGTCTCGGGCGCACTGGGGAAAGAACTCGATTCGCTCGCGGATGTTGTCACTTTTGGTGTAGCCCCTGCCGCCATGGTCTTCACCTTGCTCAGCCGGTATACGCTGTGCAGCGCAAACGGTTCATGCCCTTTGGCCATGATGCTACCTTACACAGCATTTCTCATTGCGGCTTTTTCGGCGCTGCGTTTGGCAAAATTCAATCTCGATACGCGACAAAGCCACTCCTTTATCGGGCTTCCCACACCGGCCAATGCCCTCTTTTGGGGTTCGCTCGCGGTATGGCTCAGCGAAACGCCCATTCAAGTTAATCTCACGGTCTTTAGGATCAGCATGTTCCTGCTCATCATCTGGTCTTGTCAGATTATGGTCAGTGAAGTCCCCATGTTTGCGCTCAAATTCAAGAGTTACGGTTGGAAAGGCAACGGTATTCGCTACTCCTTCATGCTGCTTTCGCTCGCGGTGGTAATCACCGCAGCCGCTCTGGGTGAACTTATCCTTGCTCCCGCCGTCATTGTGCTGCTCTACGTCCTCGCTTCGTTGATAACGCAGCGTAACAACGCAGCATAACCGCCGCTGCATTAACAACAGACACGTCGCGCGATTCGACGTAAAAACGATTTAGGCAAACGTGTCAACCTTACGTTGGCACGTTTGTTGCATTTTTGACTTAGACAGACGAACTCTCGATTGTTTTTCGCGCATCGGCACACCATGTGGCTTTGCCCGAGCCGATTGAAACGCATTGCGGGGCACATCTCCCGGCCGTTCGTCTCCGATTGCGCCACTGCAAGCGACAGTCGTACTTTCTTTTGATTATTCATCCATAAACCTTCGCTGTATGTTCAATACTCTCGGGTGTTTTTTTACCCTTGTTGTCGGCTTCATCGTGTTTTTTGCCATCCTTTTCGGGCGTATTCTCAACTTTATTCTCTCCCTTTTCGGAATCGGCTTCACCAACAACACCGACCAATACAACGCCGGCACACAACAACAAGGCTATCGTCAAAACACGAACCGGCAGCGCAGCACTTCACAGCAAAGCAACCGGCATTCCTCTTCCAATGCGCACACCGGACGACAGCAAGAAAAGATCTTCACCAAAGACGAGAGTGAATACGTCGATTTTGAAGACGTGAAGTAAAGCGCTCGAAAGAGATTTCATTTATAAGTGCGCTGTTATTTGTGTGCTCATCCGACAAAATCCTCCTTCAATCGCAAAATTTGCGACAGAAGGAGGATTTTTTCATGTCGATAACGGTAAGAAGCTCACCAAGCGGCTGTGCAAAAAGAAAATAATGGACGACTTTATACGAGTATTAAACGTTTGAAGGCTCGTTCTGTTGGACTCTTCGCCACTTGGTCTAACATCTTGACTCTAATGCCTTGCGTCTACTTCTATCAAATGGAGAGGAAAAGCCAGTTGGTAGCAGTCATCAAGCACTGAACCATTGGAGAAGGTGATGCCTTGCGTGAGCTTTACCTCTTGTAACGTTGGTAAGTCTTTCGACGATTCCGAGGACTGCAATACCTGAGGCATAGTTGTTTGTTGCAATTCCAAGAGATCAGAAGAATTGCTTCGGGCAATCTCAAGTTCGTTTCCCGCCAGTAACGTTGCAGCACCATGCGATTCGTGGGCATGCCCGAAGCAGTGGAGCCGTGGGCAAGTGCTCAACACCTGATGACGCAAAAGAAAGTTGCCCCAATGCATGCCACTACTCTCATCTAGGATCATATAGGGCGGCTCATGAGTGATAAGTACATCGATACCCATAGGGATGAGTAGTTCCGAATGATTATACCCTAAACCAAAGAAGCTGATCCCCTCGATGGTGCACGCTTTGTCTTGCAAGAAATGCACATTGCCGGGCAAATCCTCTATATCGAGCGCATCCCACAGACAAAGGTCGTGGTTGCCCGTGACGAAAAGTTTGTGACGATGCGGCAACTCTATCCACCAGTTGAGAAAGTCAAGCACTTCTGCTTCCGTTCCTCGGTCAGTAAAATCGCCGGAATGTATCACAATATCTGCATCGGGTAGCGTGCTGATATCATGATGCCGATTGTGTGTGTCAGAGATATGAAGGATTTTCATACAAATTTATCGGTTATGGCCAATCTTTTTCTGTTGTAAACCACATTGTTCTTTGACAAGTGCTTATTGTACCACAAATATAAGAACTTGGGAGCTTACACACGTTTTTTGGGGAGAGTATCTTTTTTGGACTGTAGCAGAATCTTTCAAACTGTCCTCAAGAGAGATACAAAAAACTTGGGGACTTTTCGGCAAAACAAGTGGAGAAAAAAGAAAAACGTCCGACGTTTTTTTCAATTCGTCGGACGTTTTTATGAGAGGATCCGCATCAAGCGGAGAGGCGTCGTCTTAAAGCGCGCCCAAAGCGGCGGAGAAGCTTTCGATGTAGTTGTAAACGCAACCCACCAAACCGAGCAAAACAACGCCTACTACGCAAATGCCGAGGGCAGTGTTGCCATAGCCATCGTTTTTGAAGGCAGGGAGCGGATTGTCATTGGGATTGATGTACATCGCCTTCACGATGAGCAGGTAGTAGTAGAGCGAGATCACCGTGTTGATCAAAGCCACGAGCACCAACCAGTGCCAACCGGCGTGGAAGGCGGCCATGAAGACAAAGAACTTCGAGAAGAAGCCGGCAAACGGGGGAATTCCGGCGAGAGAGAACAAGCACAGCGTCATGATGAAGGCTTGTTTCGGGTTCGTGCGGTAGAGTCCGTTATAATCGTCCATGGAAATTGCGCCGGTGTTTTGTTCCACTGATACCAAAACGCCGAAGGCACCGAGGTTGGCTACCAAGTAAACGGCGAGATAGAACACCAACGAGGTGACACCTTGCGCCGTTCCGCCCATCACGGCCAAGACCAGATAACCGGCTTGTGAGATGGCGGAGAAAGCCATGAAGCGTTTGAGATTCTTTTGACGGATGGCAAAGAGGTTGGCGATGGTGATCGACGCAATGATGATCCACATCAAGGCGTGATTCCACGCGGCAAACAGTTCGCTGTTCATCGAGAAAATCTGCACCAGCACAGTGAAGAGCACAAAGGCGGCGCTGCCTTTCGAAATGACGCTGAGGAAACCGGTCACCACGGTGGGGGCACCCTCATAGGTGTCGGCCGTCCAAAGGTGGAAGGGAACCAACGAAATCTTGAAGCCCATTCCGGCCAAGAAGAAGGCCAAACCGAGCAGCGTCAACGTGAGTGAGCTACCGCTGCCGAGGCTCATGAGGTGGAAGTAGAGCGTGCCGAACGTGCCGTAGAGGAGCGAAATGCCGTAGAGCATCAGCGCTGCGGAGAAGAGGGCGAGAAGAATGAACTTCGCACCGGCTTCGGCGCTCTCATAGCGCAGTTTGTCGTAGGCCACCAAGGCAGCCATGGGAACAGAGGCGAGTTCGAGACCGATGAAGAACATCAAGAAATGACCGGCAGAGATCATCAGATACATACCCAACAAGGTGAAGAGCGTAACGATGTAGAACTCGCCTTGCTTCACGAGGTTTTCCTCACGCGACATCCAGCGATGTGCCATGAGGAAGGTGATGAACGTACCGACACTCAAGATGGTCTTGACGATAACGGCCATGCCGTTGGTGACATACATGCCACCGAAAGCGGTCGACGCGCCGGCTCCCGAGATGAGCGTCCAAACATTGACGCAAATCGGCAGAAGCAGACCCACAAGAGGCAACGGGGTGTTATAAACTCCCTTGCCCTTATTGTCGGCGCACATGAAAAGATCGGCCACAAAGAGAATGAGCACCGCCAAGAGCAGCGACAATTCGGCCGGCATACTGAGAAACTGAGAAAAATCCATTTCTAGTGAGCTGTTAGGTTAGGAAGTTTACAAAAAAGGATTGGATTGGCTGTTGAGTACACTACCGGCTTCGCGCAAATGCTCGATGACGGGATGCACACCGCCGCGCACCATGTCGCTGACCCAGAAGGGAGCCAAACCGAGACCGGCAACGGCGAGAATCAAGACGACAACAGAGAAGCGTTCGTCCCAAGTGGCATCGGTGAGTTGGAGGTGATGCTCGTTGGTGCTCGTGCCGTAGAGAATCTTACCGACGAGGCGGAGAATATAGACGGCAGTAATGACGATCGAGGTGCAAGCGATGATGGTCATCACGGTGTAGAACGTACCGGTGTTCTCAAACGATCCGACGAAGATGGTCATCTCGGCGATGAAACCCGAAAGACCGGGCAAACCGAGGTTGGCCAAACCGGCGATAACGTAGCAGACGGCCAAGAAAGGCATGATGCGCATCAAGCCGGCGAGTTCACGTACGTCGCGAGTATGCGTGCGGCCGTAGATGAAACCGATGAGGGCGAAGAAGAGGGCCGTCATCAGACCGTGCGAAAGCATCTGCAGCACGGCACCGGTGCTGGCGGTTTCGGTCATCATGCAGAGGGCGAAGAGCACCAGGCCGCAGTGCGACACCGAAGAGTAGGCGTTGATGTACTTCAAGTCGGTCTGCACGCAAGCGGAGAAGGCACCGTAAACGACAGAGATACCCGTCAGCACGAGGAAGATCCAGCTCAATTCGTTGGCGGCCTCGGGCAAGAGGTACATGGCGATGCGGAAACAGCCGTAACCACCGAGTTTCATGAGCACACCGGCGTGGAGCATCGACACAGCCGTGGGGGCGGAGGCGTGACCGTCGGGCGACCATGTGTGGAAGGGGAAGAGTGCGCCGAGTACACCGAAGCCGACGAAGGTCATCGGGAACCAAAGCAACTGCCAGTTGTGGGCAATGGCGTGCGCGCCGCCGGTGTGATTGGCGATCTCGACGATGTTCATCGTGTTACCGCCTGCTCCATAGAAAATACCGAAAATACCGCACATCAAGAAGGCTGAACCACCCATGAGCATGAGGGTGAGTTTCATGGCGGCGTATTCTTTTCGACCGGAGCCCCACACACCGATGAGGAGATACATGGGGATGAGGGCGATTTCATAGAACATGAACATGGCGAACATGTCGATCGTGATGAAAAAGCCGAACACTCCCATCGAAAGCAGGGTGAACCAAAGGAAATATTCCTTGGTGAGGGGCTTCAGTTGCCAAGAAGCAAACGTACCGGTGAAGACGATGATGGCAGAGAGGAGCAACATGGCTACACTGATGCCGTCGACGCCGACCGTATAGTTAATATGGAGCGTGGGAAACCACTGTACGCTGTCGACAAAGAGCATTTCGCTGTGGGGATCGAGCGCACGAGCGTCCAGGAAGGCGAACACCAAATAGACGGCTGCGGCCAACAAGGCGGTGCTTCCTGCCACCATCACGCCGCGCACTTGGTTGAGACTGCGCGAGAGCCAAAGCGCCGGCAGCATCAACAGCGGGATGAGTACGAATATCGAAAGAAAATTCATATTGGGGTGGGATTGTTAGAGAATCATGATGAGGAAGACGAGGAATGCGCCCAGGGCGAATACCAGCGCGTAGGACTGAACACTTCCGTTCTGCAGACCGCGGATGCACAACGACAGGCGGTGCGTGCCCCATGCGAGGAAATCGAAGAAACCATCGATGATGTGGCGATCGAACCAGGCAATGGGACGAGAGATGTAGCGGAAAATAATGCGGTGCGTGACGAACTGGTAGACTTCGTCGAGATAGAAACGCTTATAAGCCCAACGGTGCAGACGGGGCATGGCAGCTTGGAGTTTGTCGGCCACGGGCTGCGTCTTGCCGATGTAGATATACGTTGCCAATCCGATGCTGAGCAAGGCGATCACACTGCTGGTGATGGCGATTTGCGTGTCGAGATGGATGTCATAGGCGGTGCCTTCGGCAGAAACGAAGTGGCCGAAGGGAATCCAACCGCCTACCACGGTCACAACGCTGAGGACGATGAGCGGAAGGGTCATGGTCCAAGGGGCTTCGTGCGGACGGTGTTCGGCATAGGCCTCGTTGTCCTTGCCCCAGAAGATGCCGTAGTACAGGCGGAACATGTAGAAAGCGGTCATGGCGGCCACCATGGTCATCCACCAACCGAGCACGGGGCTGTAGTGGAAGCAAGCGGTGATGATTTCGTCCTTAGAGAAGAAACCGGACAAGCCGGGAACACCGGCAATGGCCAAGCAGCAGATCAAAAAGGTGACGTGGGTGATGGGCATGTACTTGCGCAATCCGCCCATCGCGCTCATTTCGTTGCTGTGAACGGCATGAATGATGGCACCGGCACCGAGGAACAAGCAGGCCTTGAACATGGCGTGGGTGAACAAGTGGAACAGGCCGGCCATGTAGCCGAGTTGCGCGTGATTGTCGAGTACGCCTTCACCGCCGTGGGCGGGCATTGAGGCGCCGAGGGCAACCATCATGAAGGCGATTTGCGAAATTGTCGAGAAGGCCAGCACGCGCTTGATGTCGCTCTGCGCGCAGGCGACAGAGGCGGCATAGAAGGCGGTGATTGCACCAACCCATACGACAATGGAGAGGGCGGAGGGAGCATACTCCATCCACATGGGGAACATGCGCGCGATTTGGAACACACCGGCCACGACCATCGTCGCAGCGTGGATGAGGGCCGACACGGGGGTGGGGCCTTCCATGGCATCGGGCAACCAAATATGGAGGGGGAACATGGCACTCTTACCGGCGCCGCCGATAAACATCAACACGAGCGCGGCAGGGATGATAAACGCGCCTGCTGCCACCGTGGGATCGACAGCGACATTGAGGAAGGGCGCGGCATGGGCTCCCAACTGCACCGTTCCGGTGAAAGAGAAGTTGAACGAGTGAGCGAAATAGCCGAACACGAGAATACCGACGAGGAAGAACATGTCGGCAAAGCGCGTCACGATGAAGGCTTTCTTCGAGGCAGCGATAGCGGCCGGCGAGGTGTAGTAGAAACCAATGAGGAGGTAGGACGATACGCCCACCAGTTCCCAGAACATGTACATCTGGAAAATGTTGGTGGCGAGCACCAAACCGAGCATCGACATGGTGAAGAGGCTCAAGTAGGCATAATAGCGCTGGAATCCGCGCTCGCCGTGCATATAGCCGAACGAGTAGATGTGCACCATAAGCGACACGGTGGAAATCACCACGAGCATCATCACAGAGATGGGATCGAGGAGAATACCGAGGTCAAAATGGAGTGAACCGAGGGGCAACCACGTGAAATTGTAGGGAACAATCGTGGGGAAGGTGCCGTCGGCCAAACGCTCTCCGGTGAAAAACTGGAAAGCTGCGACGTAAGACAGCACCGTTACGGCCGCCAATGAAGCCGTGCCGATGAAGCCTGCCGCTTTGGGTCCCCACACGCGACCGTTCTTCGGGATGTCGAGATCGACAACCCCGATGAGCAAGAACGAAAGCAGCGGGAGAAGCAGAATTAAAAGAGTATATTCCATTGTTGTGAATGCGTTGTAAGCGTTACCACTTCATCTTCTTCAACTCGTCGACGGAGATGTTGTTGAGCAGACGATAGATGTTGATCATTATCGCGATGGCGACGGCACTTTCGGCTGCTGCAATGGCGATACCGAAAATCGAAAAGAACAAACCTTCGTGTGTTCCGTTGAAGAGCAATCGGTTGAAGACGGCAAAGTTGAGATCGGCGGCATTGAGCATGAGTTCGATGCTCAACAACATGGCCAAAGTGCTCTTGCGGGTGAGGAATCCGTAAATTCCGGCAAAGAGCATCACGGCCGAGATCACAAGTAGATATTCGATATGTATCATGTCAAATCATTAAGAGGTGGGAATGACATTAACGTTTGCGGGCTATCAGCAAACCGGCGACGATGCAGGCGAGCAAAAGCACGGAAACGGCTTCAAAGGGGAGGAGATATCCGCCCTTACCGCCGGAAAGCATGTTTTCGCCGATTTGTGTCATCGAGGGGGTGTCGGCTTCTGAAGGCGCTTGCAAGATTTTGTTGCCAAAACCGTGCAACCAGAAGATTGCACCCACCACTCCGCAACCGATCACGCTGAGCAAAAGGGCGCTAATGGTCTTGAAGCGGCGCGAAGAGGAGAGTTCCTCTTGACGACCCGAGGTGAGTAGAATCGAAAATACGTAGAGCACGATGATACCACCGGCATATACCATGATTTGTACCGATCCGAGGAAGGTGTAGCCCAGCAGGAAATAGAGTCCCGCCGTGCCCAGCAACACAAAGAGCAGATAGGTAGCCGCACGCACGATGCTTTTCGTCACCACTGTGGCGATCGACGAGCACATGACCAGCACGGCAAGGATGATGAACATAAGATTGTATGCGTTCATTGCGCTGAATGTTTGGAGAGACTTACTTTTTAGGCTGACAAATTGAACCGGGATGGTTGAGATGCTTCACCAATTTCGTACGATCAAACACGGCGTACTCAAATTCGTTGTCGAAATCGAGTGCATCGTGCGGACAGTTGATCACACAGAGCATGCAATACATGCACTTACCATGGTCGTAAACGTGGTTGGCGAGGATCTTTTTCTTGCGACCGTTCTCGTCTTCCACCATTTGTGTTTCGATGATGATCGTATCGTTGGGACATACATTCTGACACACGCCGCAACCCACACACTTATGTTGGTTGAGTTCGTTGTGAGGCAAAATGAGCTGACCGCGAAAACGCTCGAACATTTTGTGTTCTTTGCGGTTTTCGGGGTAGCGTTCCGTGATTTTCGGTGTCCAAAACTCGCGCATCGTGGTTTTTAAGCCCGTGACCAGAGTCTTGATACCTCCGACAAGTCCGGAAAAATAGTTCTGATTTTCCATATATGGCGTTTGTTTGTGGGAGGTTTACTTGATAAGACCGCAACTGATGAGCACAGCCATGCCGACGAGCAGCACCATCGAAATGGGAATGAGGTATTTCCACTCGAGACGCAGGATTTGATCGACACGCAAGCGGGGGAAGGTCCAACGCTCCCAGAGGAGTAAGCCCACGACAAAGAAGACTTTTGCCAAGAACCATACCACACCGGGAATCAGTGCCATCACGTGGTTGAATCCGTCGAGGCCGGGAATGACAAACGGCGCCCAACCACCCAAGAAGATGGTGGCGGCCATACCGGCGCAGATCACAATGTTGAGATACTCGGCCAAATAATAGTAACCGAAATCCATACCCGAGTATTCCGTGTGGTAACCTGCGGTCAATTCGCTTTCACTCTCGGGCAAATCGAAGGGACCACGGTTACACTCTGCGTTACCGGCAATGAGATAGATGATGAAAGCCGGAATGGCAATAATATGTCCGCGGAAGATGTTCCAGCCCAGCTCAGACTGCTGCTGGCAGATCTCCGAGAAGCTCATCGTTCCCGTCAAACAGATCATGGTCAACATCACCATGCCGATGGACAACTCGTAAGAAATGATTTGCGCACCGGCACGCATCGAGCCGACAAGGGCAAACTTGTTGTTCGACGACCAACCGGCCAGCAGAATGCCGACAATGCCGACACTACCACAGGCCAAGAAGAAGAACACGCCGACGTTGAAGTCGATGATTTGCGCGCCCTTGCTCCACGGCAAGCAGGCAAAGGTCACCATCGAAGCCGTCACGACGAGGAACGGTGCAATGCGGTGCAAGAATTGGTCAGTTTTGCGGAAGTGAATCACCTCCTTGGTGAGCATCTTCAAAACGTCGCTCACCACTTGGAGCAAGCCCCATTTACCCACGCGATCAGGACCGATACGGCACTGGAAGGCGGCGCAAACCTTGCGCTCCAAATAAATCATGATCATGGCGAAGACGGCGTAGACGGTAATGATCACCAGTCCCACCAGCACACACTCCGTCAAGATGGCAAGGTGTTCGCCCATCCATCCTGCCAACAGTGCGTGTAACCACGATGTCACGACAGAAAAATCAAACATAAGAACGTTGTTGTTTGGTTGATTTGTTGTTTTCTTGTTTCGAGCGGCGACTTATCGGTCGATGTCGGGCACCACATAGTCAACGGTACCACCGATCGTGATCAAGTCGGCAATCATGCTACCGCGGCACGCCGTGTCCATGGCGGCCACCAACGGGAGTCCGGTAGAACGGTAGTGCAAACGATAAGGCGTCTTGTCGCCCTTGCTCTCGATGTACACACCCAAGATGCCGCGACTGCCTTCGACCGCGTGGTAGTAGGTACCGGCGGGAATTTTGATCACGGGGCGCATTTTCTCTGCGAAGTTGCCTTCGGGGATGTTGTCAATGAGTTGCTCGATGATGTGCAGCGATTCGCGGATCTCGTCCATTCGAATCATGTAACGTGCAAAGCTGTCGCCTTCGGTACGCACCACTTCGTTGAATTCCACGCGATCGTAAGCCGCATACGGGCGATGCTTGCGCAAGTCGTTGTGCCAACCCGAGGCACGACCGGTGCCACCGGTGCAACCAAACGAGATGACTTGCTCCTTGGTGAGCACGCCTACGCCCTTCGCACGCGTTTGGAAAATCACGTTGCCGGTGAAGATATCATCATATTCCTTGAGGCTCTCGCGCATCGTGGTGATGAATTCTTTCACGCGGTGTTGGAAATTCGGATGAATGTCGTAGGCCAAACCACCAATCATATTATAATTGAGGATCAAGCGGCCACCGCAGGTTTCTTCGAAGATGTCGAGAATCTTTTCGCGGTCACGGAATCCGTAAAGGAAGGCCGTTGTCGCACCGAGATCCTGACACAAGCAGGAGAAGAAGAGAATGTGCGAGTCGATACGCTGCAACTCGTCCATGATGGTACGAATCACTTGCACACGATCGCTCACCTCCACGCCCATTGCCAGTTCGACACAAGCACAAAGCGCATGGCGGTTCTGCATGGCACCGAGATAGTCCATGCGATCCGTGAGCGCGAGCGTCTGCGGATAGGTCAAGTCTTCGCTGATCTTCTCGATCGAGCGGTGAATATAGCCGAGGTGCGGATCGATCTTGGTGATGATCTCACCGTCGATGCGCGTGCGGAAGTGCAACACGCCGTGCGTCGAGGGGTGTTGCGGGCCGAGGTTGATCACATAGTCGTCATCGGCAAAGAGCGGCGTGCGCTCGCAGTGCAACGTGCCGTCGGCGTTGAGCGTATAGCAGGGAGCGAGGTCCGAAATCGGTTCGTCGCCCACGGCCACTTCCTCGTTTTTCTCTTCGGGCTTGTCGTCCTTGCGGAAAGGAAAGCCCACCCAGTCTTCGCGCAAGAAGAGGCGGCGCAAGTCAGGGTGATTCACGAAGATCACGCCGTAGAAGTCATAGACTTCACGTTCGTAGAAATTCGCAATGTCCCAGAGGTCGCAGGCCGAAGGCAGCACCGGCTGTTCGCGGTTGGGGCTCACGGCCTTGACATGCACCATTTCGAAGGTCTCGGGGTTGGTGAGTGTGTACACCGCACCGAGTCCTTCCTCTCCCCAGTCCACACCGGTGAGGTTTTCGAGGAGCGCATAGCCTTGGTTTTTCAGTTCGGCCAAACGATCGTGGAGCTGTTCGGGCGCCACGAGTTCGGGTTTGATTTCGTTCACTGCGGGTTTCGGCGCAGGCTTGGCTGCAACGGGACGCGGCGCGGGACGAGCCGGAGCTTCCACTTTGGGTGCGGCCTCAAGAGCCGCTTTTTCAGCCGCTTCGTTGCCTGCCGGAGCGGGCGAAGCCGCAGCTGCGGGAGCCGCTTCGGCGGGGTTGGCCGCCTTTTCGTCCGTTGCGGCAGGTGCCGTGGGAGCCTCTACAGAAGAAGCCTCGGCAGGTGCCGCGTTTTCCACTTCGGGAACGGGCGTCGCGGGAATGTTCTTTTCGTTCTCTTCCATCAGGCGTTCTCCTCTTGTTTAAGCAGTTCTTGATATTCCGTGTTCATTTCTTCCTTGTAGGGGTCTTTTTCCTTGCGGTTGACCGTTCCGAAGAAGTTTTCGACGCGCACCTTGCGTTGCAGCTGCATCATTCCATAAAGGAAGGCTTCGGGGCGCGGAGGACAGCCGGGCACATAAACGTCGACGGGGATCACCTTGTCGACACCTTTCACCACGTGATAGCTCTTGGTGAACGGACCGCCCGAAATGGCACAACCGCCGATGGCCACCACGTATTTCGGGTCGGGCATCTGGTTGTAAAGACGCAACAAAACGGGCGCCATTTTGCTGGTGATCGTACCGTTCACGAGAATCACGTCGGCTTGTCGCGGACTGTTGCGCGTGATTTCAAAACCGAAGCGTGCCATGTCGTAACGAGCGGCAGCCACGGCCATAAACTCGATACCGCAGCAGCTCGTGGCGAAGGTCAAAGGCCAAAGGCTGTTGCTGCGTCCCCAGTCGATGAGGGTGTCGAGGGCACCGACCATCACGCCGACGCCGTTCTCGTTGAGTTCCTGCACCAAGCGCTCGAGGGTTTCGTTATCTTGAAACTCTTCGTAGGGGATATTGTTGATTTCGGGACGTTTGTTCACTGCCATTCCAACGCTCCTTTCTTCCAAGCATAGGCCAAGCCCAGCACAAGGATAAACAAAAAGAAGACGATGCTCGCCAATGCCGCTGCACCGAGTGATTTCATCACCACAGCCCAAGGAAAGAGGAACATGGTCTCCACATCAAACATGAGAAAGAGGATCGCAAAGAGATAGTAGCCCACACGGAACTGCATCCATGTGCGTCCGCGCGTGGGGATACCACACTCGAACGGATCTTCCTTCTGAGAGTTGTAGCTGCGCGGCGCCAGCAACTTGGCCAGCACCGTGACGAGCCCGACAAACCCGAGGCCGGTCAATACAGCCGTGAGAAAGAGGGTAAAGTTCATAGCTCTGATGGAGAATATTAAATTGTTATTTTGAATCGTTCGACCGCAAACACTCCCCTCGCGAAAGGAGACGATGCGCCATTTTGGCAGGACGGCAGTCCCTCAGATCAAGGGTTCTGTGTTGTCCTTGTGAATGCCCAATAGTGAGTTGAAGGAAATCAACAAGTTCCCTTCAACTCACTACGATGCAATGTTTTACGTCTCTATTTGGGAGGCGTGGAATTCATTTCTGTCCACGGGCTTTGACGTTATTGGATTGCAAAGATACAATTTTCTTCGCAATATCCCCTCTCGTCTCTGTCGTTTTTGCAGGCAGGCTCGGCAGTCCATTCGCATTGCGGAACTGACGGTTCACTGTAAACTCACATCATGATAGATGGACGAGGGGTGATGTAGCATTTCGTGCACCAACAATTCGGAGAGTTTTCGGTCGCCCACTTCGTCTTTTTTGTCCCAAGCGGCACGCCCGGCCAAAAAATCGGCGTAGTAAGCTTTCCAGTCCGGGTAGTGCTGTTGTGCACTTTGCATGAGTTCCAGCTGATAGTCTTTCATTTCGGCACGCGACATCCAACCGAGCGCACAGCCCATCCATGAGAGATTGACGGCGCGGGCATAATCCCACGCTTTGTGTGCCGAACGACTGTGACTCAACTTCGACAATTCGCCGTAAAGGCTCTGCCGATCAGTCACACCCCATGCTTCGCGCAGCAGCTGAGCCAGCTCCCGGCGAGAATTGTCTTCATAGGGATTGGCGAGCAACTCGGCACAAGCCGAAAAGTTGTCCTCTCCTGCCCGATCGGCGTAATTCAGAAGCCCATCCACACCGCCGACACCGCGATAAAAGTAATAGCCGCCCAACAAGGCGGGGCGAAGCGAATCGGCACAGGCTTCGACTTGCTCGGTGCGGCCGCAACCGGCGACGAGGCACAGCACAAGCCAAGCCACAACGAGCGAGGGAAAAAGAGAACGTGTACGTGTCATGGAAAGAAAGGCTGAAAAGAGGGCGAACAACGAAGATTTTGGCCATTTTTGGCATCTTCCTTGCGCAAAATTATCGATTTCAGCCTGAACGTGCAAGGATTTCGTGCAAAAATTTTAAGAACAAAAGACATATTCGCACGATTGATTTCAAAAACAGGGAAGAACTGCAATAAACAAGGGAGGTTTTGTCTAAAACCTGTGGAGAAAATCCGAAAAGCTGTGGAGTTTCAATTGCTTGAACACTTTCACACGCGCCTATGCGTGATCGCCTACGCGCACTCAGCCGGTTTTCATTTTTTGCCTTCACCCCACTCACAACGCTCTTTCAAACAAACGATTACGGTGAAGGTGAAAATCATTTTAACACTTCACATTATGCTTCATGAATGATGCGGTGGAGTGGAAACTTTCTCGCCGTCCGTCCCGACTTGCGCCGAAAGGCAGCCGCTTCGAAAATCATGGGAGGTAAAAAACGAAAGGTGAACATTCGTCCGGGTTTTCTCCTTCACCGTATTTCATTCGATTTCAGCAAGTTGCAAAGAGAGGTGAAGTTGTGAACATAAAAATGGAAAACACCTGACGCGCGCACACGCGAGAGAGAAGAGGCATTTTCGTCATTTTCTGACAAGCCGCGTTGCGCTCTTCATCCTCCTCACGGTGCTGCGGGCAGCACCACGACGCGCAAAACATCGTGCATGCGCAGAAACCAACGCCCTGCCCCACCCTGTGCGTCGCTGATGCACAGCAGCGTTTGGCGTCCGTCGGCCAAGCGCCGACCGAGACAGAGGCCTTCGTAGTTGGCCAGATCGAAACGAAACAAACGCAAGCGCGTGATCCAACGCGCGAGTAATTGTTTGGGCGCGGGCGCAGTTGACTCGCTCGACATCCCAACTGAGGCTCCCAACTCGTCGGCGGGCACGCGATAGAGGCGCACTTCGCAACGACTACCCAGATAGCGACGCGGCACAATGAGTTCGCGTTCCATCACGATGAGACTGCCGTCTGGCAGAGCGCAGAGCGCAGGAATGCCATTGAGGTGCGTGCGCAGCGCTCCGGCCGTTGCACTGCGATCGATGCGATAAGGCACGCGCCGGGCGAGTGCGCCGCCACGCGAGAAGCCCAGCAGGTCGACGACGGCGCCCACGGTGTCGCTTTCTTGCGCCCCTGCGGACACAGACGAACGAGCCGCGCGGGGCGGCTCTTCGGGAGTCGTCCACAAGAGCGAATGAAAGGTCGAAAACGTGAGCGCTTCAAAACCGCGATTGGGGCGCACGGCCGCCTTGCTCCAATCTGCAGGGATGCGGAGGCTGTCGCCGGTGGGACGACCGTTCAAAGCGTAGGCGCGAATCTGCTGCGTGGACTCGTCGGCAATCCAAAGGCGACGCGTATAGGGATCAAACGCCACGCCCTCATAGTCGGGTGTCGGGCGTCCGGCCGGTAATGGCGAGTGGCTGCGAAAGCCTTCGTCTTTCACGCGCACAACGGCACCGGTGAGGGTGTCTTGTTCGATGTGCCACACGTGAAATCCGGCAGCGGTGTCCTTGTCGCTGACTACGGCGTAACGTTGTTCGCCCAAGGGGGCGATGCCACTGAAATGGTGCGGGGCAATGCCCCAATGCGAAAGGCGAACGCGCCGAAGCACGTCGGCCTGCCACGCAGAAGCGGACAGGCCGAAAAACAACCACGCGATCGCCACTAAAAGGTGGCGAACGGTGGATAATGCGGAAAGAAAAGAGTTCATGAGCGAGGGGTCATTCGTCGAGCATGAAGGGCAACTGTGTGGCTTGGCTGCCGAGGAAACGCGCCGCGAGTTCGCCGGGCGTTACGATGCTCGAGGGGCGGGTTGGGATGCGATGCCATGTTCCGCCGAAAAGGCGATAATAGCCATTGTTGGTGGGCACATGTTCGTCGCCTTCCACACCGAATTCCATTTGCAAACCGGGCAAAACGGTCAAGACATGGTCGAGGAAAGCGGGTACATGCACCACACGCGCCATGGCATAGGGTACTGATCCTTCAAACCCGCGCACGGGGCAGCCGCCGGTCATGAAGACTTTGCGACCGAGGAGATCGGTCAGGCGACGGGCGAAATAAAACACGATGTGGGGATCGGTGGTGAGCATGAAACGAATGCGCGTGCATTGTTCGCCGGCGGATTCGTAGCCGGCGGGATAGGCCTCTGCGAGGGCGAGGCAGAAACCGACGATCTTGCGACGCCGACGGGCCACGAAGAGTTGTCCTCCGTCGATGAGCACCGAACGGATAGCCACATCGAGACTATCGCGATCATGGCGCACCTCGTAGGGATGGCGCCCGCCGAAGGTGTTGTAGAAACGCCAGAGCTCTTCACTCAACTCGCGCTCTTCGGTGATGTCGGGCATACCGGCGCGAGGGGGTTCGCCCTCGTCGAGCAAAGGAATGGTGAAGCGGTGCGCCACGGTATCGTAGGCGCCGCGCGCGGGTTGCTCGTACCATTTGCGCAGGTCGTCGCCGTCGGGAATGAGGAAGGAAAGCACTTGGCCTTCGGCGTGCATGCGACGATGAGCTTCGGCCATCCATTGGCTGCCCATGCCTTTTCCACGGGCTTCGGGCGCAACCACCAAACCACTCACGTAAGCGGCGGGAAGTCGGCGGCCGCCGAAGTTGAAGGCGTAGGGCAGGAGCTGACCGGCGGCCACGATTTGATCGCCGTTCTCTTCGGTCAATGTGAGGCTGCGCTCGGGGGAGTAGCAGCGCGAAAAATAGAGATCGAGGAACTCGGGTTTGTCTTCGGGGAAGGCTTGCGCCCACAGCTCGCGTGAGCGTAAGAGGGTGTTGTCAGGAGTGGAGGACATGGGTTACGGTGTATTTGTCCAGAAGAATCCGGGGATTATAACTCTGTTTGGCGCGACGAAGGCCTTCGAGGCCGAGGTCTTCTTCGCGATTGATGAGGGTGTACTGGGGAGGAAGGCTGCGCACAAACTCGCGGTTGATCATGGCATAGGCGCCGTCGTAGTTGAGATCGGCCTTTTCGACGCAAACGTCGAACGTGTCGTGATTGATGGGGCCGCCAAAGGTGAAAGCGACCAAACGCCCTTCTACCAACAAGACGCCGCCGAGGGGTTGCAAGATGTCCCAGTGTTTGAAGACACGGCGCATGGAGTGCTGTTCTGCATCGGCGTCGAGGCGCGCGTTCACTTCGCCATGAGCCGCTGCCCACGTGCTTTCGAGGCGCCAACATTCCTCTATCCACTCGGGGGTGAGGGGGCGAAACTCAAAATTGGGATAGGTGCGCTCAAAACGATTGGCGTGATTGCGCTTGGACTGGAGTTTCTTGCCTGCGAGGGAGGCGAGGGATTCGCGATCGTAGATGTAGTCGGCAAAGGCGGGATCGGCGGTGGCTTCGAAACGGCCGGGAAGTAGAGTGTGCAGGCGCTCGAGCATTTCGGCCGTGACGCCCATCATGCGGAAGGGGTGTCCCTGCGACTCGGTGTCGGCAAACAAATCGTGGAGCACGGCGGCATAATTTTCACAGTGCTCGCCGTGCTGATAGGGCTCGGAACAGAGCGGTGGGAGATAGGCGGTGCGCCCTTCGAATTGGAAACGCACGATGAGCAAACCTCGATGTACGGCGATTTGTGTGCCGTAGAGAAAGCTCCACGAGACGAGGTTCATAAAATTGAAATCGCAATTGCGCGTGGCGCTCTGTAGGGTGTGGCGTAGCACGAGGTCGCGATCGGTATAGTCGATGTTCCGAAATTGAATCATGAATGGAGAGGTTGCCAAATAGCCCGACAGTGACTGCCGGGCGATATGGGGATGGAATCATAAGGCGAAGACACAGCGCGTGATGCCCTTCAACTCGCGGACATAGACGGCTACACTGTCAAAGTGTTCCTCACGTGCGTCGAGGTAGGGTGAAAGGGCAAGATTGACGTAGGTGTCTTGGAAATAGTCGCGATGTGGAGATTGCGCTTCGTGATACAAACGCAGGACTGCGGTGCGACGTCCATCAGACCATTCAACGGTGCGACGCTTGTCGAAAGCCAACGCGTGGTCTTCGCCAAAACGACCGGGTATGTCTAAGCGCATATTGAGATAGCGACCGGCTTTCCACGCTGCAACAAGACGAACGGGAGCGGCCTTGAATAGATTGGCAGGAATGCTTTGCGGAAAGTGGACAGGTACCGGCCGAATTTGCTGCGGACGAATGCCGCCTTCTGTAGGAATGTAGGAGACGATGGCGCGATAGACGGTGTCGGGACGAAAATGGGAGGCACTGACAGGAACGAATACGCGCTCGCTCCCACCGTCGGGGATGAAGCTCCGTGCGCGGCCTGCAGCATCGGTGTGCAACTCGCCAAAATCTAAACGCACAGCGGGAGTGGGGGCTTCGTCCTGCCCACAAGAGAGCAGCACGCACGACAACAGCAGCGACAAGACTGAAAGAACGCGATTACTGCTCATGGGCTTTGAGATAGTTGTAGAGCGGATTGGCATACATGGTGAGCAGACACTTGCGCAAATAGGTTTCGTCCTTCTCGGGTAATTCGATGAGGGCGAGACGCTCGGTAAGGTAGTGCTCGAAGGTGCGAACATCGGATTCGCTGTAATGTTCGGCGAAACGCTTTTGGCTTTCGAGCAAATCTGCGGCGATGTAGTTGCCTGGGTAGAGGCGATAGCGTGCATGAATTTCGCGATCGATGCGGGCGGCAACGGCTTCAAACATCTCTTTGTCGGAAAGCGCCTTATATTCTTCAATCCAGCTGTCGGCACAGGGCGCCAAACAATAGTGCACACGGCCTTTCTTGCCCATGATGCCGGTACGCATGTTATCCAAGTCCTCTTGCTTGGTTTTCTTATAAGCAGGATTGTCGCGTTTGAGTTGGAACTCTTTGGCTTTCAAATAGTCGCAGGGATCGTATTCGTAGGAGATGGTGAGCGGTACGAGGTGCATGTCGCGTAGATTCTCCCACGCACTACCCTCTCCGCCGAGCGCCATCATGCGGAGTACGGAGGGCTGGGTGTGGTCGCTGGAGTCTTTGGCACGCCCTTCGCGTTGGGCAATCCAAATGTTGTCGTCTTTACCGGCTATCACCCAATGCATGTAGCGACTCATGTGACGACTGGCTTCCAACAACTCGCGTTTGCCGACAGAACGGCGCACGATGAAGGCTTTGTTCATGCGCACGAACCGTTCGATCCAAGGGTAGACGAGCAGGTTGTCGCCGATGGCGATTTGCACCGTATTGGGAAATCCCGCCTTGATGAGACGCACATCGAGGAAGGCGGAATCAAGGACGATGTCGCGATGGTTGGAGATAAAGGTATAGCCGGCCGTGTGAGAAGGGATTGCGCTGTGATCGAACGTGAGTCGACGGGTGGTACGCGAAATGAGGATTTCCATCACGCGATACATGTAGCGCTTCTGAAAACCCAAAGCGCTGCTCACTCCAATGCAGGTGAGTCGCAAAAAGGCGCGGAGGATTGCGGCGGGCAGGGGCACGAAACCGCGAAGTATGCGCATGAAGAGGCGGTCGTGAAGCAGAACTTCAAACTGTTCGCGCACTTCATGGTCGGCATAGGGGCGAATGTCGTCAAACTCGGCGGGGATCTGTCGCATGGCGAACGGGTTTAGAAACGGCCTTCGATGATTTCGGAAAGCACATCGGCAATTTCGAACTCAGAAGCGCGAACTTGCTGGGGAATAAATGAGGCGGGGGTCATACCGGGTGTGGTATTGATTTCAAGCAAGTTAATTTGCTCTTCACCACGTTCGCCGGAAAGAATATAGTCGATGCGGATAATGCCGTAGCAATCGAGCTGTTGGTAGATGTATCGCGTCGTTTCGCGAACACGATCTGCCGTACTTTCGGCAATACGAGCGGGAGTAATCTCGTCGCTCTTGCCCTCGTATTTGGCATCGTAATCAAAAAATTCGCCTCCCTTTAGTGCAACTTCGGTGATGGGGAAGCACACGACGTCGCCATTCTTGCGACGGAAACAACCGCAAGTGATTTCAGTTCCGACCAATTGTCGTTCGATCATCACTTCATCGCTTTCGTCCATCGCTTTGTGAATGGCGGGAAGTACCTCGTCGAGGGTTTTCACTTTGCTCACACCGAAGGAGCTACCTCCGGCATTGGGTTTGATGAAACAGGGAAGTCCGACACGTTCGACCACTTCTTCGGGGATAGGTAGCGTTTGTCCACGACGCACCATCAGGCTGTCGCTGACATGGATGCCGGGAAGAGAACGAAGATAATTATTGAGGGCGTACTTATTGAAGGTCAGTGCTTCGACAAGTACACCACTGGTGCTATAAGGAAGGCCGATCAGATCGAAATAGCCTTGGAGTATACCGTTTTCGCCGGGCGTACCGTGGATGGTGATGTAAGCGAAATCGAAGGTTTGGCGCTTGCCGTCTACTTCATAAGAGAAGTCGTGGAGATTGACGGGATACTGATTATCTCCGTCCAAGACGTGCATACTTTGGCCGCGCTGGGACACAATACGGCAGTCATAACGCTCGGCGTCCATAAAGGAAAGAATACCGGCGGCACTGCGCAAAGAGACTTCATGCTCGGAGGAATCGCCTCCGGCTACTATGGCAATTTTCTTCTTCATGAGAAAGATAGAAAGAGATTGGTTCTAACGGGAGATAAGATGGGCGGTATAGGTGCGCCAGCGTTCAATCAAGGCGGTGAAATCGGTAGGCCACGGGGCTTCGAAATCCATTTCTTTGCCGGTGGTGGGATGACGAAAACCGAGAGTGCGCGCATGCAGGGCTTGTCGCGGACAAACGGACATGCAGTTGCGCACGAAAGCGGTATAATTGGAACTGCGCGCTCCCCACAAAATTTGATCTCCGCCGTAGCGTTCGTCGGCAAAGAGGGGATGTCCGATGTGTTTCATGTGGGCGCGAATTTGGTGTGTTCGTCCTGTTTCGAGTACGCACTCCACCAGCGACACATAACCGAATCGTTCCATCACGGTGTAGTGAGTAACGGCGGGTTTCCCGACCTCACTCTCCGGCGGAAAAACCGCCATTTGCAAACGGTCTTTGGGATGACGTGCGATGTTACCCTCTATCCGTCCGCTCTCCGCTTGACAATTTCCCCAAACGAGGGCATTGTAGCGACGGCGCGTGGTTTTCTTGAAGAATTGGGCACAAAGATGCGTTTTTGCCTCCGGCGTTTTCGCCACGACCAAGAGACCGCTGGTGTCTTTATCGATGCGATGCACCAAACCGACAGTGGGATCATTGGGATCGTAATCGGGATTATCGCGAAGATGCCAAGCGATGGCATTGACTAACGTTCCGCTGTAGTTGCCGCATCCGGGATGAACGACCATTCCTGCGGGCTTGTTAATGACCATCAGTTGATCGTCCTCATAAACTATCTCGAGGGGAATGTCTTCGCCCTTGATGCTGCTGTCAAAACGGGGACGAGTGAGCATCAGCGTCACAACGTCGCCGGGCTTCACGCGATAATTTCGCTTAACAGCTCGACCATTGACATGAATACAACCGGCATCTGCTGCTGCTTGAATCCGATTGCGCGACGTGTCGTGCATCAAATTGATCAGAAACTTGTCGACACGCAACAACTGCTGACCGGGATCCGCCACGGCACGATAGTGCTCGTAAAGCTCGTCAGACGTTTCACCTTCAACTACTCCTCCACTTCCGGAATATGAATAAGGTTGTGAACCAAGGAGATTCACATCATCCGCATACAATTCATCTTCCATATCCATTCCCATAGGCGTCACTTCAGATGCAGAAGGATTCATACTCATGGAATCGTCGTTGGAAAGCGAGAACGCTTTATTATTCGTCTGTTCGGAAGCGTTTTTACTCATTCAATGGAGTTTCTGAATTGTAAGGAGAGAAGTTAAGCACCTTTATTCGCGAATTGCGATTAGAATTTGCATTGCAAACCTTAGTAAAGCGCGGGTACAGCTCCAACCGGCACGAATTCAAATAGTTTTAATTCAGAGAAAAATTCACACTGTCAGGATCAACAGCAGGAATTCCGGAAGAATCATCCGGCAGATAGTCTTCTACCGCGAGACCATCACCGACCACCAAAGTCAGAGGGACATTGACGTTGAGACGCTCTCCAGCATGTACTTCGCGCCCGGCAGCTTCTATTCGGTACACCCAATCAAGATCACCATGTATGCGTTTAATCGGAGTAAGTTTGAAGCCTAAGATCTCTAAATGAATGCGGGCTTCTCGCAATGAACTGTTGTTCGCTATATCCGGCAAGACAATCGGACGAGGCTGAGAAGAGTTGATGGTCAACCGCAGCAGTCGTCCCCATTTGACGAGACTATTGGGAGCAACACTCTGATAAAGAATCGCATCGGCCGGCAGCAAGGCATTATAGCCTGTGTCTGTAACTTCACCAAACAAGCCAAGTTGCTTCAGACGTTTGATGGCAACCTCACTACGTTGACCGTACAAATTCGGAACCTGCACAGTTTGCCCATGATGGGTGTAGAAGTTCAAGAAGAGGAACAAACCAACGCCAAGCGCCACAAGCACAACGGCCATGGCGAACAAATTACCCCAAAGGTAACGGCTAGTTAGTTTTTGGAAGAACTCTTTGAAGGTCATAATTCCTCTGAGCGCTCTATGGAGAATATATTTTTAGAAATGTGCCAACTGTTAAGACACACTCTTGGTGTTTGTTTCAAATCTCTGACGACGAGCATACGTATGAAATGAATCTATGCAACGAAGGTTGGCTATTCATTCCCCAAGACTCAGCTCTTCGCCCTATAATCTTCTTTGAGGAGAAACTTTTTTGAGACGACATATCAGATTTGCACAACTTCGCCTCACCAGTCTTTATCTGTTTTCACAGATGTCAAAGCCTGACGATTGAGATAATCGAGCAGACGTCCCACTTGGTTTAGGGCTTTCTGATTACTATTGACATAAGCCATGCTCATCACATTCTTCCACTTACCATTGAGGTCAAATGGAAAACATTCGCCCACTTGCTGAGTATCCGCATTAGAATGGAAAGGACCGGCAGCGCCCATCACAAAGCGCGACACTGTAACGGTCACGCGTAGACGATTTTCTTTGAATTCAAGAAAAGTTTCGGCCTTTGCCGTAACAGAAGTTGCAGAAAATAGTCGATTGGAATGAGCGATGTCATCCCAAAGTGCTTGTACTTTCAGATCGACGGTTTGGGCTACGGGCAATGGCAAAGCATTGAGGTGTTCAAGGGTGACCCAATTCTGCACCATCTCCGTAAGACGCTTTTGAGAGCAGGGCTCATCCGAAGCGAGCACATATTGATATTGTATCGAACCGTCGTTGTTCAGAGGGAACGCATCTTTCACGGCCAATGCCCACGGCGTCCAACCTTGAGGTTGAAACACTTGTTCGATTTCTTGCCATCTCTTAGCATCTGTCTCGTATTGAGCACAAGCGAAGTGTTGCGCCACCGCAGGACTGCAGACGTGCATACTTGCCACGACCCACAGAGCTGCATAAAAGTTCTGTTTCATTGTAGGAGAATTGAGGGTTGTATTTTGCAAATATACAGTAAAACACGCAACAGACAAAATTTACTCTCAAAAAATCTTTTCCTCTATGAAAACATCTCTTATGCACGAACCAAATGCGTCGAACAGAAAAGCGAGAACGACCCCGGGAGTCATTCTCGCTGTGTGTCGCTTACGAAAGTCGGCAATTATTTCTTTCCGTGTACTTCGTCAGAAACGGTAAGTTTCTTACGGCCTTTGGCACGACGAGAAGCCAAAACGCGACGACCGTTGGCAGTCGCCATGCGCTGACGGAAACCATGCTTGTTGTTTCGCTTGCGATTGTGGGGTTGGAACGTTCTTTTCATTGTTGTATATATCGATATTATTGTATGCGGTGTAGAAGATGCTCGCGCACCTACCTATTTCGAAGCGCAAAGATAATCACTATTCCTCATCCTACAAAAAAATCAGGCAAGAAATGTCATTATCACCGGAAAAGCTCGCATTTTGGAGTTCTTTTGGCTCAGAAATCGACGTTATTCACTCACCGGCCGCAAAACGCGCAGCTTGTTCCGCGATGAGTTCTGCATCTTCGAAATAATTGATTTTCATCGCGCGACGTACATCGGCGAGGGTGTCTGCAGCCACTTCGCGAGCCGCTTCACTGCCCTTGCGCAGCACTTCGTAGATGGCGGGAATATCTTTTTGCCATTCCAAACGGCGAGCGCGAATCGGGTCAAGCGTTTCGTTCAGCACCTTTTCGAGGAACTTCTTGCATTTGACATCCCCCAGTCCACCGCGCATATAGTGGGCTTTCATCTCGTCGAGATTGGCATAGTCTGTCCAGTAGCGGGCAAAATGTTCGTCTGTGCAAAAGGCATCGAGATACGTAAAGACCACATTGCCTTCCACGTGGCCGGGATCGTTCACCGAAAGGTGTTCGGGGTCGGTGTACATCACCTTGACCTTCTTAGCCATCTCCTCGGCCGTTTCGCTCAAGTAGATACAATTACCAAGCGACTTCGACATCTTTGCCTTTCCGTCAATGCCCGGCAGGCGCAGACACGCCGCATTGTCGGGTAGCATGATGGAAGGCTCCACCAGCGTATCGCCATAAATATGATTGAAACGACGCACTATTTCAGTCGCTTGCTCGATCATCGGTTTCTGGTCTTCGCCCGCCGGCACCGTCGTAGCGCGAAACGCCGTAATATCAGCCGCCTGCGATACCGGATAGGTGAAGAAGCCGACGGGAATGCTTCCTTCAAAACCGCGCATACCAATTTCGGTCTTCACCGTCGGGTTGCGTTGCAAACGGCTCACCGTCACCAAATTTTGGAAATAGAACGCGAGCTCACACAATTCGGGAATTTGGCTCTGCACGAAAAGGGTCACTTTCTCCGGATCGAGTCCGCAAGCCAAATAGTCAAGCGCCACTTCGATCACATTTTGACGAACCTTTTCGGGGTTGTCGGTATTGTCGGTCAAGGCCTGCGCATCGGCGATGAAGACAAACATCTTACTATAATCGCCGGCGTTTTGCAATTCGACGCGGCGACGGAGCGAACCGACAAAATGACCGATATGAAGACGACCGGTGGGACGGTCGCCGGTGAGAATAATCTTATTGGAAGACATGTTATTGCTGATTGATGCAACAAAATTACAACATTCGCCCGAATTACACAATGTTCGTTCCCAAATTCGCGCGCCTCAGCTCTGCAGATCCCCTTATAGGCTGCCTTCACTATCCCAACAGGACTATAAAAATCCCGTCACTTCTCACACTCCGTTGAGTGTAAGTGAGTGACGGGGCACATGAAAAACAAAACTAAAACTATTTTCTTTCAGAATGAATTCAGAACGTAAAACCGGCGCGCAACGTGAAGCCGCCGAGAAAATCGATTTTCTCTTTGTTGTCGGTGCGTACACCGTTGGCATCGACCACATAGCCGTTTTTATATTGCATTTCCTGATGCGTGAAACCGGCGCCGAGCGTAAAGTTCTTATACTCCAAGCCGGCCACGGCACTACCATAAAAACCACCTTCAAACTTCTTGTCCAACGTGGGAATTGTCATACCTGCACGCAAACCAATAAAGGGACGCACCTTATGCCCTACGGGAAGGATGAAACGTGCATCTCCGTAGACCGGAATGAACGAAGCATTCGTAAAGCTGCTGTTGCTCGTGACGAGATTGTCAAAACGCTGGGCCGCTGCGCCCACACCGACATAGGCAAAACGCCCAAAGCCAATGCCCATCGAAGCAGAGAGTTCAGTACGAGACGTGTTTTCGCGTAACACACGACCGACTTCGGCATAACCACGCAAAGTAGCATCTACAGATTTCGGTTCGCCCATCGACGTCGAAAAGCTTGAACGATGATCGAAATCACTCACAAGATCGCGCGGACGCAGTTCAATGCGCGCTACATCGGTCAAACGATAGACTTCTTGTGCTCCATTTTGGCGGCGCACTGTCACCGACTCGCCGTGATTGATGGTAACAATGCGACAGCGCAGTTCCTTACCATTGCGCAGATAGATCACATCAGGATCAAAGCCCTGCGCCGAAGCCGAGAAAGCAAAACCGCAAAGCAGAACAAACAGGAGGAAAATCTTTTTCATTGTAATTATAAGTTGGATCGTTATTCAAAACAGCGAGAAGATGCAACGAGAGCAAACTCGCCGATCTGTTTCAGAAGCGAAAACCGAGGCGCAATGTAAAGCCTCCGGTTGCCACTTCAGCCGGAACAGCCCCAACGGCGATGGTGCCATAGTTCATATTCACGCCTTGATAGCCCACACCGAGCATCCAGCACTTTACTTCCACACCGGCCGTCAAACCGACAAAAGTACCGCCTGACACATCTGTGTCATTCATCGGGATCGCATACCCTAATCTGGCATCGACATAGGGTTTCACCCCAACCTGGAGCGGCAGGTAGAAACGTCCCACCGCAAAAATCGGCATTGCATTGGCCGCGGCGTCCGGCTGCGCCACATACCCCACTCCCGCTCCGAGAAAAAAAGCATTGTTCAGACTCAGGCCGCCCGTGAGTTGCACGTCATATTGATTGGGCGTGGTGTAGCCCACTTCGGCATAACTCCTCCACACGGGAGTGTCTGCAAAGGGCGAAAGGTGACGCACCTCAACGACATTGAGCACCTCATCAGACAGGAACGTAAAGGTGTTCCCTTCGACAGTCTGCACTCGAATGATGCCGCCTTGCAGGCGTTCGACCTCACGTGCCTTTACGATCTGTCCGTCACGCAAATACACATTGGCCGTTGCCCCCCGCTGCGCCGAAGCGCCGAGTACCGCGACAGCAAAGAGAAAGAGAAGAAGCAAGCGTTTCATTACGAAAAGACTATCTTGGGTAAAACATCGGACACGGCACGACGAGTGTTCGACAGCTGCTATACGACGAGAGCCGAAGCGTCGCTTGTGCACCGCAAATATAAACATTTCACGGCATTCAAGAAATATTTGTCGGCATTTCGTTCTGTTTTTGCACCCACTATATTTGTTTCTTGTACCAACGGCCGTATTTCATATAGAACAGCGCCGGCAGTAGGATAAAGAAGGAATAGAGAGTCTCGCTCACCCAAGCCACGGCCAACGAACAGTGTTGCACATAGACGGCATAGTACACAAAAAAGCTGTACACAACGAGCGAGAACACCTCGATGTAGAGCGAAGTCCGTGTGTTGCCCGTTCCCGAAATGGTCTGAAAGAACACAAAGGCAGGCACTTCGAAGATATAGCTCAAGGCCAGTACCCGAATCGGTGCGACACCGGCCTCGATGATCGGTGCTTCGTCGGTGAAGATACTCATCACCTCGACAGGGAAGATCACAATGAGCAACCAAATCGGAATCAAAACGAAATAAGCCATACGAATCACGCGCCACACCATCGGGCGCACACAGGTGAGATGGCCGCTGCCCAAGAAGTTGGAAGTCAGCGTAGAGGCCGTGGAGGCAAAGGCCGAGACGGCCATAAAGGTGAAACCGGCAATCGTGCGCATCACATTCGTCACCGCCAGTTCGCGCTGCCCGAGGTGCTCAATGGCGATAAAGAACAAGAACCAGGTGATGAGCGAAAGAAAACTTTGTACCATCATCCAAAGGCTCACATTGAGCATTTTTCCGAGCAAACTCAATTTGAAATTCGGCAAACGGTGGAAGGCGAAACGGCGATAATCCACTTTCACGAACGTGTAAACGATGAAAAAGAGCATCGAAATGCCACTCGACAGCGAGGAAGCGATGGCAGCACCGGCAATGCCGAGCGCCGGACAACCGAAATGGCCGAACACCAGCGCATAATTGAGCACCACATTGGCCAAAACCATCACTGCGGAGTTGTACTTGAGCACTCCCGTTTGTGTCGTGCCCACGAAGAAGGCGCGAAACAGGCAGGCCACCATGCTGAAATACACGCCCCACATGCGCCAATCCAAGTAAGTCCATGCCGCTTCATACACCGCATCCGAGGAGATGAACAGCCGCAGCAGCGCGGGCGCAAACCACTGGGTGGCAATGAGCAAGATCGTGGAGAGCAAGGTGAGAAAGAGCAGGCTGTGCCAAAACACGCTCCCTATATCTTCCGGTTTATTCTCGCCGTTGCGACGCCCCATGAGGATTTGCGCACCGGAACAAAATCCGAGGATGAGCATAAACACGGCAATGAAGAAGATACCGCCGAGCGCCGATGCACCCAACTCCACTTCGCCCACACGTCCCAGGAAGGCCGTGTCGGTCATGCCAATCAACTGCTCAACGATGGAGCTGAGCAAAAGGGGGAATACAATTTTCCAAATGTCGCGATAGGAATAACTCGGGCGGATGCGAGCACCGTCCGTTGGAGAGATAGTTTCGTTCATTTTCATATAGCACCGCAAATATACGCATTACGCCCGACTTCCGCACGAGACGACTGGAAAAAGTCGTATCTTTGCGCCCTCAACATCCTCTCCGCACATGAAACTCTACTTTCTCGGCACCGGCACCTCATCGGGCATTCCACAAATGGGCTGCTCCTGCGCCGTGTGCACGTCTTCTGATCCGCGCGATCGTCGCTCACGCTGTTCGGCACTGCTCGAGACCAACGACCATCGTCTCCTACTCATCGATTGCGGCCCCGATTTCCGTTCACAAATGCTGCGCTTCATCGCCGAGCACCCTTTCGGCGCCGGCACCCTCCCTTACCACGAGCGGCGCGTCGCCGAAATGAGCGACGAGCAAGCCCGCGCCGCAGGACTTCACGAGGCTCCACGCACCCCTTATGCCGTGCCCGCACTTGATGCTGTGCTCCTCACTCACGAACATTTCGACCACGTCGCGGGACTCGACGATCTCCGCCCGCTTTCGCACTTCAACGCCATCGAAGTGTGGGCTGAACCTAATGTAGCCGCCCCCATTCTCCAACACATGGGCTACTGCTTCGGAAAACAGCACTATCCCGGATCGCCGCAACTCACGATGCACGAATTTGACATCAACTTGCCCTTTACCGCTGCGGGGACGACGGTCACCCCCATCCGTGTGATGCACGGACGCCTCCCGATTGCGGGGTTTCGCATCGGCGACCTCGCCTACATGACCGACCTCTCCACCCTCCCGGAGAGCGAATGGCCGAAACTGCAGGGCGTGCGCACACTCGTAGTGAGTGCCTTGCGTCACGAACCGCATAACACCCACCAAACCATCGAACAGGCCATCGACATGGCGCGACGTGTGGGAGCGTCACGCACCTATTTCATCCACATGTGCCACCAAGCCGGCCGACAGTGCGAGGCCGATGCACAACTCCCCGAAGGCATGGCCTACGCCTACGATGGGTTGGACATCGAGTGCTGAAGTTCGCCTTCGGCGCAAGAGGCTGCCCGCATGGAAAGTCCGAATGTTTTTCACAAAACGTCCGCTGTTTTGCGAAAACAGCGGACGTTTTTCGTCTCCTTGCTTCCACACTGCACTCGCGCACACCACGGCACGCGATTGCACACACGTCCATTTAGAATTTGGCAGAAACCTGCACGTCCACGGTGTTATAATTTCGATCTGCACCGCCGCGATCGTGTGTATGCGTATAATTGAGTTGGAACAGGTAGTTTTTACCCAATCGGTAGTTGGCCGAAAGTCCCCAGTTGGTTTTCAGCCCCTGCCACGTGGTGGCATCGTCGCGATAGCAATCCCAACGGCCATACACCTTCAGGCGTTGGCAGCCCGGTACGGATCTACCGGCCATCGCATACCAACCGTCGCTCTCGTTGGCGCCACCTTTCGTGGTGCGCCCGTGACTGTGCACATATTCGCCGCGCGCTTCCCAACGCCCCACATACATGAAGCCAAGTGCATAGCGCTTGCGCTCGAGTTGAAGCGTAGGTTTCGCAGGATCGGTGAAACGGCCGTTCCAACCGAAAGCACCGACAGAAAGCCCTTCCACGGGACAGATCCACAAACCGCCGATCAAATCCTTGAAGTGGTCGATGTCTGCGTGATTGGTACCCTGTCCGTTGAACAGCCCCACTTGATAGTGCAAGAGTTTACGCCCACCGGCCACCGGGAAAAGGTCACCTTGCACTTGTACGCCAATGTCGCGACCATTGGAAACGTGCTCACCGATTCGATCATTGAGGCTTTGCAGTTTCGAAGCCACTTGCGAGAAACTGCCAAGTCCTACCGACAGGGGAGAAATCGGTTTTTCAAAGCCAAACGGCCGATGGTATTGTCCGAGACGCACTTGCAATTCGGGAAATTTGCGCCACTCCACATACGCATCGAGCAAACGCGGCCCGCGATCAATGCCCGGCGCACCGCTCATCTCCATCTGAAAGCGATAGAAAACATCGCGCCACGCATAACCGCTACCATAAAAACGGAAATAGCGCATCGAAAAATTGCTCGAAGTCGCAGCACCTTCGCGGTCGGTCATCTCATATTTAGCGGTAATGTAGCCCCCGAGCGTCACAGAGGGTTTGAACGTGGTACGACTCTCCGGCTGCTTGTCCGAAGCCTTCGTGGGCACTTGCGCAAGACTGTCTGCTACCGTGGCGTTCGCCGTCGACAACTCGTGAGAATGAGCTCCTGCAACACCGCCGCACAGCGCAGCGCAGAGGAGAAGAAAAGTTGTTTTCATTTGAAGGGAAGTGAGTTTGAGATGCAAAATTATAAAATCTGCGAGAGATATGCAGACAATCACGCCGAAAAAGCGCGAATCGAGCGCATACACGCTGCGCGACATCTTACATATTATTCTCGACTTTATGCAATTCGCAGAAAAGCCCACGCACTTTCCGCTTGTTTTTGTAATGTGCGCTGACAAAAAAGGCGAAAGAAGGTTTGGATTCTCGGTATTTTCTGACTACATTTGCAAGCACAACAATAAAATAAGAATTAAACAAACATCTCATGGAAGAAATACTCGAAAAGCCTTATGTAATCGGGCTCGATATGGGTGGCACGAACTCGGTGTTCGGTATCGTGGATCAGCGCGGTACGATTATCGCACAGACCGCCATCAAAACACAAGCCTATCCCGACATCAACGACTATGTGAAAGCGGCGGTTGAAGCACTTCAACCCGCACTCGACGTCGTAGGCGGCATCGACAATATCCGCGGTATGGGTATCGGTGCGCCGAGCGGCAACTTCTACAACGGCACGATCGAACGCGCCGCCAACTTGATCTGGCAAGGCATTGTGCCCATCTGCGACCTCTTTGAGGAAGCACTCGGTGTGCCCTGTCGAGTGACCAACGACGCCAACGCGGCAGCACTGGGCGAAATGACCTACGGCGTGGCGCGCGGCATGAAAAACTTCATCATGATCACCCTCGGCACCGGTGTCGGTTCGGGTATCGTCGTGGACGGTCGCGTCGTCTATGGTTCCGACGGTTTTGCAGGCGAACTCGGACACGTGGTCATCGATCACTCCGAAGCCGGCCGTCCCTGCGGCTGCGGTCGCAAAGGCTGCTTGGAAACCTACTGTTCGGCAACGGGTGTGGCACGCACGGCACGCGAATTCCTCGCCAAGAGCGACACGCCCTCACCCCTCCGCGAATTGGATCCCGAATCGATCACCTCGTTCGACGTGTTCCAAGCTGCCGAAAAGGGCGATCAAATCGCTTTGGACATCTTCGAATACACCGGCACACTCCTCGGCCGCACTTGCGCCGACTTTGCCACCTTCAACACGCCCGAAGCCTTCGTTTTCTTCGGTGGTTTGGCCAAAGCCGGCGACTACCTCATGGAGCCCCTGCGCAAGGCTTACGATGAAAACGTGTTGAAGATTTTCAAGGTCAAGGCGAAACTCCTCGTTTCGACCCTCAAAGGTTCGGAAGCCGCCGTTCTCGGTGCTTCGGCCTTGGGTTGGGAATAAGTTCTCCCCCCTCTTCATAGCGATTATCCCTCCCCCGTTGAAGTCCACACTTCAGCGGGGGATTTATTGTACATGATCAGCCGTTGCCATACGCTACCGAGAAATGCACCGGACTCTATTGCTCTTCAACTTATGGTGGGTCAATAACAAACGGAGAACTGTTCCCATCGACCGCATATCGAAAAGCAAACAGAGATCTCCTCACGCGAAGCCTTTTTGAGCAGTTGAGGCATTCTCTCAGCTGCCTTTCGCAGCACACAACCGGCAAACACTCACTGTCTATCGTTAGCCATTTCCCACCCGGATTGAGTTGAGCGCAACAAGAAGTAGGGTGCCGAAGCACCCTACTCTGCCGGATAGGAAACCGATCACAGTGATTACTTATTTGAAGCGAGACAAGTCAACTCCTGTGAGCGCGTCGCACCCCTCAAACATAGACGTTGTATAAACCCTTGGCGAGGGATTGAAACCCTTGAGGTCGAGTGTGGTCAAAGAAGAACAGCCTTGAAACATTCTCCCCATGTCGGTGAGCTTTGCAGTATCAAACCCGGAGAGGTCGAGCGAGGTCAAAGAAGAACAGTTGGAGAACATGCCCCACATCTCCTGCACGCTCGCAGTGTCGAAACCGGAAACGTCGAGCGAAGTCAAAGAGGAACAACCGGCAAACATTCGGTTCATACCCCTCCTCACCTTCGAGGTGTCGAAACTTGACACATCGAGTGAAGTGAGCGCAGTGCAACCCTCAAACAGACTTTGCATAGTTTCCACCTGCGATGTGTTGAAGTGCGACAAGTCGAGCGAAGTCAACGAAGAACAACCCTTGAACATCCCAGACATCTGTTCAACCTGCGAGGTATCAAAATCGGCAAGGTCGAGAGCAAGCAAAGCTGTGCACCCACAAAACACTTCATCCATATTTATCACCTGCGACGTGTTGAAGTTTGAGAGGTTGAGCGAAGTCAAGGAGGAGCAGCCCCGAAACATTCTCTCCATGTAGGTGAGCTTTGCGGTGTCAAAGCCGGAGAGATCGAGCGAGATCAAAGCATGGCAGCCATAGAACATATCCTCCATATAGGCCACCTCCGAAGTATTGAAGCACGAGAGGTCGAGCGAGGTCAAGGCAGAACAACCGTAAAACATACAGCTCATGTCGGTGACCTGCGAAGTGTCGAACCCAGTGAGATCGAGAGCAACCAAAGAAGAACAACCATCGAACATGTTCCACATCTCGGTGACCTGCGAAGTGTCGAATCCCGAGAGATTGAGCGAAGTTAAACAAGCGCTGTAAGAGAACATGTTGTTCATATTCGTGACCTGAGCGGTGTCAAAATGGGAGAGGTCAAGACGACTTAAAGCACAATCGGAGAACATGTGGTTCATATCCGTCACCTTCGAGGTGTCGAGATTGTGTAATCCTTCAAGCGTTTCGAGCTGAGTGAGTCCACAAAACCAACAAGCCGTAGAAGTAGGTTGAAAGGCTCGAAACGAAGGCTCAATGACCAATCTCTTGATTTCTTCCTCTTGCCAGGGTACGTCACATTCGTCTCCAATCGTTTCGGGTATTTCCCAAGTTTCTCCGTTGCGAGAAGCTCGTTCTGCATCATAGCAGAAGGTGAGCGTGTCTTCGGCACTGCGAAACACATAGGCTTCAAGTCGTGAGGGCTTTACTGACATAAGCTTCGGATTTTTTTGTTCTTATACTTGTCTACAAAAATACCCACTTTTCACATAAAGTCCAAGTGATCGGCAGATTATTTACCGGATGGGAAATGGGGGCACTGTGACGAGGTTGATTGTTCCGAAATAAACGTGTGACATCCACCTCCGCGCTCACCAACTAAGGCACGTATTTGCGCATCAGCCGGGAAACGAGATACACAAAAAGCTGTGCCGGATCAATCTTGGCTCCTGCTCTCCAAAAGGTTGCCATCTCTAAGCTTTTCGCAGCTTTAGGGGAGACGCGAAAGGCGCATCTTGCGCATGAAGTGCATGCTGCCGAGAGTAATTCAAAAAGTAAATCCTGCAAGCCCGATACCTTGACATTTTGAATAAGTCCGTTCGATCATCGCACGCTACTTTCCGGCACGGTGGGCGATGGGATTCAGTAAGTCAAAGAGCGTTTGCGCTAATTCGTCGGGTAGAAAGCCCTTTGATCTTGCGCTATAGGGACGCCGCAGAGCGACGGGAAAAGGGAAGGTTGTGTTTTATCGAGGGCAAAGGTACACCTTTTATTTCGAATAACCGAAATTTCGAGCAAGAAAAAGTTGATATATCGCGAAACCATATTATCACCCATAAAAACAAGTGGACTTTATTGCGAAAACGCTCTTGTTTTGCATTCTTCTTCCCAACTTCTTCGAGAAAGTTGCCCGCCAAAACTCCCCCCACTTAGCGCGCTTTCTTCGCGCACACGAACGTGCGCCCGAACGGACACGCACCTGCACATCGCGCACTCAACGAGTTTGTTTTTTCTGCCTTCACCCTTCACCTTCACACCCAACACACTGTCACACTGTGGATTACGAGTGAAGGGAACAATCAATTTAACACTTCACGGGTGAAGGAAAACGGGGTGAAGCCTTCACCTTTAAGCCTCTATACATCAATACTTTGCCGCGAATAGGTGAAGCGGTGAAGGAAAAAATCGAAAAACGCCGGACGCGCGCGCGTATACGTACGCGTTGGGCACCGGCACTCGCAATACATTGCGTGTCTCTTCTTTGATCTAATCTCCTACGAACAATTGTGGTTCATTAGAAAATGAAGAAAAAGGGGGCATCCGATATTTGGAATGATGGGGCTCTACAAAGAAGAAAAGCGCAGAATCTACTCGTATGGGCTGTTCGCTCACCTTCTCCTCAACGGCATGCTTCACCCGAAGGCGTATCTTAGCTCACCGGCTTCGGCGAAAGTCACGGCACCGGGATGCTTCGCTCGTGAAGAACTACGCGAACCGCCCTCAAAGGTCCACTCGTATTCATCCGCTCCTTTGCTATCATTCTGCAACGATGACTGGCGCTGTCTTATCCTCTGCCACCTCAATAGAGAAGGGAGAGGATATGGGAAAAGTGACAAGACAATAGCAAAACAGTAAAAAGCAATATTGCTATTGAGCTATATCGAATACAACCGTTATTCATTCTCCTTTTTTGATATTTTGTTTGCCATGCACCATGCAGATTCTCTTCAATATATGAATCGTCTTTGAACAGATAGACCAGCGGTTCTACATCAAAAACAAAATCAGAGATTGG
>CAUQEF010000022.1:0-35035 GCA_963517315.1 uncultured Prevotellaceae bacterium
GAAGGCAAAAAACGAAAAACAGCGGACGCGCGCGCTACGCGTGCGCGTTGGGGGCAGAAGTGGGAGGCCGGCGCACTTTTGAAAAAGGGTTTCCGGCAGTTGAGGCCTCACTCCAAATGTCGGACAAACCTTATTTTAAGAGAAAAGGCTTAGACCGAACTCAGGTTTTGTAGACCACAGTCGGCGAGTTACGTATAATTCACCTAACGTCCTCCCCCCGAAACAAAACTTCCCCCGCGAGTTGTGAAAACTCGCGGGGGAGGATATATAGGTATGTTTTGATCGACAAACGAAGGAAGCTTGGTCGTTCCCTGCGTAATTACTCGATCACTTCAGCGCTTTGTCATGTTGCGGGTGACGACTTTTCCTTCTTATCGTTGAAGAGGAAGAAGAAAAGCACACCGATCACCAAGGCGTAGCAGGCGAAGATGAGCCAAACGCTCGACCAATCGCCTACTTGGTAGCCGTCTTTGTTTTCAGTAAAGCAGTTAACCACCGCTTGTGCACCGAGTGTGCCGATAGAAGCACCGATGCCGTTGGTCATCAGCATGAACAAACCCTGCGCACTCGAGCGAACAGAACCGTCGCATTCCTTGTCGACGAACAACGAACCCGAGACATTGAAGAAGTCGAAGGCCACGCCGTAGACAATCATCGAGAAAATCAAGAAAATTACGCCCGGGAAGGCCGGTACGCCGATGGAGAAGAAACCGAAACGCAGCACCCAAGCGAACATGGCAATGAGCATTACGGTTTTAATGCCGAAGCGCTTCAAGAAGAACGGAATGAGAAGTATGCAGAACGTCTCACTGATTTGCGACAACGAGATCAATACATTGGCATGATCCACGAACCATTGTCCGCGGAACGCCTCGTTTGCGCCGAAACTACTAATAAAAGGATTGGCAAATCCGTTGGTGATCTGCAGACTCACACCAAGGAACATCGAAAAGAGGAAGAACAAGGCCATGCGCTTCTCGCGGAACAGCTTGAAAGCGTCGAGTCCCATCGTTTCTGCCAAGCCTTTTCGTTCATGTCCCTTGTTTACAGGACAAGAAGGCAAGCTCAATGCGTAAGCGGCCAGCAACAAACTCCAAGTGGCCGAGACGAAAAATTGAACATGCGTGTGCTGCCAGCCCAACAAGTCGACAATCCACATCGAAGCGATGAAGCCAATTGTGCCAAAGATGCGAATGGGCGGAAAATCTTTCACCGTGTCCAAGCCCGCACGATCCAGCGCATTATAAGAAACCGAGTTGGTCAACGCCAAAGTGGGCATGTAAGCCGCCACACTGAGCGTGTACCAGGGGAAAATCTCTACAAACGTCACCTGTTCATTCATGCCAATCCAACCGACCACGAGCATAAAAGCCGCGGCCACGAGATGACAAATCGACAACATGCGCTGCGCCTGCACATAACGGTCGGCCAAGACTCCGACAATTGCGGGCATGAAGATGGAAACAAGGCCTTGCACAGAATAAAACCAACCAATGTTGGCTCCCATGCCTTTGCCGGCCAAAAATCCTCCCATGGAGGTGAGATAAGCGCCCCATACGGCGAACTCAAGGAAGTTCATCGCGATCAAACGCGACTTGATATTGGAACTGTTCATGGAAATAGTAAAACGATTAATGAAGCGAAGTTACTGCATTTTGCAAAGAAGACAAAGCAAATCACCAACTTTTGAAAGTAAAAAGCACAAAAAAAGGGCGGAAATCACCTTTCCGCCCTCGTTTATCAGGAGTTTTTATTCGTCTTCTCCCCAAAGATGCTCGTATTTGCCGAGCGTATTGATCTCCGCCTCACTGTTGATCGTCTTATTGCTCGATTTATCGACTTTCAACTTCAGTGATTCGTTCATCAATGCACCTTCAGCATGCAAATGCACCAACTGCAAAGCGGGAGAGTTGTAAATTCTTTTCATACCGTATGCTGTATTCTTTGAAAATCAGGGGGCTTTTCTTCAAAACTCCTCGGTCGCGCTCGGGTAATCCCGAGTTGCACCCGCCCGCTTGGCCGGCGCGGGGCAAAAGGGGGCACGGAGGGGTCAGAAGTGGCAAGCACTCCATATGTAATAGATACGACGCATCGACGTTTGCTCTGCGAAAGAGCATCGAGAATGCGTCGCACCTTCGGCACTCAGGCCGAGAAAATTAGAGTTCGAGGTCTCCGCCGTGGATTTCGTGCCAAGGCAGTCCCTGCTTGTTGAGTTCTTCCATGAAAGGATCGGGGTCGAACTCCTCGACGTTGTGCACGCCGGGCTTGCGCCACTTGCCTTCCATGAACAGGCGCGCACCGATGCACGCCGGCACGCCCGTGGTGTAGCTCACGCCCTGCATACCCGTTTCGTCGTAGGCCGCTTGGTGCGAACAGTTGTTGTAGACGTAGTACGTTTGCTCCTTGCCGTCTTTCACACCGTGGATGCGGCAACCGATCGACGTCTCGCCTTCGTAGTTCTCGCCCAAGTCTTGGGGATTGGGCAGCACGGCCTTGAGGAATTGCAGGGGCTGGATCATGTGTCCTTCGTAGTTGATGGGCACAATCGAGTCCATACCGATGTTTTGAATCACGCGCAAGTGCGTGAGATACTCCTGTCCGAACGTCATCCAGAAGCGTGCGCGCTTGATCGTGGGGAAGTTGATCACCAAGCTCTCGATTTCCTCGTGGTGGAGCAGGTAGCTCTCGCGCGGTCCGATGTTGGGATAAGTCAAAGGCTGATGAATTTCGAGCGGTTCGGTCTCCACCCACTTGCCATTCTCCCAATACAAGCCCTTTTGCGTGATCTCGCGGATGTTGATCTCCGGGTTGAAGTTCGTGGCAAAGGCCTTTCCGTGGTCGCCCGCGTTGCAGTCGACAATATCCAAGTAGTGAATTTCGTCAAAGTGGTGCTTGGCGGCATAAGCCGTGAAGATCGAGGTCACGCCCGGGTCGAATCCGCAACCGAGGATGGCGCAAAGTCCGGCCTGTTCGAAGCGTTCGCGATAAGCCCACTGCCACGAGTATTCAAAATGCGCCTCATCCTTCGGCTCGTAGTTGGCCGTGTCGAGATAGTGGCAACCGGTTTGCAAGCAGGCCTCCATGATCGTGAGATCCTGGTAGGGCAAGGCGAGGTTCATCACCAGTTCGGGCTTGAAGTCGTTGAAGAGGCGAACGAGCTGCTCCACATCGTCGGCATCCACCTGTGCGGTGCGAATATCGTTGCGCAGCCCCATGTCGGCAATGCGTTGGGCGATCGCCTTGCACTTCGATTCGGTGCGGCTGGCGATCATGATTTCGTCGAAAACGTCACTATTTTTGGCGACTTTGACAGCGGCCACCGTGGCTACACCGCCGGCGCCGATGATGAGAACTTTTCCCATTGTGGTTGAGTATCGTAGTGGTTTGTGTGATTGCTGTTTGCGGGCAAAACGCCCCTTTGCGCAAAGTTATCGGTTTTCGCGCTATTTCACAAGCGCGCGAGCGTTTTATTTGCCCCTTCGGTCAAAAAAGCCGTGCACTCAGCAGCGATTGACCTCTTCGGCGGTGATGCCGAGCGCCGCCATGAGCGAATAGCCGAGCAACTCCTGCGCAAATCCGCGTCCCGCGGTGGGTTGCATGGTGAAGAGCGTGATTTCTTTCCGTCCGGGGTCGATGCCGTCGTCGCGCTTGGGCGGTTGGGCGCACAGCGCCTTGATGCGCGAGGCCAAACGAGTGCTTTCGGGCGTGAAACCGTCGAGATCGGCCACGAGCATCACGCGCTCGGCCTCCGGCTCCTTGAGCATCTGCTCAAACACCTCGACCAGCAGGTCGTCGTGCTCCACGACCGGTTCGACCGCCAGCGCCGTCATGGCAAACTCTCCCAGCCGATCGGTGAAGGCCTTACCGTTGATTTCGTCGGCAAAATGTCCGGGCGCGAAATGCTGCAAACGCTCCATCTCGGGACGGTGCACGAGGTAGACGCGAATCTCGTTGTCGCCGGGCTGCAAACCGCCGTCGAGCGCCACGTAGTCGAGCCAGTCGCCGAGCGGCGCGGGTGGTATGCGCCGACCGAGCATGCGTTCGAAGTTTACGATCAGGTCAAACGCCACGCGCTCCACGTAGTCGGCGTCGATCAGTAGGGTATGATGTGCCATTGAATTCTTTTTTCTGTTTGTACTCCTTCGACTTCGCCCGACGCGCCCCACTCGGTGCGCCCGTTGCCCGGGCAATGAGCGACCATGCGGCCTAAAACGCCGAACTCTTTCAGCAGCTTGCGCGCTCACCGCGCTGCGGGTAGCAAAAACGCCACTGCGCAAAGCTCAAACGATGCGTCATTCGGCGACATCCGCGAAGAGGCAAGCAGCTCGTCGAGGCTCTCGCTGCGAAGGAGGGGGACGCTGCCCCATCGAGGCATGCAAATATACGAAGAAATGAGCGAAACAACTAATTTTTGTCGCGTCCTGCCACCGATTCTCCGCTCTTCTCCCCCGAATGTGCCCTCCTTTTCACACACTCGTCGGGGCTTTCCGCCGCCGGAGGGCAGCCCTTACCGAAAACTCCACAAGTTTTTCTCAAAAGCTCCCTATTTTTGGAGAAAAACCCACGACTTTTCGCCGAAAGTCCACTCGTTTGCGCGCCCTGTACCCCGCTGTCGCCGCCTTCTCCCCATCGTCGGTCTCCACTCGCCGCTCATTCTGCACCAACTCCCCGACAAACCACGGCTTCTATTGAGCAGTTTTGCCGTTACGCGAAGAAATCATTCCGTCGCACCCAAGGGAGTGAAATGGGGTGCATTGAAATCTGCACAACTTCACGACGAATGTGCCAAGACCGCAGTCCTTCTTCTGAAAATCAGGAATAAGCACACACACCTCGACAACGACACAAACCCCGGAGAGGAAAAAGCACATCGAATTGCCCGAAACGAGAAAAGATTGTTCGATTTTACCTCCCACACGCCACAAATTCGCCTAAAACCTCTATCTTTGCAGCACGACGAATTTGCAAACCTACATTTTCCCCATGCGAAAACTATATATTTTCCTCCTCAGCCTCGCGCTGGGCTCGCTCTCCGCCACGGCTTCCGCGGCCGACGACAACGGCGCGCTCACGCTCGACAGTTGTCGACAGCTGGCTTTGCGCCACAACAAGACGTTGCAGATGTCGCAGCTCGGCATCGACAAGGCACGCGAGGTGCATGCCGCGGCGCGCACCAATTATCTTCCGAAAATATCGGGCGTGGCGGCCTACATGCACACGGGCGACGAACTCTCGCTCCTCTCCGGCGATCAGAAAAGTGCCCTCGGGCAGCTCGGTTCGCAGCTGGTGGGCAATCCCTCGCCCGAGTTCATGCAACGCATCGGCCAGTTGCTCGCCGCCCACCCCGAGTTCGCGCCGCTCGTGCAGCGCGCACAACAGTCGGCCGGCACCTTGCGTCAGGGACTCAACGAGGCCGGCAGCAAACTGTCCAAGCATTTTGAAACCGACACGCGCAACGTGGCCGTCGGCGCGGTGCTCTTCACCCAACCGCTCTACATGGGCGGGAAAATTCGCGCTTACGACCGCATCACGGGCTACGCCGAAGCCTTGGCCGGCGAGAAGCTGCGCGCTGACCGCCAAGAGGTGGTGCTCAACGTGGACAAAGCCTACTGGCAGGTGGTGAGTCTGACGCACAAGGCGCGATTGGCCACGGCCTACCGCGACATGTTGCAACATTTGGACGGCGATGTGCAGAAGATGGTGAAAGAAGGCGTCGCCACCCGCTCCAACGCGCTCGCCGTGAGCGTGGAACTCAACAAAGCCGAGATGACCCTCACGCGCGCCGAAGACGGTTTGACGCTCTCGCGCATGCTCTTGGCGCAACTTTGTGGCTTGCCGCTCGACGCCTCCGTGCACCTCGCCGACGAACAGCTCAACGATCTGCCCGCTTCCACCGCCGGTGTGAAGGCCGATGTGGGCGCGGCGATGGGAGCGCGCCCCGAATTGCGACAACTCGACCTCGCGCAGTCCATCTACGGCGAGAAGGTGAAAATCGAACGTGCCGCCTTCCTCCCTACTCTCGCCTTGACGGGCGGATATGGCATGACCTACCCGAGTATGTTCAACGGCTTCGAGAAAAAGTTCAAGGGCACGTGGAGTGTCGGCCTCATGCTGAAAGTGCCCATCTGGGAATGGGGCGAAGGCAAGCACAAAGTGGCGGCTGCCAAGGCCGATGCCGCCGTGGCCGCCCTGCAACTGCAAGAGGCGCGCGAGAAAATCGCGCTGCAAGTGAACCAAACGGCGCTGGCCGTGAACCAAGCGGTGAAAAAGCTGGCACTCACCGAGAAGAGTCAAAGCCGCGCAGAAGAAAATCTGCGCATGGCGCGCGTGGGTTTCACGGAGGGCGTGGTGACCACCTCCGATTTGCTGGCGGCGCAGACCGCTTGGTTGGCCGCACAGAGCGACAAAATCGACGCACAAATTGATATTATGATCACCCGAGCCGTCTACGAAAAAGCCCTCGGTCGTTAATTCATTTCGCGCTCCCGCTGTTCGCCCATCGCCCCACGGCCTTGCGACGGCGGAGTGCCCATCTCCATAATCTCTCCCCCATTTGCTGTAAAACAGCAGCATCCCCAAACAATGAAGAAACAAGCTCCCAACTATATCCCCGCGATCTTGCTCATCGTGGCAGTTGTCGTCATCACCGCCGTATGCGGTTTCTATGCGCTGCGTCCCCAGCCCGAAGTGATACAAGGGCAAACGGAAGTGACGGAATACCGCGTGTCGAGCAAAGTGCCCGGCCGCGTGAAGCGCATTCTGGTCGAAGAGGGTCAACGCGTGAAGGCCGGCGACGTGCTCGCCATTCTCGAAGCGCCCGAAGTGAACGCCAAACTCACCCAAGCCGTGGCGGCCGAAGATGCTGCCGCCGCACAGAGCCGCAAGGCCGACAAGGGTGCGCGCGAAGAGCAAAAACGCGGCGCTTACGAGATGTGGCAGAAGGCCAAAGCGGGTCGCGAAGTGATGGAAAAGAGTTATGCACGCGTGAAACGCCTCTATGACGAGGGCGTGGTGACGGCGCAAAAACTCGATGAGGCCACGGCGCAACGCGATGCGGCGATTGCAACGGAACGCGCCGCCAAATCGCAGTACGACATGGCGATGAACGGTGCACAGGTGGAAGATCGTCAAGCGGCGGCCGCCCTCACGGCACGTGCCGGCGGGGCCATCAAGGAAGTGAAGAGCTATCTGAAAGAAACGGTGCTCGTGGCCGCCCTCGACGGCGAAGTGACGGACATTTTCCCCACGGTCGGCGAATTGGTGGGCACCGGCGCGCCGATTATGAACGTGGCGATGATGAACAGCATGTGGGCGTCGTTCAATGTGCGCGAAGACAAGCTGAATACGCTCCGCGTCGGTCAGGAAGTGGAAGGTTTCATCCCGGCACTGGGCGACAAAGCGGTGAAACTGCGCATCACAAACTTGAAAGACGTGGGCACTTATGCCGTTTGGCGCGCCACGAAGTCGACGGGTCAGTATGATTTGAAGACCTTCCGTGTGAAGGCCACGCCGGTGCAGGCCGTCGAAGGACTTCGTCCCGGCATGACGGTGGTGCTGCGCTGAGGCGCGACGACAAGAGGGCGCGCAGACTCGAAAGTGCGCACCCGTAGGTTTTCCTCACACGACGACAAACGATGAAAAAAGTTTTTTTGCGCGAGTTGCGACGCATCTGCACCCGTCCGATCTACCTTTTCTGTATGATCGTGGTGCCGCTGTTTTGCACTTGGCTGCTCACTTCGCTGATGGACGAGGGTTTGCCCTCGGAAATGCCGGTGGGGATGGTCGACATGGACAACAGTGTGACCACTCGTTCGCTGGCTTCGAACCTCGATGCGTTCCAAAACACGCGCATCGTGCAGCGCTATGCTTCACCCACCGAGGCCATCGCGGCCATGCGACGCGGCGAAATCTATGCTTTCTATTATGTTCCCGAGGGCACGACGCGCAAACTCCTGCGCCAGGAGGCGCCGAAGGTGTCGTTCTACACGAACAACGCCTATCTGATGGCCGGTTCGCTCCTCTACAAGGACATGCGCACGATGAGTGAGCTGATGGGTGGCGCGGCCGCCCGCTCGGTGCTCTTCGCCAAAGGCGCGACCAACGGACAGGCCATGGCGTTTCTGCAACCGATCGTGATCGATGCGCATGCCATCGGCAACCCCGTACTCAATTATAATATATACCTCTCGAACATCCTGCTGCCGGGCATGCTTTCGCTCATGATTTTCTTCATCACGGTGTTCTCCATCGGACAAGAAATCAAAGAAGGCGGCGGCCGCGCACTTCTCATCCTCTCGAACGGTTCGCCTTTCAAAGCACTCTACGCCAAACTCGCGGCGCAGTTCTTGCTCTTCGCCCTCGTAGGGGTCTGCATCGGGCTGTATCTCTACGGCGTGCTGAAATTCCCTTGCCACTGCGGCATTCCGACGATGCTGATGTTGTTGGTTTTGATGGTACTGGCTTCTCAAGGTTTGGGGGTATTGATGATTTCCGCCCTGCCCAATCCGCGTTTGGGACTGAGTTTCGCCTCGTTGTGGGGCGTGATCTCGTTCAGCATCTGCGGGATGTCGTTCCCGGCCATGGCGATGTATCCCGTGGTGCACGGACTGTCGTATCTCTTCCCGCTGCGCTATTACTATCTGCTCTATGTGCACTGCGCACTCGACGGCTTCTCGCTCACCGCGGCAGCTCCTTTGGTAGGCGCGCTCATGGTGTTCGCTCTCCTCCCGCTGCTCTTCGTGGGACGTTTCCGCCACATCATGGAGCGAACGGCCTATGTACCCTAAAAAGTCAGAGACATGAACAAAGCTTTCAGACACGCGCTGCGTGATATATTCGGCGACGGTGCCTTGATCATCTTCATGGTCATCGTGCCGATCGTCTACCCCATTGTCTACGCCCTCATTTATAATACCGAAGCGGTGCACGAAGTGCCGGTGGCGGTGGTGGACAAAGCGGGCAATGCGACTTCGCGCGACTTTTTGAACCGTCTCGACGCCTCGCCCGACGTGCATATCGCCGCGCGGATGCCTTCGCTCGAAGCCGCCAAGGCCGCGGTGGCGCGCCGCGAGGTCTACGGTGTGGTGTACATCCCCGAAGATTTCGCACAGAAGTTGGCGCGAATGGAGCAAACCCACGTCAGTGTCTACTGTGACATGAGTGGTATGCTCTATTATAAAGCCATTCTCGCCTCGGCCACCGACGTTTCGCTGGAGATGAACGCGCGCATCAAGATACAACGCGCCGGCAACACGACCGACCGCCAAGACGAACTCACGGCACATCCCTTGGAATACGAGCACATCGCGCTTTTCAATCCGCAAAGCGGTTTCGCCTCGTTCCTCCTCCCGGCCGTGTTGATTCTCATCATTCAACAAACGATGATTCTCGGTGTGGGCATGGAAGCCGGCACACGCCGCGAGCGCATGGAACAAACGCACCGCTTCCCCTCGGCCGACGACTTCACGCTCGACGCGCGCTCGGAACTTACGGCCTCGGAGGAGCGCCACCGCCTCACCCGCGCCGAACGCTTGCAACAATGGTTCCATCCGCGACGCACGCGCTTGCGCCACGCCTCGCGACGCGCTTGGCGCAACCTACTTGGGCGTGCCGCGGCCTTCTTTGTCATCTACATCCCCGTCACGGTCTATGAGTTGGGCGTCGTTCCGCATTTGTTCCACTTCCCGCAAGTGGGTCATGCGCTCGACATCGCGCTTTTCGCCCTTCCCTTCCTGCTGGCCTGCGTCTTCTTCGCCATCTCCATCGGCGGCATACCGAAAAGTCGCGAAAGCATTATCTTGATCGCCGTATTCACCTCCGTTCCGATGCTTTTCCTCAGCGGGGTGAGCTGGCCGGGCTCGGCCATTCCTTGGTATTGGAAGACTTTGGCCAACTTGATCCCTTCGACTTTCGGCGTGAACGGTTTTGTGCGCCTCAACACGCTGGGGGCTTCGCTGGCCGATGTGCAAACTGAATACTTCGCCCTCTGGATTCACGTAGTAGTCTACGGCCTTTTGGCTTGGTGGGTGACACGCAAGAACGAAGTGCGCAAGATTCAACTCCGCCACTACACGCCTTCGCCCTCCGTCTGAGCACGATTCCCGGCTTTTCGTCTGCTGATCAGCTCCCCCTCCTTTTCCTCAATACACCAAAACCACGAAAGACAAAGTGATTCGCCGATTTTCCACCGAAACGTCTTACCATTCGGAGATTTCCCCTCCGCTACCGTGATTGAACAATCGACAAAACGCCTGAACTTCAGCTTCGACTCATACAATATACAAAGAGAGCGCTCTCCATTCGGGAGAGCGCTCTCTTTGTATATAAGAGGTATCGATTCAAATAAGAGTTATAGGATCAAACCTAAGCGGATAAGCGGGGCGACACACGACACGACATCAACCGATTTCTGTGCCGTGCATCGCCTTTCAGCGCTTTAGCGCAGCGACTTCTTACCGTCGGCGCTCACCACGATACCACGTGTGTTCTCGTTGGCGCGACGACCTTGGAGATCAAACTGACGAACTTCGCCTTGCGTGCGGCGTGCAGCCTGGTTCACACCGGTGAGTTTGTTCGTCTCTTCAAGCATCCAGAACGAAGCGTTGCTGTCGATGTTCCAAGGCACGAGTTTCTTGTCGCGTGCCATGTGAACGGCCTTGCGACCGCTGAAGTTTACTCCCACCAATGAAGTGTGTCCGTCAGGACGTGTGATCAAAGTAAACACACCGGCATCCTTCACGTCTTTAGCCAATGCAGGCGTCACGTTGTCTGCACCGAACTTCGGCAGATAAGTCTTCGACTTTTCATTGTAGAGGACATACTCTCCGGGCTTCTCCGTCGGCAGGAAGGCGAAGAAGAAGGCATCGTCAGTTTCTTCGAGCGTTGCTCCTTCGTAAGCCGTACCGGCCACATTCGACTTGAGGTAATGCACACCGGTGGTCGCGGCATAGCCTTCATTGCGGAGACGATAAAGTTTCTTCGTGTCGAGTACAATCGTGGGCAGCTGTTCCATCTGCGCATTGAAATGCTCGTAAGCTTCGACTGAAGGCGCATTTTCATAGGCAGCAGCGGCAGCAGCAGCGGCGGCGGCGGCTGCGGGAGTGTACTGACCGACATATTGACCACCCTTGATGGCCGCAACGCGATGTTTCACCACTTGTGTGCGGATCGAATCGGCCACCTTCCAATGCTCATCGGGGGAATAAGTGTAGACGCTGTCCGTGATCTGCTCGATCGAATAGTTCTTGTAAGCGATCGTATAACCACCGTAAGCCGCCGTACGGAATGTTTCCTCTTCATAGAGGAAGCCGAGCGTATTGTTGTTCTGCCACGTCATCGTCGAGTAAGCCGAACCGATGCGCGAAACCTCGTGCGTACCTTCCCAGTCCTTGGCAAATTCAGCGGGTGTGCTGAAGTCCGTAGGTTTAGCAAGCGATTTATAGTTGATACCCACGTTCGTGCGTCCTGTTGGACCGAAGGGCACCGACTGCAAAGCGAGGTAAAGCTTCTCACCGGTGGCACGTTTCTTGACAGGCACGATCATCACTTCGCCATTGCAAGCGTTGCTTGAAGCCTTCTTCAGACGCGAATAAGCCACATCGCCCCATTTACCTTCACCGGTTTTGGCGTTGGTGAAACGATAGATGTTGAAGTAGCGACCGCCACCCACACGCGAGCTCACCAAGATCGAGCCGTCGGGCAGTTCTTCTGCCTTGGGTTCGTCGGCTCCTTCAGGCACAGCGGGAATCGTACCCTTGCCGAGCACATGCCATTGCTTACCGAAGTCATCGGAGTAGAGTACCCAGTTAGAGAATACGTTCGTGCGTCCAAGCACAACGGCATAAAGGCGATAATGCGAACCCACCTTCACACGGTGGCTTTGCACGATGCGTCCGCTACCGAAGAAGACACCATCCACCTTGCCGCGGGGCGACTTGTCGGCACCGTCGAAGAGCGAGTAGATGTTCTCGGTGATGTCTTCGGGCTGTGACCAAGTAGCTCCCTCGTCCTTGGAATACCAACGAGAGACAGCGATCGGCGTGTTGCGCGTAGAACCGTGAAAGCCCATTTGACCCGAAGCGCTGAGGAGGAGCACCTCACCACTTTCGCGGTCGGCCACCATCGCCGCATCACCATAACCTGCATTGCGACGCTGGTTGGCGTTCACGCTGTTATCTTTGCCGATACCTTCTGTCACCGCCTTCTTGCCTGCGTCACGAAGCACGTCGGGAGTAGACCAAGTAGCGCCGTTATCCGTAGAACGCGAGAGGAAGAGGTCGATGCGGCCTGCGCCGATGTCACCCGTTCCGGTGTGGCGCGAGTCCGTTACGGCCAATACCGTACCGTTCTTTGTCGTGGTGATAGCAGGAATGCGGTAGGTCACTTGCGTCTTGTTGTCATACACGAAGACATTCTGCTGCGGTTCGGGTTTCGCGATTTGACGCGTCACCATCACATAGAAATTAGACAAGAAAGCCGCATTGTTATCGCCGTTCAACGTAAATTTTGCAGCAGGCGTGTCATTGTTGTCCCCCATCCACTTCATGTGATGAGTATCGTTGGTCGTGGAGAAACTTTTATCCTCGATTTTCACCGAAACATGCTTATCGGCAACGGCACTCTTTGTGTCGAATTCAAATTCTCGGATAGAATAACCCGCACCGGCCGTCATGACATAGTCACTGGGCTTCACCTTGCCCACGTAAGCCAAAATGCCTTCGCCCGAAGCCTGCATGTTGTTGGCCACAGCCGTGAGTGTCAGCTGAGGATCCTTTTGCTTTGAAGTCCAGGTATTCTTGTAATTGCTCGAACCCTGTGATGCAAACGTACCATTCTTGTCACTGATCTGCACGCGCTGCATCGCAAAGAGCACTTGCAAGCTGCTGCCGTGATCTTGACCACCAGTCCAGAAGGAGAAACGCGCGTCACGGTTGTTCACCTTGTGGGTCGGTTTACCTGAGGGATACATGTAAACGGCCGGCTTGTCCGCACCGAGATCGGTACTCTTTTCGAACTTCCAAACCACGTCGTAGTTTGCAGCCGCATCTGCCTCATCGCGGAGCGTCACGAGCGAACCACCGCCGGCCTGACCTTCCATCGTTTTGGGCGCGGTGAGCACCTTCGAAACGCCGGTGGCCTTGTTGTAGATGCGGTAGCCGGTTTCGGGCGTACCGACGAAACACCAAAGATCTTTGTCGTCGAGTTCTGTGGTGGTACGTGTCAGAGAAATTGTACCATCGTTGCCGGGGTTCGTAATGTGAAACCCATTGGTAGAGATTTGCAACGTGTACCAGCGAGTACCGGCGGCAAATTTTCCGCCCTCGATCGTGGTGGCCTCAAAAGGCGGAGTGAACACGTCGGCCGCAAAGGCTCCGGCAGCGCTCAGCCCGAAAGCCAGCGAAAGGAGTAGAGTTTTGTTCATGGTGAGTGATATTAAAATGTTTGTTTTTGTTCTGTGTCAGGAGCAACGCTCTCATCTACCGAAGCGATGAGTAGGCGGCAACGCCGGCCGCGGTTTGCCCCCTCCTCTGAGAGAACAAACCGCTGTGCGACGCAGAGGGATCACTGCTGCACGAGTGCCAGCGTGTCGCTGGCGATGAGCAGTTCTTCGTCCGTGGGAACGACCACCACTTTCACGCGGCTGTCGGAAGTGGAGATGATCTGTTCCTCGCCGAAGTTAGCGCGGTTCACGTCATAGTCCACCTTCACGCCGAGAAATTCGAGATCCTTCGTAGCGTTGTAGCGGATGTCCCACTGGTGTTCGCCCACACCGGCGGTGAAGACGATGGTGTCCACGCCCCCCATGGCGGCGGCATAGGCACCGATATATTTCTTGATGCGATAGCTGTACATGTCGAGCGCCAACTGCGCACGCTCGTTGCCGCCCTGCGCAGCGATTTCCACTTCGCGCATGTCGCTCGACACGCCCGAAATACCGAGCAAGCCCGACTTCTTGTTGAGCAGCGTCTGCATTTGGTCGGGCCCCAGTCCTTCGCTCTTCATGATGGCCAACACCACCGAAGCGTCGACATCGCCGGTGCGTGTTCCCATCATCAGACCTTCGAGCGGCGTGAGTCCCATCGAGGTGTCGACACACTTACCGCCGTCGACAGCCGACACCGAAGCGCCGTTGCCGATGTGGCAAGTCACGATTTTCTGCTCCTCGGGCTTCACGCCGAGCAGGCGGCACACGCGATCCGTCACAAAACGGTGACTCGTGCCGTGCGCACCCCAACGACGAATGTTTTGGTGCTGATAGTACTCATAAGGCACGGCATACATATAAGCCTTGGCGGGCATCGTCTGGTGGAACGAGGTGTCGAAGACAAACACATTGGGCATGTGGGGCACCACGGCCTTCACCGCGTTGTAGCCCTTGAGAGCGGGCGGGTTGTGCAGCGGAGCGAGATCCATGTAGGTCTTCCATTCCTCGAGCATGTCGTCGGTCACCAGTTGGCTCTCGGCGAAGCGTCCGCCGGCCACGATGCGATGTCCGGCCGCGGCAATCTCGTCGATGCTGCCGATCGCGCCATATTCAGGATGGAGCAACGTTTCAAACATTTTCTTGATGCCCTCCGTGTGGGTGGGGCAATCGAAGTCGAGGGTCACCTTTTCGCCGTTGACCGTAGTTTTGAGGAAAGCCCCGGGCAATCCCACGCGTTCGATGCCGCCGGCGGCGAGCACGCTGCGATCGTCCATCTCATAGAGTTTATATTTGATGGAGCTGGAACCGCAGTTGATGACAAGTATTTTCATTGTGAGGAGTTACAATCTTAAAGAGGTTGAAGTGGAGAGGATGCGTTGCGCCGCGGCTCAACGCGCTTTGGCCACAATGGCTTGGTTGGCCGTGATGGCCACCATGGTGTAGATGTCTTGCACGCAGCAGCCGCGCGAGAGGTCATTGACCGGGCGGGCAATACCCTGCAAGATCGGGCCGATGGCTTCGGCACGTCCGAGACGTTCCACGAGTTTGTAGGCGATGTTGCCCACTTCGAGACGAGGCGCCACGAGCACATTGGCGTGTCCGGCCACCGCGCTGCCCGGCGCCTTAAACTCACCGACTGAAGGTACGAGGGCGGCGTCGGCCTGCAACTCGCCGTCGATTTTGAGTTCGGGACGCAAACGGCGGGCGATGTCGAGCGCCGCTACCACCTTGTCCACATCTTCGTGCTTGGCCGATCCCTTCGTGGAGAACGAGAGCATGGCCACACGCGGCTCAATGCCGGCCACCGCCTGTGCGGTCTCGGCCGAGCAAACGGCGATTTGTGCCAACTGCTCGGCATCGGGCACGGGCGTCACCGCCACATCGCCCATCACCACCACGCCGTTCTCACCGTATTCGGCGGCCTGTGTGAGGAGGAGCATCGCGCCGCTCACACAAGTGATGCCGGGCGCGGTTTTGATGATTTGGAGCGCGGGACGCAACACATCGCCCGTGGTGTGAAGCGCACCGGCCAGTTGGCCGTCGGCGTCGCCGGCTTTGATCATCAAGCAGCCTAGACAGAGCGGATTTTCCACCAGCACGCGGGCTTGTTCGAGGGTCATGCCCTTCTTGGCGCGCAGCTCGGCGAGGAGTTGCGCATATTCTTCTTTCTTGGGGTGGTCGAGCGGATCGATCACCGTCGCTTTCTCGAGGTGCTCGAGACCGTGTTGTTTTGCCAGTTGAGCAATTTCTGCGGGGTTCCCGATCAGGATCAGATCGGCCACACCGTCGGCCAGGATACGGTCGGCGGCCTGAATCGTGCGTTCTTCCGTGCCTTCGGGGAGAACGATACGTTGCTTGTCGGCTCGAGCGCGAGCCACCAGTTGTTCTATCAGTGCCATTGTATGTGTGTAAGTATTCGATGGGCGTCGGTGGGCTTGCTTGCTAAAAGTGCATCGGCGCGGATACGCTGCAAATGTACAAAAAAAAACGGCGCGAACGACGTTTCCTACCCATTTTTTCAAACTACGCTTTACATACCTACACTTTTGACAAGTTCGCTCCCTTCTGTTCCGAAAAACTCCCCTACTAATCCGCAAAAGCACACACCTTTTCGTCCAAACCCCACTGCTTTTTCGTCTTTCTCGTCCATTTTTTGCAACTTCACCGCGCTGTTTCTTTCGCCGCAGGGTGAAGGCAAAAATCTCCTCGCGCGCGCATTATGCGCACACAACGATTTTTCGTTTTTTGCCTTCACCTCTTCACCAAATCCACCCAACCTCCTATTTCACAACACATTAAGGGTGAAGGCTTCACCCCCAAAATCCTTCACCCGCAGCCCACCGCGATTCCACACTCGACACCGGTGCATGTTCAGCTCGGAAAAACGCGACCACACGCTCACGACCTGTCGACGAAAAGGTGAACACAAAACAGGGGTGAAGCCTTCACCCGTATCTCTCTACGCCACAACACATTACCCCCCAAAGGTGAAGAGGTGAAGACAAAAACCGAAAACTCTGGGATGCGCGCGTGCGCGAGAGTCGCGCGGTGAAATTACGCGCTCAAAATTTGTCGTTCCTAACATTATTCACTACATTTGCCCGTAACATCATTCACACCATGTCTACCAAATCCATTCTCCGTTCCTTGCTGTGCCTTCTTTTTTTGGCAGCAAGCCTTTCTCTCTCGGCACGCCGACTCACTCCGGCCGAAGTGCCCGCCGCACAAGACCGCGCTTGGCAGGCTTGGCGCACACAATTGGCCGCCGACCGCTCGTTCTACCTCCCGGCTTTGTCGCCACTGGCGAGTGCCGCCCCGGGCGAAGTGCAAATTCCCGCACAATTGGAGCCCGACGCCACGATGCAATTCTTCTATGGTTCGAAGGGCGCGCGCCCCGAAGCGGGCTATCCCCTCTTCCTCTATCTCCACGGCAGCGGTGCGCCCGACGATGAATGGAACGGCAGCCGACAGTGGGCGCTGCAATTTGCCGACGCCCCTTCGGCCTATTTCATTCCCCGCATTCCCCGCACCGGCCCGTGGTATCGCTGGTATCAAGCCTCGAAGCAATGGGCATGGGAGAAACTCTTGCAGCGCGCATTGGCCTCGCCGGACATCGATCCCTTGCGCCTCTACGTCTTCGGCATCTCCGAGGGCGGATATGGTTCGCAGCGACTGGCCTCCTACTATGCCGACTACTGGGCGGCCGCCGGTCCGATGGCGGGCGGCGAACCGCTGATGAATGCACCGGTAGCCAACTGCGAACACATCGATTTTTCTCTCCTCACGGGGCAGTATGACAGCCAATTCTGCCGCGACCGCCTCACGCAAGTGGCGGCAGAAGAGTTTGCCGCCGCACAGCGCAAACGCCCGGGCGCCTTCCGCCACCGCATCGAGCTCGTACCCGGCGCCGGCCATGGTTTCGACTATCGCCCCACCACACCTTGGTTGGCCTCGCACCGCCGTGTGGTGCGTCCGCGCTCGTTCTCGTGGGAGAACTTCCCGATGGGCGGTCGCTACCGCACGGGATTCTATAATTTGGCCGTCGACGCGCCGCAACCCACCGACGCACCTTCGCCCCTCGGCCCCGACGGGGTGAACCACTATGACGGCACCGCGCCGCGTCGCCTGTACACGATGCGCATCGAATTGAACACCATCGATCTGCGCGTCGAAGAAGTGACCTATGCCGTGACGGAACGCGGCGGCGAATGGGGCATTCCTCTTCGTTTCAAGCGCACGATGCGTCCGGCCGAAAGCGGCGAAGTGCGCATTTTCCTCGACAGCAAATTGGTCAACTTCGACCGCCCGATCCGCGTACGCGTGAACGGCAAGGTGCGCTTCGAAGGGCGCGTGGCGCTGAGCGAGGAGAGCATCGCGCAGTCGCTCGAACTCTTCCACGACCCGTTGCGCCTCTATCCGGCTTGCGTCAAAGTGAAGTGGTGCAGCTGGGGCGGGCTGACGGACATGGACAAGAAATAACGCCTCTCTCGCCTTCTCCCCTCTGAACGTCCTCCCGACGATGCAACTTTCCACTCCCGTGGCGCTTCCGGGCGCGCCCTTTCAGCTCGATCCCGCACACCGCGTGCTGACTCTCGGCTCGTGTTTTGCCCAACACATCGGGCAGCACATCGCCGATGCGCTGCCGGCGGGGCATGCGCTCGTCAATCCCTTCGGGCCGCTCTACGCACCGCGCGTCATCGCCCACCACCTCGGCCTACTGTTCGACACGCAGCCGATGCCCGACACCACCTACTTCGAAGGGCGCGAAGGGCTGTGGCACAACCGCTGGTTTTCCACCCACGTCTCGGCCGCCGATGCCGCAACCTGTCGAGCGCGCAGCGCGGCTGCTTTGGAGCAAGCGCGCGAAAGTCTGCGCCGCGCCGATGTACTCGTGCTCACCCTCGGCACGGATCGGCACTATCGGCTGCACGACGGGCGGCTTGTGGCCAACTGCCACAAACAACCGGCCGGCGACTTCACCGAACAGACCGACACGGTCGACGAGCTCACGGCGTGCCTGCTCAAGGCCGTCGCACAGTTGCGCACGCAACGCCCCGATCTGCACATCGTGTGGACGGTGAGCCCCTATCGCTACGCGAAATACGGCTTGCACGCTTCGCAACTTTCCAAAGCGCGCCTGCTCCTCGCGGTCGAGGCCGTGTGCGCGGCCGACGAGCGTTCGGTCTATTTCCCGGCTTACGAAATTCTCCTCGACGAACTGCGCGACTACCGCTTCTATGCGCGCGACTTGCTCCACCCCTCCGACATCGCCGTCGACCTCATCGCCGAGCGCTTTGCCGATTGGTGTTTCTCGTCTGCGCTGCACCGTTTTGCGGCCGAGCGTGCATGCTTGTTGCGCGCTCATCATCACCGTCCTTTGCACCCCGAAAGTGACGAACATCGAGCATTTCGGGCAAAACTCCGACAAGAGATCGAACTTTTCACGGAGAAGTGGGGCTTTTCGCCATTTTAATTGTATTTTCGCGGCACTCTTCGGCGTCTCTTCCACTCGCCGCGCCGACGCATGCGTGTGTCGGCGCGGCGAGTAGGCGCAAAAACTATCTACACATGTCGTATAGCATCTCGCACATCAGCGATTTGATCTCCGCACGACGCATCGGCAACACCCACGCAGACATCGAATGCCTGCTCACCGACAGTCGTTCGCTGGTATTCCCCGAAACCTCCTTATTTTTTGCCCTCCGCACCGGCACGGGCGACGGCCATCGTTACATCGCCGATCTCTATCGCCGCGGTGTCCACAACTTTGTGGTGGGCACACTCCCCGACGATGCTCAGGCGCACTATCCGGCGGCGAACTTCCTGCTCGTGGCCTCGCCGCTGCAAGCCTTGCAAACGCTCACCGAGCAGCATCGCTTGCAATTTGACATCCCGGTGGTGGGCATCACCGGGTCGAACGGCAAAACGATCGTCAAGGAGTGGATCTATCAACTCCTTTCGCCGTCGGAAACCGTGACGCGCAGTCCGCGTTCGTACAATTCCCAAATCGGTGTTCCCCTTTCGGTGTGGCTACTCAACGACCATAGCCGCGTGGCGCTCTTCGAAGCGGGCATCAGTCGCCCGGGCGAGATGAGCGCCTTGCGCCACATCATTCGTCCCACCCTCGGGGTGCTGACCAATATCGGCGCGGCGCACGAAGCGAACTTTGCCACGCTCGACGAAAAATGCCGCGAGAAGATCAAACTCTTCAAGCACACACCGACACTTATATATTGTGTAGACGATCCGCTCATCGACCGTTGTCTTGATGCGGCACACTATGAAGGGCAACGCATCGGTTGGTCGCGCCGGTCGCCGCAAGCCGCGTTCTATGCTGAAGTGATTCCCGCTGCGGGACTTCCCGAAACCATCGGCGATGCGCCCGATCTCCACCACGGCAAGACGAAAATCCGTCTGCACGATCGCGACGGACAGCGCATGGTGCCCTTCGAAATCCCCTTCGACGACGAGGCCTCGATCGAAAATGCCATCCACACGGCCATGGTCGGGCTGCAACTCCAACTCACCCCGACTCAAATCGGCGAGCGCATGCCGCATCTCGATCCCGTGGCGATGCGCCTTGAGGTGAAACAGGGGGTGCGCGGCCTGACGCTCATCGACGACGCCTACAATTCAGACCTCACTTCGCTCGACATCGCCCTCGACTTCTTGGCGCGTCGCAAAGAGCCCCACCATCGTTCGATTTTGGTGCTGAGCGATTTCCAACAATCGGGCATTGCCCCCGATGTGCTCTATCCCCGCGTGGCCGCCCTGCTCGCTCCGCGACAAGTGGATGTGCTCATCGGCGTGGGCAGCGATGTGCGACAGTTAAAAGGGCTGGTGAAATCGGAAACGCATTTCTTTGACACCACCGACGCGCTGCTCGAAAGCGGGCTGCTCGACACCTTGGCGCACGACGTGATTCTCCTCAAAGGGGCACGCGCCTTTGCCTTCGAACAAATCACCGACGAACTCCTGCTCAAGGTGCACGAGACCACCCTCGAGGTGAATCTCGGCGCGCTGGCCGACAATCTCCGCTTCTACCGCTCGTTCATGCGCCCGGAGACGAAGATCACCTGCATGATCAAGGCCGGCGCCTACGGTTGCGGCAGTGTGGAGGTGGCACGCACGCTGCAAGATCTCGGCGTGGACTACCTCGCGGTGGCCGTAGCCGACGAAGGCGTGGAACTCCGCAAAGCCGGCATCACGGCGGGCATTCTCATCATGAACCCCGAGATGAGCGCGCTCCACACGCTTTTCAAATATCGTTTGGAACCGGAGGTCTACAACTTCCGCCTGCTTGATGCGCTGATTCGTGCGGCACGCCGCGAAGGCATCACGCAATATCCCGTACACATCAAGTTCGACACGGGCATGTGTCGCTTGGGTTTCAACCCCGATGTCGACGTGCCCGAACTCATCGATGTGCTGCGTCGCCAACAAGCGCTGCGTCCGCGCTCGGTGTTCTCGCACTTTGTGGGCAGCGACTCGCCGGACTTCGACGAGTTTTCCACTCGACAATTCACGATCTTCGATCGCGCTTCTCGCGAACTGCAAGCGGCGTTCCCTTATCATATCCTTCGCCACATCTGCAACTCGTCGGGCATCGAACGCTTCCCAGAACGTCACCTCGACATGTGCCGCCTCGGTTTGGGACTCTACGGCATTGACCCGATCGACAACCGCTCGCTCGAGAATGTGGCCACACTCTGCACCACGATTCTCCAAATCCGCGATGTAGCAGCCGGCACTTCGGTGGGCTATAGCCGCCGCTCGGTCGTAGATCGACCGTCGCGCATCGCCGCCATCCCCATCGGTTACGCCGACGGCCTCAACCGCCGACTCGGCAACCGCCACGGCTACTGTTTGGTCAACGGCCAGCGCGCACCGTATGTGGGCAACATCTGCATGGACGTGTGTATGATTGACGTGACGGACATCCCTTGTCGAGAAGGAGACCGCGTGGAAATCTTCGGCGAAGAACTTCCCGCCAACACCCTCGCACAACAACTGGACACCATCCCCTACGAAGTGCTCACGTCGGTGAGTCAACGCGTGAAACGTGTCTTCTTCCAATAAAAGAAACGCTCCAAAGTTTCTCTAAACATGACTTTCTCAACCATTCGACAACGGTTCTCGCTGTTGTTGCTCTGCTTGCTCTTTCCCCTCGCGCTTTTGGCCGGAGCTTCCTCTTCGCTGAATGTCGTGATCCTCGGCGATTCCAATACTTGGCTCGGGGGCGACGACTGCACCGGCGAACAAGGGTGGACCAAATGGTTTGCCGAGCGACTTCGCCCCGCCACTTGCCGGAGCTATGCGCGCAGCGGTGCCACTTGGACGCACACGCTCAAGACGCGACGCGATGTGCGTGAAAATTCCGAACGCATATCGGACAACAACGTGGTGTTCAATCAAATCGAACGGCTCATCGAGGCGTGCAACAATGAGCAGCAAGTAGAACCGCAACTCATTATTATATCGGCCGGCACCAACGACGCGTGGTTTCCCCAACATCGCCCCGACGTTTTCTCCCGCGAAGTGACACAAGCCTTTGAAGCGCCGGACAGCCTCCTCGCTCAGCGCGCACCGGGCAACGTGCGTTCACTGGCCGAAGTGGTGCGCTACGACTGCACTCGGCTGATGCGCCGATTCCCCCGCGCACAAATTGTTTTGCTCACGCCTCTGCAATCAGCCGCTATTCCCGATAGGCGACTTTTCGCCGTGGCCGAAACCATCACTCGATGCGGCGAGCGTCTCAGTCTCGCGGTGGTGCGTCAAGATAAAGAAAGTTGTATCAGCTCAGCGCGCGAACGCACCGCCCGCTGCTTCACCACCGACGGCACCCACACCAACACAGCAGGTGCGCGCCGCAACGGCTATTATCTCGCCAATCAAATCTCTACCGTGCTACAATGGTAAGCGCGACTGCCACCTGAGCCTCAAGCATCGGCAATCTCTTCGTGCGCATCGCTCCGCCCGCGCCACCCCAACTTCCACTTCGCCTTTCGACGCATGGTTTTTTCCGACCTCTTTTTTCTCTTTGTCTTTCTTCCCCTCTTTGCGCTACTCTACCTTTTAGCGGCTCGCCAAGACAGCCACGACTCCGTCCTGCTCAACAGTCCGCAACAAGCGTATAAGAACCACGTTCTCATCCTGTTCTCCCTCATCTTCTATGCTTGGGGAGAACCCGTCTATGTCTTTCTCATGTTGGGCTGCGTCGCCTTCAACTACCTCATCGGCATCATCATCGACCGCAGCCCCATCCCCAAATTCTTCCTTATTTTTGGCATTCTTGGCAACTTGGCCACCCTCGGCACTTACAAGTATGCCGACTTTCTCGCGCACACCCTCAACGCTTGGGGACTTTCTGTTAAAGCCCCCGGCATTGCCCTGCCCATCGGCATCAGCTTCTACACCTTTCAGTCCATGTCCTACCTCATCGACGTGTACCGCAAGGAAGCGCCCGCGCAATATCGTTTCGGCCGCTTGCTCCTCTATGTCTCCATGTTCCCGCAGTTGGTGGCCGGCCCCATCGTGCGCTACGGTACCGTGGCCGAAGAAATTGGCAATCGCCGCATCAGCACCACCGATTTTGCCGAAGGAGCTTATCGTTTCCTGATCGGTTTGAGCAAGAAAGTGCTCCTCGCCAACCAGTTCTCTGAAATTGTCGACCAATTTCTTCGCGGTTCGCTCCACGACCTCAGCACCACCGGCGCGTGGATCGGCATCATCGCCTTCGCCTTCCAAATCTATTTCGACTTTTCGGGCTATTCCGACATGGCCATCGGCATGGGACGCTGCTTGGGATTCCATTTCAACGAAAACTTCAACCACCCTTACATCAGTCGCTCCATCACCGAGTTTTGGCGCCGCTGGCACATGTCACTCGGTAGCTTCTTCCGCGACTACGTCTACATTCCTATGGGCGGAAATCGCCGCCATCAAGCCCTCAACATCCTTTGTGTCTGGTTTTTGACGGGGCTGTGGCACGGCGCAAGTTGGAACTTCGTGCTTTGGGGCGTCTACTTCGGCCTCATTGTGCTCTTGGAGAAATACACCCTCCTGCGCATCATTCATTTCATCCCCTCCCCACTGCTCCATCTCTACAGTCTCTTGCTCATTCTCATCGGCTGGGGTATCTTCTATTTCGACGATTTCTCTCGTCTCCTCACCTTTTTCTCCATCAGCTTCGGCCGGGGCACCCATTTCCACGACTTTGTCACCACCGGTGCCTTCTTCGACCACTTCTGGCTCTGGATCGCCGCCCTCGCGCTCAGCACCCCCATTCGGCGCAACCTCTCTGTGCTCATCGAGCGCATCCCTCTCGCGCAGCGTCTCCCCGGGCAAGTGCTGCAAATCACGTTTCGCATCTCCGTCTCCATCTTGCTGCTCACCCTCTCCGTCGCCCTGCTTGTGGGCGCAACCAACAACGCGTTTATCTACACTCGCTTCTAATTCGCTTCGTCCCTCCACATGAAATTCGGTAAATTCTACACCCTCATTGTCGCCCTGCTTTTCGCCGGCTTCTCTGTTGTGTTCAATACCTTCCCGCGCAGCATCTATTCGCCGCTCGAGAAGCGTGAACTTGCCCATTTCCCCCCCTTCTCGTGGGAGCGCCTTCAATCCGGCACCTTCACCCGCGAAGTTTCCACGTGGTTTAGCGACAGCGAACCCTTCCGTGATCAATTCATGACCCTGAGCATGGAAATCAAACACCGGCTTGCGCTCTCCACCGGCGAAGAGAACATCACCTTCCACGCCGCCTCTTCTGAAGCCGAAGGCAACGAACAAGCCAACGGTACTTCACACAAGCACAACGCCGACCTCTCGAATCCCGACATCGAGCCCTATCACAATCATCTCACGGCCGATGACAACGCCAAGATCTCCAACGCCGGCATCATCGTCACCGGCAGTGGGAAAAATGTCCGTGCCCTTATGGCCTTCGGTGGCAGTAGCAAGGGCTGCGTCGGCTACGCCCGCGCCGCCAACCTCTACCACTCCACTTTCCCCGGCGTGAACGTCTATTGCATGCTCATTCCCACCGCCGTCGAATACTACTGCCCCGACAAAGCGCGCCGCATTTCGCGCCCGCAGCACCCCAACATTCGCGCCACCTACGCCCTTCTCGATCCCGGCGTGAAAGCCGTCGACATCTACACCCCCCTCGGCAAACATGCCGCAGAAGACATCTACCTACGCACCGACCACCACTGGGCGCCCCTCGGCGGATTCTATGCCGCCGAAGCCTTTGCCAAAGTGGCCGGCGTGCCCTTCCGTCCCCTCAGCTCCTACGATCGTAAAGTTGTTCACGGCTATGTGGGCAGCATGTACGGCTATGCCAAAGACATCGCCCTCAAGAATGCACCCGAAGACTTTGTCTACCACGTTCCACGCGGCGTCACCTACACCGCCACCTATATCGACTACACCATCGACAAGAACTATCACGTCCTGGGCGAAAGTCGTCCTCGTCAAGGCATCTATTTCCAGCATTATCGAGACGGCAGTGCCGGTGCCTACTGCACCTTCATGGGCGGTGACACCCGTTTGTCCGTCATTCGCACTTCCACGCCCGGCAATCGCCGACTCATCATCCTCAAAGATAGCTTCGGCAACACCCTACCCGGCTATCTCTTCTACTCCTTCTCCGAGATTCACGTCATCGACTCGCGCTACTTCACCAAAAACATGAAGACCTACGTGGCCGAGAACAAGATTACCGACATCCTCTTCGCCAACAACATCTTCAAGGCCTACTCCTCGCACATCTACGGCGCCTATCTCCGCTTTCTCAACCAAAGCGGGCACATCCTGCCCGCCGCCCTCCCGCAAGGCGGCAGCCCTTCGCATCCCATGGGCACACCGGGTAAAAAATATGCTCCGCTGCACGCCACCCCCAAAGCGGCCGGCAACGTGAACGGCGCAGCGCATCATCCCGCCGCGGCGAACGAACACAAAAACCCGACACCCGCTCCCTCTGCCACGACGGACAACAACGTCGAAGGCTGAAGCGCCCCGTTCTCCCCGATTCCACTTCCTCGATAGTTCTCCTTTTTAGCATCCTCCTCCTATCATCTTCCCTTGTGAGCCTTACAAAACGAGACTCTTCATGCATCATGGCGACCTATCCTTTACCTTTCTCCTAATCTGTAGAGCATTTCTCTGCATAATGGGGGAAAACGAGATAGCATAGCAGTACTCAAAAACATTCCTTACATAGCATAGTGCATAAACAGGACTTATTTGCCATACACAAAACCAAATTAAATATGAACCTCTTGATTGCTCTTCTCCCCGCTTTGCTGTGGGGAGTACTACCACTGGTTATTTCTAAAGTCGGTGGCCGCCCCATTCATCAAATTATCGGTACTACGACAGGTACTCTTCTTGTCGCTATTGTGGTTTACCTCATTGTACAACCCAATATCACCACCGCCAATTTTGGATGGTGTTTTCTTTCCGGCGCGATGTGGGCCGGCGCACAAATGCTCCAATATCGGTCTTTTGAACTCATCGGTGTCTCCGGCGGCATACCCATTTCTACTGGTATGCAGTTGACAGCCAATTCCGTTGTTGGCGCACTCTTTCTCGGTGACTGGCCAACTTTGGGGCAGCGCCTTGTCGGTTTCAGTGCCATTGCCTTTATTATTTTTGGTATATGGCTAACAACTCGCCGAGATCCCTCCAACACTACTAAAAAAGTGACAAAGTCTGCCGATAAAGTCTCAGTAGGTGCTCTGCAGAGCGAGTCTCTGCAATCGTTCCCCAGTGATTCACTTCGCCATGATTATGGCCTCGCACAGTCGCCCACCGATTGTGCTGTGATGCCCTCAACTGATGGCCAGTCAACGAGCGGGACAGCAGCAAATATGAAAACCGGCATCCTCGTTTTAGCCATTGGTACAATTGGCTATGTCGGATTTTCTTTCTTCCCAGCCCGCTTCCACGTCGACGGGCGCGCCGCTTTCCTTCCACAAGCCATCGGAATGACAATCGGTGCTCTCTTCTTTTCGCTCTTCTATCTCAAGCAGCATCCCTTCTCGCGGGCGAGCATGAAAAATATGCTCGGCGGTTTCATCTTTGCTGTGGCCGTCCTACTCTATTTGATCTCTATCAACTTGAACGGTGTGTCTGTTGCCGCCTCACTGACGCAAATGAACGTGATTCTTGCCACCTTAGGCGGTATATATATACTCGGTGAGCGCAAGACGCGTTGGGAATTGTGGAATGTATACATTGGCCTCTTCATCGTCCTAATCGGCGGTGTGATGATCGGACTTACCTCAACAGAGTTCGTGGCTGATTTGCTTTAAGTACTCCATTTGTGAACAAGGAAGCCTGAGCCGCCGAATGCAGCGTTGTGCATTTCCCCAAAACACTTCTCATTTCTCCTGAGCAATTTCCCAAATCTCCCAACCTTCCTCCCCAAGCCCCTGCAACAAAAGCGGCCGTGCAGTCCCATTAGGACTTGCACGGCCGCGTTTGTTGCAGGCATTAAATACCTTTTTGAGCAAAGGGAAAAGAAGGGGACCCAGGATACAGCCTGTAGCGCACTGCTTTCAATACGAATTTATCGAGAGGGAAACAAAAGTTTATACCTCTGCGGCTTCGTTCGTAGCGTCGGCTTGGCGCTTGCCCAGATATTCGGGCAGACTCATACCGGCCTGGTCGAAGAGATCAGCAAGCGGGGGAACGGATTTGAGCAAACCGCTGACGAAGTTCGCGGTCGAACCTTTGCCGTCTGCGCTTTGGCCGCCGTTGTCCCAGACCGTCACCTTGTCGATGTTGATGCCCTTGATGGCTTCGACCTGCGTGCGCACGAGTTCCGGCAGTTTCTCGAGGAGGAGAAGCATATACGCCTTGTTGGCATCGCCGCCGGCGGCACGAATCATCTTGTCGTAACCTTCGGCCTGTTTGGTCAGTATCTCATAGAGTCCCTTTGCCTCGGCCTCCATTTTGGCGAAAATGGCATCGGCTTCACCCTTGGCCTGCACACGTTTCTGTTCGGCTTCGGCCTCGGCTTCGATCACAATACGGCGCTTTTCCACCTCTTGTGCCACGATGACGTTGGCCTGCTGCGAAGCGCGTTCGCGTTCGGCGCGTGCTGTTTCGGCCAATCGTTCGGCAGAGTACGCCTCCTCGAGGGCTTTGGCCTGCGCCACCTTCTCGGCCGCCACAGCACGGCGCTGAGCTTCTGCCTCGCGCTCGCGGCGATCGGCATCGGAGTTGGCCACTTCGACCTTCGCCTTGTTCTCACCGGCGATGGCCATGGCGTTGGCTTCCGAGGTGCGAATGCGCGTTTCCTTCATCGCTTCGGCACGCCCGATCTCACCGATCTTTTCCTGTTCGGCCACGCTCACCTTGGCTTCGTTGATGGCCTTGGCGGCGGCTTCCTTACCGAGGGCTTCGATGTAGCCGCTCTCGTCTTTGATGTCCGTGACGTTGACGTTGATGAGCTTCAAACCGATTTTTTTCAGTTCGATTTCCACATTCTTCATGATGTTCTCTTGGAACTTGTCGCGGTCGCTGTTCAGTTCTTCAATCGACATGGAAGCGATGACCAAACGGAGCTGTCCGAAGAGGATGTCGCGCGCCATTTCCTGAATGTCAGTGGGTTTGAGTCCGAGGAGGCGTTCGGCGGCGTTGTTCATCGAGTCGCCCTCGGTCGAAATACCGACCGTGAAACGACAAGGCACGTCGACGCGAATGTTTTGTCGCGAAAGGGCGTTGGTCAAATTGGCTTCGATGGAAATGGGCGTGAGGCTCAGATAGGCATAATCCTGAATGATGGGCCAAACAAAGGCACCGCCGCCGTGAATGCACTTGGCCGAGCCGTTCGATCCGCGCGTGCCGAAGATCACCAAGATCTTGTCGGACGGGCAACGACGATAACGATTGAGGAGTGCGGCAAGCATGACGATCGCACCCACGACCAAAATTACCGGAAGGAAGAGAGGAGACATAGCTATGAATGGTTTGAGAGGAAATAAATGAGTTGCTTAGCTTAAACAGTGTCCCGTCGAGTCGGTGTTCGCCACCCGCAGCAGCACCGCCGGAGGGGCATCGCGCCCTGTCTCGACGAAGGACAGGCTCAGGGCGCACCCGAGACAATCCGGGCGGCCAACCGCCAGTGAAGGACAGCGCGCTCCACGAGGACGTGCGGCGCTACGGTCGTCGCGCTCACAAGCGCTGCACCGCGACGGTGAGATCGTCCACCGCCTTGACCACACGCACTTTGCAGCCCGTGGGCAGTTCGTCGCCGTCCACGCTCTGTGCCTGCAGTTCGTGGAGCGAACCGGCCACACTGACCATCACCTTGCCCGTTTGTCCGTGGCCGGGAGGAATGCGGAGGTAGACATCGCCCACCGTACCGACACTTTGCGCGGTGTCGAACGTCGAGTTTTGCGACAAGCGCAGCACTTGGCAGAGCAGATAGTAGACAATGACCATGAAGAAGACGCCCACCGAAAAGGCCACGAGCGCCAACCACCAAGGATTGTCCACTGCGGGATGGAAGAGCACGCCCGTCCAACCAAAACCGAGCAGAAAACAAGCCACGGTCTTCACCGATACGAGGCTCAGCCCGTCGATGTCGAAACTCGTGTCGCCGCCGCTGAAATCAGCGTCGGTGTCGAAACCCAAGAAGAGCAGCGCCATCTGAACGAGAAAGACGATCGAGGCCACAATAGCCGTACCCCAATAAAGATAGTAGGCGGGAGATTGAAGAAAAAGTTCCCAATAGGAGGTGGTCATAGCGTATAGGTCTAAAAATGATATACAAATAAGTTCTGCCGGGAGAGCGGCCAAAATGAATGTAGGCGCAGGACTTGACGAACAGTAGCGCTGCACGGGCGTTGGCAGCGAAGAGTGGCCTGCAGTGATGGGAAAAGTAGAACACCCGCACCACAAATATACAGCGTTTGTTTCAAGTCCGCAAAGAAAGTCGTTACTTTTTTTATTGTTTCTGTTTTCAACTCTGAAATGTCCGCCTCGTTTTGCCGCTCAGCCGCGGGCCTTTCGACGCTCCTCTCCCGTGTTTTCGACAGGTGTTGTCCCCCTTTTGAACTCGGGTGACGAACGAGCACGAAAAAGTAGGGAGGAAAAGCTTAAAAGTGGACTTGTTTCTCCGGAAAGTCCCCAAGTTTTGGCATTTAGTCCACGACTTTTTCGCAATCGGTCAAGCGCTCGCCGGATTACGCCCCCGATCTGCCTCTCCAAATGCCCCAAAACGAGAACGCGTCGGGCATTCCCTCATCGCCGAACAGCGTGAACGACGAGAACGGCAGGCGGCTTGCCGCAAAGTCGAAGACCTTTTCCGAGCCCAAGTGGGAAATTCAACAGAATTGTGCTACCATTAGATGTAAAAACTTTGTTTTCTTTGGCACGCTGAAAAGAATTGTTATTTTTGCAGTGTTACAACTTTTGATAGAACAAAATCCTTCTTTTGTTATTTCCCATAAAATCAATATCCACTCATCACAACTTAAACACAATCATGAAGCACCTACTAAAACATCTCATGCAGCGAGCACTCTTTCTGCTCCCTGCCGCCTTCTTGCTGTGTGGCTGCATAGACTCCGCTGTAGACTATGAGAAGGTCGACATGAAAGTGAAACTCAATGTCGATGGATTGAAAGTGAAATTCGGCGACACAGAGAAGATCAAATTGGTGGATCTGCTCAGACCCGAAGGCAACATCAAGAACGACGCGAAAGGGCTGTATTACCTCGCCGAGAGTGGACAGACTCATTTCGAATTCACAGTGAAAAAAGCCTCTTCGGAGGTCGATGCCAACCAGTTGAACGTCGGCGCGAACTTCGGAAACCACATTTGGACGGAGGTACTCAAACGACTCAACGAAGCGCAGAAAGAGGCCTTGGCCACGACGGGCTACGACGTGCCCGCGAATGCCAATCCGGACTACGTGCCGTTTGAAGATGCCGAGAATTTTGATTTCAACCTCACGTGGGGCAACGATGTGAAGCTAGTCAAGAGTGTCAGTTTGGAGAATGCGACGTTCAACTTCAAGCTGAAATTGCAGGACGACGTGGCCAAAAACTTCGCCATTTATGGGTTCAAGAACCTCCGCATCACGCTGCCCTCTTATATTAAGTCGAACAGTCCGCACTTCAAAAATGGGGTCTATACCTTCACGGATCAAAAGATCGCGGGCGGCGTGCGTGAAATTGACTTGGGAAAGATCACGGTCGACAGCCTCGCCTTCGCGCAAGCGCTGACTACAAACAAGGTGCCGCGTGAGCGCTTCTCCCTCAAAGGTGAACTGGCGATGGGGGTGAAAACGGCATTTCACGTCGACGGCAACAAAGCGCCCAAGGCGACCATCGCCTTGCTGGTGACGATCAACGGCAAAAACAAGGATGTGGTCAGCGCCAAAACGGTGACGGGCGTGTTTGCCCCCACCATTGCACCGAAAGTCGATCCCATCAAGGTCAAAGCCCAAGTGCCCGACTTCCTGCGGGGAGAGGACGTGGCGCTCAAAGTCGACCAACTGACGCTCCGCTTTGACGCCGACATGACGGATATTCCCACATCGGTGATGATGAAGAAGGGAAAGCTCACCGCACAAACGGGCAGTGGCAACACCGAGGTAGTGCTCGCCCCGGAGGGAGTGCGCTTGGAGAAGAAGAAGCTCAACACGGTTTATTTCTACCAGGGAGAACAACCTTATGACGACAAGGCGGTTTCCACTCAGGCACAAAAGTCTGTGGTGAAAAACTTCGGCCAACTCATCGAAAAAATTCCCGATGTGGTGAAGATCCATTTGGACAACGGCGCGATACAGTTGCCCGAAGAGGTGGTGACGCTCGAATTCGGCAAGCCATATCGGGCGAAAGCCGCTTACAAGATGCTCGTGCCTTTCGCTTTCTCGCAGGGCTTCAAAGTCGACTACACCGACGAAACGAGTGACATAAACATGGATATGGACGAGATAACGGCGAGCGATCTCTCGATCACCGTCAACGCCGACGCACTGACCAACATTCCGCTCACGTTGAAAGCGAAACTCATTCCCTTGGACGCCAAGGGACAAGTGATCGCCGACATGACGGTGTCGGAAACCGAGATCAAAGGTAGCGCAGACGGCAATGCGGTGACGCGTCCCCTCGCCTTGACGCTCAAAGCGAACAACCCGAAGAGTTTGCAACTCATCAAGCGTTTCAAGTTCTCCGTGAAGGCTTCGGCCGACGAGGTGGGCAAGGCACAAACGCTGCGCAGCGACCAGTATCTACAAATTAAGAATGCCAAACTCCGCTTGGGCGGAGGCATCGTTGCAGATTTCAACTAACTTTCAGCACCTTACATCATGAACATGCTTCATAAAACGCTCTTGGGACTCCTTTTTTGCGGCGCGGGTTTGACGGCCGCAGCTCAAGAAACAGCCAACGCCTATTTCATGGAGACGGGCAAATTCCGCCACCGACTCAATCCGGCGCTTATTGATCGACAGGGCTATTTGTCGCTGCCGCTGCTGGGTAACATCAGTTTCGGGGCGAACACCAACTTGGGGGCGGAGACGTTCATCTTCGAGATCAATCCCGCCCAAAACAACGGCCGACGCTACGGCACTTTCCTCCATCCCGAGGTGACGAACCAACAATTCTTCGACGCTTTGGGTAAGAAGGACTTGTACATCGGCAGCTACGTGAACATGAATATCCTTTCTGTGGGTTTCAAAGGATGGCAAGGCGGCAATGTGATCGACATTAATTTGCGTTCCAACACCGACGTAAACCTGCCGAACGACCTCTTCCGCTTGGCCAAAGATGGGGGAGCGAACAATCATTACCAGCTTTCCAACTTCGGTTTGAAGAGCCAAACCTACTTGGAGGTCGGCTTCGGACACGCTCATCCCATCGGCGACCACCTCGTGGTGGGCGGTAAGGCGAAACTCTTACTGGGACTGGCCTATGCCAATCTGAAAGTGAAACAACTGGACCTCACGCTCGATGACAACAAGTGGGAAGTGGTGGGGCAGGCCGAAGGCGCTTTCGCGCTCCAGCAGACGCACTTTCAAATGGATGAAAAGGGGCGCATCAAAGACCTCGAGAAATTCAAAGCGGGCATGACCGGCACCGGCATTGCCTTCGATCTCGGTGCGACTTACAAGGTGCACGGCTTGGAAGCCCTTACGCTGAGTGCCGCGCTCACGGACATGGGAAGCATAAACCACTCCGAGGCGCAAAACCTCAAGACAAAGGACAACGCAAAATGGACTTTCGATGGCTTCCGCCAAGCTTATGTGGCGTCGGACAAGACCCACTCCCAAGAACTGGGGGCTGAGTTCGACCGAATGGGCGAAGACTTGAAGGACATGCTGAATCTTTACGACAGCGGTACAAAAGGTCAAACCCAAGGTCTCACGACGACACTCAACCTCGGCGCCGAATACACCTTGCCGCTCTACAAGAAACTGAGCGTGGGCATTCTGCATTCGCGTCGTATGAACGACATCTACAACTGGAACTCCACGATGCTGAGTGCTCGGGTGCGCCCTGTCAAAGCGATTGAGCTTGGTCTGAGCACTGCCTTCACCACTACCGGCACGCAACTCGGGGGAATGCTCACACTCAACGCCCCGGCTTTCCACTTCTTTGTGGCCGCCGATGGCTTTTTGGGCAAACTCTCCAAACAGGGTATCCCTCTCGCGGGGATGAATTCCAATATCGCCTTCGGCATCGGCTTCCCGCTCTCTTCTGCCAAACGATAACACACGAACATAAACCAACAACAGCCACCCTTACATAGGGCGGCTGTTGTTATTGTTTATTCTCTTCGACAGTTATTGCTGTCTGCCGTCATATTAGTCGTGCAATGCTTCCTACCTCTCGCAGAACTACTGCCTCCTCGCCTTCTTCGGACATTACCAAAAAGAAGTCCGCAACGCCTATTGATGAGCATTGCGGATAGGAAAATCCTGTCAATTTGAAGTTTAGCGGACAGCAATATTTTTCCAATGACCGCAAAAAAGCGGCCGTGCAAGTCCGAATGGGACTGCACGGCCGCTCTTTTTTTGGGTCTCGTAGGTGACAACGGGTGAAAAAGGGAAATGCTACAACGTGAATGCTCTTGGAGAAATGCACAACGAAACTATCGCCGGCACAACCTTGTTAGCATGTCAACTGAACGCTTAAAGCAAATTCGCCACGATCTCTGTGGAGGTGAGTCCAATCATTACACCACCGATCAGGACGATGAAGAGGCCGATGTAGACATTCCACAATTCCCAGCGCGTCTTGCGCTCACCGAGGATATAAATACCGCCCAAGGTGGCGAGAATCACGTTCATTTGCGTCAGTGAGGCGGCAACCGACACGCCATTCAAATTGATGGAGATCAGATAGAGCAAGACGGCCACTGCAAAGATGAAACCGCCGAGCATATTTTTCACACTCGCTCTCGAGAAGAGACGCTGCTTGAGATAGAAGAGCGAGAAGAAGAGAGCACCTATCGTCATGCCGATGGCTTGAGGCAGAAAAGCGGCGCGCCCGTCGACGTGGAATCGCGCAGGGAAAAAGGAGAAGCCGACATAGCCTATCGTACCGATGGCCAAGACAAGAATACCGGTCTTCATATTGGAGGCTGCATCGGCGTCTGAAGTACCGTTCTCGGTGGATGCTTTGTCGCTTTTCGTAGCTTCGTGCCCCTCTCCGGGCGCTTGTTCCACGTGATCCACTGCTTCGGCAACGCAATCGAGAGGCGTATGTACAACGCTATGGGCTGCACCTAGTGCCGCTTCATTCACATTCGTCGTTTTAAGTGCAGCTGAAGCACTTTCACCGTGCGAACCTATGTCCTTACCCGAGACTAAGTTTGTCGGCTGTTGAGCGGATTTCTGACCATTTCCTGCGGGATCACGACGCGTAGTGAGCCAGATTCCCAAAATGATTAAGGCAATCGCGCTGAAACCCACCAAGCGCTGCCCCCAAGTCGGCCAGTCGCCGAGAAAGAGCGCGCCCACAATGGAATTCGCCGTCAATTGCATGCCTGTAGAAATGGGCATGCCGCCGGAAACGCCGATCAATTCGAAAGAACGATACTGCAGCATTTGCGCACCGGCCCACAGGGCACCGGAAAGAAAGCACCACCAGAAGTTGGCCGTGGTGATATCGGGTTGCACAATGAGGTAAACCACAATAGCTACGAGCAGTGTTCCGGTTGTGGTACCGATAATTTGATGAATGGGACGGCCGCCGACTTTAGAAATAGCCAACGGAAGCACTCCCCAAAGCAGAGCGGGAAGTAGAGCAATCAAAAGGTTCATCTTAGATTAGTATGTGTGTGACGGTAATATAAGTTCTAAGTTTTGTAGACGTAGATTTGTGACTTTGCACGTCGTGTGCGTTTCTTCCAAGGCAATAAGCATGTATGCAATCTCGCCATACATCGGGCTTTATTGCGGAATCTCACAAATTGATAGGAAAGCATGTTGACCTTTTCCTATCTTGTAAGCACTTGTAACAGGTACTTGGGAGGGAAAATACCGCTTCCCGAATGAGAAAGGGGCTTTTGAAAAAACAAAGCCCCGAGTCTCCTTCGAGTCTCGAGGCTTGTTGTAAAATGGCGGCGACCTACTCTCCCGCGGGTGTG
>CAUQEF010000023.1:0-34345 GCA_963517315.1 uncultured Prevotellaceae bacterium
AGACCGCATGGTGGGACATGAGTACTCGTTTTGCTATTTCCATTTCGCTTTTTCTTGCGAAATGCTTCCTTGCCGATGATTTTTTTGTATCTTCGCTCCATATAAATTTAAAATCCCCCATCCGCAATGGAACAGCAACTGAAAGACATCGTATCCCATTTCGCCATTGAGGGCGAAGTGCGTGACATTCACCCCCTCGGCAACGGACTGATCAACACCACCTATGCCGTGGAAACCGAAGGCAACGGCACCGACTATGTGCTGCAAAACGTTAATGTGGCCATCTTCCCCGACATCGATCTGCTGATGAACAACATCGTCGAAGTCACCGGCCACATTCACCAAAAGCTCGAAGCCGCCGGCACGCCCGACATTGACCGCAAGGTGCTGCGTTTCGTGCCCGCCAACGACGGCAAATACTACTACCACGACGGTGAGAAATATTGGCGCGTGATGGTGCTCATCCCCGACACCACCTCCAAGAGCGGCGTGAGCGTGGAGAATGCCGCCATTGTCGGCGAAACCTTCGCCCAGTTCCAGTCTATGCTCGCCGACCTCCCCGCACAGCTCGGCGAACCCATCAAGGACTTCCACAACATCGAGTTCCGCATTCAGCAACTCAACGACGCTGTGACCGACAACAAGGCCGGCCGTGTCGACGAACCCGCCGTGAAAGCCCTGCTCGACGAAATCCGCAAGCGTGAGCAAGAAATGACCAAGAGCGAACGCCTCTTCCGCGAAGGCAAGCTGCCCAAGCGCATTTGCCACTGCGACACGAAGGTGGACAACATCCTCTTCGACCGCGACGGCAACGTGCTTTGCGTCATCGACCTCGACACCGTGATGCCCTCGTTCATCTTCTCCGACTTCGGCGACTTCCTCCGCACGGCGGCCAACACCACGCGCGAGGACGATCCGAATTTCGACAACATCTCGTTCCGTTTCGACATCTTCGAAGCCTTCGCCGGTGGTTATCTCAAGGGCGCACGCGGCTTCCTCACCGAAATCGAAATCGAGAACCTGCCCTACGCCACGGCACTCTTCCCCTATATGCAGGGCGTGCGTTTCCTCACCGACTATTTGAACGGCGACACGTACTACAAGACCACGCACCCCGCGCACAACCTCGAGCGTGCCGGCAACCAAATCCGCCTGTTGCAGTGCGTTGAAGAGGCCACTCCGCGCATGGAAGCCTTCATTCGCGAACAGCTCGGCTGATTCGCCCGTCGATCACTTCATTCTTTTCCGCCTCTGTGCTCGTGCCACTGCGAACGAGCGCCGAGGCGGTTTGCGTTTTGCCCGGAGCGGCTGCTCGCTTTCGCTTACCACAATTTTCTTATTTATGGCTTGTACCCCTGAATTTGTCGATTTTGTCGCAGCTCAACTGGCTGATGCCGGTGCTGTGCGCGTGCGCAAAATGTTTGGCGACCACCTGCTCTATGTTGATGAGAAACCCGCGGTGTTGCTCTGCGACAATGTGGCCTATGTGAAGATGCACCCGGCGCTCGAAGCGTGGATGGCCGATGCCGAAACCGGTCACCCCTATCCCGGCGCCAAGTTGCATTACGTTCTCGACGTTGAGCACCGCGCCGAAGCCCTGCGAGTGGTCAAAATTTTGGCCGAAGTGCTGCCCCTGCCGACGCCTCGCCGCAAAGCGAAAAAATAGGATTCATCCGAGATTGCAAAGCGACGGGTGTAGCTGTGACTGCCCGGGGCAAAGAATATCCGTTCCCGGCAATCATAGTCACAATCCGCACGCTTACACTTATATATAGCGGCGGACTTTCATCCGCAGAATTACTTTTTTGCCACCGATCGGAAGGCTGATAGCGAGTGCGAAAACCATTCTTCACCAAATGGGCATGACCGCATTGGGGACAGCATTTCGGAGCTTGTTTACTTTCGATATGTAAGCTGATTGTGTTACTTTTGTATTCCTCTCGTAGACACTTGTGGTGATACAATCCCCCAAGCATGATATAGAAAACTGCTGTTCATAGCTGCATATTTGTTTGTGCTAATTCAAATATACAATTTGTTCAGCGGTTTTCTTCTTTTTAGAACCCCATCACTCCAAATGTCGGATGAACCAAATTTATGGAAAGTAGAATTTTAGATATATGAAGTCAAGTGCTAAAGAATTGTTCTTTTCCTTTTTGGGGAGTAAATACCAAATGATGAGAGAAGGAGTGATAGAACTATATTTGAGTTATAATGTATCAGAGGAAAAGGAAATGACCTGGATAGAGGAATTATTTCAATCGCTATACATTCGTCTTCAACGTAATATCAATGATTTAAACGCTTTATACCAGATTACATACTTAATCGAGTGTCATTGTATGGTAGAACATGTGCCAAAACTCTGTGATTTGCTATGGGGAAATGCGAATAGCATAACTCATGCTCAAGAGGTTGCTATATCTATAGGACGGATTATTCATTTTCTGAAAGCCTTGCCAAAAGCCCCAACAGGTAAGGTGTGTATTAAGATGCTAGAGTCATTAAAATATGAGCTATCACAAACGTAATGTTGTTTCGAGCTAGCAATATGTTCGGAGATTTAGGCCAGTTTAAAGCCTACCTCGAGAATATTGATAGTTTTGACCAACTCTATATCATACAACAAGGTGGTAGAGGAGTAACTCGTGAGCAGATAATTAATAGACTTCGAAAAGAGCTTCTTAAGCCAGAGAACCTGATAGAGGGCTTTAAAATCATCAGATCAAAGCCAAGCCTGAATAGAGAATTGTTGGAAAATGTAAAAAATGACAATGAGGCTCTTGAGAGGCTAACACTATTGATTCAAGATTCGAAGTCTGTTATATATACTTCGGTGCAAACAACAAAATAAATGAAACGAATAAACAAGATCTCAAACGTCGACTTCTTTAAGCTGGTCGAGGGGAAGGCGTACTATACCACAGATGGCTCTAAACCATTCTGGATGGCCTTGTATTCCGAAGAGAAACTATTAGTTCCTGACAAGGTTTGTCTGACTCAGTTCTTTCCATTAGGTGATACGATCCTTTTCGCAAAATGGCAAGAACCTTACACCTATGAGCTTAATCTGAAAACAGGAGTTGAGCGAGTCGTCAGAGATGAAATCGTCCAAGATGTATCAGAACAATACATTAACTATCGTAACTCTGAGCAGAAAACAAACTCCTACGTTAACCGTGCATCAGGTGCGCGTTATGTTTTGCCTTATATTCTGTGCGAATATCTGCCAGATGGTGGAATTGCTGAAAATGACACAGAGATTTTTAGAGTTGACTGGAATGGCAATATCCTCTGGTCATTCCCCTTTGTAGATCTTGGTGAAGATAATATCCACACGCCGGGTGAAGTAGACCGCATTGTCAAAATACTAGGTATTGTCGGTGGCTTGCTTTGGTTTAAGACTGACTTCGCCCGTCTAATCGCTCTTGATATTAAGACAGGTAAGCCGGTATACCAACTCTCATGCAATCCCGCAGACGAAGAGAAGCCTCAATATAAGATTGTTGAAGGCATTGGTCGTTGTTATCTTCGAGAAGAAGATAAAGCTATTATAGGTATTAGTTCTTCGGGATTTCAGGCTATTGACACAAGTACGGCTGAGGTAATAGATCGTTTTATCTTCAGAGAGGCTGATCCCGATGGCATTGGAACTTACCGAAGTGTGTTCCACCCACTTCTTCAAGGAGACTATTTCACCTTTTTAGGCGAAAAAGAAGGGGAGTACAGTGGAATCCGCAAGGTCGGCATCTTTGATTACAAAGCTCGCAGGCTTGTTTGGGAAGGTGAAGTTATCAGTGAAGAGGAATACCGTGCAACGGGGAATCATCTCGTAGCTCCTCAGCCCTTATATATGAGTGGCAGCAAACTGTATATCAGGGATTTCCAGGACACCTTGCATATCTTCCAAAGGGAGAGTTGAAAACGTCCAGGCTTCTCTTTGTTCCAGATTAAAGCACTTATACGTTGTATTATATCGGCTATTCGTTCTGTCAGCTTCATCGTTTGATCTAATTTGCAACGATGCTTAGATCAGACACAGGGAGATATACAATTTGCTCAGTGGTTTTCTTCATTTCTGCACCCATTACCCCAAATGTCGGATGAACCCGAAAAAATAGCCCTTTCTCGCGTGTGCGCGTATACGTGCGCGTCCGGCGTTTTTCGATTTTTTCCTTCACCGCTTCACCTTTTGCCCCTAACTTATTGAGGGATAGAATGATGTGGGTGAAGGTTTCACCCTATTGTGTTCACCCTCGGTGAAGGCAAAAATGCATCTTTTGTTCACCTACAATGGGTTGAATATCAGATTGGTAGGTTTGTGGATGAAGGGTGAAGGCAGCAAAATGAAACTGCTTGAGGCGCGCGACGCGTATACGCGTGTGCGAGAAAACACCCATTTCCGGCTTTTTCAACGTGCCCGAAAGGCATAGAAAAAACACGGGACGATTTTGGAAAATCGTCCCGTGTTTTTGGAAAGAGTGGGGGAGTTTCGGCGAAAGAGTTCGCGCTTTTGTGCGATGCGTCACACCGGTTCGCCGTCGGGCGAATACTCTTGATAGAGAAAATCGTTGTACGGGTATTTCTGCACGTGAAGTTCACGGACACGAGCGTAGAGCAGTTCGCGGAGCTCGTCGATGTTCTGCTTTTGGCGCGCCGAAATGAAAATCACGTCCGACACCGCACCGGCGCCCGGGTGGCGCGCTTCGGTGGTGCCTGCGGCGCGTGCCATCCACGTTTGCATGAGTTCCGGCAACGGGATGTTTTCCTTCCCGGCCGGGGTGAGATCGTTCGGATCTTTCGGCGTGAAGGTGTAGGCATCCATCTTGTTGAAAATAAGAATCTGCGGTTTGTCGGCGCATCCTAAGTCGCAGAGCGTGCGATCCACCACTTCGATCTGCTCCTCGAAGTCCGGGTGGCTCACGTCGACCACATGCACGAGCAGATCGGCTTCGCGCGTCTCGTCGAGGGTCGATTTGAACGACTCGACCAAGTCGGTCGGGAGTTTGCGGATGAAGCCCACCGTGTCGGCCAGCAGGAAGGGGAGGTTGCTCACCACGACCTTGCGCACCGTCGTGTCGAGGGTGGCGAAGAGTTTGTTTTCGGCAAAGACCTCGCTCTTCGAAAGCAGGTTGAGGAGGGTCGATTTGCCTACGTTGGTGTAGCCGACGAGTGCCACGCGCACCATTTTGCCGCGATTTTGTCGTTGCGTGCGCTTTTGCTTGTCGATTTCGGCCAGTCGTTCTTTGAGGAGCGACATGCGGTTGAGGATGATACGACGGTCCATTTCGAGCTGCGTTTCACCCGGGCCGCGCAGTCCCACGCTGCCGCCTTTGCCACCGCCGGCGCCACCGGATCCACCGCCTTGACGCTCAAGGTGCGTCCACAGGCGCTGCAGGCGGGGGAGCATGTAGCGATATTGTGCCAATTCTACCTGCGTTTTGGCATTGGCGGTTTGGGCGCGCATGGCGAAGATGTCGAGGATGAGCGAGGTGCGGTCGAGAATCTTGACCTGCAGCACGGCTTCGATGTTGCGGAGCTGTTTGGCAGAGAGTTCGTCGTCGAAGATCACCATGCCCACGGGCTGAGGCTTCTCCTCGTCGGCCGGCCAAAGCGGATCTTTCTCCGCTTCTTCGGCCGCCTGTTCGCAGTCTTCGATGTATTGGCGTATTTCTTCGAGTTTGCCCTTGCCGACATAGGTCACACTGCTGGGGCCGTCGGCGCGTTGGGTGAATCGGCGCACGGTGAGTGCCCCCGCCGTTTCGGCGAGAAACTCAAGTTCGTCGAGATATTCGCCCGTTTTCCGTTCGTCCTGCGTTTTGGTGATCAATGCCACCAGCACAGCCGTTTCGGCGCGGGCTTCAGATTGAATAAATTCTTTCATAATAGAGCGTAGGATGCTGAAGTTTTACCCTCGTGGAGGGGGTGCCGTGTGGCACGTGGTGCGACAAAGATACGATATTTTTCGGAAGTGCGGCGTGCTGCGCGCGGTTTAGTGCACGGCGAGGAGGATAGGAGAAAAAATGTCGTTGTCGACGGGACGAAAAAGGGGGACCGATTGGGGCGAAAAACGCAGTCCCGGCACCTCGGCATGTCAAATTATTTTCGTAAATTTGCCGTCAAAGCATAGCTTATGAACGCACCCCGCATACTCATCATCTACACCGGCGGAACCATCGGTATGCTCGAGAATCCTGTTACCGGGGCGCTCGAGGCTTTCGATTGGGAACACATCCGCAACTTCGTGCCGGAGTTGGATCGCTTTCACTACGAGATCGACACCGTGACTTTCGGCCCACCCATCGACTCCTCGGACATGGAACCGAAGGATTGGTGTCGCATGGTTGAGATCATTGCGCAAAACTATGATCGCTACGACGGTTTCGTCTTGCTCCACGGTACGGATACCATGGCTTTCACAGCTTCGGCCTTGAGCTTTATGCTCGAAAATTTGGCCAAGCCCGTCGTGGTCACCGGCAGTCAGTTGCCCCTCGGACAGTTGCGCACCGATGGGAAGGAAAACCTGCTCACCGGTATCGAGATTGCCGCAGCGCGCCATGCCGACGGCACGCCGGTGGTGCCGGAAGTGTGCATCTTTTTCGAAAATCGGCTGTTGCGCGGCAACCGAACGACCAAAATCAACTCGGAAGGTTTCAACGCCTTTCGCTCCTACAACTATCCGGCCTTGGCGCACGCCGGCATCCATATTCGCTTCGAAGAACCCTACATCCTGCGCCGTCCCGCGATCGAACCGTTTCGCCCGGTCTATCGGCTCGACACGCATGTGGCAATTCTAACGCTCTTCCCCGGCATCTGTGAGGAAGTGGTGGCGGCCGTGTCGGAAATACCCGGTCTGCGCGGGTTGGTGCTGAAAACCTACGGCGCCGGCAATGCGCCGCGCAAACCGTGGCTCTACGAGCGACTGAACGAAATGAGCCGTCGCGGGGTGGTGATTGTCAATACCTCGCAGTGCGCCACGGGCGCCGTCGATATGGGACGCTACGAAACCTCGTTGCGACTCATCGAGGCGGGCGTGCTCAATGGGCGCGACATGACGGTCGAAGCGGTGGTGACGAAACTCATGTTCCTGCTCGGTCACGAAACCGATCTCGATAAGATCAAGGAACGGATGAACACCTCATTGGCCGGCGAAGTAACGATCGGAACGCTGTGAAGACGTGGTTGTGTGCCGCATGGGCGGCTGTGTGCTGCCTGTGGTTGTGCGTGGCTTGCGCGCCGACGGCCGAAACAGAAGGACGTTTGCGCCATGCGCGACTCCTGCGCTTAGAAACACGCGGCGGTTACGAACTGGCCACGGTGATCGATCCGTGGGACAGCACGGCGGTGCGCGCCCAATATGCTTTGGTGCCGCGCGGAACTGCGCCGGATGTGCCGCCGACGTGCGCGGTGATCGAAGTGCCTTGCCGCCGCGTGTTGCCGCAGAGCACGGTGCACGCCGCTTTGCTCCTGCGGCTCGGAGCGGCCGACTGTTTGGCGGGGATTTGCGAGGCGCGTTTTGTGGTTTCTCCGCGATTGCAGCGAGAACAGCTCACTGATTTCGGTTCGGGCACAACGCCCGATGTCGAACGTATGAAAACGGCCGGCGTCGATGCGTGGTGGTATGCGCCCTTTGCCAACGAGCGACCCACGGTGATCGAACGATTGGGCATACCGACAGTGTGTTGCGCCGACTATATGGAGAGCGCGCCCCTCGGTCGCGCCGAATGGATGCGCTTCTACGGCCGTTTGGTTGGGCGCGGTGCGACTGCGGATAGCCTTTTCGAGGCGGAAGAAAAGGCCTACAGCGCATTGCAGCGAGCGGTGCAAACGAATCACCCGAACCGCAAACGGCCGTTGGTGATGGTGGATCGGGCGGAACACGGCACGTGGTATGTGCCCGGCGGACAGAGCTATGTGGCGCGTGTCATAGCCGATGCCGGCGGCCGCTATGTGTGGGCCGACGATCCGCATGCCGGTAGCGTACCGATGGAACTCGAACGGATGCTGCAACGCTGTGCCGATGCCGATGTGTGGGTGGTGAAATATGGCGAACCGCGTGAGTTGACGTATGACGTCTTGGCAAGTGAACAACCACTGTACACGCGTTTTCGTTCCTTTCGCCAACGCCGCATTTGGGGGTGCAATACCCTGCGACGCGCTTACTACGAAGAAACGCCGTTTGCTCCCTCACTGTTGCTGCGTGCTTGGCGCAAAGTTCTCGAAGGAAGGGCTGAAGAAAACGGACGGGGCGAAGCGACGAACGACTCTGCCGGGGACGAACCGCTGTTTATGCCTTTGCGTTAAGCCTTTTCCTCATAAGTGGAAACGACTGCGCTTGGAATCCCGTTGTGCCGTGCGAACCGCTTTTTGTGTGAGGTCAGTCTGTCCAATTTCTCCACCATCCCATTGCGCTATGCGAAGTTTTCATCGTTTCCGTCTTCCGTTGCTCTTGCTTGTTGCCGGCTTTGGGCTCGTTGTTGCGAGTCTGTGTTGCGGCAGTGTCGAGATTTCGATCGGCGATGTAGTGGCAGCGCTCTTCGGCGGCGAAACATCGGAAACCAAGCGCGCGATTGTTTTGGACTATCGTTTGCCGCGCTTGATTACCGCCCTGACAGTGGGCGCCGGCTTGGGACTCTGCGGACTGATCACCCAGACGCTGTTTGAAAACCCTTTGGCCGATCCTTCGCTCTTCGGCATCCATGCCGGTGCGGCGGTCGGTGCTGCGGCCGCTCCGCTGATTTGGAGCAGTGCTGCGCTCCTTTTTCTCCGCTTTCTGCCCCCGTTCGCCGGTACTTTGTTCGGAGTCGCTGTGGCTTTGTGCGGCGCTTTGCTCGTCTTGGCACTGATTGTGCAGTTGGCTCGTAGGAGTCTGCACGGGACGGCACTCTTGGTGGCCGGTGTGATGATTTCTTTTGTCCTCTCTTCGGTGCTTGCCCTGATGGCCTACTTTTCGACGACCGACGGTTTGCGGAGTTTCCAACTCTGGACGATGGGCGATTTCTCCTCCGTCGGGCGAACGCGGCTACCGTTTTTCGTGGCGGCATTGGTTTTACCGATCGCCTATGTTTGGCGACAGACGGCTGCACTCGACGCATGGTTGCTCGGCGAAGAATATGCGCGCACTTTAGGCATCGATCCGCGGCGCAGTCGTCCACGATTGCTCTTTGCCGTGGGCTGGATCACCGCCTGTTCGACGGCTTTCTGCGGGCCGGTGGCGTTCGTCGGACTGGCTGCTCCTCACGCTGCACGACTTTTGTGCGGAACTTCACTTCATCGACACATTTTGCCGGTGACGCTCGCGGTGGGTGCGCTGTTGGCTTTGACTTGTCAACTCCTTTGCGCTCTTCCATGGCCGACCGGGACGCTCCCCATCAATGCCGTTACGCCGCTGATCGGTGCGCCGATTGTCTTTTTGCTCTTGATGCGGCGCCCATCTCAATGACTCAACACAACTACAAACAAAACTTATGACAGAACCCAATAATCGTGGCATGTCTCGTCCCTTCATTCTCATCTCCAACGATGACGGTTACAAGGCTGCGGGCATCAACACACTGATCGATACGCTCCATCCGATGGCCGACCTGCTCGTCGTGGCACCCGGCGGCGGTCGTTCGGGCTACGGATGCGCCATCACCTCGACCTCACCCATTCACAACCGCTTGGTGCATCGTGAAGAAGGATTGGAAATCTTCGCTTGCTCCGGCAGTCCCGTCGATTGCGTGAAACTCGCCTTCAACGTACTTTTGCCCGAGCGTGGTCGTACCCCCGATCTGGTGGTGACGGGCATCAATCATGGCGACAATTCGAGTGTGAACACCTTCTACTCCGGCACAATGGGCGCTGCTTCGGAAGGCGCTTTGCAGGGGATTCCCGCAGTGGGTTTTTCGCTTTGCGACCATCGTCCCGAAGCCGATTTCTCCCCTTGCGTCCCTTATATTCGCGAGATCGTCATCAAATTGTTGTGCGACGGTCTTCCTCCTTTCTCCACGCTCAATGTGAACTTCCCCGCGCGTGAATCTTTCAAAGGCGTGCGCATTTGTCGCATGGCGCGTTCGCGTTGGATCAACGAGATTGCAGAGAACCGCCGCCCGCGCAGCGGAACGCCTTATTATTGGTTGACCGGTGAACCGATGGAGCTGGAACCCGAGGCGGAAGACACCGATCGCTGGGCGTTGGCGCACGGCTTTGTAGCGGTCACTCCGCAGACACTCGACAGCACGCACTACGATTTGCTGCATTCGTTCCGTCTCTGATCCCCTTGTGCTAAGCGTTATCCTTCCACGTTTTCTCTTTTTCCCTCATGCGCTATTTCTTTGTAGCCGGTGAAGCGTCCGGCGATTTGCACGCGTCCCATCTCATGCGTTCACTCAAAGCGAGCGATCCCGAAGCCGAGTTTCGAGGTTTCGGCGGCGACCTGATGCAAGCTGAGGGAATGTTGCTCTTGCGCCACTACCGCGACCTCGCCTACATGGGCTTCGTGCAGGTGATGCTCCATCTCCCCACGATTCTTCGTGCGATGAAGGACTGCGAAAACGCCATCGCCGAATGGGAACCTCATGGCGTGATTTTGGTCGATTATCCCGGTTTCAATTTGAAAATCGCCGAGTGGGTCAAGACGCACACCGCCTGTCCGGTGTTTTACTACATCGCACCTAAAATATGGGCGTGGAAGGAAGGGCGCATTCGCAGCATTCGGCGCCATGTCGACCACCTTTTGTCCATATTGCCTTTTGAAGTCGACTATTTTGCGCAGCGCCATCAGTATTCGGTGGAGTATGTCGGCAATCCCTCCTACGACGAAGTGGCGGCATTTCTCTCCTCTTATAAAGAAACGCGCGAAGCCTTTTGCGCTCGTCACGGGTGGGACGATGATCGAGAACTCATCGCCGTTTTAGCCGGTTCTCGGCGCGCAGAAATCGCCGACAATCTTCCACGCATGCTCGAAGCCGTTCGCCGCACCGCCGATCTGTCTCGCTATCGTGTCGTGCTCGCCGCTGCACCCGGTATCTCCGACGAAGAGTATGCCCGTTACGGGATTTCCATTGCTAAGGTAGGTAACACCGATAGCGCGGTGCATTCTAAGGATACGGAACATGCCAAACAAGAGGAGACCGCTGAAGCTACACAGCCCAGTGCAGACGAAAAAGCGCTCGCTGCAGCGGACGCTCTCCCCATTTGCGCCGTTCGCGATGAAACCTATGCACTTCTCGCCCACAGCCGTGCGGCCATCGTCACCAGCGGCACGGCCACTTTGGAAACCGCACTGTTCAACGTCCCCCAAGTAGTGTGCTACAATCTCTTCGGCGGAACACTCGTGCGCCTGCTGCGTCCGTATTTCTTGAAATGTAAGTACATTTCGCTCGTTAATCTCATCGCCGATCGCGCCGTCGTGCCCGAACTCATCGCCGACGACACCCAACCGGCGCATCTTGCTGCGCATTTCGCCCCGCTGTTGGAAGACAGTCCCGAGCGTCGCGCACAACTATCGGGCTACGAAGAAATGCGTCGGCGTCTCGGCCCGACCGGTGCACCCGAACACGCCGCTGCCCGCATCCTTTCGCAGTTGCGCAACCACCTCTCCACAGCAAAACCCTAACAACCGAAATATAATGTCCACCATCGCATCCCAATTCGCCGAGCAACTGCTCAGCGTCCAGTGCATCAAAGTGCAACCCACCCAACCCTTCACTTGGGCGAGTGGTTGGTTGTCTCCGTTCTATTGCGACAATCGCAAAACTCTTGCCTATCCGCAGGTGCGTACCTTCGTGAAAGAACAACTTGCCGAACTCATTCGTCGGCAGTATCCCGAAGCCACCGCCATTGCCGGGGTTGCCACCGGTGCCATTGCGCAAGGCGCGTTGGTAGCCGACGAACTCGGCCTCCCCATGTGCTACGTTCGTGCGAAAGCCAAAGATCACGGTATGGGCAACCTCATCGAAGGCACCCTCCCCGAAGGCGCCCGCATCGTGGTGGTCGAAGATCTCATCTCCACCGGCGGCAGCAGCCTCAAAGCCGTCGAAGCCCTTCGCGCCGCAGGCTTTGAAATTCTCGGCATGGTCGCCAGCTTCACCTACGGCTTCCCCGTGGCTGCCGAAGCTTTCGCCGCCGCCAATGTCGAACTCACAACGCTCACCAACTACGAAGCCGTGGTCGAAACCGCTTGTCGTGTGGGCTACATCGACGAGAGCCAACTTCCGCTCCTTGCCCGTTGGCGCGCCAACCCCTCCGCTTGGACGCCCGAAGCCTAATCGCTCGATTTCGTTTTCCGCTCCCCTCGTAATCTCTACTCCGTATGACCAAATACGAATCGCAAGTCTACACCCTCAACACCACCCAAGCCGAAGCCTACGCCCGCATGGCCGATCTTCGTCGTTTCGAAGTCATCAAACAAGCCTTGTCTGACCCTGAACGCCTGCAAGCCATCTTGCAGCACGCACCGGAAGGACAAGTCACGCCCGAGCGTCTGGAAGAAATGCGCGGTTATCTCGCCACCATGACCTTCACCGAAGACGCCCTTTCGGCCGACACCCAGATGGGACACGTCACCCTCGCCATCGTCGAACGTGAAGAGCCCAAATTGGTGAAACTCGCCACCGAAGGTTCGCCCGTCAGCGCCAACGTGTGGGTGCAACTTCTCCCCCAAGGTGCCAATCAGTGCGCGATGAAAGTCACCGTTGGCGCTGAACTCAATTTCTTTATTCGCAAGATGGTGGAGAAGCACCTCAAAAAAGCCCCCGACGGCATCGCCACCTTCCTTTCCCAAGTCCTTGTTCACATCTAAATGAACGCCAGCGCAGTGTTCAAACGCTCGTTTTCAGTGAAGCATCGTGCCCGTTCTTCGGCATTACGCGCCGGTCGGTTGCACCTGCTCGGCCTCTTCATCGTATTGATCGCCGTGTGGGGAGCACTCACCGCGTGCAGCGACGAAACGCAACGCCGTTTCTCCTCGTTGCCGGCTTTCCTGCGCCTCACACCGGTCAGCGCTACCCCCGTACTCCGCAGCGCCGTGAGCAGTCCCGGATCGTGGTGTCTCATCACCTACGATGAGCGCCAATATCAACTCGCGGCCTTGGGAGGAGGACAAACTTCGTCCCTGCCGCGCACCGCGCTCGAAGCCTATGGACGTCCGCTGAGCATCGCCGGTTTCTTGGTTGGCATCGCCTCCGTTCCCGCTTTCGACGGCACGTTCCCCGTTGTTGCTTATGATGCCGTGTGTCCCGTGTGCTACAACACCGACAACATCGAGCGCCGCCTCGCCCCGGTGTCTCATCAGCCCGAGCAGGTCCTATGCCCTCGTTGTTCGCGCACCTACGACTTGGCCAACGGTGGAATACCGCTGCAAACACCCTCCGACGGGCGGCGCAACGCCCCGCTCTTCCGTTATCGCGCCGCCTATCATTCGGCGGCAGATGTCTTCGTCGTGCAAAACTGAAGCGCGCCGTTTGGCCAATCGCACTTTTCTCCTTATCTTTGCACGCGCACAACCGCCCGGATGGTGAAATGGTAGACACGAGGGACTTAAAATCCCTTGACCATTGCGGTCGTGCGGGTTCGAGTCCCGCTCCGGGCACACGCTCCCCGATGTCGTTTTCGCATCGGGGAGCGTGCTTTTTCTCCGTTAACGCCTCATTTATGGCAGTGCACTGTTCGTTTTTTGCCGAATATGAACAAAAAACACAAATGCCCCATTCATTCTCCACTTGTTTCGTCGCTAAGTTTGTAACTTTGTACCCAACGTAAAGTGCATTCTGCCTTTGCGTTTTCACTCATTTCTACAATATTCGCCCATGACCAACGAAACTTCTCGTTCCTCTTCCGCCGCCGTCCGTCCTTTGCGTGAGCGCATCAAAAAATGGTGCGAACCAGCCCGTCAATGGAGTTGGTGGGCTTCGTGGTTCAACATCCTTGTCGGTGTCACCGTCATGTGTGCCGGTTTCGTCTTTTTCATCAACCCCTACAATATCGTGCCCGGAGGAGTCTACGGTGCCAGCATCGTTCTCCACAACATCTTCCCCTCCGTTCAGGTCGGTACGTTCGGTTATCTCTTTGATATTCCGCTGCTCATCCTCGCCTCCGTGTTCCTCGGGGCGAAACTCGGTTCGCGCACCATCTTCGCCGCCCTCATCGCCCCCGTCATCATGAACGGCCTTTCGCTCATTGCCTATCCCGATGCCGCTTCGCTCCACGCCCTCGATCCCGCGAAACTCTGCGGTGGGGTCATCAACATGACCGAGCACCTCATGCTCACCTCCATCATCGGCGCCGCCTTGATTGGTTTCGGTTGCGGTTTTGTTGTGCGTCAGCAGGCCACCACGGGCGGAACCGATATCGTCGCCATGTTCTTGCAGAAGTACGCCCACATCCGTTTCTCCAACGGTATTCTCTTGTGCGACGGTGTTGTCGTACTTTCCGGATTGGTCGTTATCGGATTTGGCCTGGGTGCCAACGACATTGCAGGCGGCGGTTCGTGGTTGCTCTCTTTCTATTCGCTCATCGCCATCTTCGTGTCGGCGCGCACCATCAGCTACGTCATCAACGGCGCACAAGACGATAAACTCGTCTTCGTGATTTCCGACCGTCCCAACGAAGCCATGCGCAGTTTCATTCTCGACACGCTCGACCGCTCCGCCACGCGCATCAAGAGTAGCGGCCTCTATTCCAAGGACGACAAGGAAATGCTCTTCCTCGTGGTGTCCAACAAGGAAATCCCCGCCGTCAAACTCAAGGTACAGGAAGTTGATCCCAAAGCCTTTGTCGTCGTCACCGATGCGCATGCCACTTACGGCGAAGGCTGGCGTCCGCTCGCCACTGCCGGCGAATTACAAGCCGAATAATTTCTTGCAGCTTGCGCAAAATCTTGCGCAAGCCCCCTAAGCAAAAATCGCCCCCACCGTTGGTTCTGCAACGGTGGGGGCGATTTTGCTGCACCTACTTCAATCTTTTCAGCAAGAAGCGCGGCTGCGCGCGGAGAAACACGCCGAACGAGAACGCGTGGCGCAGTGCCGCCGGTTCGCTCTGTCCATTTTTGAGCTGCAAGCGCCCCGCGTCTGTCACAAAGCCGTTGGCTTTCGCGCCGAACGCATAGTCACGGCCGAAGCGGCGCACATATTCCACGCTCCAATAGGCCGTGTGCATGCGCGTGAAGCGCGCCCCGTCCACTTTCATGGAGAGCGTGTTGAAAAACGGACTGCCGTAGAGCGTCACAAAGTCTTTGGCCTGCCACCAGCCCGCGCGGACGCGCAACGCATGCAACAAGTCGACCGACGCGCCCGCCCAGAGCGCAGCCCCCGTGTTGAACGGCCACAACTTGCCCGCTTGTTGATAGGCGCCGAGCGCGTGCAGTTCCACTTCCGCCGCATTCAGCACACGGCGGTTCCACGTTTTGCGCAGTTGCAGACCGATGCTGCCGTTGCACAGCGTTTGCACCCCCAAATCCGTATCGTCTTGTTCACCGCCGCGATGTTGCACTGTCAGTTGCATCGGCAACTCCAGCGACCAACCGTGAGCCTTGGGCCGTAGTAGGCTCACCGCCTGCGTCATACCCACCGTGAAAGCCTCTTGGTGCTTGTCCATCTCGTAGATAAAGCTCTGCCAGTCGATCCAAGCGTCCATCTTCCACCGGCGAGTACGGATCAGCGTTTGAAAGCCCTTTTCCGGGTCGGTTGTCAGCTGGTTTTCCGGTTTGTACATCGGAAAAATCAGCCCATGATTGGCCGCGCCGTAAAGGTCACCCAGCACGAAGGTGGCCGCACCCAGTTGCACCTCCGCACGAAAATAGGGCAACACGTGCGCGCCACCCTGATACGCGCCGCCTTTCCACGTCACAATGTCGTGAAAGGCATAGTTGGGGTAATGGTTCGTGCCGTGATACATCAGTGCCGAAGCCCCCAGCTCCAAACTCAGCTCCGGTCTCGGGCGATAAGTGAGGTGAGGCGTGAGCCGCACGCCCGGCAGCGTGTAGCCCTTGGCGATATTGCCGTCAAATTCATTGTCTTTGAAAAAGGCGAGCGCATCCACATCGAGATAGAGAGTTTTCAGCTCGATGGAATCCGTGTCGTGTCCGGGCGAGAGTTGGCGGAATAGATCAGCATCCTCGGTTTGTGCGGCGGCCACTGTGGCGAGCAGTGCGCCAAAGACGAGCAGCAGAGCACGGCGCATCGTCCGTGTGCAGAGCGTGAGCAAATGGTTCATACGTGCAATACTATGAAGCATACAATAAGGTTCATTATTCAAGCAGCATTTTATCTACTTCTCGGAATTTATTTTTTCTCTCAAGAGGGTAATGATTTCCTCCTTGTCTCTTAGGTGTTCCTCCAGCTGTGCAATACGTGCACGCAATTCTTCATTTGCTTCAGTTAAATGATGAGGAATGCCGGATGCTTTCTTTGTTTGAGCTGAAGAAACTGCAGATTCGGCACTTATGGATTGGTGAACTTGAGCGTTAGGAAAGAATTCTGCGATATTCACATTTAATACCCGCGCTATCCGCTCGAGATCTTGAGCCTTAATGGAGTTTTCGCGAAGGCAACGAAATAGATTGACGTCGCTCATATTTACCTCCTGGGCAAGTCTTTTGATACCCCCCGATCGCTTTAGGGCTATGGTTCTAATTCTTTCTAAATCCATTTTTTACTTGTTTGATGTTTGGTTTGGTTATGTTATAATTGATATCGTTGGTGGAATAAGGCATCGTTTTTCTTGTTGGTTATATCAAGAAATAATACCTTTGCATGCAAATATAATATTTTTATTGTTATGATTGGGACACAAATGATTATTTCTTCAGGAAATGACACTAAACCGGTAGCAAATCCGCGTGAGCGTATCCATGAAGTCGACAAGCAAGAACGTTGGGGCACTCCCGAAAGATTTTGGCAGGAGAAATTTCACAAGAAGGAAAACGAAGTAACATATACCTTTAATTGGGGGGCACTATTGAGATTTCTCGAATCAAACGGGTACCATCGTCTGAACGAAAAAGGTGTAGATGAAACGAGATATGCACGCATCAGTGGTCAAATGGTGCAAGAAATTTCCAGAAAAGACATCAAACGTTTTGTTTATAGATGGGCTAATGAGCATGCCCTTAATGAAGGTATCCGAAATCTCATACTCGATTCGTCCATGCTTAATTCCTCTCGTTGGTTGGAACAGCTTAGCGCGCCCGTTCTTGATTTTACAAACTGCACACCTAACTCTCAATTTTTCTATTTTAAGAACGTAGCAGGGCGGCTCGTTGCAGTCGAAGTCACGGCAGAAGGTATAAAAGAACACGTAGAGCTATCAGATTGGCCGTATAATGTTTGGGAAAAGAAGATTAAACCCCACCGCTATACAAAGCTAAAAGATATGTTCGAAATCACTTCTTCTGTAGATGAAAGCGGGAGAACGATTTGGGACATTGATGTCAAAGACACGTCCTCGCCTTTCTTTGGTTTGGTCATCAATACCTCGAGACTCCATTGGCGCAAGGAACTTGAAGAACAATTTAAAACAACCATAGAGCGCGAGGCATATCATGCGGCGCATAAGTTTGACATTGCAGGCGAGGGACTGACCGAAAAGGAAGTCCAAGAGCAAAAGTTGAATTTGATCAACAAAATCTTTACGATAGGCTATATACTACACCGTTACAAAGACCCCTCAAGAGCATGGGCACCGCTGGCCATGGATCATAATATTAGGCAAATAGGACTCAATCTTGACATGACAGGTAAGCACGCCTTCTTCAAAGCTTTGTCCCAATTGCTTTCGAGATGGGAGCGCTCTGGGACGAAACGGAGTTTTATCGATAAACTAAATGTTTTTGATGGTTTGGATAAGCAAACAGATTTTGTACTGATTACTGATTGTGCCAAAACACTTCCGTTATCCCGCTTCCATGAATATATCACAGGATCATGGTATATAAACCCGAAGAAGAAAACCTCTTTTACAATCCCATTTGAGGAGGCACCAAAAATTGCTTTTATTAGTAATTATATACCTGCTGGTATAGAAGCATCGACCCAGGCTAGATTGTTACCAATGGTGTTTTCTGACTATTATCATTGGCGTGACGCAAAGAACAACTACTTAGAGACTCGGGTTGTCACTGACGATATAGGCCCGTTATCATGCTCAGAAGCTCCCCCTGAAGCAGATTGGAACCGCAACATCAATTTCATGATGCAGTGTTGCTGTTTCTATTTGAAAACAAAAGAAGTCAGTGACAGGATTTTCCCAACCTTTGATCGAAGACTCTATCGGAAGTGATTCCACTCCGCAGATACAATTCCGTGATGCCCAAGCACGATGTTACGAACCTCGTGCTTGGGCTTTTAGGTTATTTGATGCTCTTGTATGATGAGGCTTTGTGCTTTATCGAAATTGCGAATGTCCAAGGAGTTATTGTCTACGTGCGCAGCAGTACCGCAAATGAAAGGATGTAGGGGGCAGACAAACTGATTCCCTCTTCGTTTTCGCCCTTTTTCCTCGCGCGTACGCGCGCGTCCGGTGTTTTTCCGTTTTTTGCCTTCACCTCTTCACCTGGGGCTCGTGTATCTGTTGATAGTCAGTGAGATAGGTGGGCAAAAAGGGTGAAGGCACGCCCGATTTCCTTCACCTCAAAAAACAAAGCAGATGCTCTGCATTGATTTGATATACAGGATGTTGAGGGTGAAGGCAAAGGTGAAGGCACGCGAAGTCGTAAGTTCACCCGTTAGCTCGTGGTGATCATTCGGTTTTCTCGATGAGATTTTTTTTCGCTGCATCGGGTGAAGGCTTTCAGAGGATTTGCCTTCACCCCTAATTCGCCAAGAATGAGGGAGATATGGCGGTCGGTGAAGGGTGAAGGCAAAAAACGAAATTTCGCTGAGTGCGCGTATGCGCGCGTAGAGGGGCAGAAGAGGGTGGGGCGAGTAGGAAGTGCGGCCGGATGGGGCGTCGGTGAATAAAGCAGTGGAGTTTTGTTGAGAAGGTCTCTGTTTTTGCGAAATAGTAGACGAGTTTTTGGCGTGAGCCGGCGTGAAGTGTTGGCGTATTGTTCGAATGAATTTTGATGAAATGAAAAGTTTTTTGCGATTTTGGCTTGTGTTTGTTTCGGAAATTCGTAGCTTTGCAATCGAAATGGGGACGACTTTCCCCTTTCGTTCGCGGGACGTTCCGTTTAAGCGGACTCCCGACAGAGAAACACACAATCTGGCGTTCGACGCTTGTAATTACTCTTTTTTTTGTACCTTTGTTCAGTCGAGCGCGCCCCATGTTGTTCTACTATTCGGACACACAGCGCCTAAAGGCGATGTTCGGGGAGCGAAACACGACCGTCGGTGGATCTTCTTTCGACTCGAAACGCCGATTTTTCCCCTCTGCGGCTTTCTCGCCGATGGCACTCGACGCCACCCGTTCCGCTTTATCGCAAAAGCCGTAGCGGGAGGGCATAACCTCACTTGAAAATAAATGGAAATCGTCAGCATCATACAGTTAGTGCTCACTTTCACGGTGAGTTTCGTGTTCACGGCTTTGCTCATGCCGTGGCTCATCGCGCTCTGTCGTCAGAAAGGGCTTTACGATCAACCCAACGAGCGCAAGGTGCACAAAAACAGCATCCCGCGCCTCGGTGGACTACTTTTTGCCCCTGCAATGTCCATCGGCATCGTGGCCGGTTATCTCTATTTGGGTGTTAGCGTCGAGAGTTCGCAGTTGCCGGTGTTCCGCTTGTCGACCATGATACTCATGGCCGGGCTGTTTCTCATTTACCTCATCGGTGTGCTCGACGATCTCTTGGGGCTGAGTGCGCGCGTGAAGTTCGCGGTGCAGTTGGCCGCCTCGGCTTTCATGCCGCTTTGCGGCCTGTACATCAACAACCTCTATGGGCTGTTCGGTCTGTGGGAAATACCCTTTTGGGCAGGCAGTGTCCTGACGGTCTTTCTGTGCTTGCTCATTGTCAATTCGGTGAATCTGATCGACGGCATCGATGGGCTCTCGAGCGGATTGTCGATGTTTGCGTTGAGCGGCTTTGCGGCCTTGTTTTGGCAGTTGGGCGTCGAGTCCTATACCCTCGTCTCGCTCGGGTTGATCGGTACGGTCTTGGCGTTTTTCTTCTTCAACGTCTTCGGTTCGGAGCGTTGCGGCACGAAGACTTTCATGGGCGACACCGGCAGTTTGGTGCTGGGCTACACCTTGGCCTATTTGGCCATCAAATACGCGATGAACAACCCCATGGTTTTGGCACCGCGTCCGCACGGTATGTCGGTGGTGATCACCTTGTTGGCCGTGCCGGTTTTCGATCTCGTGCGCGTGGCCTGCATGCGTTTGTTGAACCGCAAGGGCATTTTCCATCCCGACAAAACGCACGTCCACCACTTGGCTTTGGCCGCGGGCTTCTCCATGACCCGATCGCTGCTCCTCATTCTTGGTCTGCAACTGCTGATTATCGGCGTGAATGCCGTGATGTCGAAGTGGATGGTCAATATCAACCTCTTGTTGCTCGTCGACGTACTCCTCTTCGGCGCGTTTGTCACGTGGCTGCGTTGGCGACGTGATCGGAGAGCGCAAGCAATCTACCCCCTTCGTACACGACAGCGCAAAGGAATTTGAAGAGGCAATGCCGTAGATCTGCGGAACCCTTGCTTTTCGAGCGCAACATCGAGCCGTTCGCCACAGAGCGCACGCACTTTATCTACATGCTGCTTTTCAGCACAAAAACTCCGCACCTGTTCATCAGCGCAGGTGCGGAGTTTTTTGTGTGTAGGTGGAAAAGGGCGAGGCTTCACTCTTCATATTCGTACTCATCATCCTTGGTTTCGGTTTTGCGGTTGGAGGTGGGCGATGAGGACTTGTCGTCGGGCAATTCGTCTTCGTAGATCTGCTTCGGGAGTTCGTCTTCGGGTGCATATTCGGTGGGCAGTTCCGATTTGATCTTCTGCGGGGCGAAATGCTTGTCGTAGAATTGGCGATAGTCGTCGAAGCTGACGACAGAACCGAGGAGTTTCAGATTGTCTTTGCTGATGAGCAACGTACGTGCTCCTTTGAGGAGTTGGCGCAGTGCGGTGGTGCCGGAAAGCGTTTGGGCGTAGTGGTGTACATCGGCGAAGGAGGCGAAGCCATCGACGCGGAAGAGCGTGAGGGCACCGAGGCGTTCCTTGTTGATGTCGAGACCGCGCGAAACAAAGCGGCTGAAGTTGAAGCGCGCGAGTTCGAACAGGATCTTGTCGTCGGGCAAACTGTCGGCGGGATAGGCCACGACGAAGACAAAGGGCACATCGCGCTCGGGACTGAGCGTGCGTTTGTCGCCTTCGGCGGCGTTTTCGGCCGTGGTCTCTTCCATGCGGCGCGTCCAAAGGCTGCCGGGGCGGAATTTTTCGCCGGCGGGCGTGCGTCCCTCCTGCAATCCCTTGGCCATCATGGCCGCCATTTCGGCCACATCGCTCTTGGGGAAGTCTTTGGCGAGGGCACTGAACTCGGCGATGAGGGTGTCGCGCGGGGCGGTGCCGATGCGGGAGAGGGCATTGACCAAAAGGAATTTCGGTCGGTTGAGCCCTTCGGGATAGGTGGCGGAGGAGCGGGCAAAGTTGCGCGCCACTTCGTCGTTGTGCCCATTGATGTAGGCGGCGTAGGTGGCGGCATAGAGCGAGTCCTCGAGTTCGCGCCCATAGCGGGCATTGCGTTCGAAATCGGGGTCGGTGATGGTGCGCGTGAGCAGGTGCTGCGGATAGGAGCGCGCCATCAAGGCACGGTATTTATTGGCCGTTTCGGTCTTTCCTCCGCGGCGGGCGAGGAGGAAGAGCTGGTAGTAAGCCTCGGGGAGTTTATCGAAATCGGGATAGTCCCGCACCAAACGTCGCAAGGTGCGTTCGGCGAGCGGATAGTCGCCGAGTTCTTCGTGTTCCACTACACCGGCACCGAAGAGGGCATCGCGCAGCAAGAGGTGAGCGGCCTGTTTGGCCTCGGGAGTGAGGGGAATTTGCGCGAGATAGTATTCACGTGTGTGAGGATCGAGGGCGTCTTTGCCTTTTTTCCCGGCATCGGTGGAGTCGGTCGGGGTGATCGGGGATTCGCCCGAAAGTTGTGCGGCATAATCTCTGAGAGCTGTTTCGAGAGCTTCACCGGTCAGTCCTTTTGACGACAAACTGTCGCGACGGGCATTGATGAGGGCTTTGAGGCTGTCCTCAGCGGCATAGTCATAGCCTTCGGTCTTGTTGTCGGCCAGCAGGCTGTGGTTGGCGCGCTGCCAGTCGTCTTCGTTGCGGCGATTGCCCCATTGGCGCGCAAAGGCTTGTTTGCCTTGCTGCACGGCGGAGGTATTATAGAAATACCACGATTTGTCGGTGCCGGCACGATTGGCGGCTGTGGGCGCCGTGGGGACAGACGGTGCGTTCTCGGCCGCCTCTCCTGCGGCTTCGGTGCGGGCGTGGCGCAGGCTGTCGTTGCGGTTGCGACGATCGTTTTCTTCTTGTTTTTTGAGCAGGGCAATGGCATTGTCGATCACGGCGAAGCGCGCGGCTTCGGGCATGCGCGCCAAGGCGAGGAGGGAGTCTTGCTCAAAGACCACTTGGGTGTAGGGCACGAGGTGGTCGAGCACTTCCGAGCGGCGAAGGAGTTCGGCATAGCCCTCGCTTTGCTGGTCGAGCAAGCCGATGGCTTCGGTGTAGCAGGGTTGGGCTTTGTCGAAGCGTTGACGCTGCCAGTAGAGGTCGCCGAGGCGGCGGAGGAGTACGCCTTTTTCGGGTGTGGCCTGGGTGGCGCTTACACGGCCGAGTTCGTAGGATTCGAGGGCATGGAGGGTGTCGCGGGCGGCCAAGTGGATATTGCCGACGGCATAGTAGATGCGGTCGAGATAGTCCTTGTTGTTCGCGTCGCGGAGCATGCGTTTAAGGCGCGCCAGCATCTTTTGTGTGCCTTGTGCCGTGGTGACGGTCTCGGTTTGGAGCATGCGAGCTTGGAAGGCGAGTTCGTAGCCGGGACTCTGCGACAGGCAGCGCTCGATGGCACGGTGGGCGGCTTGTTTTTCGCCGCGTTCGAGAAGCACCTGCGCGAGGAGGTAGTGCAGACGGGCTTTTTCGAAACTGTTCTTCCCGTGGCGGGCGGCACGTTCGAGGTAGGGGAGGGCTTCGGCGGTGTTGTTGCGGGCAAGGAGGAGGTCGGCGAGGGAGCGGTCGCGCTCGGTTTCCAAGCGCTTGGGGAGTCGCTCGCGGGCGAGGCGCTGTGCCACGTCTTCGGCGTCGTAGAGCCAACCGAGTGCGACGTCACAGCGGATGAGCCAGATGCGGGCTTCGGACACTACGTCGGGTTCGGCGGCATAGAAACGGGTGAGGTGCGCAAAGGTGGAGGCGGCGGCAAGGAAATCGCCTTGTTGGAACTGGGCTTTGCCCATCAGCAGCCACGCGTTTTTGAGATAGGGATTGAACTCCTTGCGCGACAGGTAGGCTTTGAGTTTGGGGGAGGTGTTGCTGCCGACTTTGACGGCGGGCTTGCGCTTGATGCTGTGGAGCTGGATGGCTTTTTCGCACTTGGTGACGGCGCGTTCAAAATGGGTCTTGCCGAGTCCGACTTGTTTGGGATAGCCAACGGCGAAGACGGGAAGGCGGCGGGTGAAGTCCTCGCGCAGGCCGGTGCGTTGTGCCTCTTCGCCCTCCTGGTAGGCGACAGTGGCGTTGTAGAACACGTTGTAGCGGGTCACGAACGATTGCCACCGCCGAGAAACGGCGGTGTTCTGTTGCGTGGAGCAGCCGGTGAGCAACACGCAGAGGGAGAACAGCAGGAACGTGAGGTGTTTGATGAGCAAAAGGGGAGATGAGCGTTGCGCACCGTGGGAAAGACTGTGCGCAGTCGCGAGGTTAGACTTGTGCGGAGGGGGCTTTCTTGTGGGAACGGCGCAAAAGGTATTTTATTGCACGCGCCACGAAATAAAGGAAGACGCTGACCACGATGATCGACGCACCGGAGGGGACGTTGAGGAGGTAGGAGAGGAAGAGACCGCCGAGACAGTCGACGAAGCCGACGAGCATGGACACGAGCACCATGCCGCGAAAACTGCGCACGAAGAGTCCGGCGGTGAGTTGCGGTACGGAGAGGAGCGAAACGACCAAGATGATACCGACCATGCGGAGACAACCGACAATGGTGAGCGCGGTGATGAGGGTGAGGGCGGTTTCAAAAGCACGCGTGGCGAGACCTTGGGTGCGGGCGAAGTCGGGGTCGTAGGCGACGGTAACGATGGAGCGTTCGAAGGCAAAGAAGAAAAGGAGGGTGCCTGCGGTGAGCAGTCCCATGACTTGCAGGTCGGCACGCGAGATGCTAAGGATGTCTCCGAAAAGGTAGGTGGGGAGGTCGGTCATGAAGCCCGGTGCCAGGTAGGCAAAGAGGATGCCTATGCTCATGCCGAGTGTCCAGATCATGGCGACGGCACTGTCGGAACGCACTTCGCGGCGACGACTGAGCCAGTCGATGCCGAGACCGCCGACGAGGGCGAAGGCGGCGGCTCCGATGAGTGGGGAAAAACCGAAAAAAGCGCCCATGCCCACACCACCCAAGGAGGCATGCGCCATGCCACCGCCGGCGATGACGAGACGACGGGTCACGACATAACTACCCACGCAGGCACAGAGCAGGCTGCTGAGCAGGGCGCCGAGGAGGGCATATTGGAAAAAGGTGTAGGAGAGAATGGAAAACATCTCGAAAAGGGGCGGGATTAGTGGGGAAGGTCGGCGCGGCGCTCTCCGACGAGGAGGATGATGTCGTCTTTGAGTTCGTCGGGGAGGGCGATTTCGCGGAGTTGCAGAGAACGAATCCAGCCGGCAACTTCTTCGGAGCGCAGGGTGGTGAGGACTTCGTTGAACTCTTCGATTTCCTGATCGCTGTATTGATCGGAACATCGGCCGCGGAATCTGTCGAGTTCTTCGTCTTCGTAGTATTCAATGTCGCGACTCACGGCGGCGAGCAGACTGTCTTTTTCGCAGGTGGCGTGCTGTCCGCAACAGCCGGCGGCGGCACTTTCGCGAATTTCGGGCATTTTGTCGAGACGGCCGGAGCGGATCTCGCGCTGCAACCACCATTGGCGGATGAGACCGGCGACGGCGGCGACGACACCGAGGACAAGAAGGAGAAGAATGAGTTTGGTCACGAGAGGATAGGTGGATTCTACGGAATAATCAGAGAACGGGAAAGGAAGGACAGCGGGCAAGCGGACGACGTGCGCGTTTTGATTGGGCGCAACGAACTCGGTTTGAGGTCGATTCGCGAATCACACAACGAATTAGCGACGAATCCGCTGCAGATCTTCCCAAAACAGGGGATAAGATTTGCTGACGACTTCCGGACAGCAGATTTCGATCGGACCGACAACGAGGGCGGCGGGCGCAAAGGAGAGCGCCATGCGGTGGTCGTCGTAGGTGTGGATGGTGGGTGTCGAAGTGTTGCCTTCGAAAGGAGGACTTGTTTGGGTGAAGGTGGTGGACGTTTGAGGAGTAGGCGTAAACTCCAAGGTGCCGTGTTCGGGAGAGTTGAGCACGATGCCGAATTGCCGAAGTTCGTTTTGGAGAGCGGCGATGCGATCGGTCTCTTTAATATGGAGAGAGGCGAGACCGGTGAAGCGAAAGGCGCGACCGAGGAGCGCGCAAGTGACGACGAGCGTTTGGGCGAGGTCGGGAGTCGCCGAAAAGTCGCGGACAAAAACGCCGTTCGCCGCCGGTGTGCATTTGGTGAGGACGGCACCTTCTGCTGTGAAGGTGGTTTTCACCCCGAGCGGCGCGAAGAGTTTGGCGCAGGCTGCATCGCCTTGTACACTTTCTGCGCGCAAACCGCGGAGAAGGACACGAGCTGCCGGATCGGGAGAGAGCGCAACGAGTTCGTACCAGTAGGAGGCGGCACTCCAATCGGGTTCGACGCGGTAAGGCTGCGGACAGCGGTAGCGACCGGCGGGAACGAATAGCTCATTACCTTCCCATTTTGCGTCGACTCCAAAGGATTTCATCAGCGCCAAGGTCATGGCAATGTAAGGTGCCGACGCAATTTCGCCGAGCAGACGGAGCGTAAGACCTTGTTCGAGTGTGGGCGCGATCATCAGCAGGGCAGAAATGTACTGCGAACTGACTTGCGCAGAGAGTTCCACGGTGCCGCCGCGGAGCGTCTTCCCTTGAATGCGCAGCGGAGGGAAGCCTTCTTTTTCTACATAGTCTATTGCTGCGCCAAGACTGCGGAGTGCGTCGACGAGTAAGGCGATGGGACGCTCTTTCATGCGCGCACTTCCGGTGAGGATGTACTGCTTTCCCGGGCGAGTGACGAAGTAGGCGGTGAGAAAGCGCATGGCCGTGCCGGCTGCCCCGATGTCGACGGTCAGAGTGGGGGAAGAAACGGCGTCGGAGGACGTTTTTGCACCGTTTTTCTCAACGACTTTCTCTTCACTTTGGGGCGTTTGTCGATTTTTCTCTACCAGATTTATTTCGGTCGCGGCGGCTAGCGCGGCCAACAAAGCGCGCGTGTCGTCGCTGTTGGAGAGGTCGTGAATCGGAGCGTCAGATTCGGCCAACGCACGGAGAATGAGTGCGCGCGCCGAGACGCTTTTGCTCGTCGGAAGTGTGATGTCTGCGCGAAGAGCGGAAGGAAGTTGAACCAACATAGGCTATTGTGCCGTCAAAGTTGTTGCGTGAGAAACGTCAATTCAATGCAGGTCGAAGCATCAAAGCGTGTTCTCGTCTTTTCTGTCTTGTTGTTCTTTGCGGTGACGCAGGTATTTGTAGCCGGCGTAGGCGAGCAACAAACCGATGAGACCAATCAGCACATAGCCAATCTCGTGGCTGTAGCGATTGGCGCGATCCATCACCTGTTCCGTGGTTTTGAGATCGGGAAAGGCGGTGGGGATGACGTAGTAACCCAAGAAGGCGAGGACGCAATTCCACGCTCCGGCACCGATGGTCGTGTAGAGGAGAAATTTGCCGAGGTGCATGCGCGACAAACCGGCCGGAATGCTGATGAGCTGGCGCACGCCGGGAACGAGGCGTCCCACCAAGGTGGAAACTACACCGTGGCGGCGGAAGAAATGCTCGCTCTTTTCGATCGACTCTTTGTTGATGAGTAGTATTTTTGCCCACTTCGTCTCGGCCAGTCGGTAGATGACGGGGCGCCCCAGCCAGTATGCCAGTGCATAGTTGACGAGTCCGCCGAGGTCTGCGCCCAAGGTGGCGACCACCACCACCCAAATGATGTCGAGTGTGCCTTGTTGTGCCAACCACGCCGCGGGAGGAACGACGGCTTCGGAGGGAAAAGGAATAAACGAGCTTTCGATCGCCATGCCGACGAAGATAACCCAATAGCTGAGGTGGGTAAGCACCCAAAGAATGATCGCTGCCATGAAGAGGTGGAGAGAAAAGAAAGGATGATGCGTTAATATAAAAGAGGAGTGGCGCAGAAGCGATCACCAACCGGCGGCTTGCCAACCGGCGGCTCGATACCATTCGGTGTCGCGGAACGTGATGTTCAGATTACCCTGTGGACAACGTGCCGCATTGTCGGCATAGCGTTGTTGAGGAACGAACATCGAGACGCCGCAGAACTTGTCGGCGTCGACGTAGATGACGTCATTGTAGTCCAATGTGTTGCGCCAGCCTCCGTTGATCCAGTATTGTCGACCGATTCCCATACCGGTGAAGAAGCGCTTGGTGGTGGCTTTGTAAACCGTGGCTCGTTGGAGGGCAGTTTGCACTTTGGCAAAATCTTGCGCCGAGAGCATGTTGCGCAGCGCATCGCTCATGTCGAAAAACTCCGGGCGATAGAAGAAATAGCTCGAGTAGCGAGAATACGGTTGTACTTGATCCGTGTTCGGGTAGTTGGGCGTGCCTTGCGCCGTGAGTGCAGGCAGGTTGCGGGGAAGTACTTTCGCCATCGAATCGGCCACAGCCTGCAAATCAGCGGTGCGCAAAATCGAAAACACCACACCGAAATTCTCATAGTACGGCTTACTGCCTTTGCCGAGGTAGTAGTCCACGTAAGTCTTGCCGAGGTCGGCAATGTCTTGCGAGAAGTAACCCGAACGGAGCATATCGGTGTAGAAACCGCCGATCGCCGAAATTTGCATCGGCGAACCGGCAACGTAATCGGTCACGTGGCGCAAAGCATAGGCCACCTCAATACATTGCATCTCGCAGCAGTCGTTGTGAATGAAACGGAGGTGGATGCCGCTGCGCTCCACGGCTTTGGCAATGTCTTCCACATTCATTTCGTAAGGGAAGTCACCGAGTGCCGCTTTGTCCCGCGCCATATTTCCGTTTTTGCCCACATCCATGCCATAGCTCAAGGGGCGGAAACTACGAATTGTATTTTTTGTCGTTTTGCCGTTTGCGGACGAAAGGCGGTTCGACGGCGTGCGATGCGCATCGCGGTAGTTGCGTGCACCGGGCAGCCAGCCGTCAGCATGACTCCACAGCACCAGTCCATAGTGGTCGGCGGTAAATTGCTCTTTCATGATGGTGAGCAGCGCAGTCAGCGTGTTCGGATCGGCGGAGTTGAGATCTTCCTCCCACTTCTTCACCAATCTCGGCCGCGCATAGCCGCGTGCCACCTCGTAGAGGCGCGGCGGATTTTCGTCGTCCATGAAGAGCAGCACCCGTTGTCCGTCGCGCAGGTAGGGCGCCCCCTCCATGATTTCGGTACTGTCTTGCAGGCGGTAGCCGTTGTAGCCGAGCGAGTTTTGTGCTGCCATATAAATGAGCACCGTTTGTGTTTCCGTTGCTGTGGATATCGAGTCGCCCGTTGCCGGTGGGGTCGGGTCGTCCGTGTTTTGGTCGCAAGCCGCGAAGGCAAGGCTCGTGCAGAGCAGCACCAGCCCACCTATAATATGAGAACGGAGTCTATTCATCTGAAAAATCAATTATTTTTGCCGTCTCCAAACACGATGTTCACCTCCTCATAGCCCAAGGCGGCAAAGAGTTTGCGGAATTGTTCTTCGGCGTTGCGGCGTGCCAAGCTGAGATTTTCGGCACTCAGCGCCCGTTTTTTCATCGCTTCGGACGCTTGGGTGCGCATTTGTTGTTTCGCCTCGGCGCTCCAATTCCCCTCTTGTACGAAGACGGTGGTGCGCGTGTCGTTGATAAAATCATTGTCCAACAGCTCGACCTCCGGTAGGTGGAGCGTGACGGACTTTCCTTGCACGTCACACCATTTCTCGGTCGTCTTTGCCATGTCGATGCCAATGCGCAGCGTGCCTCGGTATACGCACACCATTTGTGCGGTCGAAAGGAGCGAATGCTCGTTTTTTTCTACCAGTTCCTCGGTGTCGACCGAAAGCATTTCCCATTGCCCGATGTTGCGGAGCGATCGAATCTCTTCCGGGGTCGTGTCAATGGCCTGTGTCGGAGTGGAAAAAAGTCCGTCGCCGTCAATGTACACCTTCTTCACGCGGTAGCCCACGTAGGCCAATGCACCGAGCAAGAGCAGTGTGAGCGTAAAGCGCCATTTGCGAAAGGTGAATTTGATGAGCCACCACAGCGCACCGAGCACGGCTATCAAGCAGCTGTTGTCTTTGCGTGGGGGCGCGGGCGTCTCCACGTGCGGGTCGGGCAGTGTCGGTGCTGCGGCAGTGGGCAGTTCTGTTGTCTCAACCGCGTCGGCCGGCGCGTCGTTCACCGTCTCGCTCGCTTGGGGCTCTTCCGTTTTCGACGTGTGTGCTTCTGCCGCTGCGGTGTCTGCATCGCTCGTTGTGTCATGAGCTGCCTGTGTCAGGCCGACCGGTACATCGCCGATCGTGGGCTGCGTTCCCTCGGGAGTAGAGCATTGGAGTTCGTTGTCGTTCGTCATGAGGCAGGCGTATTGATGATTCGTATGTGGCGGAGCAAATCTTTCTCTGTGAAATCTTTGCGAAAGCGCACAATGATGTTACTCTCCGCATAGCCCAATTGTTTGAGCATCGGCACCAGCACGCGTGCCGCAGCCGTTCGCGAAGCCTCGATCAGTCCATATCGTTCGATGTGGTGACGAATGCTGTCTTCGCCCTGTCGAGCCAATTGCGTGATTTCTTCGTCGGTGAAGTTCGAACGCAGCGTCGACACATATTGCCGCGCCGCTTTGAAGTCGATGCGCGATGACGTGACCGTGATTTGCGGATCGGGGAGCGTGATGACAATGAGCGAGTCGGTGCGCGTCACATTCGACGCATCGAAATGCGCGAAATCGATCGAGCCTTTGAGCGTCACATCCAGCGGAACGGCCACTTTGCGGTGTCCCGGTTTGTCGATGTCGAGCAGCTTGCCTCCGATCTTCCCGTTGTCGGAGAAAAGCACCACCTTATGGATTTTGCACTCGGTGGTGTATAGTCTGTGCTGTTGTTGAGTGCGCATCACCACTTGTTGCATTGTGTCGATGGCCTCTTGCGGTTGCACCGCGGTGTTCGCCGTGGAGTCGTCGGGGCGTTCGCCACTTGTCTTGTGGTGACAGGCGGCCAGTGTCAACGAAAGGAAGGCAATGAGAAAAGAGCGTATCATATCAATATATATATCGTCAGGCAAATATAGCGATTAATTTTCGGAGGTAATTGCCATGTAGCAATAATTTGCTATATTCGCGGCCAGAATTAGAAATCCCTTTCCCCAAAGCATGAAAAAGCTCTATTGGATGGTCGCACTTGTGCCGGCCCTTTTGAGTATGATGGCCTGCGGCGGTAAATCTTCGTCCGAACAGCCGGTCGATACCACTCATGTCCCCCTTGCCGTTGAAGAAGGCCCCGGTCGTGACGATGCCCGCACGGTACGCGCCGATGCCGCTTACAACGGACATCAATATCATTTTGACATTGTCAGCACGCCCGACGATTCCTTGCCCCGCGTCAAGGATCGTTTCGGCGACCCTTATCTCGACAACCGCATCACCGTGAGCGTGGTGCGCGACGGCGGTACGCCCGTTCGCTTCTCGTTCACGAAAGCCGACTTTTCGGCCGATGACACGCGCAACCATATTCTCGGCGGCATTGCGTTCAGCAGCGTCGACGCCGAGGGACTCCATTTCGGAGCGCAGCTCAATGCCCCCGGCGACGAAGAGGGAGGAACTGCCTTCAAAATCACGCTCCCCCTCGTCGGATCCGGCAAACCTCACATCGTGCAGGACACCAATCAGGACACCGCTTCAGACGACGCAATGGATTGATTGAAGAGAAAAAACGCCCGAAAGCGAAAAAAAGTCCTCGAAAATTTGGAGCATTCGCGAAAAGTGCGTACTTTTGCATCGCCTTTCAGGAAGAAAGGTGCTCATGGTGACCGTAGTTCAGTTGGTTAGAGCGTCAGATTGTGGTTCTGAATGTCGTGGGTTCGAATCCCATCGGTCACCCTTCTTCAAATCCCTTACAACTTTGTGTTGTGAGGGATTTTTTTTGTCTATCTACCTCCTCCCCCTCTCTCTGCTTTCCGTCCGCCCGCTCAACCGCGGTGCGACAAGGCTCCGCCCGCTGTCCACTCCCGGCATGCCCCTTTCTTCGTGTCTCGCCCTTGTTGTCGCCGCGGAGTGCGCCGAACGGTTTGCACCCCTCCGGAAAGTGCCGCCCGCTTACTTGCCCGCTCGCACACGTGCCCCAATGCCGGTGGCAGCCGAAAACGATTTGCGCCGCTTCGCATACTACGATGAAGCGGCGCAAATCGTCAGCTTGGGTGGGGAAGTGATGCCCCGGCGCCGATGCGTTTCTCGAAAAGACTGTCGGGTGTTGTCGAAACGTACATTTCCTCGCGCGCGGGAGCGCGTGCGCACACCGCAATTTTTCGTTTTTTGCCTTCACCCTTCACCTTCTTGCGTAAGGCGCAGTAAATCAAATCGATGCGGTGAAGGCAAAGGTGAAGGTTTGTGTTCACCTTTGCCTTCACCGCTGTGTGAGAGTGGTTTGGGTTGTTGTGGGTTTTGGCACGAAGGTTGGCACGTTTTTGATCAAAGTCCACAGCTTTTTCCGCATTTTCGTTCGGTATTTCCCGTCTGCGTCGAGTGAGGAAAGGTAAGTCACAAGGGGTGAAGGCAAAAACGGTCTTTGCATTCACCTGCAATCACCTGTCAATCAGGAAGTAAGGCATGGAGGTGAAGGGTGAAGGCAAAAAACGGAAAACAGCTGACGCGCGCGCACGCGAGGCGTGTCCATTTTTTGCAAGCCAATGTAACATTTTTGATAGCGGTTGGCAAGCGTATTTCAAAGGCAAAGAAGATAATCTTTGGTTTTGGACTTTTTTATTTCGTTGTAACGATTTGTTTCTATATCTTTGCCAAAACTTCGTGGTGATACCGCTCGTTTGATGAAAGAAAACTGCTTTTTTAAGTTGCCTGACCGTATTTCTATTGGGAATATAAAACATACCCTTGTTAATTCTATCTTTTACCACCGCCCCGGCTCCCGAAGGCGACTTCCCCCGATCGGGGAAAGAAACGGAGGAGCACCACCGTATGACCCACTATTTACTTTATTGCTGCGCGATGATCTTCGTACTGATTAGTGTTCTGCTCGCCACTTCGCAGCGTGCACAGGCGCAAACCCGCGAGGCCTATGTGGCGCAAAGCGAAGACAAAAGCACGCTTACCTTCTACTACGATGCACTGCGTGCCACCCGCACAGGCACGACATGGGGGATTTTGGAAAGAAAGTATGTTTCGGGTGAGGGTGCCTTCCCTGCATGGGCAGGAACGAGCGAGGAGGCAGATACAACCACTGTGCGCGCGATGTTCGATGCTTCGTTCCGAGACTTCCGTCCCACCACCACTGCCTGCTGGTTCTGCGATTATCGTGCGCTCAAGCAGATTGAAGGGCTGGAGTATCTCAATACTTCGGAAGTGAAAGACATGTGTGGCATGTTCTGCGGTTGCTCGGCTTTGACTTCTCTCGATCTGCAGCACTTCAACACACAAAATGTCACTGACATGAATAGCATGTTCTTTGGTTGTGCGGCACTGACGTCGATTAACCTGAAGAACTTCAACACACAAAATGTTACTGACATAAGTTGGATGTTCCATCATTGCGCGGCGCTGACGTCGATCGATCTGAAGCACTTCAATACAAAAAATGTCACTGACATGAGTTGGATGTTCTCCGCTTGCGCGGCACTGACGTCTATCGACCTGAATAACTTCAACACAAAAAATGTCACTTACATGAGAGGCATGTTCTCCGCTTGCGCGGCACTGACGTCGATTGACCTGAAGAACATCAACACACAAAATGTCACTGACATGAGTGGCATGTTCTTAGGTTGCGCGGCGCTGACGTCGATCGATCTGAAGAACTTCAACACACAAAATGTAACAGACATAACTTGGATGTTCTCCGATTGCGCGGCACTGACGTCGATCGACTTGAAGAACTTCAACACAAAAAAAGTAACCTACATGTATGAGATGTTCACCGGTTGCTCGGCGCTGACGACCATTAACAGCAATACCACTTGGCAGTGCCCGGAATCGGAAGGCATGTTTGCCGGTTGTACAAAGTTGAAAGGCGCAGTCTCCTATGACAAGAACAAGGTCGACGCAACGATGGCCAATCCGGAAACGGGCTATTTCACCGCTGAATCTACTACGGTGAGAAGCAGGTGATTCGGTGCAAATGCTCACTTGACAGAACTTTTCGCACGGTACCACGAAGCCTATTTACCTCTTTCCGCTGCCCCTCCCCTTAACTTTGCACGGAATATAAAACAATAGTTCATCCAACGCTGTATTTTCACCCTTGCCCCAGCTCCAGAAGGCGATTTCCCCCGATCGGAGAAAGAAATGGAGGAGCACCACCCTATGATACACAATCTACGTTATTGCTGTGCGATGTTCTTCGCACTGATTAGTTTCCTGCTCGCCACTCCGCAGCGTGCGCAGGCGCAAACCCGCAAGGCCTATGTGGCGCAAAGCGCGGACGAAACCACCCTCACCTTCTACTACGATGACCAACGTGCCACCCGCACCGGCACGACCTGGGGCATCGAGGAGACGAAAAAGGAGGGAGATGACACCTTCCCTGCATGGGCAGGAACACAGGACGTGGGAGACAGTACCACCGCACGTGTGGTATTCGATGCCTCGTTCCGAGACTTCCGTCCCACCACCACCGCCGCGTGGTTCTATCATTGTAAAGCTCTCACGAAAATAGAAGGACTGGAATACCTCAACACGGCGGAAGTGAAAGACATGAGTAGTATGTTCTGGGGGTGCTCGGCGCTGACTTCGCTCGACCTGAAGAACTTCAACACGCAAAACGTCACTGACATGGGATACATGTTCTCCGGTTGCTCTGGTTTGCCTTCTTTGGACTTGTCGCACTTCAACACGCAAAACGTCACCGACATGAGGGGGATGTTCAATGGTTGCTCTGGTTTGCCTTCTTTGGACTTGTCGCACTTCAACACGCAAAACGTCA
>CAUQEF010000024.1:0-33260 GCA_963517315.1 uncultured Prevotellaceae bacterium
CACTCACGATGAGTGCGCCCGTTATTTTGTTGGGGAAATGGTGTTCGGGTGAACACGAAGGAATTAGTCTTCGTTTTCTTCCTCTTCTTTGGCGATGAGTTTGTAACCCTTGCCGTGGATGTTGATGATTTCGACCTCTTCGTCCATACGCAAGTGCTTGCGCAGCTTGGTGATGTAGACGTCCATGGAGCGGGCGTTGAAGTAGTTGTCGTCGATCCAGATCTTTTTGAGGGCGAAATCGCGCTGGAGGATCTCGTTCATGTGCGCGCAGAGCAAGCTGAGGAGTTCGCTTTCCTTGGTGGTGAGCTTCTTCGATGCTTTGCCGTCTTGCACTTCGGCTTCAAATTCCGTGCGGATGCGCTGAGCGTCGGCTTCGTCGGAGCAGGTGTAGCTGAGAATTTGCTTTTGCGTGTCGAAGGCGTAGTGCTTACCGATGTTGTAGAACGTGCGTTCGCGGTTTTTCTTTCCTTGTACGCGACGGAGAATGGCGTCGATGCGGAATGTGAGCTCTTCCATGGAGAAGGGCTTGGTGAGGTAGTCGTCAGCACCGATGCGGAAGCCTTCGAAGACATCTTCTTTGAGCGTTTTGGCGGTGAGGAAGATGATGGGCACTTCGGTATTGGTCAAGCGGATCTCTTTGGCCAGGGTGAAGCCGTCCTTCTTGGGCATCATCACGTCGAAGACACAGAGATTGTATTTGCTGCGGAGAAATTCGCGGTAGCCCTCTTCGCCGTCGTTGCAGAGCACGGCGTCGTAGCCTTTGGCCAAAAGATATTCGCGGAGGAGCATGCCGAGGTTCTCGTCGTCCTCGCAGAGGAGGATTCTAACTTTTCCGTCAAGAGTCATAGTGGTAGGTATTTGTGATGAATATTGGGTTTGCATCAGTCGTCCATGAGGGGAAAACTGACGGTGAAAGTGGTGCCGTGGCCGTATTTGCTGTCGACGGTTATCGTGCCGTGGTGTGCTTTGACCACGCCGGCCACGTAGGCAAGTCCGATGCCCACACCTTTGACGTTGTGGACGTTGCCGGACGTCACGCGATAGAAGCGATCGAAGATGCGCTTCAGGTCTTCCTTCTTGATGCCGATGCCGTTGTCGGAGAAGGTGATGACAAATTGTTTCCCCTTGTTGAAGGTCGAAACAACTAATTTAATCGGCTCTTCCGGACGCCGATATTTCAGGGCGTTGTCCAGAAGGTTGTTCACCAAATTGGTGAAGTGCATGCGATCGGCGTTGATGATGGGATCTTCGGCGTCGATATGCGCTTCGATGCTGCCGTTCGGATCATCTTGCTTCACTTTGAGTTGGAAAGCCATGGCGGCTTCTTCCACGACGGTGTTGGCTTCCAGCTCGTCGAATTTGAAGTGGATGGCGTCGATGCTGTCGAACATGGACAGTTGGAGCACCTTTTCGGCCAGCATGCGGAGGCGTTTGGATTCGGAGAGGAGAACACTGTGGTAGTCTCTGACCTTTTCTGCCGGCAGGGCGATGCTTTGGTCGGAGAGCATCTGCGCCACGAGCGAAATGGAAGCAATGGGCGTTTTGAGCTCGTGGGTCATGTTGTTGATGAAGTCTGTCTTCATCTGCGACAGCCGTTTTTGCCGATAGATGCCGATGAGCGTGAAGATGGAGATCACGAGAATCAGGAGGCTGAAGAGGATGAGCGGTGCCATGAAGGCCATTTCGCGCATGAAATAGCTTCCCAAATTGGGGAATCTCACGACGAGAATGCCCATGTGTGCGGGTGAGTCGTCGGCAAAAATCTCTTGTCGAAATTCCGCGTCGGTGAACTCTTCTTTGTAGTCTTGGCAGCGGAGCACGGTGCGTCCGTCTGTGGTTTGGACTTTGAAGTGGTAGTGGACGCGGCGCAGGTCGATGCCGTTGTGTTGAAGTTCATTTTTCAGCACGGCATCCAGTTCTGTGCGGTCGATGCGTTGATCCAACGGCTTGTACGTGAGGCGATCGAGGTTGTTGTAGATCACTTCGTCGACGAGGTGCCGTTGTTTGAGAAAACGCTGGCGAAGGCTTGCCTTGATGGAGTTGTCGCTGAAGGCATTGAGCGTGATGGGATATTTGCGCCCGAAGCTTGCCCTGTGCGGCACGCCCACTTGGGTGCTGTCTTGCGTGTGGCTGAAAGCGATGGAGTCCAGTGTGGCTTGGGAGAGACTGTCGTCAGCTATGCCCATTTCTGCATCCAATCGGTTTTGCACCTCGTTGATTTCGAGGGCATGTGCCGTTTGGTACAGCGCGCGTTGCACGTTTTCTTCAAACTGTCGGCGGCGCATGTCTTGGATCTGATGATAGTAGTACACCTCGGTGCCGATCAATGCCAAGATGGCAATGAACATGGCCACGGCTGTACCCCAAATTGTCCTCCTTTTCATACCGCGAATATAATTAATTTTGGGTGGAGTGGAAACCTAATCCTTCATACATCGTGTAAAAATAGTATCTTTTATAGAAGAGGTTTTCTTGACTTACTATTCTGATAAGTTGTTGAAGGAGGCAAAAGAACAGTCGGCTCATTCTCCATTAAGAATGAGCCGATTAACTGATTGCCCTTGTCGTGGGAAGGTAAGTCGTTGCAGCGAAAATTGAGGGTTGTGAAGTGGGCTTTTCGCTATTTTCGCCTTTTCTCACGGTTTGAAGCCGGTTTCAAAAGTTCAGAGTGAGCAGATTTCGTTGTTTTGTTTTCCAAATCTTTGTTTTTCTCTTCGTAAGCGGTGCCGGTGGAGAAAACGCAGTGCAAAGGCGGTGGAAGTCGACAAAGCTGCGGCCTGAGGAACGAGGCTTCAGACGGTGAAAGACAACAGGCGTTTGATGAATTGCGGGTCGTCGAAGTCGCGCGTGCCGCTGTCCGCACGGTTGAGTGCGGCAATTTGGAACATCTCTTCGTCCGAAAGACGGAAATCGAAGATGTCGAAGTTTTCTTGCATGCGCTCTTTGCGTTCGCTCTTGGGGATGGCGATGATGCCGCGTTGAGTGAGCCATCGCAAAGCGACTTGTGCTACTGTTTTATTGTGGCGTTGCGCGAGGGAGGTCAGCAGTTCGTTGTCGAAAAGTCCATCTTCCCCTTGCGAGAGGGGTGCCCAAGCCATGATGCGCGTGTCGAAGTGGTGGAGCAGCTCATCGAGTGCTCGTTGTTGCGAGAAGACGTTGGTTTCCACCTGATTCACAGCGGGCAGCACTTTGCCGTGCGCTGCCAGATCGGTGAAGCGTCCGCTGTTGAAGTTGCTCACGCCAACGGCGCGCACTTTGCCCATCATCAGTGCCGTCTCCATGGCGCGCCAGGTGCCGTAGTAGTCGCCGTACGGCTGGTGAATGAGCAGCAAGTCGATGTAGTCGGTGCCGAGGCGTTGGAGGCTCTCGTCGATGGAGGCTGCCGCCTTGCGCTCGCCGGCGTTGCTAATCCATATTTTGGTGGTGAGAAAGAGCTCTTCTCGTGCCACACCACTGCGGCGAATACCTTCGCCTACGCCGCGTTCGTTTTGGTAGATTTGTGCGGTGTCGATGAGGCGGTAGCCCACTTCTATGGCGTCGGCCACGCAGCGTGCTGTTTCCTCGTCGCTGATTTGAAACACGCCGTAGCCGAGGGTGGGCATCGGCAGACCATTGTTGAGTTTGATGTACTCCATGATCCAATAGTTTAATTTAATGTGGTCTGTTATATCTACCTTATCTTTTGCCGGGCGCAGGCTGCGCGGTACGTCAAAAGTATGAAGGGGAAGTTCTTTATTCGGGTTGCACGAGGGTCAGCGCACGCGGAAGACGCGAATGCCGGTGGCATGTGAGATGCCGGCGAGGTAAGCGGACAGGGTGCGCGAGTCTTCGATCACTTTTTTGTACTGGCTTGAAGCGTGGAGCATGTGCAGTTTGCCGTCTTTTCCCCAATAGGCCAAACCTTGGTGGGAATAGTCGAGTCCGTCTTTGCGGGTGACGACGGCGATGACGTCGCCATCGTGGATGGCACCCAACTCATTGCGGGAGAGATCGACGTTCTTTTTCGGGATGAAGCGGCCGACATTGCCCGAATACTTCCGTTCCAATTGCGCAATTTCGCGCACGCGCTCCGGATGATTGCGCAGCATGGGATAAGACTCGGCATGGCGGCTCATATAGTTGAGGTTGATGTGCAAAGGTTGCGTGAGATTCGTCGGGAGAATGACCTCTTCAATGGTTTTGCGACGCAGGTGGTCGGCCATCCAAAAGGAAAGGTAGTGCAAGCGCGAGGTGTAGCCGGCCACGTGTCCGTCGAAGTAGCGCAGGCGTTCCAGATTACGGCAGAAATCGGCGAACCGGTGTTTCCCCTCACGGCGCGTCATGGCCAGTGCCGAAGCGGTTTCGACGAGCGTGGCACAGTCGAGTCCGCGGAGGTTGACCACCAAGCGCTCGGGATCGGCCACTTCAAGTGTGGCGGCCACGTAAGGGCGGCCTTTTAAGCGGCGTGCAAAGTCGAGTGAGGTGCGGAGCGAAGTGTCGTTGAGCAGTCGTTCCACTTCCTGTTCGTCACTGCGATCATAGATCACTTGGGCTGTTGTTTGAGGCGCAGCGGTGGCGGACGTCGTGGCAAGGGCGACGGGAGAGTGCAACGGCAGAACCGTCGGGCGGGCATCGCCAGTGGAGGCGAAGCCCAAAGCGAGCAAAAGTGCGGAAAGTCGCAGGGTGCGCGTAAGAGTAGGGAGCATTGGGAAAAAAATAAGTAGCGGCGAGAAAGCGCAAGGCCATTCTCGCCGCGAAAAATCATTGTAATCCTTATTTGATGAGATCTACCGAGCGTTTCACGAAGGCATTGAGCGCTTCGCCGCGGAGCAAACCGTTTTGCAACAAGGCCAAGTCGATGAGTTGCGGCACCACTTGGTTGGTGCGTGCATAGTCGGCCAGCACTGTTTCGCGCAGTTTGCGTTGTTCGGCGATTTGATCGTTCACCGTTTTGAGTTCGTTCTTTTCTTCTTCGGTTACGTCTTCCGCCTTCGTGTGCTGTTGTGCAGCTTCGAGGGCTTGCAGGCGCGCATTGAGTCCGCGAAGTTCCGCATCGATGGGCGCGAGACGTTCGGCCGTGGCGGCGTTCAGTCCGTCGTTGACACCGCGCACGAGCGGGTGGTCGGTGTTGAGCACCAGGCTGTAGGTGTCAGGCAGTTCGCCGTAGAACGACATGCCGGGTTGCAGGCGAGCCTGTTCCTTCATGCGGCGCATGTATTCGCTTTGCGTCACGAGAACGGGTGCCGAGTTGGCGCCGAGAGCGGAAGCCTCGACGTGGAATTGCGCTTTCTCCACCTGCGGAAGCACGGCGGTGAAGACGCTGCCGAGATTGTCGCGCAACTGTTGGTCGGCCTCCGAGGGCGTGTTGTCAGCCTTGCGAATCATGTTCTCCAACGTGTCGCCGTCCACGCGGGCGAACGACGTCTTTTCCCACTTCTGTTCGAGCATGTTGAGCAGCGGCGCATCGAGTTGGCCGTTGAGCAACAGCACGTTGTAGCCTTTGGCTTTCGCGGCTTCCACGTAGGCATACTGCGCTTCGGGATCGCTCGTGTAGAGGCAGACCAAACGCTCGTCTTTGTCCGTTTGGTTCTCCTTCACCGCTTCGCGATATTCTTCGTAGGTGTAGTATTTGTTGTCCACATCCTTGAGGAGAGCGAAGTTTTTGGCCTTGTCGTAGAAGTCTTCTTCAGAGAGCATGCCGTAGTCGATGAACAAGCGGAGGTCGTCCCATTTCTCCTCGAACTGCGCGCGGTCGGACTTGAAGAGCGACGAGAGGCGGTCGGCCACCTTCTTCGTGATGTATTGCGAGATCTTCTTCACGTTCGCATCGCTTTGGAGATAAGAGCGGCTCACGTTGAGGGGAATGTCGGGACTGTCGATCACACCGTGCAAGAGCGTGAGGAAGTCCGGGACGATATTCTCCACCGAATCCGTCACGAAGACTTGGTTGCAGAAGAGTTGGATCTTGTTGCGGTGGATTTCGAGGTTGTTCTTGATCTTAGGGAAGTAGAGAACGCCCGTGAGGTTGAAGGGGTAGTCCACATTGAGGTGAATCCAGAAGAGGGGTTCATCCTGCATGGGATAGAGGTCGCGATAGAACTGGCGATAGTCCTCGTCGGTGAGCGTCGAAGGTGTTTTCGTCCAAATCGGCGTAGTGTCATTCACCACATTGTCCGCCTCGGTCTCCACTTGCGTGCCGTCTTTCCACTCGGTCTTCTTGCCGAACACGACGGGAACGGGGAGGAAGCGGCAATACTTGTTGAGCAAGGTTTCGACGCGTGCTTTTTCGAGGAAGTCTTGGTTCTCCTCGTCGATGTGGAGCACAATGTCCGTACCGCGTTCGGCTTTCTCCGCGGGTTCGAGGGTGAACTCGGGCGTACCGTCGCAGCTCCATTTCACGGCTTCCGCCCCTTCGCGGTAGCTGCGCGTGATGATGTCCACGCGGCTCGACACCATAAAGGAGGAGTAGAATCCCAAACCGAAGTGGCCGATGATGGTGGCGGCATCCTCTTTGTACTTTTCGAGGAAGTCCGTCGCCCCGGAGAAGGCAATTTGGTTGATGTAGCGGTCGATTTCTTCGGCCGTCATGCCGATACCGTTGTCGCTCACCGTGAGCGTGCCGGCTTCTTTGTCGATCTTGACGGACACTTTCAGGTCGTCGAGACTACCCTTAAACTCACCTTTTGCCGAGAGGGTGCGCAGTTTCTGTGTGGCGTCCACGGCGTTGGAGACAATTTCGCGGAGGAAAATCTCATGATCGCTGTAGAGGAATTTTTTGATGACCGGGAAGATGTTTTCGGTCGTGATACCGATATTACCTTTTTGTACTGCCATTGTATTGCTAAGTTTTTTATGTTTATGTCTCCACTTGTTGCAACAACCGTGCCAATCATCTCCGGCTGCCGCTTTGACGCGCTGTGCTGCCATTGCCCGCTTCGTAGAGGGTGAAGGCACAAGTACACATTATTATCGCGTAACGCGCGCGTGTGCATGCGCGCGCGTCTGTCGTTTTTCGTTTTTTGCCTTCACCTCTTCACTAATCCTGTGTAATAGTCTGATTGGTAGTAGAATAGGGGTGAAGGCTTCCCACTTTTTCCTTCACCTTTCCTTCACCTTCGATTTCTTTTAGAACGAGAGCTTGTTTTGCGACCGATTGTAAGTGAAGCTGCAGGTGAAGGAAGAAAGAGGTGTTATTGTTTACCGCAAAATGTTGATAAATAGATGGTTGTCATACTTTGGTGAAGGGGTGAAGGCAAAAAACGAAATTGGCTGATACGCACGTACGCGCGTAGGAGGAACAGAAAGTAGCGAAGTTTCAAAGAAAAGCAGTCTTCTTTTCGCTGAAAGTTCCCACTTTTTGAGATGAAAATCCCTACGTTGATGTCCGGATAAAGGGCGAGGAGAAGGAAAATCGTGCGCGATGAGCAGAAATGTAGTGCCTATATAGTAAAAAAAAAGGTTTACGTGTTGTCAATTCGAAGATATGACCTATCTTTGCGGTAGCAACATAATACCCAATATATGAAGAAACTTTCAGCATTCTTGTTCCTGCTTGCTGTCCTTCTGGGCATCGTGCAGCCCACTGTGGGTTGGGCCAATCGGGCAGCGGTGGAGAAAATACTTGCCGATGGCGGTATTTTCAGAATCAAAAATCGCGGATCCGGACGTTATGCAACGGAAGCTGCGACAACCGGGAAACTCACCGGACAAAGCAAACTTACCACAGCTGCGCAAAAGCTTACGCAAGTCTGGATCATTACGAAAAACAATGACAGTTACACTGTTCGTAATGCCTCCACAGGGCATTTCCTCAATGACCAGTCGGGCAATCCAATGGTCACTTCGGCAGGAGCCAAAAAGTATTACATCAAATACAGTGAGGCCAACGCCAAGAATGGAAATACCGATTATGTCACGCTGTCGTGGAAATCGGACTTCAGCGGCAACGACTGCTTGAATGAGAACAGCGGCTCGCGCAACATTCTCGGCTGGAAAGCCAATTCGCCCTCGGTCAATGACAGTTACTCGGATTGGGTGCTCGAAGCCGTGACCGATGTGACGAAAGACGAAATCAAAGCACAGCTCAATAAAACCAACGGAGCCATCGCACCGACAGAGAGCGGTTATGTCTATCTGACCAATGTGGCCTACGGCCGCGTGATGGCAGAAGGATCCGGCTCACACGAACTCAGCACCCTGCCTCAAACCAATGGCGACTTCTCCCAAGTGTGGCAGATGGTGAAGAAGGGCACAAAATGGACGCTTCGCAATGCACTCACCGAACGATACGTCGCGACACAAGGAGGCGAACGCTCCAGAGCATATAAAACGGTGACGACTTCCACGACAGGTTTTACACTGTCCGAAGGCAAAGATGAGTTCACGCCCAGCTACGGATTCAACGACAACAATAATGTGGGGCTCCACAATGATGGAGGACACCATGTGGTCGGTTGGGATGTAGACATGCCCGAATCTCAGTGGATCATCACCAAGGCCGACGTGGATGAGAGCGCGCTGCGAATCGCACGCAACAATTTGGCGGAGTTGGCAGACTTCACGGGATCGAACCTGCAAAAAGTGAAGAATACGCTCGCCATCTATTTCACCGATCCCGGTTGTACAGCGCTCAAGAGCAACTTCCAAACGCTTTCTGATGCAGAACTGACCGGTCTGATGAGCCAACCTGCTGGAGGCTCTGCCGGAAACTACATCTCGCTCCCCGCTTCCGTTCAAGCGATGGCGCTGAAAGTCAAGAACAACTCGTGGGGACACTGGGAAAAGGAATTCCGCGTGTACGACTACAAGCCTTACTCCGACGATACGCAGTGGAATTATGATCGACTGGTCGGAACCGGCTACATGTTCTCACCGCAAACCGGCCCCACCGGTATCAGCCTCAAGCGCGGCGAAGCAGCCTTCATCTACGTCAATGCCAAGGGCTTTACGCCCGGAACGAAGGTCGAGGCCATGACAACGGCAGGCCTCAGCGTGACGGGACCTCGTCAGCGCTTGCAGCCCGGTCTGAATATGGTCGTGGCCGACAACGACAGCCATCTGTACATTGTCTACACGATCACTGACACCCGCAAGAAACTCGATTCTGCGCCCCCCTTGCAAATTCACATTGAAGGCGGTCGCGTGAACGGTTACTTCGACATCACCCGCGGACACACCAATGCCGACTGGATCGACATGGCACGGACGCTCTTCAAAGACGACGTGATCCACCTGAAGAACAAGTACTATCAGTTCAACATGGATCTCGACGGTGTGAAACGCGAACTCAACTACAATGAGTTCACGAAGAAGGATGTCGACGGCACGCCTATGGGCATCGAAGGTGTACTGATGCGTTGGGATGAGCTCGTCAAGTGTGAGCGCGATCTCATGGGCATCGATCACTACTTGGATCGCTTCAACTGCATGCTCTCTGCCTCTTCCTCTTCGAAGGGTAACCCCTACGCTTCAACCTACGGTACTTACTACCCCGGTGTTGGCGACTATTTGAACTACCAGCGTTTCACACGCGGTACTGAAAACGACGAAGGTGCACCCATTTGGGTGATAGCTCACGAAACGGGTCACATTCACCAAAAGGCCATCAACATGGCCGGCGACACAGAAATGTCGGTGAACTTCTTCTCGCAAGTCTATCGTTGGTTGCAAGGTACGAATGTGGGACGCGGACGCCCTCTCTCGAATCCCATTGCAGACTTCCACCGCGGTGCTTTCCGTGACGAATACAACATTTGGACACGTAGCCGAGTCTACTTCCAACTCTGGCTCTACTATCAGCTCCAAGGACATCATCCCAAGTTCTATCCCGAACTCTTTGCCAAGTTGCGCAACAGCCCGATGACGTATTCCACGAATTCGAACGCGCCCATCAGCGGTCTGGACAACTATCTCAAGTTTGCGATGTTCGCCAGCGACGTAGCACAAGAAGACCTTTCAGAATTCTTCCAATTCTACGGTTTCTTCAAGCCTGTCACAAAGCACAACACCGGCGACTATCACGACAACTGGTTCACCACCACGCAAGCTGACATCGACAAGGCAATTGCCTACATGCGCAAGTATCCGAAGGCTCACCCCGGTATTTTCTTTATCGATGAGCGTATTCGTAAGATTCAAGCTGAAGGCGTAGGCAGCAAGCCCGGCCAGATGCGCCTTGCCACCTCCGATGACGCCACTCCCGGCGATGCTCGCGAAGTGGGCGATGTCGGAATGGTCACTGACTTCCGCAACGATCTCGAATGCACCGCCTACAAAGTGACTGACAACAACGGCCGAATTTCGGTAGATCGCAACAGTGGATCCGGTGCAGTCGGTTTCAAGGTTTACGACACGAAGGGTAACCTCGTTTATGTGTCGAACACCTATAACTTCACCATCCCGAATGCAATCGTAAGACAAGGATACTTCGTAGTCTGCGCTTTCGGTAACGGTAAGCAGCAAGTGCTCTCGGGAGCAGAAAAAGTTCCTGCCGGCTTCCTCGATCCCGCCAAGACCATTACCGGTATTTCGGGCATCAAGGTAGATGCTGAGAAGAAATCCGAGGTCTACGATCTCACAGGCCGCCGCGCTGTTGATGCTGAACACGGTGTTCGCATTAAGAACGGCAAGGTCGTGATCAAGTAAAGCCTGCAGCGCGACGAAAGTCGCCGGTCAATACAATAAGCAATTTGAACAGCTCCCCGCGCTCATTAAGAGTGCGGGGAGCTTTTTTGTGTGATTGCGCGAAGGCGGCATGAAAATGTGTAGGCTAAATTTGTTTCTTACGCCATTTATTCGGAACTTTGTCAAGAGTCAACGGTGATTGAGCGCGAAACGCACACAGCCGCCAAACTATCGAAGCACAAAAACTTTTGATGTATGAAAAAGGTTTGTTTCTTTGACATCTTCTCGCCACACGCGTGGGTGAGTTTCTTTTCTTCTCCTATGCGTCGCGCACGGCTTGTCGCGAATGCTTTCTTACTCCTCATCTTCTCCACGCTGCTCTTCGACAGTTGTGTGATTGCGCGGGGCACAGTGGATGATATACGCGTCGGCATGACAGAAGCGCAGGTCGTACACCTTTTGGGCGCACCTCACTTGCGTGATGTTACTCCCGAATGGACGCATTGGCGCTATGAGTGGGTGGCCGGTTTTCGGGATTGTGAGCAGTGCTTTGATCTCTCTTTCCATCGCGGGCACGTTGTCGATTTTCATTTCTATGAGCAGCCCATCATGAGATGGGAAGGGCGTGAGCAACATGCTCGCGGGCGTGCAGTACGAGCAGACGATGAGATCTTCGCACGACTCCTTGCTGACGTCAAATCAGCATCAACAGATAGAAGTCGGCTTGAAATTCTTGAACGTGCATCGGAGGAATTGTATTTTTCCGGAGTTCAGGTGCGTGAGTTCGTGCGCAATTTCACGTTTGATTCCAGCCGCTTGAAAGCTTTTTCATTACTTGCTCCTCGGCTGCAGGGTCATTTCAGTCGCGAGTCGTTGCTTGAATGTTTTTCTTTTTCCTCCAATCGCAATGAGGCTCGTGCTATTTTAGACAAACTGCGTTGAGTGTTGCCTCCTCATTTCTTTTCTCACATCCATAACTCATGCAATCTACAACTATATGTGCCGTGGCGACAGCGCCCGGCGGTGCACTTGGCGTGATTCGTGTGGCTGGTGTTGACGCCATCGCTGTGACCGATCGTGTGTTTCGCTCCCGTGGAGGGAAACCACTGGCCGCTCGCCGCTCGCATGCGTTGGCTTTCGGACATATCGTCGATCCCGCCGATGAAACAGTCATAGACGAGGTACTCGTCTCGGTATTTCGTGCTCCCCACTCCTATACGGGAGAAGATGCAACGGAGATTTCTTGTCATGGATCCGCTTTTGTGATGCAACGTGTTGTGCAACTGCTGATGGCGGCCGGTGCCGCACCGGCAGAGCCGGGGGAGTTCACCAGACGCGCCTTCCTCAATGGCAAAATGGACTTGTCGCAGGCCGAAGCGGTCGCAGATCTTATTGCTTCGTCCACTGCGGCATCGCATCGTGTGGCGATGAGTCAAATGCGCGGGCACTTCAGTCAGCGTTTGGCGGCCTTGCGCGAACAACTCTTGCACCTCACTTCGTTGCTTGAGTTGGAGTTGGATTTTTCCGACCACGAAGATTTGGAGTTTGCCGACCGCAGTCAGTTGGACAGCGTCGCGGCGGCGGTGGAAGCCGAGACCGCTCGGCTGGCCGATTCGTTTTCTACGGGCAATGCGCTGCGAGAAGGTTGGCCGGTGGCCATCGTCGGTGCGACGAATGCCGGGAAGTCGACATTGCTCAACGCCTTGTTGCAAGACGATCGCGCCATCGTGAGCGATGTGCACGGTACCACGCGCGATGTGGTCGAAGACACGTTCGTGTTGGGCGGTGTGCTTTTCCGATTTATCGACACGGCCGGCTTGCGCGACACTACGGATCAGGTAGAACAAATGGGGATAGAGCGAAGTCGTCGGCAGTTGCATGCTGCGCGCACCGTGATTTTTGTGCTCGATGTGAATTGTGTTGAAACCCAGCTCGCCACGCTGGCCGAAGAAGTATTTTCGGCGCGTGGCGAAGGCGACGTTTTGGTCGTGAACAACAAGGCCGATTGCTTAGCCGCCCTCAATGGGGGAGCAGAAGCTGCCGTTTCGCGCCGTGTTGAGGTGGAAGCCGCGGTTCGCAAGGCGGCGCAAGCTCATGGTGTCGAACCTCAAGTGCTTTTCCTCTCCGCACGAGAAGGGGAGGGCATGTCTGTGCTCTGCGATAAGCTGGTGGCGACGGCGGCTGCGACGCAGCAGTCCGAAAGCGACATCGTGGTGACGAATGCGCGCCATTATGCAGCGCTGACGGCGGCTCTCGACGATGTACGCCGTGTGCGTCAAGGCTTGCAGACCGGGCTTTCGGGCGACTTTGTGGCGCAAGATTTGCGAGAGTGCCTCCACCATTTGGCCGAAATCACCGGCGGCGAAGTCACAACCGACGAAGTGCTCGGCACCATCTTTAAGAATTTCTGCGTAGGGAAGTGATGATAGACGCTACAAGCGTCGTTTGATTTAAGATATTTGATATGAAAACGGCATTTTGGGTCATTGCTATGGCCTTCTCTTTTTCTTTTCTTTCTGCAAGTGCACCGACTGCAGCCGATAGGGGACAGGTATATATCTGCAACAGCAAGAACGCAAGGGCTTATCATTCGCGCGCAAACTGTCGCGGGTTGAATCGTTGTAAGTACACCCCCGAAAAAGTGAGTACATCTGATGCCGAAGATCGGGGTTTACGTCCTTGCAAGATCTGTTATTGAGTTCCAATAACGAAGCCACCTTGACGAAAAACGGGCACTCCACAATTATGGAGTGCCCGTTTTGCATCTGTTGATTAGAGAAGTCTTATTGCATCTTCACCTCATCAATCTTGACAATACCGTTGACAATGGCGTAGATGGTCAAGCCGCTCACGGAGTGAATGTCCAATTTGCGCGAGATGTTCTTACGGTGCGTGAGAATCGTGTTGATGGACAGGAAGAGCTGCGCGGCAATCTCTTTGTTGGTGAGTCCTTTGACGATGTAGGCGATGATTTCTCGTTCTCGTTCGGAGAGCGCGTTGGCATCGTCTTCGTTGTTCGGGAGATAGGTCTTGTTGGCAATGCTCTCTTCGAGGAGTTGCACCGCGGGGAAGAAGAGAGCATCCTCCATGTCGCAGTGCGCCCGCAGGTCTGCTTCGCAGTTGTAGATGCTAAAGAGCACATTGCAAAGCAAATCGCTCGATACGCCTTCTGCCGGTGTATAATATTTGATGATGATGTTTTTGAGTTCTTGCAGTTTTTTGTCCATCGCATCGTGGCTTTTGGAATACTGCCGTATGCGGAACTCGGTGGTGGACTCTCCCGCCATGAGACGATCGACGTAGCCGAAGATATGTCGGTTTTCGTGCTCCATGTGTTTGCGCACCTCATTCATATATTCGTCGTAGAACTTGAGAATGAGGAAGGCGACCTCGTTTTGTCGCGAGCAGTCGATGGCTTCGAGGAGTTTGCGGCGGAGGTGGAGGAGTTGGAAGTCGAGAAAGAAATCATGTGCCGCACGAAGATGGCGCATGAGGGTGGGCATGTGTATTTTGTCCACATAGAAAGGGGCGACAGATGGACCTTCTTTCATCACGTTGGCGACGGCTAAGAAAGTGTTGGTGTCGACCTTCGAAGCCTCACACACTTCTTTAACAGTGTGCTCGCCCACGCCAAGTTGAATACCGAAACGGCTGATCATTTGCAGTAGTGAAGGCTGCGAAGCGATGACTTCGCTCATTTTATCTTGTTCGGTATAATTGATCCTCATATTGTATTTGTTGAAAGAGGGTTGTGTCATCGAAGAGCGGCCGGGTAATGTGAGTGTTGTCCTCTGCTATGCGGCACGATCTATGCATATCGGCAAAGATACTATTTTTTTGCGAGTCTATAATCACTATAAGTGGGTATTCATGGTGCGATTTTAAGTTCGCAATCTCAAAAAAATGTGTGGAAATACCCAAATGTAGTGATTGTATCATTGAGAAGAAGTCCATAATTTTGCACTTAAATTCAAAGTGAGACGAAAATGATGATCAAAGCAATGGCGATGTCCCTCGGTTTCGGGGCATTTTTTGTGAGTACAGCCGGTGCGCAATGTCCGATTAAGGATAGCATTATGGGCGTAGGTTCCAATTTCGAAACGTATACTCCCCAAGTTTCTAAGCAAGGTGAGCAACGCCTTGATGGGGTAACCGGTGCTACCACACGATGCCACTCTGATAAACATAATACAAATTGCTCAAATTCCGATCAGTATGCAGGCGGCGAGGAATACGCCGGTTTTCGCCGTTTTCGATTGGGTGGTTATGGAGATATGGTTTCGGCCTTCAAAGATTATGGTATGAATCGCTTTTACGGTCATCCGGAGGGAGCTTCGAAAGAACACCGCGCCACGATCTCAATTCCTCGCTTTGTTTTGGCACTCGACTATAAGTTTTCGCCCAAATGGATTGTCGGTGCTGAAATCGAATTTGAATCCGGCGGTACCGGAACAGCACTCGAACTCGAAAAGGCCGAGAATGGCGAGTATGAAACCGAATTGGAGAAAGGGGGGGAAGTAGCCATTGAGCAATTTCACCTCACCCGTTTGATACATCCCGCCTTCAATATCCGTGTCGGTCACATGATAGTGCCCGTTGGGCTCACGAATCCTCACCACGAAGCTGCGGATTTTTTCGGCACGGTGCGTCCCGAAGGCGAATCCACGATCATTCCCTGCACTTGGCACGAGACAGGATTGGCATTCTTCGGTAGTTTCGGCAAGCGTGCCGCGCGTTTCAACTATCAGACCATGGTCGTTTCCGGCCTGAATGCCAATGGATTTGATCGAAACAATTGGGTGAAGAAAGGCAAACAAGGTAAGTTTGAAGAAGATCGTTTGCAGCATCCCGCGTTTGTTGCGCGTTTAGATTGGGTCGGTCTCCCCGGTTTGCGTGCCGGCGTGAGCTATTATCATTGCGGCGATGCCGGTGCGAATGCCGACATCCCCACGATTTATAAGAAAAAGTTCCCTGTCAACATTTTTTCTGTCGATGCGCAGTATGAACATCCCTATGTCATTGCGCGCGGCAACGTATTGATCGGCACGCTTGGCAATGCCGGAGAACTGAGTGCACGTAACAGCAACCTGAACAAGTTAGCTCCTTACACGCGTTTGGCGCCTATTGCTAAACGTGCCGTGAGCTACGGTGGTGAAGTGGGCTTGAACCTGCGCAACATCATCAGTCGCGAAGATTTGCCCGAGATCATTCCTTTTGCCCGTTACGAGTATTACAATGCACAACAGGAGGGCGAAAAGAATAGTTCGTTTGTTTCGGTGATGGATCCCCGTTTCAAGACCTCCATGTGGGTGTTCGGGCTGAACTATCGCGTCGGCAACGGCGTAGTGGTGAAGGCGGATTACACCACTCGCCATATCGGCGACGGCTCATTCAACTCTGAAAACGAATTTGCCCTCGGCGTCGCTTTCAACGCGTGGTTTCTCAATAAATAAGCCGTCCTTTCGATAAGCCAAGTCGTTTTTTCGCCGTTATTATTTGTCCATAACTCGTTCTCTCCCAACCGATAGCCTCCGTTTCGTGAAAATAAAGGCGCAGCATGGAGTGAACGACTATCTCCGAACAACGAATACAACAACCCCTCAACATATCTCTACAAAATAACCTATTATAAAAAAGTGTGTGTTCGCTCTTGCGCTGCTGCTCTCCGGAGTCGGCGCGTTCACCTCGTGCGGAAGCGACGAACCCAAAAAAGTTTCGAGGCAAGATCCTTCCAATTTGGACTACAACTCGTCCAATGCCGGCAACTGGAACAGCTACGCCCATCTCGTAGCGCGCCTGCTTGTCAACGATTCGAAGACATTGTTGCGTGCTTGGACGGAACAATACGAATCGGACTACGATGCCGAAGGCAAGCCGATGTCTTATGCCCGTTTGTTCCAGGGCGAAACGCCTTACACCAAGGGCGAAGACGGCACGCTCATGGCGCGCACGCCCTATTTCAAGACGCAACTCGATGCCATTGAGCAGCTTGTCGACGGTTGCGTGGAAATTTCCGGCGAAGTCGGCGAAAAGAAAATCGGTGATCCCCTCGAGAAGTACAACAAAGGCAAGGTCACCGAAGCTCTTTATGCCGTCGAATCGTGGTATTCTTGGCACTCTCGCGAAGACTATCAGAACAACATCTTCTCCATCCGCAATGCGCTCCTCTGCTCTCGCGACGGTAAGTTCGATCACACCGAAAACGGCGTCTCCATCCTCAACTACGTAGCCGCCAAGGGCAACCACCAGCTCACGCAGAAGGTGTTCAAGGCCGTGAATGCCGCCGCCGCTGCCATCAAGGCCATCCCCCAACCGTTCCGCAACAACATCAATAGCAAGGAAGCCCTCGCTGCACAGGAAGTTTGAGGCGCACTGAGCGAAGTGCTGGAGAAGGAACTCAAACCCTGGTTGCGCGAAAATGCCGACGAGGCCGCTTACAAGCAAATCATCAAGAAGTATGTCGACGTTGTCGTGCTTCCCACTTACAAAGATCTCGTGACGAAGAACGAAGCGTTGCTCAAAGCCGTTGAAACGCTGCGTGCAAAGCCCAACAACGAGGCTTTCAAGAACGCCGCCAACGCCTGGCTCGAAGCGCGCGAACCGTGGGAAACGAGCGAAGCCTTCCTTTTCGGCCCCGTTTCTAAGTTCAATCTCGATCCCAACATGGACTCTTGGCCGCTCGATCAGGTGCAAATCGTCAACGTGCTCACCACGGGCGACTATTCACAGTTGACTTGGAACCCCGGTCAGTCGGAAGAAGCCATCCAAACAGCACAGAACACGCGCGGTTACCACACCCTTGAATACTTGCTCTTCAAGGACGGCAAACCTCGCACGGTGAAATAAGTCATTCCGAGTCTCGTTTTTTGAGCCATATCGACTAATCCTCTTTCTCGTGTGGAAATACGTGAAGAACATTATGTTTCAAAAGACGCACTTTTCGGAGGGTGCAACTGCATGGGTTGCTCCCTCCCTTCTGCATTTCCGATCTATCGTCGCCAAGGCGGCATGTCACCTCGCGAGATCGGGATGCCCCAGGGGCGGTTATGCGCATCGCAACGACTGCCCCACTACAAATACCACACGCTCATTCTCAACAATGAGCGCGACAGCAAGTATTTTACGCTCCTCAAAGACTGGATCAACGCCGGAGCGAACCCCTAATTTCTACGAGACTGCGAGAAGGCCAAAAGCCTTCTCGCGTCGTGTCTTTCAAAACAATGGAGTTTTTGCAAAAAACTTGGGAAGAAATCGGCATAAGTTGTGGACTTTCTTCTCATATCTCCCAACTTTGCCCGAGCGAGTACCACGTTCAACTCCATGTCAGCCCACAAAACGAGGGTTTCGCCCAACAATATGCTCGCCTTCAGCGTGGTTTCGAGCGTGTTTGCGCCGAATTGTTGCCCGCCGATGCGCGCCCTGTGCTCAAACGCTACTTCGTGAGCGACGCCACCAACCAAGCTCCGCTCATGGAGTCGGAAACCGCGTGTACCGTCTCCGTCGTTCAGCAGCCGCCGCTCGACGGTTCTAAAATCAGCCTGTGGGTTTATTTCCTCACGGGCGTGGAGATGCAGTGCGCCGACGGCGTCACCACGGTGGAACACGGCGGTTATCGCCACTTTTGGCACATGGGCATGGAAAGCCCCGCGGGCGATTCGGCCGCACAGACCGAGGCTTTGCTCACGCGCTACGAGGACGAACTCACAGCGCAGGGCGTCACGATTGCCGACGACTGCGTGCGCACTTGGTTTTTCGTGCGCGACGTTGACACCAACTATGTGGGTTTGGTCAAAGCGCGTCTTGACAACTTCCTCCGCGTGGGGTTGACGCCCGACACACACTACATTTCGTCGACGGGCATCGGAGGCTTGCCGGCCGACACGCGTTCGCTCGTGCAACTCGGCGCTTATGCGGTGAAAGGCTTGGAGCCCGGGCAGCAACGCTACTTGTATGCCCTCACACACCTCAATCCCACCATCGAATATGGGGTGACTTTCGAGCGCGGCACCGTGGTCGAATACGGCGATCGTGCGCATGTGTTCATCAGCGGCACGGCTTCGATCGACAACAAAGGACAAGTGGTGCACGTCGGCGACATCGTGCGCCAAACCCACCGCATGTGGGAAAACGTCGATGCGCTTTTGGCCGAAGCCGAGATGAATCTCGCCGACCATGCGGCGCAAATCACGGTCTACCTCCGCGATACGGCCGATTATGTCACGGTGCGCGACCTCTTCGTCGCGCGTTTCCCGCACATCCCCACCGTCATCACCCTCGCTCCCGTGTGCCGTCCCGAGTGGCTCATCGAGATGGAATGTATCGCCGTAGCCGATCGTCAGCATGAAACTTACCGTCCCTTCTAAACTTCCGTTCTATCTCCTCGCTGTGCAGGTCGTGGTGCTCATCGCGGCCACGATTGTCGAGCATCTGCAGGGAAGTGCGGCCGCCTATGCCCACATCTACGGCAGTGTGCTCTTTCGCTTGCTGTGGACGGGCATTGTGCTCACGGGAACTTGGGTCATTGTGCGCCGAAGGCTTTGGCATCGGTTGCATGCCCTTGTGCTGCATGCGTCGTTCGTCTTGATTTTGCTCGGAGCGCTGTGCACCGCCTTCGGGGCAGTGAACGGCAACCTGCATTTGCGTGTGGGAAAGTTGTCGCGCCTCTTCCTTACCGACGACAAAGACGTGGGTCGACTGCCGTTTGACGTGAAACTCACGCAGTTCACCGTCCACCATTATCCCGGCACCGACACGCCGTCCGACTACGAAAGCCGTTTGCGCGTGGCAAGTCGCGACTATGTGGTGTCGATGAACCGCATTGCCGAAATAGACGGCTGGCGCATTTACCAAACTTCCTACGACACCGACGGAAAGGGCAGTGTGCTCAGCCTTTATCACGATCCGTGGGGTGTACTCCTCACCTATGTGGGCTACGGGCTGCTGTTTGTTTCGCTGCTGTGGTCGTTGTTGGCGCGCGGCGGTGCGTTTCGCACTTTGTTGCGCCATCCGGCGCTGCGCCGCACCGCTTTTGTGCTGCTCTTGGCGGCAGGGTGGGGCAGTATCGGGGCTTCGGCCTCCGACTTCTCGGCCGGTGCCTTGCGCACCATCGCCCGCAGCAAGGCCGACAGCATCGGGCGGCGACAGATTGTCTACAACGGTCGCGTCTGTCCGCTCAACACCCTTGCGGTGGATTTCTGTAAAAAAATCACCGGCAAACCGAGTTTTCGCGGACTCACTGCCGAACAAATCCTGCTCTCGTGGGTGTACTATCCCGACGAGTGGCAAAATGTGCCCATGGTGCGCATCAAAAGTGCGGCTTTGCGCGAGCGCCTGGCCATCGTGGGCGATTATGCCTCGGTGGCGCAGTTGTATGCCGGCGGCCAATACCGTTTGCAGCAACTGATGGCCGCCGAACGCGACCCTTCTTCGCCGTTGGCGCGCGCCATCCAGGACACCGATGAGAAAGTGGGGCTGATTGTGATGCTCTACAAGGGCACGCTCATTCGCCCCCTGCCGGCTGAGGCGAAAGCGGCGCAGTTGTCGGAGGCACGCGTCACGGCCGAAATCGTCTACAACCGCATTCCGGCCGTGAAGATCGCCTTTATGTATTGCCTCACCCTCGGTTTCTTGACCTTCGGTGTGCAGGTGAGCGGTCGTCGTCGGCCGTGGCTTGATCGCACGTTCCGTTTGGGTGTTGTTATCGCCTTGGTATGCCTTACGTTGTGGTTCGCTTTCCGTTGGTATTTGGCCGGTTTTGTGCCGATGAGCAATGGTTTTGAAACCATGCTCTTGTTGGCCGTTTGCGTGTTGGGTGTTGCGAGTCTTTTGATGCGCCGTTTCTCGTTTGTCGTGCCCTTTGGTTTGCTCATTGCCGGCTTTGCGCTGTTGGTGGCTCACCTCTCTGACATGAATCCGCAGATCACGCCGCTCATGCCCGTGTTGAGTTCGCCCTTGCTCAGCCTGCACGTCACGATTGTGATGTGCTCCTACGCGCTGTTTGCCTTGTCGAGTCTCAACAGTGGCTATGCCTTGTGGCTGTCGCGCCGCGAATCGAACGCATCGCGCGTCGAACAACTCACGGTACTCAATCGTTTGCTCCTGCACCCGGCGGTATTTCTTCTCTCGGCCGGCATTTTCATCGGTGCCATCTGGGCCAATGTCTCGTGGGGGCGCTATTGGGGCTGGGATCCCAAGGAAGTGTGGGCGCTCATCACGATGTTGATCTATTCCTTCGCCCTGCATCCCGGTTTGCTCCCCGCGTTGCGTCGTCCGCGGCCGTTCCATTGGTTCGTGCTCTTGGCTTTCCTGAGTGTGCTGTTCACCTATTTCGGGGTGAATTTCCTCTTGGGTGGACTGCATTCCTATGCTTAATCGGCAGCTCACGCGGTTTCTTCGGAGAAAAAGGCCGAAAAATGAGCGGTGTATCTAAAAAAAAGGTATCTTTGTGGTAGCGAAACTTTGCAATTGGCTTCACAGCCGGAGTTTTACGAGACACAGAGCTCCATTTTAGGTACAGTTGCAAAGATCGTCTCGCAGTGCGTTGGGCGTTGAGGCGTTTTGCCCATCGGCGCCGACCGAAACAAAAATAATTTTCCCTTGCAAATGAATAGAATCCTCGCCTTGCTTGCCGTCTTGTTCGCCCTTGCGGCACCGGCTTGCACCAATCTGTTGGTAGGCAAGAAAGCCTCGAAAAACGGAGAGTGTTTCATCACGTACAGCGCCGACTCCTACGGCATGTACGGTCGCTTGCTCCACTATCCCGCCGGTAAGCACGCGCCCGGCACGATGCGCAAAATCGTAGACGGCGACACCCACAAGCCCCTCGGCGAAATCCCCGAGGCTGCCTACACTTATAATGTGGTGGGCAACATCAACGAGCACCAACTCGCCATCACCGAAACGACTTTCGGCGGCCGCGAAGAATTGTGGCCGAAGAATCCCGTGGGCGGTATCGACTATGTGTCGCTCATGGCGCTCGGATTGCAACGCGCCAAGACGGCGCGCGAAGCCATTCGCGTGATGACGAGCCTCGTGGCGCGCCACGGTTACGCCTCGGAGGGCGAATCGTTCTCGATTGCCGACCCCAACGAGGCATGGATCCTCGAAATGATCGGTAAAGGCGACTCCGCGAAAGGTGCCGTGTGGGTGGCTGTGCGCATCCCCGACGATTGCATCAGCGCGCACGCCAACCAAAGCCGCATTCATCGCTTCGACTTGAAGGACAAAAAGAATGTGATGTACTCGAAAGACGTGATTTCGTTTGCGCGCGCCAAAGGTTATTTCAAAGGCAGCGATGCCGAGTTCTCGTTCTCGGAAGCCTATGCACCGGCCGACTTTGGTTCGCAGCGTTTCTGCGAAGCCCGCGTTTGGACGCTCTTCAACCGCTTCACCACGGGCATGGAGAAGTATGTGCCTTTTGTGGACGGCAAGCACATCGGCACGTCGGAAGTGATGCCGCTCTACGTGAAGCCCACTCACCCCGTGACGTTGGAAGAAGTGATGGCCGCCATGCGCGACCACTATGAGGAAACCCCGTTCGACGGCACGAAAGATGCCGGTTCGGGCGTGTGGAGTGCGCCCTATCGTCCCTCCCCCTTGACGTGGGAACACAAGGGGAAGAAGTATTTCAACGAACGTCCCGTATCGACTCACCAAGCCAGTTTCGTAATCGTGTGCGAACTGCGTAACCGCATGCCTAATGCGATCGGTGCCGTGCTGTGGTTTGCCAACGACGATGCCAACATCACGCCCTTCGTTCCCATCTACTGCTCGCTCACCCAAGTGCCCGAATGCTTCGCCGACAGCACGGCCAACGATCACACCTTCTCTTGGAAGTCGGCCTTCTGGTTGTGCAACTGGGTGTCGAACATGGTGTATCCGCGCTACTCGCAAATGTTCCCCACTGTGGCCGCCCGTCGTGATGCTTTCCAGCGTCGGATGATCGAAGCCAAGCACGCCGCCGATGCGGAGCTGTTTGCGCAGGCACAAGCCGATCCTGCGGCTGTGGCGGACAAGGTGAATGCCCTCGCCGCCCAATGGTCGGGCGAAATGATGCGCGAATGGAAGTCGCTCGGCGAATATCTCATCATGAAGTACAACGACCAAGTGGTGAAGAAAGAAACTTCCGACGGCAAATGGGAGCTTACGCCCAACGGAATCTGCGTAGATCCCGAACGCCCCGGCTTCCCCGAGAAGTATCGTGAGGTGCTCATTCGGGAAACGGGTGAAAAATATAGCGTGCCTCAATCTAAATAATTCCCGCGACGAACAGCGAAAGGTGATTCTCGGCATGAGAGAGTCACCTTTTGCAATTTTTTCCCCGTTTGTCGCGCCTAACATAGAAGCCTATGACCACCTATGATGTGACCGCCATCACCGACCGCAACCTCGTGGCGCGTTTCGGGCTCGACGCTCGCGAGATCGGAGAAGAAACGCTCCGTTTGGCCGAAAGCGAAATCGGGTTGCGCGAATGGCAACCCACGCCCGAAGACCTCGCCGCCTTCGAACGTGTGCACGAGCTCGAAGCCTTGAACGAAGAGATGCTCAAAACGGATAATTTCCGCAACTTGCTCGTCTCGCAGGCAGCCGATATGCGCGTGGTGTTGCTGCTCATTGCCGGCTGTGTGGTGCTGATGCGTCTTGTCAAAGACAATCCCGATGCCGAAGCGCGCCGTCGCCTCTCGATCGAGGCGGCGCACATCTACGCCCCCCTCGCTCACAAGCTTGGACTCTACAAACTGAAATCGGAATTGGAGGACTTGTCGCTCAAATATCTGGAGCACGAAGCCTACTATATGATCAAGGAGGCGCTCAATGCCACGAAAAAGAGCCGCGACGCCTATATTGAAAATTTTGTGGCGCCGATTCATCAGATGCTCACCGCCGCCGGACTGCGCTACCACATGAAGGGACGCACGAAAAGCATTCATTCCATCTGGCAAAAGATGAAAAAGCAACATTGTGGCTTTGAAAAAGTGTATGATCTCTTTGCCATTCGCATCATTCTCGACTCTAATCCCGAAAATGAGGTGGCCGACTGCTGGAAAGTCTTCTCGCTGATCACCAATCGTTACGAGTCGAACCTCAAACGCCTGCGCGACTGGGTGACCGTCCCGAAGTCCAACGGTTATGAGAGCCTGCATGCCACCGTCTTGGGACCGGAAGACAAGTGGGTGGAGGTGCAGATTCGTACGGAACGCATGGACGAAGTGGCCGAGCACGGACTGGCTGCGCACTGGCGTTACAAAGGAGTGAAGAGCAGCGAGGGCGGCGTCGACAGTTGGTTGGCCGATATTCGCGCGGCACTCGAGGCCGGCAAAGATCCCCATGTCGACGATGGAGTGCACACCGGATTGAAAGAAAATTCGGTTTACGTCTTCACGCCGAAAGGTGATCTCTTTAAGTTGCCCGTCGGCAGTACCGTTTTGGATTTCGCCTACCTTATTCACTCGAAAATCGGCAATCGCTGTGTGGGGGGCATCGTCGACGGCAAAAATGTGGCACTGCGCCAACCGCTGCGCAGTGGACAGCGCGTCGAGATTCTCACGTCGAACACGCAGCAGCCGCGCCTCGAATGGTTGAACATCGTGGTTTCTTCGCACGCCCGTTCCAAAATTCGTCAAGCCCTGCGCGAAATGAAGAGTCGTGACAGCGCTATGGGACGCGAAGTGCTCGAACGGAAATTAAAGAACAGGAAGCTGGAATGGGACGAACGCGCCTTGAATCAGCTCATCAAAAAACTGGGTTACAAAGAAGCCGGCGACTTTTATACAGACATCTCCGAAGATAAAATCGATCTCAACGCCGCCCTCGACACCTACGTCGAATTGCAGAAGCGAGAGGCCGGCGTAGCCGAGCGAGCCGAAGTGCGCAGTGCTGAAACTTTCAGCTTTACGGACGCCGCTCCGCTCACCGACGCGGGACAAGAAGACGTCTTGGTCATCGACAATAGTAATCTAAAAGGCGTCCAATTTCAAATGGCACGCTGTTGCCACCCCGTTTACGGCGACGATGTCTTCGGCTTTGTCACCGTTTCGGGCGGTATCAAGATCCACCGCGACAGTTGCCCGAACGCCCGCGAGATGCGCGAACGCTTCCCCTACCGAGTGGTGAAAGTGCGCTGGGCTGGCAAAGGCGGTAGCACCTATCCGATCACACTTCATGTGGTGGGACAGGATGACCTTGGCATTGTGAACAACATCACGTCCATCATTTCGAAAGAAGAGCACATCATGCTCCGCAACATCTCCATCGAAAGCAACGACGGGTTGTTCTATGGCGAGTTGACCGTCCTGGTCGACGATACGACGCAACTCAATTCGCTGATCAAAAAACTCCGTACTGTAAGAGGAGTAAAGGCAGTCGGACGTTAAACTAACCCTTCGCGAACGATAGATTTTTGCCGTTTTTTTTGTAACTTCGCGTACATCCAGCGTCTTAAGTCGAAAATAAGCGGTTTTTACAAACCGTAGTTTGCAAAAGCCGTCGATCTGTTTGGCGGTTTGCCGAAGTTGCGTTATATTTGCAGTATATTAAAATTGAAAACAGTCATCTATATGGAACAAGTAAAAAGAGTTTACACATTCGGCGACGGAAAAGCCGAGGGCGACGCCTCGATGCGTGATTTGCTCGGCGGTAAAGGTGCCAACCTCGCCGAAATGAATAAAATTGGCGTGCCCGTTCCTCCCGGGTTTACCATCACCACCGAAACGTGCAACGATTATTACCGCGTAGGTCAGGATGCCATCATTGCTGAACTCACTGACGCTGTAGCCGCAGCCATCGCCACGACGGAAGTCAGCATGAACAGCAAATTTGGTGATCCTTCCAACCCGCTGTTGCTCTCCGTGCGTTCCGGTGCGCGCGCATCGATGCCCGGTATGATGGACACCATCCTCAACCTCGGCCTCAACGACGAAGTTGCAGAAGGTCTCGCTGCCAAAACCGGCAACCCCCACTTCGTATATGACTCCTATCGTCGTTTCGTGCAAATGTACGGTGACGTAGTGCTCGGCATGAAGCCCGAGAACAAGGAAGACATTGATCCCTTCGAAGCCATCATCGAGGAAGTGAAGGCCATCCGCGGCATTCACCTCGACAAGGATCTCACGGTCGAAGAACTCAAAGATCTCGTGGAGCGCTTCAAGGCGGCTATCAAGACACAGACCGGTCACGACTTCCCCACTGATCCCAACGAACAGCTTTGGGGAGCCATCTGCGCCGTGTTCCGCAGCTGGATGAACGAACGCGCCATCCTCTATCGTAAGATGGAATCCATTCCCGACGAGTGGGGTACGGCTGTGAACGTACAAGCCATGGTGTTCGGTAACATGGGCGAAACCTCCGCAACGGGTGTTTGCTTCAGCCGCGACGCCGGTAACGGTGAGAACCTCTTCAACGGTGAGTATTTGGTTAACGCACAAGGTGAAGACGTGGTGGCCGGCATCCGCACGCCCCAGCAGATCACAAAAATCGGCTCACAGCGTTGGGCTGAACGTGCCGGTATCAGCGAAGAAGAACGCGTCGCCAAGTTCCCCTCGATGGAAGAAGCCATGCCCGAGATTTACAAGGAACTCGACACGATCCAAAATAAGCTTGAACAGCACTACCGCGACATGCAGGACATGGAGTTCACCGTACAAGAAGGCAAACTCTGGTTCCTCCAAACTCGTAACGGTAAGCGCACGGGTACAGCTATGGTGAAGATCGCCATGGACCTCCTTCATGAAGGCCTCATCGACGAGAAAACCGCCATCAAGCGCTGCGAACCCAACAAGCTCGACGAACTCTTGCACCCCGTCTTCAACAAGCGCGCTTTGGCCGGTGCTCATGAGATCACGCGCGGTTTGCCCGCCTCTCCCGGTGCCGCCTGCGGTCAGATCGTCTTCCACGCCGACGATGCCGAAGAATGGCATGCAGCCGGCAAGAAGGTCATCATGGTGCGCATCGAAACCTCGCCCGAAGACTTGGCCGGTATGGCCGCTGCCGAAGGTATCCTCACGGCTCGCGGTGGTATGACCTCTCACGCTGCCGTGGTGGCTCGTGGTATGGGTAAGTGCTGCGTATCGGGTGCCGGTGGCATCGTTGTGGACTACAAGGCACGTACGCTCACCGTCGACGGTCAGACGCTCAAGGAAGGCGACTTCCTTTCGCTCAACGGTACAACCGGTTGCGTTTACGCCGGTGAAATCCCCACCGAAGCAGCCGAACTCAGCGGTGACTTCTCCGAACTCATGGACCTCTGCGCCAAGTACGCTCGTCTGCAAGTTCGCACCAACGCCGACACGCCCCAAGACGCCCTCGTCGCTGCCAAGTTTGGCGCAGTGGGTATCGGTCTTTGCCGCACGGAACACATGTTCTTCGAAGCTGAAAAGATCGTTGCCATGCGCGAAATGATCCTCAGCGAAACCGTTGAAGGTCGCGAAAAGGCTCTCGAGAAGATTCTTCCCTATCAGAAGGCTGACTTCCTCGGCATCTTCCGCGCCATGGACGGCAAGCCCGTCAACGTGCGTCTGCTCGATCCCCCCCTCCACGAATTTGTTCCCCACGATCATGCCGGTCAAGAAGAAATGGCCAAGGCCATGGGCGTGACGGTAGAATACATCCGCCAGCGTGTCAACTCGTTGGTTGAGGCCAACCCCATGCTCGGACACCGCGGTTGCCGTCTCGGTAACACCTATCCCGAAATCACCGCCATGCAGACGCGCGCCATCCTCGGTGCCGCTGTGGAACTGAAGAAGGAAGGCCTCGATCCCCATCCCGAAATCATGGTGCCCCTCACCGGTATCCTCTATGAGTTCGAGACCCAAGAGAAGGTAATTCGCGACACCGCTGCCAAGCTCTTCGCCGAAGAAGGCGTAAGCGTAGACTTCAAGGTCGGCACGATGATCGAAATTCCCCGCGCCGCTCTCACGGCCGATCGCATCGCCACCCGTGCGGAGTACTTCTCCTTCGGTACGAACGACCTCACGCAGATGACCTTCGGTTATTCGCGCGACGACATTGCCAGCTTCCTCCCCGTCTACCTCGAGAAGAAGATCCTCAAAGTCGATCCCTTCCAAGTACTCGACCAGAAGGGTGTGGGGCAACTTGTCAGCATGGCCGTAGAGAAGGGACGCTCAGTTCGCCCCGACCTCAAGTGCGGTATCTGCGGCGAACACGGCGGTGAACCCAGCTCTGTGAAGTTCTGCCACCGCGTAGGCCTCAACTATGTGAGCTGCTCGCCCTTCCGTGTGCCCATCGCACGCCTCGCCGCTGCACAGGCTGCTGTGGAAGACGAAAAATAAGCAATAATATCCGAGTCCTACCCGAGTCCTGCTGTTGGAAATCCCGACAGCAGGACTCTGCTGTTTTTAATCCTCTCATTCAATATTTCTCCTATGAAGTATTTCCTTTATTGCTTGAAGCACTAAGTTGATTTCAACGGGGTAATGTCCGATCCTTATGCCTCATGGAAGGGAGCACTGAAAATACTAACAGTCATCAGACCGTGTTTTCCTAATAACGCCATCTTCGCCGGCTTCACCGATAAAAAGCCTACGGGTATACAGAAGACGATCAGCCGTAAGCCAGAGCAAAAACTAAAGTTTGAAACGCCAAAAGCGCCGTTCTACAAAATAATAGTCTAATTTTGCACTTACTAGTTGACTTTACGCTATGTCGGTAGTGTGCTGATGCTCTACAACGAAGTCCCCAAGACGTGGCTCTTTGAATTTAAGAACAGAGCTTCGTATCACTTACTCTCTTCCAAGACGGCAAGATATACAGCATCGTCTGCGGCCAACTCGGTACGCCCGCATAGGTCTATGACGAGGAGGACAAGAATGGCATCATCCTTTGGGGCTTGCGTTAGGAAATCCAGAGTGTAAAACACTCACGAAGACAAACTAAACGAGAAAGAACAAATCCCCAAACAGAGTGCAGCAACAGCACTACAACGGAAGATTATTCAACGATTAAAGACGCATCAGAAACAGTGAGCAAGTATAGTTGGTTTATTGATATTCTTCTTCAAAAAGGATGGTTACTAAAGCCTTTGGTAGAAACGCAAGAAGATTATTCATCGGCTGAATCCAATCGAGTTTTAGATCTCATAAAGGCAACCCCACTAAACTTTCAAGTTTTCATCCAAAGCTTTAAAGAATTGTCTAGTAGAAGAGAAGATGCTTGGTTTCTTTCTTACTCAGACTATCTTATCGGCAATGAGGAGGGAGGCTTCTCTTGGAATGAATACGAGCAACTGAGTATCCAAACTGCAGAAGAAGATGGAGATGATGAAGAAATAGCGTTTCTTAGCGAGTTTTGGAACAGTTATCTTCCGTTTGCCTATTCTATTAGGAATGGTTACTCATATCTTGCAATTGGTGTGTCTGGGACAAATGAGGGAAAAATTATCTATGGACGAGAACCTGTGTTTGAAGAATTTAGTGTCGTGGCGGATAGTTTTGAAGAGCTGTTAGATTCGTTTGTCTTAACGCTGACAGCAAAGAACGAATCCATTAGATTGCTTGAGTTTATCTAATTCTGGGTTCGTTATAATGATAATGTATTGTGCTTTTCTCTCTACTCTTCGAGTCACTATATTGTGGACAGTTTAAGCCGAACCGCGGCTACGAGGAGCATCTTGGGCAGTTCCGTAGTTAGGCAGGCTTCTTTGCAACGAAGAAAGATCGCAGGAAATAACACCCGAATCAGCATCGTACGCTCAAAAGGGGCTTTGCTCTCATCGTCGTGGACACTGGATGAGCTTCACCTAAGACGAAGAGCAATCAAGAAAATCATGAAATTTATAACAGTAGAAAACTATGGATCAGCCTATTCAAGAAGAAGGACTTCATATAGCAGAAAGTCGTGGAGGAGAACAATCTGTATGGATCTTTAATGGGGAGACGTCTTGCTTTCCAAGTGCAGTGTTCCTCAGTTTTACAAGAGCGTTGAACTGGATAGAACGATACGCTCTTACTGGGACTTTAACTCGGTACCCCTTGGATAAATCTGTCTTCGATTGGGCTGTAGAGAATGATTTCTATCAGCCTAATTCAACACGTGGAAAATTCGGTTCTAAAACAGTTGCAAACTTCTCGTCAGCTCATCTTGAGCATTATCACTTTAAGGATGGAACTTTCCCGACAAGAACAATAGGTGGAGAGCATCCGTTGTTAGATACTCCCGAAGAGGTAAATTCAGATTACTTTACGTCAGAGCAGTTATAATCAATGAGAAATAGAGCAACAAGAAATGGTATATATGGGTATCTCGGGGATAATCTATTGAAAATAGTAAGTGTCACGGGAGGCTATGAATTCTTAACCCATAATCGAGATCTTATAGAGGAATATCACTTCATAGAGAGGAGATGCCTTTATACTCAACATGTATCTTATAGACTACCAATACAAGCAGAAGCTACAATCAGGGCCTATTACATTCGAACTCTAGCAAAGTATAGAGGGCTTTGCTTCGTTGCTGATGGTATAATTGACGGAGATCAGTATCTTTTGTTTCCCACAGAAGCGGCTATGAGATCTCTAAACGATTACCCGAAACATGGTTATGATCCGATGTATAAAGCAAACGAAGAGGATATAACCGATGTATGGGAAGAATGGAGTGCAGTAAAAGGGTTTATCTTTGAAGAGGTTCCGATTATTCACCTAAAGAAAGATGGTAAATGGCTCATCTGATGCGACACAGTGATAACAAGTGGAACTGAAGAGAACGTCACTTTTATCTCGAAAGAATCAAACGCCATGCAAGCAGAATGAAAATAAAAATGGTGTGATGAATCTAATTGGAGAGAGCGGCTATCCGAACTTGACGCTACGATTTTTAGCCGTATAAAGCTTACGCATATCAGAAGACAATCAACAGTAAGCCAGAGCGAAAGCTAAAGTTTAAAACACCCAAAGCGCCGTTCTACAAAATGATAGTCTAATTTTGCACTTGCCGGTTGACTTTACGGTCTAAGGATGGGAAAGTTACAATCAACTTCTTTTATGAGGAAGGTGAGATAACTTCATGTTATCCGATATGAACAGAGTGATTATGCATTATTCTTTCAAGAAAACAGTCTATATGGGTGGTGATGGTAGAAAAAATAGCTATCCATCAGTTGTTATAGAGAATTCAGAAAAGTATGGAAGATTCTTTCAGGATGAAATCAATAATCTATCTTTAGATTACGTTGAAGAGATTGTCGGAGAGATTGAAGCACTTCTAAATGGCGAAGTCGACTTTTATGAAGGGTTTGGCTTTGAGGTGTATATGGTAGAGTGTGACAGAGATAAAGCGGTCGTAAAGAATGTATACGAAAACGACAAGGTAGAAGCTATTATCCCTATCGAAGAGGTTTATGAACTGATGAGAGACTGGCGAGATTTTCAACGAGCATATTATCACAACCCTACCTCATCATAGAAGTGGTAGGGTATACAACTTCCCCATCTCAAAAGAGGAGCTGGAGAAACTTTGGGTAGGCTACCCTTGGTTCGGTGAGTATGAGCGAACCTTTGAAGGCGGTTCGCGTTGTTCTTTACGAGCGAAGCATCCCGGTGCCGTGACTTTCGCCGAAGCCGGTGAGCATAAGATACGTCTTCGTCTGAAGCATGCCGTTGAGGAGAAGGTGAGCGAACAGCCCATACGAGTAGGTTCTGTGCTTTTCTTCTTTTTAGACCCCCATCACTCCAAATATCGGATGAATCTCCATTTTTACTATGTTGAAGGAGAAATACGTTCATTCTTTCCTGTAAAGCAATGATAACTATGCAATATCGATTTGGCAAAATAGATTACTACGGATCTGATGGATTGAAGAAAACCATTCCCTCTATCATTCATTTAGGGAATGCTTCAAAGTATGGAATATTTTTCTGGTCTGAAGTGAATCACATAGACCTTGAGTATTCAGAGGAAATAGTTTCCTCAATAGAAATGCTACTGAGAGGAGAAGTCGACTTTTATGAAGGTTTTGGCTTTGAGATGTATATGATAGAGTGTGATAGAGAAAAAGCGGTCGTAAAGAATGTATACGAAGACGACAAGGTAGAAGCTATTATCCCTATCGAAGAGGTGTATGAACTGATGAGAGACTGGCGAGATTTTCAACGAGCGTATTATTACAACCCTACCTCATCATAGAAGTGGTAGGGTATAGAGCTTTCAGAATTTACAATAACAAGAGGCCTTGGAGTTCCTATCGAAGACGGAACTGAAATTTGGAAGATAACACGTGATGGTCGGCAGACTTTATACGCAGTATTCAAGAAGTGAAATTTACGGTTTTGAAATGATGAAAATAGAGAATAAGACAGGTAGGAGGATTTTGATTGGTGGAAGAGATTTGCCTTTGGCTGCCGATAGCACTGATAACGTGTCGTTCTGGTATATCTATACGAAAGAAGAGGTTATTCCGGGATTATTCTCAAAAAGCGGAGAGTACTTTAAGTTGTTTCTTGAAAAGGGTCGAAAATACTCTTATCCCGCCTATAAAGGTCGCATGTATTGCATTTACTTGGGGTACAAGTATGATGTTGAGAATATATGGCATGGATTGTTCATACTATATCCAAACGAACGTAAGACGAGAAAACATTTAAAGTTACATTATTATGATGATAGCCGAATAGAAGTTCCTTATGAGGAATTCATCGCTTCTTCCCCCATTATTTGGGAAGAGCGAGAGCCAATCTCTGATTTTGTTTTTGATGTAGAACCGCTGGTCTATCTGTTCAAAGACGGTTCATATGTTGAAGAGAATCTGCATGGTGCATGGCAAACAGAATATCAAAAAAGGAAAATGAATAAGGGTTGTATTCGATATAGCTTAATCGCAATATTGCTTATTATTATGCTATTGTCTCGTCTCTATTCCCATATCCTCTCCCTTCTTTATTGAGGTAGCGGAGGACAAGGCCTCTCCTGTAGTTGTTCAACTGATGAATGATAGCTAAGGAGCTGATGAATATGAGTGAACCTTTGAAGGCGGTTCGCGTAGTTCTTCACGAGCGAAGCATCCCGGTGCCGTTACCTTTACTGAGCCAGGTGAGCATAAGATGCGTCTTCGTGTGAAGCATGCCGTAGAGAAGAAGGTGAGCGAACAGCCCATACGAGTAGATTCTGCGCTTTTCTTCTTTGTAGAGCCCCATCACTCTAAATATCAGATGACCCCTTTTTTTCGAGCGCAGTATATCACAACCTTATAATATGCTACAAAGGTGTGAGCTTCAGTAGCTTAAAGCCTGTTTCAGGAGTAGATCTAACCCTTTATCCTAAAATAGTTGAGCAATGAAAATACAAGCACCAAGTGGAAGTCGCATTCTTTTTGAAGAAGAAGATATGTTCTTAACAGAATATTGTGATGATAACGATATCTGGTTTTGGAAAATAATAGGAGAGAAGCCTTGTTTAATAAAAGAGGGCTTTAAGGAGCAAGGAACTTTATACACCCTATCGTTTCCCCAAAAAAGGAAATATCCTTATTCCGCCTATGAAAGTCGCATGTATTGCATTTACTTGGGGTACAAGTATGAAGTTGAGAATATATGGCATGGATTATTCATACTATCCCCCAACGAACGTAAAACGAGAAGACACCTTAAGTTAAATGACCATGATGATAGCCGAATAGAAGTTCCTTATGAGGAATTCATCGCTTCTTCCCC
>CAUQEF010000025.1:0-31621 GCA_963517315.1 uncultured Prevotellaceae bacterium
ATGGCCTCAATGAGGGGGCGAATGCCGAGTACTTCGCCAGCACGATCCATCATGATGTGCCAGTTCTCACCAGGGGTTCCCTCGCCAGAGAGGAAACTTACAAAGTCACTGGTGTCAAAGGGGAAGAGCGTGTGACAGGTGGCTAAATCATAAATGTGGTGAGCTAATACTTCTGGCACCTGTTCGTCGCTGTAGCCGAAGGTGGATATATACAACGCTCCACGTAAGATGCCAGCTAGGTTTCTGCAGACCGGTGCAAAGGCGTATTTCGAGACTTTAGTCGTTAAGGCTGCATTCCTGATGAAACTAATGGCACTGTCAATTTCTCTGCGTCTAGCCTTTATGTAGGTTATCTGCTTGAATCGCCAGGCTGACATTAGGGTCATGGATTGCTCTATGACTCTCAAGTGCTTGTCCCTGCGGTCTGTCGGTGTGTCGGTCAGCTCTGCGATTCGTATCACCGCCTGTCTCCAAAATGGGATTAGAGTACTTACCCAAGCATGATGTAGATTAAATAGCTCATTGGGCTCTTCTTTCTGAAGAGCATCTCTCACCTCTATAATGGTCATTGTATTTGAATTGGGATTTGAATTTTACTGTACTATGATAAGGCCGGAAATAGAACCAAGGCAGGGTGGGTTCGCTGTGCGCCTAACATTTGATCGGGAAATGTCGGAGTATGGGATAAGCGAGCTCGTGTCTTAAGTCATAGTATCAACCGGCAAGTGCAAATTAGTCTATTCGTTTGAAGAGCTCTGCTTTTGGTGTTTCAAACTTTAGTTTTTGCCTGGGTCTACTATTGATTTTCTTCTTTCCCTCTCCCTCTCCTTTCGGTAAACAGAAGGAGATGGAGAGGGAAAGAAGGGAAGGCGTCCGCCTACCGTAAAATGAAAACGACTGGATGATGCGAAGCGGAGCGCGGAAATGGTGCGTGTATTACCACTTCATAAACTCTTTGACGCGCTTGAGCGGGATGCCGAAATTGAAGTTGTCCGAGCCGTTTAATTTGGCAAAGTTGACGGCGACGAGGTTGCCTTCCGTGTCAATCACGGGGCTACCGCTCGAACCTTGTACGGTGGCAATATCGTACAATACGCGCTGCCCGTCGGAGAGTTGCGTGACTTTCCCGCCGGTCATTTGCACTTGAATGCCGGTGCGCGTTTGGGCTAGGTTCGGTCCGGCATTGTAGCCGATCATATAGAGCGGTTGTCCCATTTCGAGCGGGATGCTTTCCTCGCCGATGGAAAAGACATAGGCATCGTCCGGCGTCTTTTGGTTTTTCAACTGAATGAGCGCCAAATCCACGTCCTCTCGCTCCGAAGTTCTCAGCACAACACAAGGATTTTTGTCCAAGAAATCGGCCGCTCCGGTGACGTGTGTATCGTTGTAGGCAATACCCAATTCACACACGGAACTGATTTTCAAAGCACTCGGATCGTTCAATTGCTCGAGTTGCTCAAGGGTTTGTTCGGCGGCGGCATACTCTCTGCGGAGTGCCTCTTGCTGCCGTTCGATCTCTGCCACCCCTGCAGGGGTATCATAAAGTATCTCTTCTTCGTCGTCGTAGTACTGACCTTTCGCCGTCTCCAGCTCATCGAACTTCTCGCTGAGTTGCTGCTTTTGGTAATTATAGTACTGCTGAATGGCATGGATGAAATTTCGGTAGCCTGCCTTGATGTCTTTTTCTTCAAGGGCAGGTTGGGCAACATGGCGATTGGTCATGATCGTCCCTCTGTCGTCGACAAAAAAGCCCGTCCCCGACATCCACGCGCAGTTTTTGCGGATCTCTTCGAAATCGAGGGTGACATTCTCCAAATCTCCATCTTTGTCCAAGCCGGAAAAGTACAAGAATTTATCGTTCGGCAGGCGGATGCGATAATAAAACTTATTGAGAATCAACACTACTCCGCTTTTGGTTTCTGCAAAAAGTTCGGCCTGTGTCTTTTCGCGGGCACAGGAGGAGAAGAGCAGTAAAAGCAAGGCGAATAGAGGAAATAGACGTTTCATACTTTGGAATTTAAGATGATGCGCAAGGTGTTCTTTACGATGCGTTGACTATAAGCGCAAAGATACAAATAATTCCATATCCGCCTTCATTTTAAGATAAAAACATGTGTTGCTTGTACTCCACTCGAAATAAGCGTTGCGCACGCAACAAGATGCGACCGCGCTCCAAACAACTGTTGGGGCGCGGTCGCAATCGGTAAGGGCATTCGGATCGTGGGCAGCATCGGGCGCTGCACTCCGCTGATGGGGTTAATAACGGCGCATGGTGGTGGTTTCTTCCTGTCCTGTGCGGGCATTGACGAACGTAACAGTGGCTTTGTTGCCGGGCAAGGAGAGGAGTCCTCGCGTGGTGGCTGTTGCCAAGTCGACGGTGTCGAAGCGTTGTCCGTTGAGCGCCACAATACGGTCGCCTTGTTGGATGGGCAATTTCTTGTTCCACACCACACCGGCTACGATTTTGCCGTCGAGGGTGGCCGTGGGGATCACTTCCCAGTCGGAAAGATAGACATCGGCCGTTGTTTTTCCGTCGTGGGGGAGGAAATAGAAGGTGCGGCGGCGGAAGTCGATGACGACATCGCCATATTCGAGCAAGCGTGCCCCGATGCGGGAGTCGTGTCCGCCGGTGGTGACAGCGGCAACGTTGCGAAAATCAAAACCTGCGACTTTGAAATGCGGCACCTTGACGCGGTGTTTGAGTGTGGGCGGTTCGATGCCCGAAGCGCCCATGGAGAGCGCTCCCATGGCAGAAGCCTGCGTGCGGAAGGCGCTGCCGGCTTTCGACAATCGGGCGTAGTTGCGTACCGAGGGCTCGTAGAGAGCGTGTGCACCGAGGTCGAACATAACGGTGTCGACCACCGCTTTGTCGAGACGCACCTCAATCAGCGGCACATAGGGGTCGGGAAGGAGGGGCGTGGCGCGCGAGAAATCGAGTCCCAGGCTGTCGGTGAGGGTGGTAAAGACAAAGGTGCGCGTGGCACGGCTGAGTTTGACGATGCCCATCTGCATGAGGTTGTAACCCAAGATGCCATCGATGCCGAAGCGCTCAGTAGGACTGCCCTCTGGCCAGCACATGGCGGCGACGTTGCGGAAGTCGACACTGCCGAGTCGAAGGGAATCGAGCTGAGCCATACGTGCTGTGACGGGGCGGCCGTTGGAATCTTGTCCGGTTTGTGCCTCACCGAGTGTGATGTGGGCACGGCGGGCAAAGGAGTAGCTCACGCAACAGGGTGCACCGGTGTCGAGGAGGAAGCGGCCGCGGGTACCGTTGACGGTGACATCGACCATGAATTTGCCGTTTTGCTCCACATAGGGGACGACGGCGCGGAAATGCTGCGCCATGCCGGCGGTGGGGAGCAAGGCGATGAGCAGGAGGAGAAGGCGGAAGAGGCGCATAAGCGATGATTAGAGAGAAAAACAACGACCACTCCCCGTGTGGCCGGTGGCGGCACGGGGAGCGGCGTGAGCGGAAGGGACTGCAAATCAGCGAGTGGGTACTTTCGCGATTTCGTCGAGCAGGCGTTCGGTGGGGAAGTAACCGACAATGCTACCGACTTTGGTGCCGTCGGGGTTGAGAATGAGCATCGTGGGGAAGGAGTTGATGCCAAACTGCTTAGACACAGCCGGTCCTTCTCCCTTTTCCATGTCGATTTGGAGATTGACGAAACGTGCATTGAGCACTTTGCCCACTTCGGGTTGGGGAAAGACTTCGCGCGCGAGTTTCTTGCAGGGGCCGCACCAACTGGTATAGCAGTCGACAAAGACTTGTTTTCCTTCCTTGGCGGCTTTCGCCAGTGCGTCTTTGAGCGAGAGTTGTTCGAAGTTCACTCCGTCGTGCTTCTCGAGTCGATCGGCGAGAAACCCGAGACGCTTGGCGGCTTCGCCGGTGTTGCGTGTCGCGGCTTCGCGGAGATAGGCGACGAGTTGCTTCGTTTGTTCGGCCGTCATGTCGGGGAAGTCGAAGGTGAGTTCGTAAGACGCACGATCGGTGCGGAAGGCTTCGCCCTTGGCGCGCATGTAGTCGAGGAGTTCGCCAATGCGCTTCTCACCGCGGAGTTGCGCCAATTTGCAGGTCACATACACGACGGAGGTGTCGGGGATGTTGGCACGGCGAGCATCGATTTGCATACCGAGCACGGCATCGGCGTTGTAGGGGGTGGAACCAGCGGCGTAGCCTGCAGCTTCGGCGTAGAAGAGGCTTTCGACGAAGTCGTTGACCTTCTGTCCGTTGTTTTTCACGAACTCGTCTTTGTTGTCGAGCAAGTGTTTGAAGAGAGGGCTTTCGCGATCGGCGATGAGTTTGGAGACGACGAACCAGTTTTCGGCTTTGGCGTAGTCTTTGGGCTTAAGGGCAGCCACATATTCTTGTGCCACCTTGTCGAACTGCTCTTTGTCGTCGGCGAGATTGAGATCGTAGAGATAGGCGAGGAGCGTCTTTTTGTCGCGCTTTCCTTTCTTATAAGCGGCTTCGAGCCCGGGGAGCGAGGTTTTGGGCGAAAGGGCACGCATCACGTCTTCTTTAAATTCGGGCAATTTCTTACCTCCCACAATGCGCAGGAGGACATTGCCGTCTGCATCGAGTACGAGGAAGTGGGCAAAGCGACGAATGTCATAGCGCTTGGCGACCGCGGCATTGGCGCGCTTGCTCACATCGATGTAGAGGTTGACAAAGTTGCGGTTCATGTAGTCAGCAAACTCGGCATCGGAGAAGACGTACTTGTTCATGCCGTGGCAGGGGATGGCCCAGTCGGCGAAGCAGTTGAAGAAGATGGGCTTCTTCTCGGCACGGGCGCGCGCCAAGGCTTCGTCGAGCGTGTAGACATATTGGAGTTTGACGTCGGCTTTGACGCGATCGCCATACATGCTGGGCTCGGGCTGTGCGAAGGCGGCCAGCGGCGAGAGCGTGCTCACAGCCAAACTGAGCGAAAAAAAGAGGTGACGGAGAGACATGAAAATGAGATAGATCTAAAAATTCGATTATCGGGTGTGAGACGGCCACACTCGAAGTCGCCGGGAGTCGACGACTTCAAGCATCGGCCGAAGGGAGTGCAGGGTGCGTTACTTGAGGTCTTTGACGCAACGCACGCTGTAGAGTACGGGACGATAGTTGTTGGCCACTCGGCTCGTGCCGCGCCACACTTTGGTGGTGAAGTGGTTGGAGAGGCGCACATAGGCAGCGGGGATGGAGTCTTGCAACATCGTGGGGGTTGCCGTCCAGAAATACCAAGCCTTGTCTTTGTTCTCAAAGAAGTTGCCGGACTCGCGCTGATAGAGATTACCTCCGGCGCGGAGGGCGTTGAAACCTGATTTTCCGCCTACGCTGAGCAAGGTAGCGAGTCCTTCACCGCGCCAGGCTTCATTGAGATCGGCTTCAGCAGCGGGCAAACCGAGGGTGCGCTCCAGCTTTTTCCAATCTTCGTCGGTGGGCAGGCGCCAACCTTCGGGAGCGGCCTTTTGCGCAGCGGCAAAGGTATAGAGAAATCCGTTTTTGGCCACGTAGCCACCGTTATCTTTTTCGGTTTTCTCGAAATTGGCCATTCCGGCCTTGTGGCGCGCTTCGGGCAACTCGGCATATTTAAGGAGCCGGACGGTGAGGGTGTCGTCGAAAGCAGGGTTGAGATAGCGGATGTTCTCACGCACTTCGGCCACAGTCATGCGGCCACGCTTGAGTTGCTTGATGAAACCTTCGACCCACGGTGCAATGGGCGTACCGTCGACTTCCCACCCGTTGTATTTCGGATCGTGGAAAAGACGGTCGATGAGTTCGGTCACCGCGGCATCGTCGGGTACGATCTTGGTGAGGTCGACCGGACGCTCGTTCCATGAATAAGCTCCGTCGAGGCTGTAACCGTTAGGTGCGTAGCGCAGGTTTTCGGCCATCCAAAGTTGGTCGCCGATGCGCACGGTGTGATAGACATTGTTGTCACGAGGATCGGTGAAATCCTCTCCGGGTTGCACCGCGGAGAGATTATATTGGATCGTCTTCGGTTCGTCGCTTCCGCAAGAGGCTGCGAAGAGCGCGGCTGCAGAGAGGAGGGCGAGACAGAGAGGTTTGAAGATAGACATAGCGATGAGGAGATGAATTTGCGGAGTTCACCGCGTTTTTATTCGTTCAAACGATTGTAGTCGAGGTTCACCCCGAGTTCACCGGTGACGAAACGGCGAAGGATTTCGTACTTGGTCATCACAACGGGGAGATGGCCGTAGCGCTGACGGAAACCGCCGTCGCCCAACCAAAGCATGGCCTTGATGAAGTATTCACGGTCTTCATCGGCATCGCGCGGGGCGAAGGCACCGGTTTGGTTCCAACCGCGGATGAAACCAAAAGCGCCGATTTCGGCCAACATTTTGTTGCGAATCTCGATCGCTTCGTCTTCACTCTCGACGGTGGGCGCGCCGCTTCCGAGATCTTTGAGCAGGAGCGTCACCAAATCTTCATGATTGAAGGCGCTGTAGGGCGGTTGGTCGTAAAGCGCGTTGACCGAAAGGACGAAGCTCTTCTTGCCCATCTCGATGACGGTGGGGCAAGGCGAGGTCTCGTTGAGTCGTTTCCAGTCGAGGTCATACCAGCCCTTTTGGGTGCTGACATCGGCAAACGCCCCGCAGAGTTCACGATTGGCCTTGATGCGGTCGCTCACCATGCTGTTGACGATTTCGGCGATTTGCGCTTTGACCGAATCTTCGGCGGTGATGTCTTTGACCCGAGCGAGCACCAAGGTGCGGAAACCGACGTGGTAGACCGGTTTTTCGACCTTGTTGGCGGACGATACGGTGAGGGTGTCGGCGAGCATGACGGAGAAAGGACGCATCTGGCGGCTGATCTTGCTCAAATAGGCGTCGACGAAACGCAGAGCGCGCAGTTGCTCTTCTGCAGTGCGCAGATAGTCGTAGCGATACTCCACCCCTCGGCTATAACCGAAGAAGGTCCAGTTGAGATCGACCGTTTCGTAACGGCGCGAGGCGCTGTCGGCGGGAGCATTGCCGCCGTGAACGGCCACGGTGTCGTTGAAATATACGGGGACGCCGTATTTCTTATAGATTTCGTAGCGCGCATGCTGCACAGGGTCTGCGGCATTGTCGACGACCTCGAAATCACGCTCAAAGGTGACAGCGGGCGTGATGCTCTCTTCGCTTTTGCAGGCGAAGAAGAGCAACGGCAGGAGAAGGAACAGGAGCTGTTTCATGAACGATGTGACTTAATGTGGGTAAGTGATGAGTGCCGATGTGCCGTTTAGGGCGCGGGAGTCGGCGTGGGGTTGTCTTCGTCGTCGGTGGGCAGGGAAGGCAGCGGTTTGGGCTGCTTCACTTCCTCGCGCTTGGGACGAATGTTGTTGGGCATCGGCACCTTGTCGAACTCAATGACCGAAAGAGGAATCGAGAAGGTGTAGGCAGGATCGCCTGTCGGCAACACAAAGGTGTGTGTCGTCAAGAAGGCGTTGGAATTCGAATAGGCATTGAAGGCATGCACCACATTCTTCTTCAAGGGGTTCACCGTGTTCACCGCATAACGGCGCAGGTCGAACCAACGCTGGCCTTCGAAGCAGAGTTCGCGACGGCGTTCGGCACGGATCTCGTCGACCAATGCCTTGCCGGAGAGGGGCGTGGGCGAATAGTCGGTGATGCGGCGTTGCTGTAAACGACCCAGGGTGGTAGAAGCCTCAGCGCTTTTTCCCTGCATGGCTTGTGCCTCGGCCAGGTTCAGATAGGCTTCGGCGGCACGGAGCAAGAACCCGTCGGAGATGTGGTTTTCGCCGGTGACACGCTCATATTTATTGGAGAGCGAGATGCTGTCGGAAAGACCGTTGACAGAGAAAAAAACTTGCTTGCGCACGTCGGTGTCGACATAGGAGTCATACAATTCGCGGGTGACGCAGAAATCGCCGGGAGCGCCGGTGAGCGACGTACCCTTGTCTTGCGCTGCCACATAATTGGCGCCTTGTGAGAAAAGCACCTCGGGATTGTTACGCGTGAGGAAGGGTTTGCCCGCTTGGAAATCAGTGAGGGCGGCCAATTTCACCCGCGGACTTTCCACCACGCGCTTGGCGGCCTGTTCGGCTTCTGCCCAACGCTGCATATAGAGCAGGGTGCGACTGAGCAACACGCCCGCCGCCTCTGCCGAGGCACGGTGCAGGCGGAAACGATCGGGTCGGGGCGAAACGGTGAGTTGGTCGACGGCCAACGTAAGGTCGGCCACAATGCGTTCATAGACTTGCGCCGTCGTGGCACGTTGGAATTGCGTGGGCTTGTCCTTGTCGTGTTCCACGTGCGGCGTGAGTTTGAGAGGCACGCAGAGATCGGTCGAGGCCGAATCCACGCGATAGGGTTTTCCGTAGAGGTTGGCGAGCGCCAAATAGAATTGTGCACGGGCGAAATGCGCTTCGCCCTTCACGCGATGGTAAAGTGCTTCGTCCTCTTTGGTGGTATGCGGTATTTCGTCGACAATGTCGATGATATTGTTCGCGTGACTGATGCGCGAGTAGAGCGTTTTCCACGTCGCATCGTCCGAAGCCTTGTTCGTAGCGCCATAATTATAGCGCACATCCTGTTGCCAAGTGAAGTACCCGTAGAGCGGCGCCAGCGTGTGTGTCCACGCCGTGTTGGCGATGTTGCCTTGTTGCGAGGTACCGGTGGTGTTGATATCGTCGTCGAGCGCATTGACGAAACCATACACACCGGCATTCATGCCTTTATTGACTTCGTGGCTGCGAAGATAAACGTCGCCGACAAGCAGTTCGTTGAGATCGGTGACGCTTTTCGCCACCACGAGATCTTGCGAGTATTGGTCGAGGAAGTCATCGCAGCCCACCGTGGTGAGTGCGAGCAGGCCGAGACCGAGAGAAAAGATATACTGTTTCATGAGGTGTGGCGAATTAGAAGGTGATGCGCAAACCCAATGTGTAGGACGGACGGAGCGAGAGCGCCGTTTGGATAGAGAAACCATTCTGGGTGGGATCCTGTCCTTTGAGTTCCGATGACTTGAGGGTGAAGAGATTCGTCACCGAGAAGTCGAGCGCGAGGTTGGAGAAAGGCATTCTTTTCAGTTGACGCTGCGAGAACTGGTAGCGGAACGTGACGTTCGAGAGGCGAAGATAACTGCCGGAAACGACGCGCACATCGGCATTGTCATACATCGACCAGTAGTTGTCGGCAAACGATTTGAAGCCCTTGAGATCACTGTTCGACGAGTTGCTCCAGTGGTAGCGGTTGCGTTGATATTCGGGGTCGCTGGGGCTGATGAGCGACGGATAGTCCGTGTGCCGCTCATCGCCGGGACGACGCCAGCGGTCGACAAACTCCTTGCGGACGTTGTTTTCCGACGAAACGCCGTCGAGAATATCTTTGTAAAGCGCGAATTTGCGAATCTTGTTGCCGAGGGCGTAATTGAAGCTCGCCGCCACCGACAGTTGCTTGTAGCGCACCGTGGTGTAGAACGATCCGCTGAGATTCGGTTCACGACTGCCGCTGCGCGCCATGACGAGTTGCATGATGCGGTCGAGCGTTTTGCCCTCGAGCAAGTGTTGGCGATCCTTATAGTCGTCGAAGAGCGGCAGACCGTTGGAGGGATCGAGACCGAGGAAGCGATAGCTGTAGAACGTGCCGATGCTCTGTCCGTCGATCACGGCCGTACCGTTGAGATAATCGTTGAGCGTGTAGTCATTGACGGACTTCGTCTCGATGCGGTTGTGCACCACGGAGTAATTGGCAGAGAGCATCCACGACCAATCGCGCGTTTTGATGGGATAAGCCGTGAGGTTGATGCTGAAACCGCTGTTGTAGAGGTCGCTGCCGTTCATCACATAGTTGTCCGTGCCGTTGATCGACGACACCGGCGTGTTGTTGAAGGCATCGCGGGTGTGCTTGTAGTAACCGTCGAAGCCGAACGAGAGGCGATAGTCGAAAAGCGCCACATCAAAACCGGCGTTGAACTGGTCGGTCTGCTCCCAACGCAGGTTGGGATTGGGCAGTGCAAACACCTTCGCCGTGTTTTCTCCATAATAAGTGTCCACACTCTCTTGACGGAGGAGGAGGTTCGGCGTTTGGTTGTCAACCATGTTGCCCGTCTTACCGAAGGAAGTGCGGAAACGGAAGTCGCTCACCACGTCATAGGGGCGCAGTGCCAACTCCTTGAGGTTGAGCATACCCGAAGCCGACCACACGGGTAGGAACTTCTCGTTGCTGCGCGAACCGAACTTGTTCGACGCGTCGAAACGCGTATTGGCACTCAGCGACAACAGGCTGCCGTAAGAATAGGAGAAAATGGCGTAACCGCTGAGACGATGCGTCTTGTCGGCCTTGATCGAAGGCGTGTTGCTCGCCAACCACTTCGCGTAGAAGGGGAACTTTTGCACCTCTTCGGCCGTCATGTGCACATATTTCAGTCCGCGATCCTTGTAGAAACCGCGCGTGTTGGTGCTGAATCCGTCGGTGTTCGACGTGTTCATTTCGTAACCCAACGAAGCGCTCACCAAATGCTTTTTGTTCGCACCGAGTGCGTGACGCAAATTGGCCTGTGCGCGCAGCGTGAAGTTCTCGTTCACGTTGCGTCCCGAGTTGTACACCCCGCCGTAGGGCAGATCGCTCTTACCGTATTGTCCGGGAATGGGATCGACGCCGTATTCGCTGTTGCGAAGTTGCGCCACATAGTTCGATTTCTCGCCAAACCACGTGTCGTTGTCGCTCGTGTTGCGCTGATAGGAGGTGGTGAGTGTGAAGTCGAGAAGTTGACGGAGGCGATAGGTGAGATCGAGCGCGGCCATCAAGCCGTTCGAGGAGTAGTTTTTCTCCGTGTTGTCAATCTCGTTGAGGATATTGTAACGGTATTTATATTGCCCGTCCTTATCCGTGCCCACATTGTAGGCGTGGCGCTGATAGTAGTAGTACGAACCGTCGTTGTTGAACGCAGGCAAGGCGCGCGTCGTGCCGTAAGCGTAGCCCAGCGGATCGATTTCGCCGGGGAGCTGCTCTTTCTTCTGCACATTGGCGTTGAGTCGCACATTGGCCTGAATCACCTTGGCGATGCGCGTCTGCATGTTGAGCGAAGCGGTGTAGCGGTCGTTGCGGTGACGGAGTTGCACACCCTCTTCCTTATTATAACCGAGCGAAGCATAGTAGCGCGCCGTCTCGCTACCGCCGGAAAGGGCGATCGTGTGGTTGTGGTTGAACGTATCGTGCGTCAAGTGGCCGAACCAATCCGTGTTGGCCGTTTCTGCCTGACGCGCCTGCGCCACAAAGGTGTCGTAATCTATCTGTCCCGTGACGTAGCGGTGATAAGCTCCTTCGTAGCCCACCATCGTCATGTGGTTGGGGAACGTATAGTGGAGGTTCACCAAGTCTTGGCCGAAGCGCACGCGCTCCTGCGAGTTCATGAGATGGATGTTGCTGTCGGTATATCGCGGACGCGCCGTGTATTTGAACTGCGCATTGTAGGTGATGCGAGGAGGACCGGGATCACCTTTCTTGGTGGTCACCACAATCACACCGTTGGCGGCACGCGTTCCGTAGAGCGCGGTTGCGGCGGCGTCTTTCAACACGTCTACGCGCTCAATGTCTTGCGGGTTGAGTCCCGAAATCGCATTACCGATGTAGTTGATGTAGTCCGGGTCGTTGAGCTGCTCGTTGGTCACATCGACAGGATCGGACAGGGGGATACCGTCGAGCACCCACAGCGGTTCGCGATTGCCGATGAGCGTCGACGTACCACGAATGCGCATGCGCGCCGTCGCCCCGACCTCACCGGAGTTTTGCATGAAGACCATGTCGGGCACGCGGCCTTCGAGCGCCTGCTCCAAACTCGTCATGCCCGGCATGAGGATTTCGTCCATCTTGAGCGAGGTGATGGCGCTCGTCTTCTCGCGCGTGCTGATCGTGCCGTAGCCCGTCACCACCGCTTCGCCCAAACTCTTCGAATTGTCTTCGAGCATGAAGTCATAGTGCATCACGCCGGTTTTCATGGTCTTCACCTGGCGCTGCATACCGATGTAGGACACGGCGACATTCAAACCGGCCAAACTCTGTCCGGCCGGCAGATTGATCACATACTTACCGGTCTCGTCCGTCTGAACGGTCCAAGTCTTTTTGCCGTGCTTCACACGCACATAAGCGCCCACGAGCGGTTCGCCTTGCTTGTTGAAGACCATGCCCGAGAGCCGGTGTGTGTCGGGCGCAGTGGGCTGTTGAGCCGACGAGGGAAGCGCGAAACTCAGCGCCGTCCCCATCAAGAGACTCCCGACTAACACTTTCGGATGAACAGATTTCCTCATGTATCGATGGATTAGGGTGTTTTATTTAAGAAAACCGCAATATAGACAGCAAAGTGAAGATATTTTTGCAAGAATACGCGGAATATTCAAACAGAAAAATCTACCTCGATTGCAAAAATACAGACTTCATCACAATCTAACAACATTCTAATTCTTTTTCTGTGCAATTATTTTCTACATCGTCTCGATTTCGACCTGATTTAATTGCGAAAATGCCAATTTCGCAAGCATTTCGTATGCAAATGCAGCATAGAAAGCAAAAAAACGCCCAACTTTTCAAAGAAAGTTGGGCGTTTTTTGTCGAAACTTGGCTGCTTTTTGAAGATAGTAGGCCACTTTTGCTGCCTCATCGGGTGCGAACGCCCGAAACGGCCGCCGAAGCAAGCGCAAACTCGGCGCTGCGCCGTACTCAATGCGGCGGCAAGCCCAGCAAGCGGCGTACCAACGGGAGCACCACGGCCGATACCACCGCGCCGTTGAGCGAATGCTCACCGTCGAAGACCACCATCTGCGCCTTGCCGTAGTGTTTCGCAAAATCTTTTTGGTGGTTCACGCGCTTGTCGTGCGCACCGAACAAACCCCACACCCGCGCTTTTTCATCGGCGGTGATGCCCTTGAAGAGTTGCTTTTCTATGTCGCGAAACTGGTCGATCATCGTGCGATCCACCTTAAATACCTTCGCGCCGTCTTGGCGTTTGTTGAAAAATTCGCGGTGACCCATGCCGCCGAACGTCAGGTTTTTCGCCATTGTGAACGCGGGGTTGATCAGTATGCGGGGAATGCCGCGCAACTGTTCGCCGTAGAGTCCGCCCATCGACGCGGTGACAATCAGATCCGGCGCCTCATCGACCACCAGCTGCCGGAGAAACGGCATCGCCTCGGCCGGCATCACGGGAATGTCGGGGGCGATGACCGTCACCCCGTCGGCATACAATTGTTCGCGCAGCATGATGGCCGTGCCGTTGTGTCCGCTCGAGGCGAACCCGTGGAGAAAGAGTATTTTTTTCATCGTAAGAAACTGACCATATTATAATAAAGAAAATAGCATGGAAAGTAACTTTCCGGAACTGCAATCCGGCACCCACTTCTCATGCTATTTCGCGATATGGTGCAAAGATACAACAAAAGGCGCACATCTCCCAAATGGGAAATATGCGCCTACTTCCTTCGTCATTGCTGAACGAAGAACCTTTGCGTTGTCGCGGTCAATAAATATAACCCCAAGAGACATTGATCGGCCGGCCGATCAGAACGACAAACGCACACCGGCAAAGTAACTACGGGGTGCCATCGGGCCGTAGATGTAGGCCGAGTCGCGGGGATGTCCGCGGTCGAAATCATCTTGGTAGGCGTCGAAGAGGTTTTGCACACCGGCATAGATCTGTGCCTTGTAGTATTTGCGGATCGGCAGGGTGTATTGCACCTTGAGTCCGCATTCGAAGAAGACAGGGGTCTTGAACGTGCGCGGCCCGAGCACGGTCACGTTGTCTTGTCCCTCGCCGCTCATCACGCGGTCGTGACGCACCGTGGCCGAGGGGCGGCCTTCATATTCGGTCAAGCCGGTGGGCTTCGTCAGATCGTCCTCACCGTTGGCATCCTTGGCGTAGTCGGTCGGAATTTCGTGGCCGGCCAACATCGAACCCGTGAGGTTGCCGGTGAGCGACACGTCGAGGTGCTTCATCGGCGTGAAGGTCGAAACGAAATAACCGTACACGTCAGGCGTGCGATAGATGCGGCGCGTGGTGTAAGCGTCGTTTTCGTTCCACTGCTGTGCATCGTTCCACTGACTGCGGTGGTACGTGGCACCGGCCTGCAACGTCCAATACTTCGGCAGCGTGAGACGGCCTTCGAGGCTCGCGCCCACCACCTTCGCACCCGAAGAGTTGGTGCGGGTTTTCACGATCACACCGTCGCGTTCCGCCTGCGTGAGGTTGAAGGCATCGTGCAGTTCGGTGTAGAACACCTCGGCTGTGAGGTTCAACTGCCAGTCGGCGCCCAAACGCGTGTACCAGTCGGTCGAAAGACTGAAGCTGTTGGAACGCTCCTCGCGGAGGTCTTTTGCATTCTCGATCAAAATCAGATCACCGCCGGCGTTGTCCACGTGCAAGTCCTCGTCGAAGATTTGCGGAGCGCGGAAACCGGCGCTGTAATTGGCGCGCAGCACCAAGTCGGGGGTGGGATTGAAACGCACGTTGGCGCGCGGGCTCAAAATGGCGTGGTTGAGCAGCGAGTGCTTGTCCAAACGACCGCCCACGAGGAAGCTCCATTGTGCCGTCTTCCACTCGTTTTGCAGATAACCCGAAGCCGTGTGCACATTTTGTTTGAGGTAGTTCGTGCGGAATCCGCTCTTGTCCTCCAAATCGTCGTGATTGTATTCCACACCCACCGTGAGTTGCGAGGGCATGAAGAACAGGCGTTCAAAATCGTAGGCATACTGTGCGCCGAGCACACCGGTGTAGCCCTTCGTGCGGCCGTAGCTGACCATGCGCTTGTTCATTTCGGCCGTCTCTTCGGGTGTGAGCGGTGTTTTCTTGGCCTTTTCGAGAAAATCCGACACGGGGGTTTCACCGCCGCCGTAGTAACTTTCGCGCTGCACCTTCATAAATGAGGCAAAGGCGTTGACGCGATGGCGCGTGTCGGGCGAGATGAAGCTGTAGTTCAAACTTCCCGTCAGGTTGTTGTGGCGGAGTTGTTCGGCCGTGTGCGCATCGTGCGGCTCGCTGTCAAAGCGGTCGCCACCGCGGCGAAATTCGCGCGTGTTGTGCAACTCTGCCGTCAGACGAGAGAGGTCGCTCAGGCGGGCAAAGCCGCGCAAGCCCACATTGTTGCCGTCGAGCTTCGGCATTTCCGAATAGCCGTCGCCGTTGCGGTCGTAGGGCGAACGATGGTGGAGCTGTCCGAAGAAGGTGAGGCCGAATTGGTTGTCGTCCGTCACATAGGTGGCATTGAGATTGGTGTTGTTCTCAAACGTGTTCAGACCACCGATGCCGCGAATCTCGTGCGACACCGCCGCCGAGGAGGCCGTGGGATCTTTCGTGATGACATTGATCACCCCGGCGATGGCCGATGAACCGAAGAGCGCCGAACCGCCGCCGCGCATCACCTCGACGCGCTCGATCATGTTAGTCGGAATCTGTTCCAAACCGTAGATACCCGCCAAACTGCTGAACACCGGACGCGAATCGATGAGCACCTGCGAATAAGGGCCTTCCAAACCGTTGATGCGCACCTGCGAGAAACCGCAGTTCTGGCAATTGTCCTCCACACGCACGCCGGGTTGGAACTTCAGCGCCTGCGAGAGGAACGAACTTTGCGTGTTGTCGAAAATTTTAGCATCGAGCACATTCACGAGCGTCGGCGCCAAACGGCGCTTCGTCACGTTGCGCGTGGCCGACACCACCACATCGCCGAGCGCCAACTCGGGCACAAGTTCGAAGTCCGACACCAGCGTGGCGTCGGGCGTAGTGGTCACCTTGTGTGTCTGCGGCACGAAACCCGGCACATTCACCTCCACCTGCAGCGCACCGAGGGGGAGATTTTTGAGCATGAAGTGCCCCGTCACGTCGGTCGACACGGAAATGCGGTGACCTTTCACCGTCACCAAGACACGGGGCAAGAACTCGCCCGTGGCGGAGTTGCGCACGTGCCCCACGATGTGCGCCGGCCGATCATCGGGCGCGGCCGCGGCGGTTGAAGTGCCGACAAAGAGCATCAACAGCGCCAATAAGAAGAAGGTAAAAACTTTTTTCATGTAAAACAGAACATTTGAAGAGGAGAAAAGTCGTCGCATTCTCTGCGACGTCTCCCAAATTTTATATTTCCCACTGCAAAGTTCCGCACATTTTCCCAATTGCACAATACCCAAAAGTGGGTAAAAAAAGGAGATTTATAAGTCGCTTTCGCTGAAAACCTCGTTTACAACCTACAAATATCCTTTTTTACTACCCAATTATAGTGAGTGGCATCCCATGACTACAGTTCTCCCCCGCATCGGCAGCGAATTAAAAGGAGAACGACTTGACTCGAACGCAAATAAAAGTCCGGCGTTCACTGCAGAACGTCGGACTTTTTATGGCGCCGGTGCATAACTACATTGCCGGCGAGGAGTATTGAAGTGTCACGGTGTACCGAGGCGAGATTAGCGCAGCGGCACTTCGGCGAGAAGAAAGTTCACAGCCGATAGCCGATGCCGAGATCAAGCACTAAATTCCAATTGCGCCTACACTCCCAACTGTCGGTAATGGGAGTGCGATAGAAATCCCACTTTGGCAAACCGAGTCCAATATACGAGAAAGCGGTCCATTGCTTGCCCAAACTCAGGTTGTAACCCCAACCGGCATCTAAACCGCAGGAAACCACATGATAGTCGTCATATTTCGCTGCACCGAACAAACGAGCATTGTTCCAGGCAAGGGCTGAACGCAATGCCAAGTATCCACCGGAATTTCCGGGACGTACCCCGGAATAGTACCAGCGACCCTCCAATTGAAACGTCGGGACGAAGCCACCAAACTTCATGTTCGGATTGCCATAAACCATTCTTCCCCATTCGGGGAGAAGGTCAAAATGCCCTACCAAACTAAACCGTGAAGCAACACGTTGCTCGTAGCTGACACCGGCGTAAAACAGCCCCAGTTCAGCACGCCACGCACTTTCCACCGTGGGCGCCGCATCTTGTGCGGCGGAACGAATAATTCCAAGGCAGAGCAAAGCCGTCAGGAAAAGATACTTCTTGAAGAAGAGGAAATTCTTTTTCATAAAAGACTAATTAAGAAACTCTGCAAAGATACCCAAACACACCAACCCACACAAGAGCTAATACAAAAATTTCTCAATCTCTCCCAAGCACAAAAGCTCCCCGGGAATTCAACAAATCAATCATAGCCCTCACCGATTCGCAGACTATCCACAGCGCCTCCGGTCGAATTGCGGCGCTCCTATTCCTTCTCCTTCACCGCGTCGATAGGGGTAGGCTGTTCTGCAGCTCGGTTCAGGTCACGCCGCGATTTGGAGAGCGTCACCATCGCCACGCCCGTGAAGATCAGCGCAGCCGCCACCGCGTGCGTCACGGTCAGCACCGCCAGTCCGAGCAAGATGCTCACCAAAGCCGCCACAATGGGCTGCACATAGTTGTACATGCTCACCACCGTGGGGCGCAACACCTGTTGTCCGCGAATCATGAGCAGATAGGCCGCAAACGTGCCACACACCACCACATAGACCGTCTCGGCATAGGTTTTCAGCGGCACCTCCGCCCACGGCGTCGACAGCACATGCGCGCCGGTGAAGGGCCAAATGATGCACGTCGCCGAGAGGAACATCCACTTGTTGACCGTCACCACCGAATAGCGCTTCGCCAATCGGCCGAAGACGGTGAGATAGATGGAATAGGAGAATTGCGCCGCCAGACACAGCAGGTCGCCGCGCAAATTGCCCATCCCTACGCTCGCCCCGGCGGCACGCGCACTCGACCACACCAAGAGCAGCGCCCCCACACAGCCCAGCGCCACCCCGACGGCCTTGCGCCACGTCACGGGTTCGCGCAGCACCAAGGCCGAAAGCACAAGGGCGAAAATCGGCATCGACGTGGTGGCGATGCCGGCATTGATGGGCGAGGTGAGACTCAGTCCCACCGTGAAACAACATTGGTTGCCCACCAGCCCAAACACTGCGGCCACGCAAAGCCACAGGATGTCGCGCCGCGAAATGGCTTCGCGCGGCACGAACAAGGAGGCGATCCAAAACAGCAACGCCCCGCCCGCCACACGAAACGACACCATGTCGATGCCGTCGAACCCGTGGGTCATCGCGTCCTTACCGAGCGGGGACATCAAGCCCCAAAAGGTGGCAGCACCGATCAGACTGAGGTGGGCGGTGAGGGGAACGGAGTTTGAGCGCCGGTCAGTGCGCGGTGTAGAATTAGACACGGTGGTTTCAGAAAAAGGGGAATCCTTCATACGCTATGTTCAAACAAACGATTTTCCATGGTGCAAAGTTACTGTTTTCTTCAGAATGCCGCCTTTTTTTCTTCTCAATCGCACGACACCTCAGCACGCTCTTTCTCCGCCCTCCGCACAGGAAAATCCATTTACTCACAACGGTCGATGAAAACCTGCCCACTTTCTCCGGAAACACGTGCACTTTCCACAAAAACCTCCCGCCTTTCTCGCCCCGTCACTCCACCGCGATTTTCCCCTCCGCGCCCTCACGCGCGTACATGCACACGCACTCAGCGAGTTTTCGATTTTTGCCTTCACCGCACAGCGATTCACGCACAACCCACTGAAAACAAGATGATTGTGGGTGAAGCCTTCACCTTTTATCCTTCACGACAAATCAAACATAACCAACTGTGCCACAACCTTTTGCGGTGAAGGCAGGGGTGAAGGCAAAAACGAGAAAAAGGGTGAAGGCAAACAGGGTGAAGCCTTCACCCGTATCGCGCTGTTTGACAATGATTTGAGGCCAAATGGTGAAGAGGTGAAGGCAAAAATCAAAAAAACGGCGGATGCGCGCATACGCGCGCGTATAGTTCAAAGACATACTCTTCCTTCACAGAAGACGTTTAGGGATGTTGGGAAAAGGAGCTTGAATGAGAAAGAGCCTTTTCATTTCAACTCATCTTAATCAATCGCTTCAAGTTAAAGTTTAGCGGACAGCAATAAAAAGAACCCCGCAACGCCTGATGACGAGCGTTGCGGGGCGAAAACAGTATTGCTGCAAAGTTGAGCGGTCAACCATAATCAGTTGGCTCATGACATTTCTACTTGCCGGAGCCAACGACTGCCGACAAAAGGAAACTTATGTTTTGCGAAGTGAGACGGAAGTACCTTTTCACCGGTAATCAGGATACTGATTTTGCAGCGGATCGAATTTTAGCGGATTGCCATAAAGATCAAACGAGGGATCAAAAAACGGAGAGGGGGCTTCGACAGCACCGGGGTTCAAATTATCTTCCTCCTTTGGTATTCCGCCGTGACTGACTGCTAAACATCCGCTCAGCCTAATTTTGATCATTTCAATTTGGGGAGAAACATATTTCCGTGTCATCTTACGATTACCTTTTTATGATTGATGATCTGTAATCCTCTCTCCGAACCCGTAAGTTTACGTCCGGTGAGATCATAGGCGGTACCCGAACTTGGTGGAACTGGTCGAGACAAACGTCCAATGGCGGTTATCTCATTATGCTCTATCAAGAAATAAGGTGCCACGCCATGTTCATTCCTCGAAGCTGCATAGGCACGAAATGGCAGAGCGTCGCCGCTGTTGCGCACAAACGCCGAGCCTGCCGCGAGGTTGCCGACAGAAACGGGGGTTCGGTTGAGCACATACACTTGGTTACCGGACTTGACCTTGCGCAAGGTAGGCACAAGACTAAATGCCGCGGTGCCCTCAACAGGCATCTTATCGGGAGTGGCCATCACTCTGACGTCGGTAGCCGTAAAGGCGACATCGCCTGTGATGTTGTAACTGTCCTGATAGGTGTTGCTGTTGGGCATAGAGATGATGTAGGACTTGTAGGGCTGTATCTCTATGGCACGAGTGAACGAGGTGCCGTCGGGACAGCGCAGCCAGAAGGGGCGATAGCCCTCAGGGTGTGTGGAAGTGTACATGTCGTACGCTATTTCTGCACTACCGAAAGGTGCCAACTTGCCCTTGGCTGAGGTGTAGGCTGACGGTCGGAAAGGCAGTGTGATGGTTTCCCATCCTGCCGATCGGTGTTCGATCGTGGGCAGAGAGAAGGAACGGATGTAACGAGCATTCTGCGCCTTGAAGGTGTGAAGCGCATAGAACGGTGCACCGTCTGTGAGATTCAATCGCAACGCCTTCGTGCCTATGACCACATTGGATTGAGGAGACACCATGGTGGTCTCGGGGAAATAGAGCAGTACATTGGGATTCGCTCCTTCGAGAAACTCGCTCACGTTCATGCCGGCGGGCAACTTCTTGGTTTCGACAGACCCCACATTGGGAAAGGCTGCAAGCCAACCTCCCGCAGGAGCGCCTCCGACGAGAGAGGCCTCGGTGAGATCGAGGCTACGCACCTCATCGGTGGTGCCGTCGGGAGCTGCGGCAGCGTATTTCAAACGTGTGATGTCATTTGCTGTCCAGTTGCCCACGAGCGGCAAATGCGACTTCCCGGCGAGTGAACCTTTGGCTGCATACACTCCACCCGGATTTACGTCGATTGCCCGGATGCAGAAGATATTGATCTGCCAAGGGATTTCCCACCCTACCATATCATCTGACACATAGGTATAGGTGTAGTGCAACTTGCGCTCTGTGCCATCTTCCAGCAACACTCTGAAATCCATGACCTCGTCATCTTCACCGTGAATGGTAAGATAGACGATGCTGTCTTTCACACTGGGACTCTTCACACCACGAAGTTTGTCGTGGCAGAAAGCGCCCAACTTCACATTGCCGGTGAGCCGCTTCGCTCCGTCGCGCAGTTCTATAATCAGATTGGCCGTTGAGAAAAACTGACGGTTGAAGGGCTCATCGTACCTCCAATCGGATGCAACGGCATTGCTGCCGAAGCACCCGATAAGGAGTGAAAATGAAACTATTATCTTTTTGAAGTTCATACTCATTTAGATAGAGTTGTCACTTTACGATTTTCTTAATCAAACGACCGTTGCCGGTGTTGATAACGAAAATATACGTGCCGTGCTCCATACTATTGAGAACCGATACGCCGTCGGTCTGTTCGACATGACGATACAGAACACCGGAAATATCGTAAACATCTATACTATGGAAGCCGGTCGTGAGCACATGGTCGATACCGGTAACCCCGAGATCGATCGTGAACGGCTGAGCGTAAGTACCCATCATTCTGTCGCGATTGTAGGTGAAGATGTTAGGCAACGTGTGCACTCGTTGAGTGGCGGCCTCGTAGATCTTGACCGTCATCACCTCAGCCTTGTCACCACCGCTCACCGTGAGATAAGCCCGGCCGTCGGCATCAGTGAATTCGTCGCTGCGACAATTGTCATCGTTGCTGAAAACAGCAATCTCAGAGTTTGCCACGGGTACATTATTCTTCATCACCTTGGCAATGATGGTCATGTTATATGGGAATTCGGTATAAGAATCGTTCTTCCATACACTTGCTCCGTACTGTTTCATGGGAGCATGACCAATGCCGAGGACAGATGATGTTTTCGGATAATTGAAGCTGAAACCTTGAGAGCCTGCATTGAAGTAGGCATATCCTTCGACCGGACTCATATATTTGAGTGAGCCTTGCCAGTCAGTGCCTGTGTAGACTGCAAACTTGCTTTGGCTCTTGATGATGTCCATATCGTGGGCTGCGATGCCTGCAAGCGCTTCGTTGACACTCATTGTGGTCTGTGGAATGTAAGATATCCAGTTCCAACCGGTAGTCATGTCAATGCTTACTTTCGTAGGATCGAGTATACCTCCTATCACATACTGCTCACAATTTTCACGAGCTTTAATCAAGTAAGTATGCTTGTAATCGATGTTGAGAAGATCGCCCACAAACATTCCTTGTTCGTTAGCACGTGCGAAGTTGTTGTTGTACTTGATGTTGGCAATCTGTTTGCCTACGGTGTGGAACACATCGGCAAGTGCGGTAGACTGCATCTCCACATTGACTGATTTCCAGTTCCAGCCCTTGTTTAAGGTGAGCGCACGCTCTACATAGTCGAGGGCATTGAGCGCCACGGGCGAAGTGAACGACCCGGCCAAGGTATTGGCTCTGTAGCTCACCGCGGGGTTCTCGTTGATCACCGGATAGACGCGACCGGTGCTTGCATTGTAGGCCTTGAAGGTGATGTCCTTGGGCTCTGCATTGCCGTAGATCGTCATGAGCAGGAAGTAAGCGTCGTACTTAGACAGGTACGTCGGTTTAGCCACACCTACACATACGGTGTCATTGACGAATGCTGCAACCATATCGTTCTCGTCGTTGCTTGGAACACCCTGAACGCTGAGCGTGCCTATGAGGTTCATAGACGACTCATAATCTACGGGATTCACGCTCCAAGACGGCTGTTCGCCGGTCACATTGAGTGAGACGGTGAGAGGAGTGTAGATATTGTTGTTACCCTTGAGGTATACAGTGGCTTCATACTTGCCGATAGGCGTTGACTCCTTAGTGGAGAAACGAATCGTCTTACTCGACTGCGGAGTGAGCTGACCGTAATCTGCATCTACTTTGAGCCAAGAGGGAAGAGAGACGAGCTTCCAGTTTTCAGTGGCACTACCGCTGTTGGTAAATGCAACTGTGAAACCGGTGTGTTTGCCTTCCTTCTGTTGGATAGTCACTGTGTTGTCAGTCCATACCAAGGTGTTCTGATGGATGAATGCACTCCAAGTAACGGGTGAACTTAAGTTGCCGTTGATGTCATGCACGTTCTTCACAGTGATGTGCACCGTGGTTCCTTCGAGCTTATCGGCATCTTCATCGAGAGAGATGACGATCTTGTTGTCTGAAGCGACGAAGCTGTAAGCCAAATTCTGTTCTTGAGGCACGGTCTTGAGCGCCGGCGCCTGATCGATGAACTCAACCGTTGAGCTACCTGTCATGGCCTTGGCCTTCATGAGACTCATATCCTTGAACGAACCGATCACTTCTTTTTGACCGGTACCCAAATTGGCGGTTACTTCCTCGAAAGGATAGTAAGCCTTCAGACCTTCGGCTTTCGCAGATACCATCGTGCGCATGCGCTCCTTGATCAGATTGGCAGAGAGCGTTGCATTCCAGAAACGAATTTCATCGACACTGCCCTTGAAGAAATTGCGATACGCCCATTGACCGGTGTTATTGAGATAACGGGTACCGGCGATGATGGCCGCATCGGCTGCAAATGCTGCAACTTTCTTAGCAGGCATCGACTTGATCAACACACCGTCTACATAGACAGAAGCATATCCGGCACGCTGCACATTGAGAGCGAAGTGGTGCCAGTTGTTATCCAAATAGCTGTCTTTGCCCAATACGGTGGTTTCATCCTTAGAAGTGAGCTGCAACGCACCGGCTTGTGTGAAGCTGACGCGCAACGCATTTTCATTGAGGCTGAAGAGAGTAGCATTGTCACTCTGCTTTTCGCCACGGAACCAGAGTTCGACCGCATAGTCGTCGGCTTCCATTGCAGGACATTCTGCGATGTTCATCAGGAGATAGCTGTTGCCATCCAGCCGGACTGCCTTGTTGATGTTGTTGAGATACCAAGCCTCGTTGGAAAGCGCCATATTCCGACTGCGAGCGCAATCGTTGGCCACGCGACCCATACCTTCGTCCATCTTCCAGTAGCCCAAGATGCCGGTGGTCGTAGGCTTCTTGGTAACAAACTTATCGGCCAGCCCTTCGTTGATGGTACGCTCGCCATCCCAAAGCACAAGCTCCTTGATGCTACCATCGGCACCGCCACCTACACTCAGACGGCCGTTGCCGGAATAGGCAACCACCTTCTCGGCGGCAAACAGATGCGTGGTCGTGGCATCATAAGCCACAGTGGCATACAACAGGTTCTTATCGTCGTCCACTTGATAGCTCAGCGTGAGATAAGCCCACCGGTTCAGCGGCATCACCTTAGTTGAGGTGTACTTCTGAGTACCGATGCTGACAACGAGATGTCCCTCGGAGTCCATAGCTACACCAAACTTGTTGTCGGCATTGCCATGCTGCAAGAGTGTTCCGCCCGGTTTATTGAGCTTGATCCACATATCGGCAGCGAAGCTTTTGCCCGCCAAATTAATATCGGTCTCGGTAGTGGCAACCTTGCCATTGCCTTCCAGCTTGAGCGCAGTGTCGAAAATCACGTCACTGCCATTCAGCGCTGCGGTCACATCAAAGTTGGTCTCCTTGGTAAGTTCGGAACTCAACACATTTTCATTGAACGTCAGTGAGAGTTCGCTTCCGGGATTGAAGAGACCGTCGCTCGGCATGGGATTGCCGAGAGGTTTAGGTCGGTTCATATCCTTGATCACCGTAAGTGTTTCACTCTCATTGGTAACCACCTCATTGCCATAGCCGGCTGCGGTAATGGCACGGAAGAAGTACTTCTGATCAGGATACACCGCTGAGTTGTCCATTGAGAAAGTAACATTGACGATACCGCCCTCCGGTAACAGCTCGCTGTCGCCGTCCTTATCCTTTGGATCGATCACATAGCGTTTCGCTCTGCGCCAGTTGGCATCGCTTTCACCCTTGTATTGCAATTCGATGTACTTCAGATTCTTGAATTTAGCATCGAAATCACGCATCTTCAAAGCAAGATTTGTACCTGTTGAAGTGTTCATCAGGTTCATATCGCTTTTGAGTGTGATGGGGCTGCTGCTGGGAACGAAGTGTGCAGAAATCCATACGGTGTCCGCTATCACATCGTGAACACCCGTCGGGTCGCTTTGACACTGGCTCGAAAGCACCACGGCGATACTGTCGTAGTCGTAAACATCAGTGTTGCTCTGCGTGAGATAGAGATTCATTTTCACCGTCTCTCCGGCCGGCACAAGCACTGTACGATTACCGCTGAGGTTACCAATGGGAAGTGAGAGTTTAGCACTGTTCTTATTGGTCTGATCCACGACACTCAGTCTGAAATAAAGGCTTTCTTTGGTTTCAGACGTATTGCTGAGCACGAGAGGGAACGTTGCCTTTGATCCGGAAGCAACGTCGGTGGCCACCGGCTGAGCGCAACTGATGTGAGGCTGTTCAATCTGCATCGTGGCCGCACTGATCTCAGTGCCGGGTTCGTAATACTTCGTCACGATCTGACCTTCATAAGGACAGCTGGTCTGTCCGCCGCGTGTGCGGAAGATCGGGCCAAAGCCGTCGGGAGCATTGTAGATGTCCACAGAGAGCGCATCGTCATCGCCATTCTCTGCCAACACGTAGCCCATCGTCACAGATCTCTCCTTAGAATTCTCGTGAGAGCTGCCTTTCTCCACAGAGTTTTGGAACGTCGTTTCACTCTCAATGCCAATATCGTTAAACTTAGCCGTAAGCTTCAGCGTCGAAGTACCCGTCATTCTGAAGGTGCTGCTGTAGCTGCGAGTCTCCTTGTTCGTATTGGTCACAGAAGATTCCACGCTGCTGCCCGCCGAGAAACTTTGGTTGAGCTTGTGATATTTTGAAGAGTTCTGAATAGCCTCCACCTTGGCCTTCTCATTGTTGGCCAAGATTTGTTGCCAGTTTCTGATCTGCTCATTATAATAATGAACCTTGTCCACGTAGAAAGTGCCGGCCGTTGCATTGGTGGTCTTGGGATAAACCACCTTGTAGCTCGGCCCTTCGATACTGTTGAAGGGAACGGCTTTCTCGCCCCACACCTTATCGTCGTTGCTCTTACCGAAACGCTCGTCGTCTGCCTTGAGGCGCGTGATGTACTTCACCTTGTTCGTGTTGTTGACATAGTTGGCGTATTCGGCATCTGAAACGGTCGTCAACAGGGCGTTGCGCAACGTTTCCAAATTGGGAATCAGCGTTTCCTCAATGTAGTTTTGATGGTAAGCGAAGTCCGTCATAAACTTCTCGCCCGTCGTAATACCGTCACCGTTGTTGATTGCAAACCGTCCGTTTTTCTTCTCCAGGAAGACCCGGCGGCAGTTGCCAAACAAGACATTGGTGGACGAACCGATGAAGACGTCACCCGCCGCACCGACAAAGTCCTCGGCACCGCTCGTGCTGACGCGCTTCGTCGATGAGGTCGTCACCTCCGTCGTATTGCTGTTGACACGTTCGTAGTTCATTTCCACGCCGGCACTGCCGCCGACGGTGGCTTCCACTTTGCTCACAACGGCAAATCCCAAACCGGACACACTCTCGAACACCATACCGGCCGTTGCCGTGATCTTCTGGTTGAGCGAGGTCTGCGCCGTCACGCTCGTCGTTTGGGTGTGCGTCGTGCTCTGACCTTTTTCCCAATAGGCGTAAGAGTTCGTACCCGCGGGGTCGCGGAGGATCATGGCCACCTTGTCAGGGCCTTCCGTCACGAAGTTGTTGCCCGACGGCAATACGCCCAGCACAACACCCGTGAGCTTCCTATTACCGTTGAGACCTTCCCACTGATACGTGCGATTGTCCACTTCGTAGGTTGCGCTGATGTCGCGGGTGTAAGGAGCGATGATGTTCGGGAAACCGGCCGACCATCGATATTCGGCATAGCCCAAAGAGTCGAGCTTCACCACATCTTGCGGTGTCTCGCCCAGGTCGCCCGTTTTGTAGTCCTTGCCATTGGCAGAGAAGTCCTTGATGGCCACCTGCTGGCCGGTGCCCATCTGGTTGGCAAATTTCACCGTGACACCTTGCAGCGGCACGTCATCGTAAATCCAGCTCGAGCGGTGATCCTTGTTCACATACCTCTCATAACCCTTCACCTTGAAGGTGTACTGAGAGAGCTGTTTGAAGATCGGCGAACCGAACACGTAGTTCACGTTGTTGCCGTCGGCCGTGAAGAGCGTGACGTCCTCTTTGCCACCGTTGCCGTCGTCGTACTTAAACGTTTGCTCGCCGAAAGCCCGGTTTTTATGGCGTTTGTCGGTCACTTCCAGCGTGGGAGCGACGCGGTAGGGCACTTTCAGCGCAGCCACATACTTGAACTCCTTCTTCTTGCCGTCCACCGTCGTCGAGTCCGTCCGGACTTGGCGCACGGCTCTGGCGTCGATGTTGCCCAAGTTTTCAAACTTCACGTCGTTGTTGCTCGGAATCTCGATGCTCTCCACCTTATACATGATGGGAGGCACCAACGTGGCAAACTCACCCGTTTTCGAGTCGGTGTAGATGAGGATTTTCTTTGCCCGGTCCACATTGCCGCCCATACGATAAGCAGTGCTGTTCACATCCCTCGTGGGTCGTTCGATCCAAACATCCGATGAATTGGGCTCTGTCGTCACCGAAGCACCCGGCCCCTGCTTGCGCACCGCGTTGAGCAGATAGCCGTTGACGCTCAGGATGATTTTGGCTTCACCGATGTTGTTCTTGCTCAGACCCATACCCAGCGGCTTGCCCATTTCCAGCTTACCGCCGGCCACACGTCCGGCAATCGTCACCAGCGTGCTGTCTTGGAAGCTCAGGTTCTTCACCTCTTCTGTAAAGGTCTTGTATGTGCCCACTCCGCTCGGGTCGGCGGGGAAGCGTCCCTTGTTGCAGAACACGTGTCCATCCTTGCGCACCTCGATAAAGTGGTCGCCGATGGGCACGGAGATCTCATAGTTACCTTCCGCGTCGCTCATGACGGGCTTGCCGTCCTTGCTGCAAATCGTGCCGTCCACATAGAAGTAGCAACTGTCCACGGGATAGGTCGTGTTGGCGAAGGTGACCTTACCTCTCACCTTGAACGAAGAAATATCCTCGAAATTCACCGCGCTGTGGTTCAGCGCCTCGCTGTTCACAAAGCGCGTCAGGCTCTGCGGGTTGAACTGATGGCTGCCCTTGCTCGGCGTGATCGAATAGCTCGTGCCGCCGCTCGAGAAGGGCACACCCGTGATCAGATAACCGCCGTTCGTGTCCGTAATGCCATACACGCTCAGCTGATCGGGCGTGGGCACCACGGTGCTGATCTCTTGGCTCGTGCCGCGAGCGCCTCTGATTTTACCGTGATTGCCGTTCGGCACATCGCTGCTCTTGCTGTAGTCGTAAGCCGTGGACTGATTGGGAATGTTCTCGTCGAGCGGCCAGTAGAGCTTCAAGTTCTGCTCCGTGCCGGAGATGATCCGATTGTAGGTGTTGAGGATTTCCTTGTCGCTCAGCTCCTTGTCCCAAACGCGGATTTCATCGATGTATCCATCGAACGAATAACCGGAACTGGGATCTACCATACCACCAAACACAACCGATCCATTTATATTATCCAAATTGACAGGTTCCAAATCGGAAGTGGTATAGCGTTGGAAAGAACCGTCGGTAGTCACACGCAGCGTCAATCGCTTTCCATCGGAAGAAAGAGAGAGATGGGAAAATTCATCGGGCTTAATGTATATGCCTGTATAAAATACAGTTGTGCTTGCTTCTCCCTTCTTCTTACGGCTGTATACATATAGTTGATATTCACCCTTATGTTGACCACTTTGCTGATGACCCAATGTAAGATCACAGACTCCGCGTGCATGAAACACGGTGGAAGATTTGAGTTCCTTGGGTCTTACCCACATCTGCATGGTAAAGGGACGGTCATTTTGGCCTTTTCTGAAGAAGTTGGTCGCCTGTTCCTTGGTCATCGGCCATACGATGGCAGCTTCTTTGCCATACAATCTCATCGAATAGAACTGATTTTTGGCCTCCGAATTGGAAGTCAAAACCACCTTCGCATCGGGCACTGCCGTACCCGTGCCGTAAGCGATGCGGCCGGAGATAGAGCCTGTGTTCACACAGAAGCCCTCTTCCTCGTGCGTGCTCAGTGCCACCAACTTTCGGCCGGCACCGGAACCGCAATTCTTATAGGCCGTCAGACGATACTGATAGTATTGTCCCGGGGCGGCCGTGTTGTCGTCATACACATACGACGCATTGGTGCCTTCCACCGAGTAGATCGACTTGTAGTCTTCGTCGACGGTAGAGCCCAGCAGGCGGCGCTCCACCACATATTGTGTGGGGTCCGAGCCTACCTGATTCACTCGCCAGGCCAATTTCACGGTGTTGGCATACGTACCCTTCGACACCGTGAGATTTTCCACCTCGGTCTCGCCCGTGATGTGGCCGGACATGAGGTTGCTGGTGAACTTCTTGCGCAGCACCGTGGTTTCCACCTTATAGAGGTTGCTCTGACAGGAGGAAGTCACATCGTCGTCCTCCCAGCTGTCCGTTCCTTCTTCGTCGGTCAGCGTCTTCGGGGCAGTGTATTTCTTGACCCAAGTATTCCCGTTGTTCGTGGAGCGATACAAATCGAACACCACATTGCCCTTACCCGCGGGATAGGCGTATTTCACAATGATTTTGGTCGGTTCGCCCTTCACGCTCACCCGAATGTTGTAGGTGCGCGTGAGGTTGACGTTGAGTTCCCGCGACGAGACGTCCTCCACAGGAGTGGAAACGGTGCCCCAATCGTTGTGGATGAAACCGACACGGTAGATGTAGTCCGTCTCGGTGTCGATCGTTTCGGTGTAAGAGGAAGTCGAAATCGGTACTTCCTTAATAAGCGACCAGCTTCCGCCTCTCTGCTTTCTGTAAATTCCCCACTTACCGTTGGTGTCCCGTCCGGACGTGACGGTTCGCCAATTGAGCGTAACGTTGTTGGACGTTACCCATTGATTGGTAGTGGCACTCAAGTCGGTGGCGTAGGCACACCCAGGAATATCGATGCTTCCTATGCGCTGAACAAAATCAGTTGTCCCTCTGCCGGAATGATAATAGGAGGTACTATAAGTCACCCACAAGGTTTTGGAAGCAGCGTTGTTGGCATTTTCAATCAGCACTTTGTCGCAAGACGAATTTTCATTCAAATCACAAACATAGTCATGATAGGAATTGTAATACTTCCCCGAGGTCTCAAAGAGGAAATACCGATTGTAACGACCGCGGTAAACTGTTATACCGTCGGCTTTGAAGGCAATCTTGCCCGGAGCGGGACGATATAATTTACCCGCAGGCTGATTGGGAATATGGGTATGCACATTCAAATTCCAACTGCTGGAAAAGACCTCCGTTTGTGTATGAGCGTCATTGTACGACCAAGTACACTCGATTCGAAGTCTCCTGATGCGTCGGGCCACCATGTAGGGAGAAGGGTAGTATCTATATTTACGATACCACAGATTGTCTCTGCCCAACTGCAGTTCTTCATTTCCCCCGTCCAGCCAGCCTTTACCTCCGTGAAGGCGGAGCGGGCCATACTTTTTGAGGTATCCGATTTCTTCCTCTGTGTCGCTGTCTTCATAGAGAGCATACAGTTTTCCGCCAAGAATCCAGTCATCCTGACCGGATTTTTGTCTGTAAATAATTTTGAGGTCAACATAATCCGCATTGGGGTTCAAGTTATATCCTTCCACTGTAAACCCCTCTTTGCCCCAATCATGCCAGTCAGCAAAAGCCGGCGGCCCCATGAGCAAAGTCAGCAGCACGGTCAATACGAGCCGCATCCAACCTATTCGTAATTTAGGTTTCATAGTAGTCATGTTATTAGTATTAAAAACATGAGATCACCCTTCGATCAGTCTTTTTGCCGAAGCGGTCACAGCGCGCAAATCGACGTCATGCCGGCTGACCGCATCCGCTGTGCAAAAACGGCTGAGCACCGAACGGTTTTCTCTTTCCTCTGCCCTCCCCCGGGGAGTGGCAGTTGGCGGGTGCGACTCAAATCAAGCGCTCCGCCGGGCGAGTTGGCTGCCCCGTCTGCGACAGCCGACCTCCTCGCTGAATTAGATTGCAATTAAGGACTCATCGTGGCGATTTTTGGAAATGAAAATTCTATTTAGCTGCATGCAGGTGGTCTCCATCTGCAAGTTCATCATTCATCTTCTCACAGTGGTTTTCCATGGAAGTATCTCGACCTGCATTGCCGCACGCCGAGGAGTCTGTTTTTCGGCAACGACACCCCGGGAAAAAGTCTCCGACATGAAAAATCAAGCCGAATATACAATAATCCAAGAAACAGCCTTACAAAAAACAAGAATAGTTGATGTTTTCCGATGAAATTCACTCCCTAAAAGCACTAAATCACCCCTAAAACACCCTAAAAACACGCCTAAAATTCAGCGCATTTGCGTCAACCGAGACCATAGTTGCTTCGTCTCGTTTGCTCACCTCCGAAAAAGAAGACCGTCGCGGCTCGCCTATACTATTTTTATACACGAATCGAGGATAAAAACGTTCGTTATACAGTCGTTTCCCCACCGCCGACAGGTAGGACTGCACTGCGCTCGCCGGCAGGCCTCACACGGCTCGCAAAAGCCCGTTTATCGCCATTGCGCGGCGACGCATCGCCCTCTCATCGAACGCGGCGAACAAACACTTGCCGACAGCAACTGAAGAAAGCCCGGGCACTTGCGAGAAAAACACACGTACTTTCGGAAGCAACACGTGTACTTTTGGGAGAAACACGCGCACTTTTTGGAAAAACACCTCCTCTTTCTCTCCCCCCACACGCCCTTCGCCCCCTCCTCCGTCTTCTCTCGCGCGCGTACACGTACGCGATCGCGCGCGCACTCAGCGAGTTTTCGTTTTTTGCCTTCACCGCACAGCGATTTCCCATTAACTCACTGTAAACAAACAAGTTATGAGTGAAGCCTTCACCTTTTATCCTTCACGATAAATCAAAGATAACCAACTGTGCCACAACCTCTTGCGGTGAAGGCAGCGGTGAAAGCAAAAACGCGAAAAAGGGTGAAGGCAAACAGGGTGAAGCCTTCACCCGTATCGCATTGTTTGACAACAACTTGTGGCCAAATGG
>CAUQEF010000026.1:0-30329 GCA_963517315.1 uncultured Prevotellaceae bacterium
TGGGGTTGCTCTCGGCCGTGCCCACTACCTGTGCGAAGAGTTGCGAGGGATAGATGAAATAGCCCTTTTCGCGCGTCACGGTGTCGACGAGCTCGGCATTCATTTGGCTGTCGGTATATGCTGCGTAGTGCTCTTCGGAATTGCCGCCTTCCATGTAGGCGGCAAAATTTTCGCTGATGTAGCGGTAGAAGAGCGCGCAGAGGACAAACTATTTGAAGTCTCAGCCGTCGACAGCGCCGCGCACATCGTCGGCGATGCGCCAAATGGCGGCTTGAAGTTGGGTGCGTTGGGTGGTTTCGGACATAGAGCGGAAGTGAATCGTTCGAGTTTTGTTGAGATTATCGTGCGAATATACTCATTTTTTAGGACTCGCCGCCTCTCAGCGCGCGCCTTTAACACGCCGCCGGTGGGATAGGGGAAGGAGAGTGGGGAAAAGTGGTCTGTTTCTCGCGAAAAGTAGCGCGCTTTCGACGAAAAGTAGTCTGTTTTCTTTCACCCGCCGCGTCGTTTTTTCTCGCCGGCTGTGTCATTTGCTCTCGCCCGTCGCGCAGTTTGTGTCGGCTATCGTCCACGCCACCACCGCCGCTCGGTAGTCCCCTCGCGCGCGCGTTACGCGCACTCAGCGAGTTTTCGCTTTTCTGCCTTCACCGCGTGGTTTTTCGCTTGCAATCAGCTGATTGTTAGAAGGTTGCGTGTGAAGGTTTTGCTGTGCAAACGAGCATTAAAATTCTTTGTAATCATTTGTTTCACAGTGTGTTGCGGGTGAAGGCAAAGGGGGGTGGGATTTTCGCCCCTTGCCTTCACCCTCCGCGCCGCCGCGGCGAAGGGCATTTTGCTCCGCCGTTTTTGTCGTGCCGCCGACTGCCCACCGCGCACGCCGAGGTGAAGATAGCTGCCTTCACCCCTAAGTTGTTGAATAATAGAAAGATAGTCGGTTTTCAGTAAAAGGTGAAACCTTCACCCGCAAAATACTCGTTTTCAGAGAGATACGCCATAAAAGTGAAGAGGTGAAGGCAAAAAATCGAAAACCGCCTGATGCGCGCACATACGCGCGCGTTAAGGCTATGCCTGCGGTTGGCTGCAGTTGCACTTTCGAAGAAGCGCTTCCGATCGTGGCCGCATTACTGCGAAGGACGGGCGAAGCTAAAAAGAGGGCGAGGGTGCAGAAGAAAATGAACCATCGCCCCGGAGAAAAACGAAAGTTTGAATCATTAAAAGTAGGGTACTTCAAAAGGATTGCTTATTTTTGCACTTGTCGGTTGGCTCTGCGCACGCCTAAAGCATCCTGTCTCTATCTTCAAACTGGAGATGTTTTGATTAACTCTATGGGGGATGGTACCCTTGGAAGAGTTGCACAGTATTGGGGTATAGAACAAGGATATAGCCTTTGACTCTAATATGACCTTATTTCGCCCTCTCAAGGATGACGATACTTGTTATCTTTGTCAGTTGCTCATGAGGTTAGAAGAATACTTTGTCCGGGTCTCGCAAGGGATTACGAATTAGACGCGACTTTACTGCTCAATGGTTCGTGCTACAGAGGTAATCCTATCCTCAGATGCTACAGTATGGGAATATGCCATACAGATGAGACCAATCCAGAAAAGCATAAATAATATGTACCTTCAGCTCTCGTGTCTAGAACAGATGCAGGAGCTACTACTCACCCAAATCAAGTAAGAATAATGGACAAGATGTATGCATTTATCGACGAATCAGGAGCTTTCGGATTCAATTTCGACAACCCGAGCTGTAGCCAGTTCTTTATAATCTGCGCCATTATTGTAAGAGAGAGTGACCTTTCTACACTCGAGGAAGAAGTGGAGCGCATTCGTAAGAAATACTTTCAGATAGGAGAGATGAAATCTAGCCAAGTCGGAAGCAATAATAGACGGAGAAAGAGAATTCTTGACGATTTGAAAGAGTTGCCTTATGGTATCTATGTTTTTATCTGTGACAAAAAGAGAATTGGTGAGAATGCAGGGTTGAGATATAAGCCGTCATTCTATAAGTTCCTAAATAATTTAGTATATGAAGAACTTAAAGTAGCTTTCTCTCAGTTGACAATAGTTGCTGATGCTGTTGGCGGCAATGACTTCCTCCAATCTTTCTATAACTATATGTTGAAGAAAAATAAAGCATTAGATTTGTTTGGAGAGAATTACCTCATTGTAGAAGACAGCAAGAACTCAGTATTGATACAACTTGCTGATTTTATCTCTGGTTCTCTTTCTTATAGCTATGAGCCGAACAAGATTACTAAGGCAAACGGATATAACTATACATCAATATTAAACCGAAAGATGCTGATGATGAGAATATATCCGAGAAATTTTCAGTCCTATATGCCTCCTGAGAAAACTCTAGACCCTAGCTATGATCGTGTAATTTCGGAAATAAGCTATCGACAAGCAATTGCATTTAGAGAGAAATACAAAGAAGAAAGTGATGAGTTCATTCAAAGGCAGATTGTAGTTCTAGACTACTTGCTTTTCCGTTTTATGAACCTTTCGCCGAGACACTATATTCCGACAAGAGAACTTCAGAATCAATTAACCTATAGAGGTTTTGAGAAAATATCGACTCAAGTATTTCGAGCAAAAGTAATTGCAAAGCTGAGAGATAAACGAGTCATTATATCGAGTTGCTCACATGGATATAAACTACCATCGACACAACAAGAGTTACGTGATTTTATTTCATTAGGGAAAAATATGGTAAATCCTCTATTGTCAAGATTATATGCGTGCCATGAGATTATAAAATTGGGAACTAATGGAGATTTGGACTTATTCTCAGAATTCCATTTTGTGGAGGATATCAACAAGACTATAGGAAACGTCCAATCTTAATCCCTTTAATGATTCTACTGTTATGACCACAGTGCAGCCATCCGAGTCAGAGGCGCGTATCTACGAGCTACTCAATATCGGAGAGAACGAAGAAATAGAGTTTAAGCACGCTAAGGGAGGATTTCCCAAAGAGTTATGGCCTACCTACTCTGCCTTTGCCAATACGCATGGGGGAATGATAGTATTGGGCGTTAAGGAAGACCCTGATGGGCGCTTAAGCCTCAGTAAGCTCAGCCGAGAGGAAGTAGAGAAATTGAAAACTACTTTTTGGTCTTCAGTCCGAAGCCGAGAGACCATTAGCCATTGCCTACAGACGAATGATGATGTGCAAATTGTAGAGGTGCAGGACTCGTTTGTTCTAACAATACGCGTACCACAAGCCTTACGTGAGCAACGTCCTGTTTATTATAAGCGTGTTGCTGACGAAGGCACATACCGACGCAATGACTCAGGAGATTTTCTTTGTACCGCAGCGGAGGTACGCCGTATGATGGCAGATGCCGACTTGTCTCGTCCTGCGGATGGTCGCATCCAGAAAGGCTTTACTTGGGAGGATATCGATTTGCCTTCCTTCGAACAGTATCGCAGACTTTTTGCTACGGTGCGACCTGATCATCCTTGGATTATAGAGGACAATGAGGGGCTGATGCGAAAGCTCGGTGCTTATCGTAAAGATAGAGAAACTGGTGAAGAGGGCTTTACGTTAGCCGGTTTGCTCATGTTTGGCACATCCGAGGCAATTAAAGATTGTGTCCCACACTTTTTCCCTGATTACAAGGAATATGAACCCAAAGCAGATCGATGGAGTAATCGCATTTATCCTGACGGTACTTGGGAAGCGAACCTATTCCAATTCTATCGCAGGGTATTACCAAGACTGCAAGAAGTTTTGCCTACGCCCTTTCATCTGGAAGATGGACAGCGCCAAGATAATACTTTAGCACACGTGGCCCTTCGAGAAGCTTTTGCCAATCTTTGTGTGCATGCAGACTATAACGAGGAGGCTTCTCTTAAGGTAGATAAATATCCCAACAAGATTGTCTTCTCCAATCCAGGCATTCTGCTCATTACGCGTGACCAGTTTTTTAGAGGAGGAGAGAGTGTTTGTCGCAACACCTCACTTCAGCAGATGTTTATGATGATGGGGGCTGTAGAAAAGGCAGGCAGTGGAGTGGACAAAATCTTACGTGGGTGGCAAGCCTTGCACTGGAAAACACCTTACCCAGATGAACGCTTCCGTCCGAACAAGGTGGAGCTGGTAATGCCTTTGGAGCTATTATTCGACCCTCAAATGCTTGAGGAACTCAAGCGTGGTTTAGGTAACACTTTTGACACCTTAGACGAGAATGACCGCATTCTTTTGATTACAGCTCTTGCCGAAGGTGTGGTCAATCACCAAGTGCTGAGCAAAAAGCTTCCTCTGCATAGGGCTGATATAACGGAGAAACTACAAAATCTTTGTCAGGCTGGAATACTGGTGGCAGAAGGTTATGGGAGAGGCTGTGTCTACAGGCTCAATATACCAAGGTTGCAAGCTAATGGGGCAAAGGTTGCAAGCTCTGAAGACGAAAGGTTGCAAGCTATCCCTAAAAAACTCAGTGCACAAAAGCGAGAGCTGCTTATATTGGAATATTGCTCTGAGGATTGGAGGACACTTCAGAACATGACGATATACTTAGGACGCAATAAAGACTACCTGCGTAATAAGGTGCTCCCACTGCTCACGGAGTCTGGTAAGTTAGAGATGCGTTTTCCTGATACGCCTAACCACCCCAATCAACAATACAAAACAAAGAAGCATGAATAGTTATGTTGCCCTTCACAGCATTCATCTTAGAGTCTGCTATTGCTGAATTATTATTACAGTAAGGTTACAAGCATAACCTCGAAAGCAATCTAAAACGTAGTAAACGGGAGGTTGTACTTCGTGACGTTCTTGTTGCGTCTTTAACACGCTACCAGAAACAAGGAATCGCGTCTGAGGAGGTGATGCGTGCTGCTGATCGTCTATGTACAACGCCAGAAGATAATCTCTATGATGCCAATCGTGCGACACAATTGTCTGATCACGGAAGGGTTCTTCCTCACTCGTGAGGATAGTAGTTTGCCAAACCTGTGCATTCGCCCTATCGACTGGGAAAATGCAGAGAGCTTCAAACAGCGTTGATAAATAAAGCCAAGCTCTAACGTTTCCTTATATAGGGACTCATTGGAGCTTGGTTTATATTTGTCTGTTTTTCGGGTGTAAAAAAGGTGTGAATCAAACATTTGTTTGATTCACACCTTTATGGCGGAGAGAGAGGGATTCGAACCCCCGGAACAGTTGCCCGTTCACCGCATTTCGAGTGCGGCCCGTTCGACCACTCCGGCATCTCTCCTTGTGGTCTTGGCGTTGATTACCGTGTGCAAAAGTACAATGTTCGTTCGAAATGACCAAACAAGTTCTCGAGATTCTGTGTTTCGGGCTTGCATTTTGTGGGCGAACAGGGGCGAGGGACAAGGGTGCGGGAGTGCGGGCGCGTGGTTGGGACGGGGAGGGACGTGCGGTGTAGAAGGCGAGAGGAAGGGGCAGGGCGGAGTGAGAAGGAAAAGCGCCAGCGGGTGGAGAAAAAGCAAATGTACATTTTGTTCGCCACCGATTTATGTGTAACTTTGCCACAATCTATTATCGCGCTTTATGAAGTTGACGTTAAAAACTCTCCTCACGATTTGCCTCTTGTCGTTGGTGACAAGGGCTTTCGGTGTGCGTGTCGTCCCACAAGACAAAGGGGACGATTCGCTGGAAGTGAGTTTGCTGACTTGCGCTCCCGGGCATGAAGTGTATCGCCTCTATGGGCACACGGCACTGCGGGTGCGCAACGTAGAGCAGCCGTTGCGAGACTATAGCTACAACTTTGGGTGGTTCTCGTTCAATACGCCCAACTTTATGATGCGCTTTGTGTTCGGTCGCACCGATTATTCGATGGCGAAAGAGAGCACGGCGCTTTTTGCGCAGACTTATATCGAGGATGATGCACCCGTGACGGCGCAGGTGCTCGATCTGACTCCGGCTGAGGCGCGGGATGTGCAGCGAGCGCTCAATGCCATTATCGAACAGCATCATACGGAGGTGCGTGAATATCTCGTGCCGAACCTCAGTGGGGGGCAGGATCGTCTCACGCTCGAAATGCCGGAATGGACTTATCGCTACAACTTCCTCTATGATAATTGTACCACGCGTGCGATCGAGGCGGTAGAAAAGGTGCTGAAACAGCACGGCGAACGCCTGGTTTACCCGAATTTGAAGGGCGACGGACGAATGTTGACGCAGCGGCAAATGATTCATGAGTTTACGGTGCAAAGCCCCTGGTATGAATTTGGCCAAGATTTGTTGCTCGGACCGGAGGTAGATCGTGAATTTGCGCGCGAGGACTTGCCGAAAATGAACTTTTTGCCGATTTATGCGCAGAAAATGTGGCAGTCGGCGAAAGTACGAGGGGCGGACGGGGAAATGCGTTCGCTGGTGGTGGTCGAAAGTCCCCTTATTCCGTTCACTACCACTTCTCATAAGGTGGCATCGCCCCTTACGCCAAAAGTGGTGTTCTGGGGCTTGTTGTGTTTGGCCGTCCTGCTGACGATCGGTGAGCAGCGTTCGTTGGATCGCACAGTGGTGACGCGTCGGGCATGGCGCATTTGGGTCGGCACGTTTGATACGCTCTTTTTTGTCCTCACCGGTCTGGTGGGTGTAGTGCTCACGCTGATGGTGGGCTGGTCGGAGCATCCCGCTGTCGGCACGAACTGGCTCTTGACACTGTTTAGTCCCTTGTGGCTCCTCTATATTGCGTTTTATTTTTGGGCGTTGCGCAAACAGCGCCGAGATTTCGCCGTTCTTGTTCCGCTGCTCGGTGCAGTGGGCTATTTCGTGGCTTGGGCAGCCGGTTTGCAATGGTTTTCGCCGGCGACTGTGCCCTTGGCACTGATTTTGCTACTTCGTGGTGTAGCCATCTTCCGCCGTTCGACGGTGGACGCTCGCCGCTCTTGAACGGAGCACGAACAGGACTAACTGACGCAGTTCGTCGCTTTCGCTCCTCCTCTTTATATCATCTCTCCCTCTTTCTCGATAACCCACGCGCATGCACAAGCACAATTTCCTACTTTCGCTCATCACGGTGATGACGATCTTGGCTTCCGCTGAGGCCAAGGGGGAACGTGTGCAAGGGAATGAAGGGGAGATGCCGCGATTGGTCGTCAATATCTTGATCGATCAGCTCCGGTCTGATTATCTCGAAACCTTTTCTCCACTCTATGTTGAAGACGGTTTCCAACAGTTGTTGCGCGATGGGTGTTACTATCGGCAAGCGGTGTATTCCGTTGTGCCCCGTGATCGTGCAGTGGGCACCGCAACTTTGGCGACAGGTGCCACACCGGCCAATCACGGCATTGTCGGGGAGCGTTTTCTCCACCGCGAAACACTGCGTCCCACCGTTGCGGTAGAAGACGCGACGGTGCAGGGGCGCGGCACGACCGACCGTTTTTCGCCTGCCTCGTTGCTCGTGACCACGTTGGCCGATGAACTGAAATTGGCCACCGGAGGGCATGCCTATGTCGTCTCGATTGCTCCACAGGCCACCATGGCCATCTTGTCCGGCGGACATGCGGCGGATCAGGCCGTGTGGATCGATGATCGGAACGGACAGTGGGTCACCTCCTCTTATTATGGCGAGTTGCCGCTTTGGGCCGATCTTCGCAATACGCAACAAAGCATTGATCGTCGTTTGGCCGCCGGGACGTGGCAACCTTTGCAGCGCAACAAACAAACGGTTTTGCTCAACGGCACGACCGTAAAACCTTTCTCTCATCGCATGGCCGGCAGTGGACGCTTCGGAGCATTCAAGGCATCGGCGATGGTGAACGATGAAATGGCGGCAGCCGTCGTAGATGTGCTGAATGCCACGACACTCGGTGCAGACGGAACGCCCGACCTGCTGAATGTCTCGCTGTATGCCGGTACTTACAACGGACGCAATCCCGCCGTTTCGGCGCTCGAACTGCAAGACACTTACGTGCGGCTCGATCGCGCCTTGTCCACGATCATCCAATCGGCAGAGGCCAAAGCCGGTAAAGGGCGCGTGCTCTTCACATTGGCCGGCACGGGCACTTTCGATCGCGAACAAACCGGTGATGAGCGCTTGCGCCTTCCCGGAGGCGTGTTCGACATGCGCCGTGCGGTGAGCCTCCTCAATATCTATTTGGCCAACCTTTACGGAAAGGGCAATTATATCGATGCGACTTTCGGCACGGAGATCTTTTTCAATCGCCGGCGCATCAGCGAACAGCGCATCGACTTCGGAGAACTCCAACGTCGTGCGGCCGATTTCCTGCTCGACCTGTCGGGCGTGAAAACCGTTTATACGGGTCGCGAACTCTTAACAGGTGCTTCGAATCAGGCATCATCGGCAGCGCAGGCCGCGTATTTCCCTCAACGCTCGGGCGATGTGATCATCGTGTTGCGTCCGGGTTGGCGCAGCATCGGCGCTGACGGACAGACCTCGGCTCCCGTGACTGCCGCTCGTACTGACTTCCCGCTCCTCTTCTACGGATGCGGGATCGCCCGCCGGCAGATCGGCACGCCGGTGTGCGTCGAATATTTGGCGCCCACGGTGTCGAAAGCGCTTCGCATACGCGCTCCCAGCGGATGTGCGCTCTCTCCGCTCTTTTGAGTGGACTTTCCCCATCTCCTCGCGCATGAGCGAGCACTTTCACTTTTCCACGGGCGCATTCTCCGCTTAATCTCAAACAGCGCAAGCCCCTTTCTCTTGTAACAAACATCCTATGGATTTCAATAAATTCCTCTCCACACTTTTTGGCAGCAAAGCCACCCGCGACATGAAGCTGATTCAGCCGTGGGTAGAAAAGATCAAAGCCGTATCCCCCGCGATTGAGGCTTTGACCCACGACGAACTTCGTGCAAAAACGCGCGAGTTGCAACATAACATCCAAAGCTCGGCCGACGATCTCAATCAGCAAATCAGCGAGATTCGCGCCAAGATCGAAGAAACGCCCATCGAGGAGCGTGAACAGCTCTTTACGCAGATCGACAAACTCGAGAAACAAGTGCTTGAGCGCATGGACGTGGCATTGGAAGAAGCCTTGCCCGAGGCTTTTGCCATCGTGAAGGAGACCGCTCGCCGTTTTGCCACGAACGAAACGATCGAGGTGACGGCCACGGACTATGACCGCGAACTCGCCGTGACGAAAGATTTTGTGGAACTCGACGAAGACGGCGTGCACGCCATCTATCACAACCACTGGGTGGCCGGCGGCAACGACCTGAAATGGGAAATGGTGCACTACGATGTGCAACTTTTCGGTGGTGTTGTGCTCACCCAAGGTAAGATTGCCGAAATGGCAACGGGTGAAGGTAAGACGCTGGTCGCCACCTGCCCTGTTTTCCTCCGTGCGCTTTCCGGTCGCGGTGTGCACGTTGTGACGGTCAATGATTATCTCGCCAAGCGTGACTCCGAATGGATGGGACCCCTCTACCAGTTCCACGGTCTGAGCGTAGACTGCATCGACAAGCACCAGCCCAACAGCGAAGCCCGTCGTCGCGCTTACAACGCGGATATCACTTTCGGTACGAACAACGAGTTCGGTTTCGACTACCTGCGCGACAACATGGCCATGAGCCCTGCCGATCTCGTGCAGCGCAAGCACTATTACGCTATCGTCGACGAGGTGGACTCCGTGTTGATCGACGATGCCCGTACGCCTCTCATCATTTCCGGTCCCGTCGAGAAGGGCGAAGACCAAATGTATGAAGAATATCAGCCCCTCGTAGATCGCCTGTATCAGGTGCAGCGCAAACTGGCCACGGAGTATCTCACGGAAGCCAAGCGCTTGATCGCCAGCGACAACAAGGAAGATCGCGAAAAGGGTTTCCTCGCGCTTTACCGTTCGCACAAAGCGCTCCCCAAAAACGGCCCGCTCATTAAGTTCCTCTCTGAGCCCGGCATCAAGGCCGGCATGCTCAAGACCGAAGAGATCTACATGGAGAACAACAACCGCCGCATGCCCGAAGCAGTTGAGCCCCTCTATTTTGTGGTGGACGAGAAACAGCGTTCGTGCGACCTCACCGACAAGGGTACTGCGTGGTTGGCAGAGCAGGTGCAGAACGACCAGCTCTTTGTGCTCCCCGACATCACCGGACAACTTTCGGCACTCGAAGCCGCCAATCTTCCCGATGAAGAGCGCGTGGCCAAGAAAGACGAACTGCTCGCGGAGTACGCCGTGAAATCCGATCGCGTGCACACGCTCCAGCAGTTGCTCAAAGCCTACTCCATGTTCACGCTCAATGACGATTACGTCATTCAAGACGGTCAAGTAAAGATCGTCGACGAGTCCACCGGTCGCATCATGGAAGGTCGTCGTTGGAGCGATGGTTTGCACCAAGCCGTCGAAGCGAAAGAACACGTCAAGGTCGAAGCGGCCACACAGACCTTCGCCACGATCACGTTGCAGAACTATTTCCGCATGTACCACAAACTCGCAGGTATGACCGGTACGGCCATCACCGAGGCCGGCGAGTTCTGGAACATCTACAAGCTCGATGTGGTGGAAATTCCCACCAACCGCCCCATTCAGCGTAACGACATGAACGATCGCGTCTACAAAACGCAACGCGAGAAGTACAATGCCGTGATCGAGGAGGTGGAACGCATGCGCAACAGCGGTCGCCCGGTGCTCGTGGGTACAAGTTCTGTCGAGATTTCCGAATTGCTCAGCCGTTTGCTCAAGCTCCGTCACATTCCGCACCAAGTGCTCAACGCGAAACTCCACCAAAAGGAGGCCGACATCGTAGCGCTCGCCGGTCAGAGCACGCCCGGCATCGTGAAGATCAAAGACGAAAACGGACAAGTGCGTGAAGAAGAGCGTTTGCTCGGTGCGGTGACGATCGCCACCAACATGGCCGGTCGTGGTACCGACATTAAGCTCACCGACGAAGTGCGTGCCGCCGGTGGTTTGGCCATCATCGGCACCGAGCGTCACGACAGCCGTCGCGTCGATCGTCAGCTCCGTGGTCGTGCCGGTCGTCAAGGTGACGTCGGAAGCTCCGTCTTCTTCGTTTCGCTCGAAGACAAACTCATGCGTCTTTTCGCCTCCGAACGCATCGCTCGTGTCATGGATAAGCTCGGTTTCAAGGACGGCGAAATGATTGAATCGTCCATGATCAGCAAGAGCATCGAGCGTGCGCAAAAGAAGGTCGAAGAAAACAACTTCGGTACGCGTAAGCACCTGCTCGAATACGACGACGTGATGAACAAGCAGCGCACCGTGATCTACGAAAAGCGCCGTCACGCACTCATGGGTGAACGCATCGGTATGGACATCTCCAACATGATTTGGGATCGCGTAGTCGACACCATCGACAAGTGCGACTATCCCGGTTGCGTCGATCGCTTCATCGAAATCTTCGCCATGCAAGTTCCCTTCACCGAGGCGGAATACGAAAGCATGAAGCGCGAGGATCTTTACGAAAAAGCCTTCGAAGCTGCTATCCAGACCTTCAATCGTAAGATGGAGAAGCTCCGCGAAGTTGCCGTGCCCGTCATCAAGCAAGTTTACGAAACGCAGGCTGATCAGTTCGACCACATCCTTGTGCCCATCAGCGACGGACGTCTCGTCTACAACATCCGTGTGGATCTCAAAGAGGCCTACGAAAGCGAGTCGCGCAACGTCGTTCGCGAGTTTGAAAAAGCCATTCTGCTCCACAATATCGACGATTGTTGGAAAGAAAACCTCCGCCAGCTCGACGAACTCAAACACTCCGTGCGCAACGTCTCCTACGAACAGAAAGATCCGCTTGTGGTGTTCAAGATCGAAAGTGTGAAGCTCTTCGACGACATGGTCAACGACATCAACGACAGCTCCGTTTCCACACTCATGCGCGCCTTCATTCCCGGCACTGCCGGCGAAGAAGTGCGCGACGGCGGTGAGGAAGCCCCTCGTGCCGAAGGTCACTACACTGAAACGAAGCAAGAGTTCGACGAAGCCGGCGACCTCATCGACGTTCCCGCCGGTGCAGAAGCCGAAGCCCTCACCGGCGAACAGGTTCAGCAGCAACCCATTGTCAAAGACAAAATGCCCGCTCGCAATGAACCCTGCCCCTGTGGTAGCGGTAAGAAGTTTAAGAATTGTCACGGCAAAGGCATCGTTTAAGTTGCCCTGCCAAGTAGATCTCATCGTGTAATAGAATCCTATCCACATGAGCTTTATTGAATGCATAGAAAAGAAAGGTCTTGAACCACGCCAACCGGTGCGGTTCGAGACCTTTCGGCGTTCTTAGACCAGTTTTTTTTCGCATCGCATTGCGCTCCTTTTGCATTCATTCCCCACTGTCTACTCCTCCAAATCTCCTATTGTCATGAAAAAGTACAATTTCGGCGCCGGCCCTTCCATTCTTCCACAAGAAGTCATCCGTGCCACGGCAGAAGCCTGCCTCAATTTCGACGGCATGGATCTCTCCCTCATGGAGATCAGCCACCGCAGTGCCAATTTCCAAGCCGTGATCGACGAAGCCCGCGCCCTCATTGCCGAACTGCTGCAACTTCCCGAAGATTATAGCGTCATCTTTCTCGGCGGCGGAGCCTCCACACAGTTCTGCTACGTCCCCTATAACCTTCTTGAGCACAAGGCCGCTTATCTCAACACCGGCACTTGGGCGAAAAACGCCCTCAAAGAAGCCAAACTCTTCGGCGAAGTCATCGAAGTGGCCTCTTCGGCAGACGCCAACTACACGTATTTGCCCAAAGGATTCACCGTGCCCGCCGATGTCGACTACTTCCACATCACGACGAACAACACCATTTACGGCACCGAATGGCACGAAGATCTCGATGTGCCCGTGCCTCTCGTCGCCGATATGTCGAGCGACATCTTCTCTCGCGTCATCGATCCGAAGAAATACGCCCTCATCTACGCCGGTGCGCAGAAAAACCTCTCGATGGCCGGCGTCACCATCGTCATCGTGCGCAATGATGTCTTGGGCAAGGTGAGTCGCCCGTTGCCCACCATCATCGACTATCGCACCCACATCGACAAAGGCAGCATGTTCAACACGCCCCCCGTCGTTCCCATCTACACCTGCCTGCAAACCCTCCGTTGGATCAAAGCACAAGGCGGTGTGCCCGAAATGGAACGCCGCGCACGCGCACGTGCCGAACTGCTTTACGGCGAAATCGACCGCAATCCTCTTTTCCGCGGCACGGTCACCGATCCCGCCGATCGCAGTTTCATGAACGTCTGCTTCGTCATGGCCGAAGGGTACGAAGCCCTCGAGGCCGAGTTTCTCGCCTTCGCCACCGCACGCGGCATGCACGGTCTCAAAGGCCACCGTTCTGTGGGCGGATTCCGCGCTTCTATTTATAATGCCATGCCCCTCGAAGGCGTACAGGCGCTTGTTGAGACCATGCAAGCTTTCGAGGCACAGCATCGCGCCTGATCGCATCGGCTCGTTGCGTCGTTTCTCATTCGCCCTGTTTGTTTTCACCCCATACACCGCATCGCCATGAACCTACTCATCGCCACCGAAAAGCCTTTCGCCCCGGCAGCAGTCGAAGGCATCCGCGCCATCGTCGAATCGGCGGGTCACAGCCTCCGTCTCCTCGAGAAGTATTCCGACAAAGCTACGTTGCTCAGTGCCGTGGCCGACGTTGACGCCCTCATCATCCGCAGCGATATTGTCGATGCGGCCGTGCTCGATGCCGCTCCCCGTTTGCGCATCGTGGTGCGAGCCGGTGCCGGCGTGGACAATGTGGATCTCGAGGCAGCCACCGCTCGCGACATCGTCGTGATGAACACCCCCGGGCAAAACGCCAATGCAGTGGCCGAACTCGTCTTCGGCCTCCTCGTGCGCCACGTGCGTCACAACTACGACGGCACCGCCGGCACGGAACTCCGCGGGAAGCGCATCGGTCTTTTGGCCTACGGCAACGTGGCGCGCTGTGTTGCCCGCATCGCCCGCGGCTTTGAAATGGAAGTCAGCGCCTATGATTTCTTCAACCGCGTCGAGCGCATCGAGGCCGACGGCACCTACGCCGCGCACAACCTCTACGACCTCGTGCAACAGTGCGACATCATCAGTCTGCACACCCCCGCCACCCCGCGCACCCGCGAGTTTGTGAATCGCGAGATGATCGAACTCATGCGCCCCGGCGGCATTTTGGTCAACACCGCCCGCAAGGAAATCATTCACGAGGAGGAACTCCTGCAACTGCTTACCGAACGCACCGATCTGTCCTATCTCACCGACATTCGTCCCAATCGGCATGAAGAGTTTGTCGCCGCACTCGGCCGGCGCTACTATGCCACGCCCAAAAAGCTCGGCGCCCAAACCGCGGAGGCCAACGCCAACGCCGGCTTTGCCGCCGCGCGGCAGATTGTCGCTTTCTTTGCCACCGGCGACACCACCTTCCGCGTCAACGGCTGAGCGTAACCCAATGATTTTCTCTCAATTTATTATTATAACATTATCTCCTTAACATCTAACGCCATATGACATTAGTAAAACCTTTCCGCGGGCTTCGTCCCGCCGCCGGCATCGCCCATCTCGTCTCCTCTCGTCCTTACGATGTGCTCAACACCGCCGAAGCGCGTGTTGAGACCGGCGACAACGAACGCTCGTTCTATCACATCATTCGTCCGGAAATCAACTTCCCAGAGGGCACAGACGAGCACGATCCTCGCGTCTATCCCGAAGCGCGTCGCCAGCTCGAACGTTTCATCGCCGAAGGCTGGATCGCACAAGACGAGCGCGAGTGCTACTATCTCTATGCCCAAACCATGAACGGCCACACGCAGTACGGCATCGTCCTTGCTGCCCATGTCGACGACTACAATGCCGGAAACATCAAGAAGCACGAACTCACCCGGCGCGACAAAGAAGACGACCGCGTGCGTCATCTCACCGTCACCAACGCCCACATCGGCTCCGCCTTCTTGGCCTATCGGCACAATGCCACCCTCCTTGCCCTCATCGAACGCATCGCCAAGGAAGAGCCGCTCTACGACTTCGTGGCCGATGTCGACGGTTTCCGCCACACCCTCTGGCTCATCGACGGCGAAGCCGATATCGAGACCATCACCGGCGAGTTTGGCAAGATGGATGCCCTCTACATCGCCGACGGCCACCACCGGTCTGCCGCCGCCGCGCGCGTTTGCACCGCGCGTGCCGAGGCCAACCCCAACCACACCGGCCGTGAGGAGTACAACTACTACTTGGCCGTTTGCTTCCCCGCCGAGCAACTCACCATTCTCGACTACAATCGCGTGATGAGTGACCTCAACGGAATGACTCCCGAGGAGTTCCTCCATCGCCTCGAAGCCGACTTTGAAGTGCGCGACCGCGGCACAGAAAACTTCCGTCCCGAGCACGCCCATCAGTTCTCGCTCTATCTCGGCAGCCGTTGGTATTCGCTCGACGCCCGCCCCGGCACCTTCGATCCCGAAGATCCCATCGGCGTGCTCGATGTCGACATCTCTTCGCGTCTGATTCTCGACAAACTCTTGGGCATCACCGACCTCCGCTCCTCCAAGCGCGTCGATTTTGTCGGCGGTTTGCGCGGACTCGATGAACTGCGTCGCCGTGTCGACAGCGGCGAGATGCAGGCCGCCTTGGCGCTCTATCCCGTCACGATGGAACAAGTGATGCGCATTGCCGACACCGGCAACATCATGCCCCCCAAAGCCACCTGGTTTGAGCCCAAGCTCCGCACCGGCATGGTCATCCACGACATGGAATAAGACTTCGCGCAGCCGTAGCGCACCGCCCCGGGGAGCACTTTCCTCCGAGTTGAGCGGAAGCCAGTCCCGTCTGCAAAGACTACTGCGTGTGCGCAGTGGTCGCCGGTGGAAAACGACAAATCCCGCTGACGAATTCAATTCGTCAGCGGGATTTTTATTTCAATGCCTGCGCCCGTTTCGGGAGTAGGTTGAAGCCGGATTGGCCTGTTTCGCCCACATCATTTTTCGGGCAAGGGCCACAATGTGGTAAAGTAGGTCCACTCTGGTCTAAAATCGTTTTGCTTGTAGTCTTGCAGCACCGACTTGCTCGGCAACTTGTGTTCGAAGCTCAGGGCTTTGCCGTTGAAGAGGGTAATGACAAAGCGGATGGAGGAAAAATCCATGCACCGTTTCACCGGAAGATAGAACTTCAGCTCCGGTTGGATGTGTTCCGCCAGTTCGTGTTCTCTGATTAGACCGAGCGGAACAACATATTTGGCCGTCTTACTTTCCGTATTCTCACAATTCAAGGTGACGATGCCCGAAGAACTATATTTCACTCTGCCGGAATAGTCGCGGATGCGCAGTTGCATTTCTCGACGGAGATCGTAAGTACTGCCATTTTCCGCAACGCCCACCGCCTCGATCGATTTCACTCCGCAGAGCACCGGCGAGGTGCCAATTGTGGGTAGGGTCAGTGCGTGCAGTTGGCGGACGATGGTTTCAAGTTCTTTTTTGTGGCGATTGATCGTATCGCCGTGCACCGTGGCTCGGAAAACCAGGTGAGCCACTTTGTCGAATTCCATGTCATTATACTCTTTTTTCGTCTTGTCTTCCACGCTGCGTGGGATCACCGGCACGCGATAGGTCGTTCCTTCCGGTACAATCCCCGGGATGGAATGGTAATGATTTTCGACGATGAAGCGAAAATTCCACGCGATTTGCGCCAAGGTGTCGCCGTGAAAGGGGCGAACGGGCTTTGTCGGTTCGTGGTCGTTGTCGCACGCCGTGAAGCAATACAGACAAAAACCGAAGAGCAGAAAAGCAAGTTTTTTCATTTTGTAAAAATAGGTTGGAGAAAAATATTTTCCATGCCTGAGCATGAGATCAGCGCATGGCGTTTATTGTACATGTCCGTTGCTTCTTGCGGTGCAGCCGGCTGCTGCGGTGAGAGCCCGTGCGTGGCGTTGGCCGGAAGACGGCCTTGCAAACAAGAAAAGCGCGAGCCGCCACCACAACATCTCCCGCCGCTTGGCTGCAAGGAAGAGGCGGATCATTCTTTTGCAAAGGTAATTGTTTTATTCTTTATTGCAAAGCAGTAGCGTTTTTTTGTTTTCGATTTTTCGTTCGGGAAAAAAGCCGAAAGGGTGTGGCGAAGTGCAAGACAAGCGCCATGTGGTGCCGCCGAGAGGGAGAGGAGGCAAAGCCGGCACCATAAAAATGCACACGTCATGCCGAGCGTTTCATCCTTTGCGCCGACCCCGTGTTGGAAAAACACGAAGGCGAACGACGGTTCGCGTTCTGCGCATGAGCTGTGGCCGATGAAAAGACGCAACGCTTCGACGTTCCGATGCCGGGCGGGAAGCCTCGCGCTGAAACCTGCGGACTTTCTCTCATTTCTTCTCTTGTTTTCGGGAAAAGTCCCCTTGTTTTTAACGAAACTCCCCAAGTTTTTCGATCGCCACGTCGGGGCTACGCATAGATATACCAATAAAGGGTGTGAAAACGCCGTATATGTCTGTATCGTACGGTATAATGTCGTAACTTTGCAGCAACAGTTTATTTTAATACCTTCGTTTCACAGACGTTTTCCGACCGTGGGCATGTTCAAACCGCTCTTCGTTCGTTTGCATGCCTCGCCCGCTTGACGAAAACGTTTGTTTCACAGGCATTTTCTCGCTGTGGACATGACCCCCTTCTCTTGGATCGTTTTCATGCCCCGCCCGGCTTGGCGAAAATGCCCGCTATAAAACAAAAATGCAAAACGTATTCCGTACCCCCTCTCCGTCGCGATGGATTGTCGCGGCAATGGCTTTGTCCTTCTCAACTATTGCTCAACTGCGTGCCCAAAGTGTGAGCTGCTCAGTGGCCAACAAGGTGTACGTCGCCCCCGGCCAAATGGGGCAAGCGCGTGTGGTGCTCAACAACTGGGACAAGCAAGTGACCGTGAACCGTGTGAGCTACACGCTGACAGTCGACGGTGTCACCGGCGAAGAGCGCGACGTTGAGTTGGAAAAGCCGTTGGCCTACGACGGCACCGCCACGTTGACCGTTCAATTGCCGCCGGCCGCCCGACCCGGCGTCGACGATTTCATGGTCACGATCGTGAAAGTCAACGGCGAACCGAATCGCTATTCCTACCCCATGAGCGGCAGTGAGCGCTACACCCTCACGCGTCCGGTGTGGCGCAAGGCCGTGATCGAAGAACTCACCGCCATGTGGTGCGCCAAGTGCCCGGTCGGCATCGCTTCGTTGGAACATCTCAACCGCGTGGCCTCCGATCGGGTCATCGGTTTGGCCGCGCACAACGGCGATGCGCTGAGTGTCGGCGACTATTATGATATCTTTCGCCTCTATCCCGGCCGACCGAAGATTGTGCTCAACGGCCGCCACGTCGTCGCTCCTTATTTCGGCAACAGTGGCACGCCGGAGCAACCGTTTGGTCTGCTCATCGACGTGCAAAAAGCCTCCGGCGAGCAATCCTCGGCCGTGCAGGTCAAGGTGCAAGCCGCTTGGGCGCCCGACGGCAAGGGAATCACAGTGCGCAGCGCTGCCGTCTATCGTTGCCCGGTGGAGAAGAACAAGTATCGCATGGCCTATGCGTTGACGGCCGACAGCCTCAAACACCCGTCGTTTGTGCAGTTTAACAACGAGGCGGGCGATTCGATTTGGCTCAACAGCGTGCCCGAGATGAAATTCTTCTTCAACAGCGGCCGAGAGGTGCGCGGATTGGCCTACAACGATGTGGTGCTTGCGGCCACCGGTGTGCGCTATGGCCTCATCGGCAGCCTGCCCGAGCAAATGAAAGTCGACACGCTCTACGAGCACAGCACCTATTTCGGCAATTTGCATCACAATAAGAATTTCAACTATGTGAAAAACAAAAACAAGGTGCACGTGGTGGCGCTGCTCATCGACCCCGACACGCGCGAGATCATCAATGCCGAGCGTTGCACCGTGGGCACAGAGCTGGTGCCTTTCCCCACCGATCCCGTGCCCACGCCCGATGTGCAGCAAATCGTGTTGCCCGATTCGCTGAAACCGCAGCTCGACAATGTGTTCGAACTGCGGCCGCAGATTACTCCCGCTGCGGCGAAGAGCCGCATCGTGTGGGAAGTGGCCGACCCGAGTGTGGTGGAAATGGTGGCTGCGGGACAATTTCGTGCCCTTCGTCCCGGCGAGACCGTCATCACGGCACGCGCCGACGATGCGCGCGGAGCCGTGGCGCGCTGCGTGGTGCGGGTGTCCGCTCCCACCGCCATCGATCACCCGAAGGCCGCGACGACGGTGCGCCGTGAGGGCACGACGCTCGTCATCGAGGGCGCTGCTGCCGGACAGCGCGTGGAGGTCTACGATCTGTCCGGGCGCCAAATGGCCACCGGTCGCACACGCGGTGCGGTGACGCGCCTCCGTGTCGGCCAATCGCGCATGTGGCTCGTCGTGGTCGGCGGGCAGCGTTTCAACGTGGCGGACTGACGACAGCAACTTCTCTTTTTTGAAGCATCAATTTCTCCTATCTTATGTTCAAACATCCCCTTTCTTTCGCGCTCGCCGTGGCCGCCCTCTGTTCGGTGGCGACGGCGGTGCAGGCCGATCCGGTAGATCGCCGGCAAGCGGCCGCCGTGGCGCGCCACTATCTGAGCCGCCCCGTGCCCATCGCAGCCCCTGAGGTGCGCGGTGCGGTGGCCGACGAAGCTCCGGCCTATCATCTGTTCGTCGGCGAGGCAGAACAGCGCTTTGTCATCGTTTCCGGCGAAAGCCAAATGAACGAGGTGGTGGGCTACGGCCGCTTGACGACCGGCAAGGCCGAATCGCTCCCGCCGCAGGTGCACGCCTTGTTGCAACAGTACACCGAAACGGTGCGACAGGTGCGCGCCGGACAGCAACCGGCCGCGACTGCACCGAAGTACCTGCGCCGCTATGTCGAACCGCTCATTGATGCGCAGTGGGGGCAGAGCTATCCCTACAACAGCAAGACACCTCGCGTGGGCGGGAAACCCACCTACACCGGATGTGTGGCCACAGCCGCGGCGCAGTTCCTCTATTTCTACAAGTGGCCGCTCCAACGTCCGCCGCTCTATGTGCGTTCGGAAGGCGACGAAGCCGACACTTCGCCCACCTATCTCTGGGACTTGATGAAAAGCACGCGCGAGCAGATGAATTCCACGCGCGCAGCGGCGGCGGTAGGCCGTTTGTTGCTGGATGTGGGCAAGGCGATTCGCATCACCTTCGGCACGCAGGCGAGTCCGTCGAACATCGAATACACGCTTGACGCGTTGCAAAACGATTTCGGCTACACCACGCGTCTTTTGCACCGCGACCGCATGAAAGCCGACGAGTTTCGCGAAGCCATTCTGCAAGAAATCTCCGACGGATACCCCGTGATGATGTGCGGCGGTGTGCATGCTTTTGTCTATGACGGCTACGATCGCCGCGGTTTCGTGCATGCCAACTTCGGTTGGGACGGACAGGGCGACGGATATTACGACATCAACACCATCACCACGCCGCTCCCCGGCCCGTTCATGGGCAACGGACAGTTTTGGGAGAACCAAGTGGCGCTGATGGCGCACCCGAAGAACGGAAAGTACCCTGATTTCCCCACGCCGTTGCGCGTGCTCGGCGCACGCAAGAACACGGCGTTTGAATTTGAGCCGCGTGAGGGAAAGCCCACCACGCGCTTCGCCGCAAAGATCACGGCGGGTTCATACAACTCCATCAACGGCGAGTTCGGCCGCTTCAGCGGTCAGGTGGGTTTTGCGGTGAATGATGCCGAAGGGCGCACCGTGAAGCTGATCCCGTTCCGCTACGACAACACGTTGTGGAGCAGTATTTTCACCACGTGGAACTTGGAAATGGACGATATCGACCTTTCCGAAGTGCCCGAGGGCAACTATCTGTTGGTACCTGTGTGCCGCGAACTCGTGGCGCGCAACCCCGACACTTACAAGCCGTGGTATCCGATCAGATATGCCAACCGCATGAAATTGGCCGTGGCCGGTGGGAAACTGACGGTGGAGGATGAAATCACGGGCGGCGCGCTGAGTGTGTGTCGCGACCCCGAATTGCTCTTCCCTGCCTATGCCGGTTCGGGCGATCCGGCGCTGTTGAGTTTTACTGTGCGCAATCCGAGTGTCGACGAGGTGCACGGCAACTTGAAAATGGTGTTCACCCCGGTGAACGGCGGTGCAGAATACGTTGCGCCCTTCCGACCGAACAGCATTGTCTCCTTCCGTCGTTTGGCGGATACGCAGGTGGCGGTGGATTTCCCCACCAACTATGGAGACAAAGCGGGTAATCACGAGATGGCGGCCGGCCGCTATAAGCTGAAATTGGTGTTGGAAATGACCAACACGAAGGAGAAGCAATTCATTCAACTCGGTGCAGATCGAGACTTTGAAATTGAAGTGTTGCCTTATCCTGATTTGAGAATCTTCGTGCGCAATGTCGATTTCATGGTCGGAGGAAAAGAAGTGAACCGACAGGTGTTTGATGTCGAGAAAGACCGCGATCTCTCGATGCGCATCCACACGGAGGTGCGCGGCGATCAGCGGAAACCCTATTGGGGACGCGTGTTCTATCGCTTGTACTGCCCCGAAACGGGCGAGTCGGTCGATGCCGGTGTGGCGCGCAACGTGAGTTTGCGACCGTTCGAGCGGACACCGGAACAAAAGACGACGGCCAAAATCGACGTTTCGCGCTTGAAGCCCGGCCGGCGCTACGAGGTGCATGTGGAAATAGAGCAGGGCAACGGCCGTCGCGAGATCTGGACGAACGATTCGCCCCGCGCGCAGCTGATGATGGTGAAGAGTGCGGATGCCTCGACACCCGATCAGCCCAATAAACCCATCGAACCGCCGACGCCCGACCAGCCGGCAGTGCCCGATGCGCCGAAGGCGACAGAAGTGGTGCTGGATGCTTCGCAACTCACGGTGCATCCGGAAGAAATCTTCAAACTCACGCCCAAGGTGCTGCCGGCGAAAGCTGCTCAGCAGGTGACTTGGCAGTTGAGTGCGCCCGGCATCGTGGACATGTTGGGCGGCGGAAGTTTCAAAGCCTTGCGCGACGGCCAAGTGACGGTCACGGCGTTAGCGCTCGACGGCAGCGGCGCGAAGGCGGAATGCCGCGTCACGGTGAAAGCGCCGACGGCTTTGTCGTCTACCACAGCAGATATGAGTCGTTGCCTGCAATGGGTGGGTTCGACGTTGGTGTTGCGCGGTGTGCAACCCGGCACAACGGTGCGCTTGTGCTCTGTGGAGGGCAAGACCTTGCGCCGGTTTGTGGCGACCGGCGCCGCTGTGCAGTTCGACTTCTCGCGCTTGCGTGGTGTATTCCTCCTCGAAACCGGCGACGGTTTCCGACAAAAAGTGGTGCACTGAGCAGTGCACCGCTTTACCGCCCACTCGGCTTGAGAATGTTTTTGCCCTTTGCGCCAAACCGGGCGAGCATACTGAGAGTTGAGGCTGTTCTTCCAAGAGGGAGGACAGCCTTTTCCTCTTCGGTTCGTGAAGGTCTCTACCGCTGCGGAGGGTAAACAACAAAGCGTCCCGCCTTTCCTGAGAAAGGCGGGACGCTTTATTGCGTTGTCTCGTAGCTTATTTCACTTCGAGCTGTGCACCGGGCTTGAACTTCACCACTTTCTTGGCGGGGATGGTGATTTCTTGCTTGGTGGCGGGGTTGATACCCTTGCGCTCAGCACGTTCGCTGATGGAGAAGGTACCGAAACCGAGGAGAGTGACCTTGTCTTCCGACTTGAGGGCGTCTGCGATAGAATCGAGGGTGGCGTTCACTGCAGCCTTGGCTTGATCTTGCGTCAAGTTGGCTTGTTTGGCCACTGCATTGACGAGTTCTGTCTTATTCATAATATGCTGTTTTGAATTATTGTTTCGGAATGAGTTTTCCTTGTGAGTGCAAATATATTGTAAGTTGAGGGCGTGCGCAAATAAAACGTGCTTTTTTTGCGCCGTGGAGGCGAAAAATGGGCGATTTCTCGGCCTACAGGGAGATGTTGAGGGTTTTTAGGCAAGGAATCAGCGAACTACAGCCACTTTTGCGGTGGTGGCGCGTGAGCCGTCGGCGGTGGCGATGTGGAAATAATATACACCCGAAGCGACCGTCACGCCGCGGCTGTCGCGACCGTCCCATCGAAACATGCCGCCTTGGCTGCGGCCGGCGTAGACGAGCGCGCCCGAAGTGGTGGTGACGCGAATGTCGGCATCGGTTGTGAGGCCGTCGAGGGTGACTTCGCGCTGTTGGGTGGGGCGGAACGGGTTGGGGTAGACACGCAGTTGGCTTCTCGTGAGTTGTTCTTTCGGCTCGGAGGCGTCGCTGCGGTAGGAGATCATGCCGACATCTGTCGAGATCATCACGTCGCCGGTCGTCGGGTGGCAGGCGATGCTCCAGATGTTGTCGGAGAAGAGGGGCGAATTGCTTGTCTTGAAATGGTGGATCGTTTTCACACCGTCGGGCGAGAGGAGATAGACGCCGTCGCCTTGCGTTCCGACCCACTTGCGGTTGGCACCGTCCACGGTAATGGCGGTGACGGGGACTCCGGCAAGGAGGTAGTCGGCATAGTCGGTGCCGTCGTTGCGCGGCACCTTCACTTGCGTGACGTGGAAATCATTGTCAAACCACGTTTTCGGATCCTCAATTTTGAAGATTCCTTCATTCGTGCCGAGCCAAATAGCGCCATCGTGGTCTTGTGCGAAACACAGCCCCTGCGAGAATGAGCAAGGCGAGCCGTCTTGGTTGAGGAAGGTGGTGCGATAGCGCGACACATCGTCTTCGGTGTTGTCGAGCGTCCCGTTGTAGTCCAAACAGAGGAAGCCGCCGTTGTGATTCGACACGGTGCGGCGCGAAGTCACCCACAAGCGCCCGTCGGCATCGATCATCGTTTTCTCGAGCGTGGGAGCGTTGTCCAGTTCTTTGACGTAAAGGCCTTTCCACGTACCATCGGGGCGAAGCGCCCAGATGGCGGTGTCGGCACTGTTGTTCAGCACAAAGAGGTTGCCGGCCTTGTCATAGATCACCCCATCCGTGCGCACATAGGAGTAAGAGGCGGCATTGTTCTTTTTCACAGCCGAAACCAACGGAGAGTTATCGCGCGTATATTGTTTTTCGGGTGTGCCTTTGTGGTAAAGGTAGATGCCGGTGCGACCGGTGGAGACCGCAAAACGGTTGGGATCTGTGGGAGATTGGGCGATGCAAGTGGCATTCTCAAACGGCGCACGTGTAAATCCGTCTTTCTCAGTCGGTGTTTCAAAGAGCGTCCAATTGTCGCGCTCATAGATCATCGCCATTTGTGGAATGTCGACGCGGTCATAGGGGTCGAGACGTCCGCAGGCGATGAGCAGGCGGTTGCCGACTTGTCGCATGAAGTAGCCCAAGTCATAGCGCGGGCCGTAATACCCGAAACCGGCGGTGGAGGCCGTCAGGTCGAAGGTGGTGCCGTTGAGCGGAACGCGCACAAAACCTTGGCCGTTGCGTCCAATCCAGAAATTGCCTTTCCCGTCGGATTCCAACCAATTGATACCGCTTTGCAGCGTGGTGGCCGTTGTCGTGGTGCCCTCGTCGTCGAATTGGAGCAAGGTGCGCTCATTGAAACCGAAAACTTTTCCGCCGCTGCCCATTCGTAGCTGATGGAGCGCGAGCAGGTCAATGCGCGTAAAATCGTTCGCGCCGGCCTTTTCCACCAATCCCGCAGCGATGCGCCACGTACCCACGGCCGCCGGCTGTCCGCCGGAGACATTGAGATAGAGCGCGTTGGCTGTGGCTGCTAAGTGCTTCACGGGATGGGAGAAGATGGTGCGCCACAGCGCCGGGTCGGAAATGTTTTGCAACACGCCGATAGCTTTCACGCCCTGCTCGGTGGCCACGAGCAAGTGGTTGTTGACTCGGACGACATCGTTGCAGCCGGCCATTGTGAAATGCCCTTTGAGTTCTCGCCGCGCCAGGTCGATCCAGGCAAAGCCCTTGTTGGTGGTGAGAAAAGCGTCATCGCCTTGCACGCGAAGTCGTCCTACGGTCAGTTCTTCCATCGTCGCCTGCTTGATGGCGGGGAGATTCACGAGCTGTCCGTTCGTCGGCCGATACAGATCGATGTTGCCGTTCGTGTAAAGAATCACCAACCACCCGCGCGTGGTGGAGTAGCCGATGTGTTTGATGCGCTTGTCCGACAGCCCAGCGCTCACTCTGTCCACAAAAGCCACGGCATCGTGCGCGGTGTCGTAAATGAGTAGGTTCTCGCCCATCAAGGCGTAAATATACTGCCCCGAAACGACGCATTCTGTCCCGTCATGATAGGCCAAATGAGGCGTCCAGCGGTCAGTTGTGCCGGTGGCAGCGTGCAAAGTGCCCTGTCCGCAGTGGAAGAACACCAAGAAGAAAAGTGCGAGAAACTGTTTCATAAAACGAAGTGTCAAGGAGCAACGAGATGATCGAGGAAGGTGCATAATTTTTGCACGGCGCGGGCACGATGCGAGAGGTGATTTTTCACCTCGACGCCCAATTCGGCAAAGGTCTTCCCCGTGTCTTCGGGCGAGAAGACGGGGTCGTAGCCAAAACCTTCGGTGCCCCGACGTTCTTCACTGATTTGTCCGTCCACGCGCCCTTCAAAGAGATATTCCTTTCCTTCGTAGATCAGCGCAATCACCGTGCGGAAGTGCGCCGTGCGATTCGACTTGCCGTGCAACTCTTGTAGGAGTTTGTCCACGTTGGCGTCGCTGTCGTTTCTGTCCGGAAAGGCATAGCGCGCCGTGTGCACGCCGGGGCGTCCGTCGAGGGCGTCGACTTCCAGTCCCGTGTCGTCGGCAAAGACATCGAGTCCGTAGCGTTCGTGCACAAAACGTGCTTTGAGCAAGGCGTTGCCCTCGAGCGTATCGGCCGTTTCGGGGATGTCTTCGTGGCAATCGATGTCGGCCAGTGAGACAATTTCAAACTTATCGCCCACCACAGCCGTGATTTCTTCGAGTTTGTGAGCGTTGTTGGTTGCGATGACAAGACGTGGTTTCATTGGGGGAGTCTTTGTGTTGAACTATTTCTTTTGTCCGGAAGTGCTGGCCGCTTGGTCGCTGGCCACCTTCGCTTTCATCTTTTCGATCTCAGCGCGATCCTTGTCGGCGTTCGCGCGCAGCTTGATGCGGTCGAAGCCATAGCCGAAGACGCCCGTGGCGCGCGTTTGACTGATGAACGCATTCGGGTCGATCGAGAGGATGATGCGGAAAATCGTGTTGGCTTCTCTGCGCTTGGCAAGTACGATCAGCACCTTGCGTTCCTGTTTCGTGTACCAACCTTGGCCGTTGAGCACCGTCACACCGCGGTGCAAACTGTTGATGCCCGATGCGATTTCATCGTACTTGTCAGAGAAAATGAGAAACTGCACTGATTGGCGGCCGCTGTTCACCACATAGTCGACGATCATCGTGCTGCAAATCAGCGTGGTGTAGCCGTAGAGGAGCGTTTGCAGGTTGCTGTGCGGAAGGAAGAGCGAGGAGGTGATGATGCCCACGTCGCAGAGCATGATCAGCGTACCGAGCGACACATTGCGATGCTTGTTGATCATCGCCGCAATGATGTCCGTTCCGCCGGTCGAGCCGTTGCGGAGGAACACCAAGCCCATGCCGATACCGATGAAGCCAGCGCCGAACACCGCACTCATAAAGGCGTTGTCCGTCACGATCGGCAATTTCACGTGCTCATTGAAGCCCGCCGGAAACAGTTCGGGGTTCGTCAGCCACAGGTGTTGCATCACCCATTCCGCCAGCGAGAGGAGCGCAGTGAGCACCGTCACGGCGTAGATGGTTTTCAGACAGAAGCGCCAAGAGAGCACGTAGAGTGCCATCGCCAGCAAAACCGCATTGGCTAAGAAGAAGGTGTATTGCACTTTCCACCAGCCCGTGGCGTAGAAGATGACGGCGCCCATTCCCGTCGTGCCGCCCGGAGTGATTTCGTGCGGCATGAGGAAACAAGTGAAGCCCACGGCATAGCAGAGCAAACCGAAGGTAATGATCAAGTAGTCCTGAAATTCGAGCCACCAGTTGATTTGAAAGGAGCGCGACATGGCAAATAGAGGATAAATTCCCTCTCACCGTTGGCGCGATGAGAGGGAGAAATGGTCTAATGAGTAATTATTTCTTGAGTACGATGTTCACGATGCGTCCAGGCACGACAATCACCTTGGCCACTGTCATACCGTCGAGGTATTTTTGGCTCTGTTCGGCTTCGAGCGCCGCCTTTTCGATCGTCTCTTTCGAAGCGTCGGCCGGGAAATCGAGGGTGAAGCGCGTTTTGCCGTTGAACGAGATGCCGAGCGTCACGGTATCCTCTTTGAGGTACGATTCGTCGAACGTAGGCCACGCCGCGTCGCACACCGTCGTTTCGTGTCCCAAGCGGTGCCAGAGTTCTTCGGACATGTGGGGCGCGAAGGGCGCGAGGAGCACCACGAAGGTCTCGAGCACTTCGTGCGAGGTGCATTTTTGCTGTGCCCATTCGCTCACTGCGATCATGAAGGCCGGCACCGAAGTGTTGTAGGCGAAGACCTCAATGTCCTCGCTCACCTTTTTGATCAACTTGTGGAGCGTCTTGAGGTTCTCTTTCGTGGGCGCGTCGTCGGTCACCGTGCAAGCCTCGCCTTGGAAGAAGAGGTTCCACGCCTTTTTGAGGAAGCGGAAACAGCCGTCGATACCGTTGCTGTCCCACGGTTTGCTCTGATTGATCGGGCCGAGGAACATTTCGTACAGGCGGAGCGTGTCGGCACCGTATTTTTCGACGATCAAATCGGGGTTCACCACGTTGAACATCGACTTCGACATCTTCTCCACTGCCCATCCGCAGATGTATTTACCGTCTTCGAGCACAAATTCTGCATCGGCATATTCCGGTCGCCAAGCCTTGAAGGCTTCGGTGTCGAGCACGTCGGCCGAAACGATGTTCACATCCACGTGCAAGGGCGTCACCTCGTATTGGTCTTTCAGGCCGTGGCTCACGAAGGTGTTCGTGTCCTTGATGCGATAGACAAAGTTCGAACGGCCTTGGATCATTCCTTGGTTCACGAGCTTTTGGAACGGTTCATCCTTCGGACAAACGCCGAGGTCGAAGAGGAACTTGTTCCAGAAACGCGAGTAAATCAAGTGGCCGGTGGCGTGTTCCGAACCGCCCACATAGAGATCCACCTGCTGCCAGTAGTCGGCCGCCTCCTTGCCCACGAGCGCCGTGTCGTTGTGCGGATCCATGTAGCGGAGATAGTAAGCCGACGATCCGGCGAAGCCCGGCATTGTGCTGAGTTCGAGGGGGAAGACCGTTTGGTTGTCGATACGTACGTTGTCCGTCACGCAGCGTGCCGCCTCGTCCCACGCCCAGCGTGTCGCATTGCCGAGGGGCGGTTCGCCCGTTTCGGTGGGGAGGAACTTCGTCACCTCGGGCAGTTCGAGCGGCAGGCACTCTTCCGGCACGAGGTGCGGCATGCCCTCTTTATAGTAGACGGGGAAGGGTTCGCCCCAATAGCGCTGACGGCTGAAAATCGCGTCGCGCAAGCGGTAGTTCGTTTTCACGCGTCCCAAGCCGTGTGCCGTGACGAAGGCCTTGGTGGCGGCGATGGCCTCTTTCACCGAAAGGCCGTTGAGGGAGAAGCCCTCGCGAGTGGTCACTCCGGCGCGGGGCGAATTGGTCACCGTGCCTTCTTTCGCGTCGAAGCTCTCTTCGCTCACATCCGCCCCCTCGATCAGAGGCACGATGGGGAGATCGAAGTGGCGCGCAAAAGCATAGTCGCGGCTGTCGTGTGCCGGCACCGCCATGATGGCGCCCGTGCCGTAGCCCGCCAGCACATAGTCCGAAATCCACACCGGGATTTCTTCGCCCGTGAAGGGATTCACCGCATAGCTACCCGAGAACACGCCGCTCACCTTGCGGTCGGCGATGCGTTCGCGTTCCGTGCGCTTGGCGGTGGCGGCCACATAGGCTTCCACCTCTTCGCGGCGGTCGGCCGTGGTGAGTTGCGCCACGAGTTCGCTTTCGGGAGCGAGCACCATGAAGGTCACACCGAAAATGGTGTCGGCGCGAGTGGTGAAGATCGTGAATTTCACGTCGCTGTCTTTCACCGCAAACTCCATCTCCGTGCCTTCCGAACGGCCGATCCAGTTGCGTTGCGTTTCCTTGATCGAATCGCTCCAGTCCAGGCCTTCGAGGGCGTCGAGCAGACGGCCGGCGTAGGCGCTCACGCGCAGACACCATTGCTTCATCTTCTGCTGCACCACAGGGTGTCCGCCGCGTTCCGAAACGCCGTCCACCACTTCGTCGTTCGCCAGCACGGTGCCGAGCGCCGGGCACCAGTTCACCATCGTCTCGCCGAGATAGGCGATGCGATAGTTCATCAGCACCTCTTGACGCTGCACGTCGCTCATCGCCTGCCACTCGGCGGCGGTGAAAGAGAGCGTTTCGCTTTCGGCCGCATGGAGGTCAGCCGTGCCGTGGGCGGCAAAATGCGCTTCGAGTTCAGCGATGGGGCGTGCTTTTTCGGCCGCCGTGTCGTAGTACGACATGAACATGCGCGAGAACGCCCATTGCGTCCATTTGTAGTATTCGGGAGAGCAGGTGCGCACCTCGCGCGACCAGTCGAAGGAGAAACCGATTTTGTCGAGCTGTTCGCGGTAGCGGGCAATGTTTTGCGCCGTGGTCACCGCCGGGTGCTGTCCCGTCTGAATGGCATACTGCTCAGCAGGCAGCCCGTAGGCGTCGTAGCCCATGGGGTTGAGCACATTGTCGCCGCGCAGACGGCGATAGCGTGCGTAGATATCGGAAGCGATGTAGCCCAGCGGGTGGCCTACGTGCAGACCGGCGCCCGAAGGGTAGGGAAACATGTTGAGGACGTAAAACTTCGGGCGATCGCTCGAGGGCTTCGCCGTGTAAGTGCCTTCGCGAGCCCAAGTCTCGCGCCACCGCTTTTCGATGTCTCTGAAATTATATTCCATTTTGCTGTCGTTGTGTCTCAATATATATAGCTGCAAAGTTACGCTAACTGCAAGGAGCAGACAAGAAAAAGCGCCTTTTTTTCTCGTTTCCCCTTTTCGTCCCCTCGGCCCGTAGAGTCAACCGGCAGGTGTAAAATTAGGCTATTCTTTTGAAGAACTCTGCTTTTGGTATTTCAAACCTCAGCTTTTGTATAGATCTACTGTTGATTTTCTTCTGTGTAAATTCTGGCACCTCAGTTCTTTCTTTTATTTCAGCTGTAAAACCATGTGAAGTGAAAGGATAATTCCAGTCATTAAAAATACCACCTTTGGGGATGACAGTATTTTCAGGAATATCTTTTGATTTGAATCTTATGATCCCGCCACTATTTTTTGAAAGATGCAACTTGATGTCCTTGTTTTACTCCTCCACCAACCAGATCCCATCTTTTTTTAGATAAGCAATTGGCTCTACATTAAATTTAAAACCCTCTATTGGTCTGCGTTCCTCCCAAATGTCAGAAATTTCCTCTTCTGTCGCCTCATATATAGGATCATA
>CAUQEF010000027.1:0-26912 GCA_963517315.1 uncultured Prevotellaceae bacterium
TGCGTCGACCTTGTTCTTGTCATAGGCGACTGCGCCCTTCAACTTCGTGCAATCGGCAAACATATTTTCTGATTTCGGGCACTGCCAAGCCGTATTGCTGTTGATGGTCGTCAGCGTCGCGCAGCCGGAGAACATCTCATACATGTCGGTTACTTTTTTTGTGTTGAAGTGCTGCAAGTCGAGAGAAGTCAACGCCTTGCAATCATAGAACATCTTCCTCATGTTGGTTATGTTTTGTGTATCGAAGTTCTTCAGATCGAGAGAAGTCAACGCCTTGCAACCATAGAACATCCAACTCATGTCGGTTACGTTTTGTGTATCGAAATTCTTCAGATCGAGAGATGTCAAGCCCGAGCAACCTTTGAACATCCAACTCATGTCAGTGACGTTCTGTGTGTTGAAATGCTGCAGGTCAACAGAAGTCAGCGCCTCGCAAGAGTAGAACATGTTATTCATTTTCGTTACGTTTTGTGTGTTGAAGTTCTTCAGGTTGAGCGGGGTCAGCGCCTTACAACAGGAGAACATCCCCTTCATGTTGGTTACGTTTTGTGTGTCGAAGTGCTTCAGATCGAGCGAAATCAACGCCTCGCAATTGGCGAACATCGCCTCCATGTTGGTTACGTTCTGTGTGTTGAAGTTCTTCAGATCCAGCGACGTCAGCGTCCCGCAACCTTCGAACATCCAACTCATGTTGGTTACGTTTTGTGTGTTGAAGTTCTTCAGATCCAGCGACTTCAGCCTCCAACAACTGGAGAACATCGAGCTCATATTAGTGACGTTTTGTGTGTTGAAGCTCTTCAGGTCGAGAGAAGTCAGTGCGAAGCAACTGGCGAACATGTTACTCATGTTCGTTACGTTTTGTGTGTTGAAACTCTTCAGGTTAAGCGAAGTGAGCACCTTGCAATAGACGAACATTGAGCTCATGTTTATGACGTTCTGCGTGTTGAAGTTCTTCAAGTCAAGAGAAGTCAGCGCCTCGCAATAAGAGAACATCGAACTCATATTAGTGACGTTCTGTGTGTTGAAGTTCATCAGATCCAGCGACTTCAGCGCTAGGCAATAGGCGAACATGGAGTTCATGTCAGTGACGTTTTGTGTGTTGAAGTTCTTCAAGTCAAGAGAAGTCAGCGCCAAGCACTTGTAGAACATGTAGTTCATCTTAGTGACGTTCTGTGTGTTGAAGTACTTCAGATCCAGCGAAGTCAGCGCCTCGCAACAATAGAACATCCAACTCATGTCGGTTACGTTCTGTGTGTTGAAGTTCTTCAGATTGATCGACGTCAGCGCCTTGCAAAAAGAGAACATCAAACTCATGTTGGTTACGTTCTGTGTGTTGAAGTTCTTCAGATCCAGTGAAGTGAGCGCATCGCAAAAAGAGAACATCGAACTCATATTAGTGACGTTCTGTGTGTTGAAGTTCATCAGATCCAGCGACTTCATCCCGCAACCTTCGAACATTCCACTCATGTCAGTGACGTTCTTTGTGTTGAAGTTCTTCAAGTCAAGAGAAGTCAGCGCCCAGCAATCGGAGAACATGTAGTTCATCTTAGTGACGTTCCGTGTGTTGAAGTTCTTCAGATTGAGTGAAGTTAGCGCCTTGCAAGCGGAGAACATGTAGCCCATGTCTTTCACTTCTGAGGTATTGAGATACACCAGCCCTTCTATCTGCTTGAGTGCTTCACAATGATAAAACCACTTCGCGGTGGTGGTGGGACGGAAGTCTCGGAACGAAGCATCGAACACCACACGCGTGGTGGTCGTATCTTCCTCCTGGCTTGTTCCTACCCAAGCAGGGACGGGGAGGTCTCCCTCTTTTTTCGTCTCCTCGATGCCCCATGTCGTGCCGGTGCGGGTGCCTCGCAGTGCATCGTAGTAGAAGGTGAGCGTCGTCTCGTCCGCACTTTGTGACACATAGGCCTCGCGGGTTTGCGCTTGCGCACTCAGCGGAGTGGCGAGCAGGAAATCAAATAGTGCGAAGAACATCGCACAGCAATAACGTAAATAGTGAATCATACGGTAGCGCTCCTCCATTTCCTTTCCCCAATCGGGGGAAAGTCGCCTTCGGGAGCAGGGGCGGTGAAAAGAATGAGTAAAATGATTTTTTCTGATTGTAGATGGATGCCGCGGAAGCCCTCCTGCGCAGCACCAGCGCGGCAAGAATTTCTACGGAAGTCGATGACCTTTTTGGGATCGCGTTCTGTGATGATAGTAGATAGTTGCAAAAATACATAGAATAAAAGCGCGGTCAAAACAAAAACTCGCAGAAGAAGATCTGAAAACCCATGTTCGGTCAAAAAAAGTCGCACACGGTTAAAAGAACACGATGCCGGTGCGATGAAAAACACGGCAACAACGAAATAAAAACCGTGGACTTTTCGGCAAAACTCCACCACTTTTCGTCGAAAGTCCCCTTGTTTTCAGTCACTCCTCGGCGTGGCGGAAAAGAAGGCCACAGCATGCGCCGCGTTTGCAGGCGAGAAGCGTGTGGAGATTCGAAAGGGCAGCGCCGTCGATGCGTGGGAGGAATCGATTGCAGGCGTCGGTGCGGGAGTCGAGTGGAAAAAAGCCTGGAAATTTTGTCGCGTTCGTTCTTTTCTGTCTACCTTTGCACACGTTCGTCCTTTGTCGTCGTGCGGCAGAGGACAAGAAGAATGCATTCTCGGTACGGCTGCGCGGCGGTTGTGCCCTTTGTTCCATCTTTTCAATGCTCCACTCGACATGTGGTTTGTCGACCTCCTCACTCGCCCTTCCGCCATTCAGGCCGTCATCGTCTTGTCGGCCGTGTGCGCCCTCGGTCTGTCGTTGGCCAAGTTCCGTTTTCGGGGCATTAGCCTCGGCATTACGTTTGTGTTCTTTGCCGGCATTCTGGCCGGTGCCTTGGGGCTGAAACTCGATCCGCAGATGTTGTCCTATGCCGAGAGTTTCGGGCTGATTCTTTTCGTCTATGCGTTGGGGCTGCATGTCGGTCCGGGTTTTGTGACCACTTTCCGCCACGGCGGTACGATTCTCAACATCTTGAGTATCGGCGTGGTGCTCATCGGCACGGTGTTGGCAGTGCTGATTGCGCTGATGGGTTGGTTGCCCTTCACGGATTTGATGGGCGTGCTTTGCGGAGCGACCACCAACACCCCCGCACTCGGTGCGGCACAACAGACGCTCAAACAGCTCGGGCAACCTTCGGCGGTGGCTGCCCTGAGTTGTGCGGTGACCTACCCCATCGGCATGATCGGGGTTATCGTGGTGCTGGTGATTATGCGCGGCTGGTTGCAGCGTCACGACCATGCCGGCGAGGAAGACAACGACGAGGAGGCCTACATCACTTCCTATTGTGTGCGCAATCCTGCGCTGTTCGGACATACGATTCACGACATCGTGTCGCACGCCCCGCACACCCGCTTCGTGGTGTCGCGTCTGTGGCGCGACGGCAAGGTGATTTTTCCCAACGCGTCGACCGAAGTCAATGAAGGCGACCGCCTGCTCATCATCACCCGCAAAGGGCAGGTGCAGGCGCTGACTAATCTGTTCGGCGAGCATGAGACGAAAAACTGGATGGAGGAAAACATCGATTGGAACGCCATCGATGCGCATTTCATCTCCCGCCACGTGCTCATCACCCGCCCCGAGATCAACGGCAAATGCCTGCGCGATCTGAATCTTCGTTACCAGCACGGCGTGACGGTGAGCCGCATCAAGCGCGACGACCTTCGTCTGCTTGCCACGCCCGACCTGATGTTGCGCATGGGCGACCGCGTGACGGTGGTGGGACAGGCCGAAAGCATCGAGCGCGTGGTGGATCTGCTCGGCAACGAGGTGCGTTCGCTCGAAGAACCCAACATGGTGACGATCTTCTTGGGCATCGTGCTCGGTCTGTTGCTCGGCAGCATTCCCATCAGCGTGGGGTTGAACTTCCCCATCAGCCTCGGTTTGGCCGGCGGTCCCATCATTATGGGGATTCTCATCGGTGCTTACGGCCCGCGCCTGCACATGGTGGCCTACACCACGCAGTCGGCCAACTTGATGATGCGCTCGCTGGGGCTGTCGATGTATTTGGCTTGTCTCGGACTCGACGCCGGCAGCGACTTTCTGGCCACCGTGATGCAGCCGGCCGCCTTGCGCTGGATCGCTTTCTCCGCTTTGCTCACCGCACTCCCCTTGGCGGTGATGGCCGTTGTGGCGGTGGTGTGGCGCCGCAAGTCGTTTGCCACCACAGCGGGCATGCTTTGCGGAGCCATGGCCAACCCGATCGCACTGGGCTACGTGAACGACACCGTCGAGGGCGACAAAGCCTCGTTGGCCTACGCCGCGGTGTATCCGCTGGCCATGTTCTTGCGCGTGATCATCGCACAGATTTTGGTCATGCTCTGGTTTACTTGATTTTTACGGCAGCACTTCGGGAGACCGTGTGCAACTTTGTTGGTTATTAAACTTCGGTGCGATTCATGTGTTAAATGAATCGCGCCGAAATCTGCTTTTTATGCCGCAAAATGACAATTATCTGATTGCAGATTGGATGTATGTAGAGAAAATATTCTGTTTTTGTTCGATATGTTTTGTTTTCTCGTTTCAGGGTGGTAACTTTGTAACAAAACGTACCGTAAGTTCATGGTTACACGATGAGGATATGCGATCTGCACTTTGTGGAAAACTGCTTCTCGCCACTCTTTTGTCGGCGCAGTGAGTCTCACATGTACCAGTGCCCGGGACTTGCGTCTCCGATCGTTGTTTTTTCGAAATAGACAGACAATCAGCTCTTCTTCTTTTTGTTGTTTTCCGTTCTCATGACGTTATTTCTTATTTTGGCCGTCCTACTTGGTCTTATCGTACCCCATTTTCAACGCCGCCGTGCACGCATGACGTTCAGTTCGCATCGCCGCCGTCGCTACATCCGCCAAGCGCGCATCACCACTTATTGGGGAGTGGCGTGTCTGTTGGTGGCTTTCTTGTTGTGGTGGTTCAGAATCCGTTTATAGTCCCCCATATCCTTGCCTTAAGTCCTCAAATAAAAAGTTTGCGTTCTTTTTGCCGCGGTGGCGGCTGTCGTGTGCTGTTTAAGTCTTATATTTGCACACTCTTCCGCGCGCAACGGAGAGACAGAACCTCTTGTTTCACCACGCGTGAAATCAAAACAATAATTCAACTTATGTCTCAGTCCAATCACTACACCGGCCTTTCGGCACGTGAGGTGGAGGAAAGTCGTGCACAGTACGGCGTAAACGTCCTTACTCCTCCTGCCAAAACGCCGCTTTGGAAGCGTTTCCTCGAAAAGTTTGAGGATCCGATCATCATTATTTTACTTTTTGCCGGAATCTTCTCGTTGCTCATCTCGTGCTACGAGTTTTTTGCGCTTAATAGCGCTGCCACGATCTTCTTCGAGCCGGTCGGTATCTTTGTGGCCGTCTGGCTTTCAACGGGGCTGGCCTTTTATTTTGAGCTGAAAGCCAACGAAGAGTTTGAACTGCTCAACCAAGTGAACGATGAAGAGCCGGTGCGTGTGATTCGTGACAGTAACACGATCGAAGTGCCCAAGTGCGACATCGTGGTGGGCGACATTGTGATGATCGGTACGGGCGACGATATTCCCGCCGACGCCGAACTGTTGGAATCAGTGCACCTCACCGTCGATGAATCGACCCTCACGGGCGAACCGCTCTGCGCGAAAACCACCGTGGAGGAAGAGTTTGACGAAGAAGCCACTTTCCCTTCCAACCATGTATTGCGCGGTACGAAAGTCATGGCCGGTCACGGCATTTGCCGCGTGCTCTCGGTCGGCGACGCCACCGAAAGCGGAAAAGTCTTTGAGGCCGCACAGATTGACGACAGCGTAAAGACGCCCCTCAACGAACAACTCGACGGTTTGAGCTCGTTGATTACCAAAATCAGTTATGTGTTGGCTGCAATCATCCTTGTGGGGCGCGTGATTATGTACTTTGTGATCGGAGAAGGCGCCAACGATTTCACGTGGGTCGCCTTTGCCACTTACTTCCTAAGCACCGTGATGATCGCCGTAACGGTGATTGTGGTATCTGTCCCCGAGGGACTGCCGATGGCCGTGACCCTCAGCCTGGCCTACTCCATGCGCCGCATGTTTCGTACGGGCAATTTGGTGCGCAAGATGCACGCTTGCGAGACAATGGGCGCCACGACGGTGATTTGCACCGACAAAACGGGAACACTGACCCAAAATCGCATGACAGTGGCCGAGGCGGCGTTCCCATCGCTGCCCGACGGCAAACTTACCGAGAGCGAAGAGAGCCATCTCATCGCAGAAGGGATCGCGGTCAACAGCACGGCGACGCTCGACCTGAGCGATCCCACGCGCCCCACCGTGTTGGGCAATCCCACAGAGGGCGCGCTGCTCCTTTGGCTGCACAGTCAGGAAGCGGACTACCGCAGTTTGCGCGAAGGCTCGAAGACACTGTTCGAGTTGCCCTTTGCAACAGAGCGAAAGTACATGGCAGCCGTTGTTGAATCGGGCGTTTTGCCCGGTCGTCGTGTGCTTTACGTCAAAGGTGCGCCCGAAATCGTGCGTGGGCGTTGTGCGCAGGCCGTCGGCGACGAATCTGTCGAAGCACTCAACGCGCGTCTTTTGAGCTATCAGCAACAAGCCATGCGCACATTGGGATTCGCCTATCAAATCTTGGAGGGCGACGAAAACGTGATCGATGAAGAACGCGGCGTGGTGGCCGATCGGCTGGTCTATCTGGGCACTGTCGCGATTTCCGACCCGGTTCGTGCAGACGTGCCCGCTGCGGTGGGTGAATGTATCTCGGCCGGCATCGATGTGAAGATCGTTACGGGCGACACCTCGGCCACGGCGGCCGAAATCGGTCGGCAAATCGGTTTGTGGGGCGAGCATCACAGCGAGCGCGCCATCATCACCGGACCGGAATTTGAAGCCCTCAGCGACAAAGAAGTCTACAATCGTGTGGACGAACTCAAGATCATCGCCCGCGCTCGTCCGTTGGACAAGAAGCGCCTCGTCGAAACGCTGCAAAAGCGCGGACACGTTGTGGCCGTGACGGGCGACGGTACGAACGACGCCCCCGCCCTCAAGACGGCGCACGTCGGGTTGTCGATGGGCGACGGCACTTCGGTGGCGAAAGAGGCCAGCGACATCACGATCACCGACAACTCCTTCACGAGCATCGGCCGCGCCGTGATGTGGGGACGCTCGCTCTATCAAAACATCCAGCGTTTCATCCTCTTCCAAATGACGGTCAACGTCGCCGCCTGCTTCATTGTCTTGGCCGGTGCGTTCATGGGTACGGATTCGCCCCTCACCGCGACGCAACTGCTCTGGGTGAACCACCTCATGGACACCTTTGCGGCCATGGCGCTGGCTTCGTTGCCCCCGGCGGAGCGCGTGATGAACGACAAACCGCGCGATCGCAACGCATTCATCATCGATCGGGTGATGAAGCGCACCATTCTCGCCATGGGCGGTCTCTTCTTCCTCCTCTTGCTCGGTTTTGTCTACGTTTGTGAGCACGCCGACGTCACCTCCCTCACTGCGCTGTGCGATCTCCAACTCGGCACGGGCAACGGCCTTTCTTCTCTCGAAAAGAGCTACATCTTCACGTTCTTCGTGATGCTCCAATTCTGGAATATGTTCAACGCCCGCGCTTACCTCACCGGACAATCGGCCTTCCATTTCAAGCATTGTCAGAGCTTCTTGCTCATTTTGTTCTTGATTTTGGTCGGTCAGGTCGTGATAGTCAGCATCGGCGGTCAGATGTTCAGCGTGACGCCGTTGTCGCTCCAAGACTGGCTGATTCTCATCGGCAGCACCTCCGTGGTACTGTGGGTCGGCGAGTTGGTTCGCCTCTTCCGCAAGTAACAAAACACCGCGTTGCGCTTCACAGGCCAACGCCATCCATGAAAAACTCCCCTGCTTTCGATCAAAAGCAGGGGAGTTTTTGTTTTTTGTCCTCGTGTTTCTCGCAAAACATGGGGACTTTTTCGCAAAAGGCGGGAAGTTCAAGTGCAGGCTTGCGCAGCCCTTGTTCGTCGGCGGGGATTAACGGCGCACACGTGCGATGCCCGTGAAGTCACCGCGGGTGATTTGCACGTCTTTCGGGCAACGGTAGAGGGCGTCCTTCTGCATTTCGCAGTCGTTGGGGAGATAGACGCGCTTCAAGTTGGGGCAAGATTCCACGGCGTAGCTCTCCATCACTTTCGTACCCGGCACAATCACGAGCTGTTCGATGCTGTTGTGGCGGGCTATGACGTTCTTTTCCAGTCGTTCGATGGGTTGGAGTTTCACACTCTTCATCGCGGCGGGAATGAACACGAGCGATTCGACTTTCTTCATCCAGTTCTTGGTGTAGACCACGCCGTCTTTGGCCGCGAATTTCGTGTTTTGGTCTTCGACAAACACGGTCTCTACGTTCGTTCCTCGTTCGGAGAGGCTCACGACTTGGTCGTCGCCGAGCGAAACGATGTTGCGGCCGAGATAGACCTGCTTCACGTTTTTGGGCAGATCGTGGTGGGGAATGAAGGCCGATACACGGATTTTGTTCGTCGAGAAGGGGACGGTGAGGATGTCGCCCGAGGTTTTCACGCGCGACACGTTGAGGTGGCCCTGGAAGAAGTCATAGCCGAACTGGTCGTCTTCGAAGACTTCGATGTCGGTCCGCAACGGTACGAGGTGTTTGTAGGAATCCACCTTGTCCATTTCGAAGAAACCGCCGTTGGTGGGGTCGTTCACATACCATTTTCCGTCGGCGTAGGTGTAGTCCCAGGCGTGAGCGCCCAAATAGACGTCGCCTTGGAACAAGTTGCCGTTGATGCCGATGCAGGGAATGCCCTGCGTGTAGAGCATCACCTTGAGCACATTGGCATAACCTTGACAAACGCAAAGGCCGCCACTGAATGCGCCGAAGGGATCGTTGCGGCCGTTGCCGTTGTTGTCGTAAGTGGTGTTCTTGATCACGAAGTTTTGCAGCGCTTTGAGCTTCTCCAAGTTGTTTTTGCAGTCCTTGGTCACCTCGTCGGCCTTGGCTTTCATCTGCGCGAGCTGTTCGGCGGTGAGAGCCGTGGGATCTTCTTTCTGTGAGAACATCGAGATGTCGAGCGCACGTTGGGGATCCATGGCGGCGAGAATGAACTTCAGGTCGATCATGTGGTTCGTTTTGCTGAGCGAGCGGCTGTTGTCGGGCGCAGCAAAGTGCGAAGCATCGAAATCGAAGGAGAGGGGCGATGCCACTTGCGTGAAAGTTTCGGCGTTGCGTGGAGCTTGCGGGTCTTCGGCGGCGCAGGAACCGAGCAGCGCGAGGGCTGCGGCGAGGCAGAGGGCAGATGTAGAGTTCTTCATGGGGGAAGGAATTAAAGAATGAGGTTGGGCGCTTCGGTCGTTAGGCACGAATGGCTTTTACCATGCGCGGGCGATCGTCGGCGTCGTGTCTGATTTCGAGTTGTTGCAGCCCGTGTTGGGCAAAGAGTTCGGCTGTTTCGCGGGCGAAGTCGGTGTGGGTTTCGACCAAGAGCGCGCCGCCGGGTAGTAAGCGCTCGGTGGCCAAGTGAGCCAAGGCGCGATAGAACAAAAGCGGGTCGCGATCGGGTACAAAGAGCGCGGTGTGCGGTTCGTGCTGCACGACGTTGTCGCCCATCGTCGACGCTTCTCCGGCGGGAATGTAGGGCGGATTGCTCACAATGAGGTCGAAGCGATGCTGCGGATCAACGTTTTCGCGCACGGCTTTGAGGAGATCGACCTCGCGAAAGTCTACTTTCGCACCGAGATCCGCCGCATTTTGTTGTGCTACCGTGAGGGCGCGGGACGAAATGTCCCAAGCTTCCACCTGTGCGTGTGGCAGTTCGAGTGCCAAGGAGACAGCGATGCAACCGGAGCCCGTACCCACGTCGAGAATGCGCGGGGCGGCGTGTTGCGATAGCGAGGCGCTGCACCATTCCACGAGCTCAAACGTCTCGGGACGCGGAATGAGCACATCGGGCGAGACGGCAAATCGGCGCGCGCCGAAGGTTTCGTAGCCCAAGACGTACTGCACCGGCACTTGTTCGCGCAGTGCCTGCGTGTCGAGCTCCACTTGTGTCTGCAATTCAGCAGTGAGCGGCACGGGGCGGTCGATGAGGAGCTGCGAACGGGTCAGTCCGAAGCGTTCGCACACGTAATGCTCAGCCACGGCGGCGGCTTCTCCCGGAGAGTAGACGGCCGTTAGTTCACCGCGCAGGGAGCGGAAAAACGCGTAGGGGAAAAGCTCGTGAGCGTCCATGGGGTTTATTTCAGCGCGTTCATGTCGTCGTAAGCCTTTTGCATGAAGGCTTTGACCTTGTGCAGGCGTTCGCCCTTCGGGTCGGGCGTGAGTCGCGAAGCGCGGTGGGTGGCAAGTTCGTAGATGCTCGTTCCGGTCGAATCGATGAAGGTGTATCCCTCCGGCCAAGTGTGGATGGCGCAAGGATAGGTGTAGGTTTGCGACATGACGTCGCGCGAGAATTTGAAACGCGCGTGGTCGATGCCGAGTTGGCCGAGGAGGGTGGCGGCGAGGTCGGTTTGATTGCACAGGCGCGCCACTTCTCGTGCGTTGCGCACGGCACCTCCCGTCCAAATGAGGGGGATGTGATATTTGCGGATGTCGAACTCGTTGATGTCTGCCGGCCACGACACGCCGTGATCGGGGAGGATGATGACGAGGGTGTTCTTCCATTCGGGCGAACGGCGCAGGCCTTCCATGAATTTCCCGAGCGATTCGTCGAGATAGGCGAAGGCATTGAGCATCGGGTCGTCCAGTCGATTGTAAGGAACTGTCCAGGGTTCGTGGCTCGACAGGGTAAGTAGCGTTTTGAACCAAGGCTTATCCTTCGGTTGACGGTCGATGTTTTGGCGCAACTGGTCGAACATCAGGTGGTCGCAGACGCCCCATGGACTAGTTTTGCGCATTTCGGCCGGGAAGTCCACGTCGCCCAGCACGCGGTTGTAGCCCGTGGCGAGGAAGTAGGAGTTCATGTTCGTGAAGTTCTTGTCGCCGCCGTAGAGGAACTCCGTATCGTAGCCCACGCCGCGGAGTGCGCCGGCAATGGAGGGGAGTACGCGCGACTTGGCGGGCATCTTCATCACACTCGCGTCGGGAAAGGCGGGATAGCCCGAGAAGGTGCAAATCGTGCCGCGGTCGGTGCGGAAACTGTTGGCGTAACATTGAGAGAAGAACACGCCTTCGCGCGCCATGCTGTCGATGTGGGGCGTCACCTTCGTGTTGCCTTCCGTGCACCCCACCACTCTACCCCCGCAACTCTCCATGAGGATGAGCAGAATGTTCGGGCGGCGATTGTTGAGTAGGCTGTCTTCGGGCGAAATGTGGCTCTCGGTATTATAATTGAGGGAGGCAAAAACGCGATCGGCCTCATCGGGCGCGAAATAGCGGGCTTGTTGGCTGTAATCGCGCTCTTTGAGGAGTGAATAGAAGAACGAAAAGACGGGATTGACGGCCGAGTGGTTATGATATTGGTCGGTGGAGTAATAGACCATGCCGACGTTGGCCGTCGACCGCCCTACTCCACCGCGAATGCCGAGGAAAAGCAGTGCGCCGATGAGCAGGAGCACGAGCGTATGCACGGTGCGCTGCACAAGATGCGGCGTGCGGAAGCACGAACGGCGCGTGCAAGGACTATCGGTGCGAGGACCGACTTTCCAAAGCAACCAAACATAAGCACAGATCAAGAGCAGAAAGCCGGCGACGGCGAGGAGAAAGTAGCCCCAGCCGAGACTATCTGTGATGCCGGAGGGATTGTCGAGATAAGACAAGCAAACGGCGTCGAGTTTGAAGCCCCATTTTTCGTATAAGATGATGTCGACGATCAGCGTGGCGAGGATAAGTACGCCAACGGTGGCCGAATAAACGCGATAGGCGGTGCGCCCGCACGGAGTGAAGCGCGGTTTGCCGAGCAAGGTGGCGAAGAATAAAACCAACCACAGCGGGGCGGTGAGGTAAGCCGCCACGGCGATGTCGAGCGGCAGGCCGTGTCGGTAGATTTGTAGGGCGTCGGCGAGTCCCGGCCAGCCGTTGTGAGCGAAGAAAGAGAGTTTGCCCACCAAGAAGGTGAGCAACCACGCGAGAAAGAAACGAAGGAGGAGAGAAAAATGGAATTTCATCTTGAGGATTTGAGAGAAGTGATTTGCAACATTCCGATGCCGCCGCATCAGAGTTGTTGCATATCGTGAAGACGTTTGTAGTATCCGTCGAGTGCAATGAGGGCATCGTGCGTGCCGCGCTCAACAATTTGCCCTTCGTGGAGGACTAATATCTCGTCGGCGTTGCGTACCGTCGAAAGGCGGTGGGCAATGGCGATCGTGGTGCGGGTAGACATCAGTCGCTCGAGGGCTTCTTGCACCAAACGCTCACTTTCGGTGTCGAGTGCCGAAGTGGCTTCGTCGAGAATGAGGATATCGGGATTTTTCAAGATGGCTCTTGCGATAGATATGCGTTGTCGCTGTCCGCCGGAGAGGCGACAGCCGCGATCGCCCACAGAAGTGTCGTAACCGTCCTCCGTTGCCATGATGAAGTCGTGGGCATTCGCCACTTTGGCGGCTTCCTGAACTTGTTCGAGGGTCGCATTTTCCACGCCGAAGCTGATGTTGTTGAAGAAAGTGTCGTTGAAAAGGATCGCTTCTTGGTTGACATTGCCGATCAAGGCGCGGAGTTCCGAAAGACGGAGTGTGCGAACGTCGTGTCCGTCGATGCAAATGCTGCCGCCGGTCACGTCATGGAAGCGCGGGACGAGGTCTACGAGCGTACTCTTGCCGCTTCCGCTCTGTCCCACGAGAGCAATCGTCTGTCCGCGGCGCACGGTGAAGTTCACCCCGCGAATCACCTCGGTGTTTTCGCTCGAGCCGTTCGCGTTTTTGTAGGCGAAGCGCACATCTTTGAAGGTGATGTGCTCGCGAAGTGCTTCGATGTGCGTGGGATGTTCGGGTTCGCGAATGGGATTCTCGGCCAAGAGAATTTTGTTGATGCGCTCCATCGAAGCCATACCTTTGGGAATAGCGTACGTTGCCTTCGTAAGATCTTTCAAAGGTTGGATGACACTGTAGAGAATCACCATATAAAAGATGAAGGTCGGCGCGTCAATCGGGCTGTTGTCCGAGAAGATCAAGGTGCCGCCGTACCACAAAACGAGGACGATCAGACACGTGCCGAGAAATTCGCTCACGGGATGCGCCGAACCTTGGCGAATGGCCACGCGCATGTAGATGTCGCGGAAATCATTAGTGGTCGTGTAGAAGCGGCGTTGCATCTTTTCTTCCGCGCCGAACGCCTTGATGATGCGCATTCCTCCCAGTGTTTCCTCGAGTTGCGACATGGTTTCGCTCCATTTCTCTTGGGCTTCGAGGCTCGACTGCTTGAGTCTGCGCCCGATTCGCCCCATTGCCCAGCCCAAGGTGGGAAGTATCAAGATCGTGAAGAGCGTAAGTTCCCAAGAGATGTAGAGCAAGCTGCCGAAATAGACCGCAATGAGAATGGGGTTCTTGACCAGCATCTCCAAACTCCCCATGATCGAGTTCTCCACCTCGCCCACGTCGCCGCTCATGCGGGCGATGATGTCGCCTTTGCGCTCATCGCTGAAGAAAGAGAGGGGAAGTGAGGTGATCTTGTTGTAGAGCGTGTTGCGAATGTCGCGCACAATGCCGGTGCGAACGGGCACCATCGTGGCGACCGATGCGAAGTAGCACGACGTTTTGAGGAGCGTTGCCGTGACAAGGAAGACACCGATCATCAACAACGTCGGGGCGGCACCGTAGTGGGCCACGAGTTGCGAGGTGTAGTAGTACGCATTGTTGATCGCAATGTCGGAAAGGGCTTTTCCTTCCGTGCCCCATGGTATGAACCGGTAGACGGTTTGCTCCGTATTAAAGAGGAGTTTGAGCATGGGGATGAGCGATGCGAACGAAAAGACGTTGAGCAACGCACTCAATACGTTGAAAGCCAGCGAAGAGGCGACGTATTTCTTGTAGGGGCCGACGTAGCGGCGAAATAAAATAAAGAATTCCTTCATCGAAAATGGAATGAAGCGTATGGAGCTTTGTATATCTCGTAATCAGTAGTCGGGGCGAAGGGACTTAAAAATCCACGTAGTGTTTTTGCAACACGGGGCTTTCCCAGTGGCGGTAGGTGCGTCCGAAGTGATGTTCCACGCGGGCTTCGAACTCGCGGGGCATTGTCGGTGCGGGGATGCCGCTTTCCAGCAGCGTGGGCGAGCGTTCTTCCCAAACCTCGTCCCAAAGATCGCGCTCTATGAAGGATTGCAGCGTGGTGCTGCCGCCTTCGACAAAGAGCGATTGGATTTTCTCGCGGCGCAAGGCATCGAGCAGCGAATCGATGTCCGCAAAAGCTTGGAAACCCGCGGAGAGCGCCCGCTCATCGACTTCGCCCAGTACGCATTTCATGGGCGAATTGCCCGGCCAGCAGCGCACGTTGAGCTGAGGGAGGTCGAGTTCGAAGGTGCGACGTCCCACCAAGATGGCACCGTGTGTGGCACGCAAATGATGAACGCGCAGCAAACTGCGGGCATTGCTCAGTTGTGCCGGTCGACCGATGGGCTGTTTGTTGGCGTCGAGTTCGCGCTTTCGGTCGATAAATCCGTCGGCTGACGCCGCCCACTTCAGAGTGATGAAAGGGCGGCCGAGCACTTGCTGGCAGAAGAACTTGCGATTCAGATCGATGCAGGCTTCGCGCAGCACGCCGACGGTGACTTCTACCCCACCCTCGCGCAACATCTCCACACCGCGTCCGCCCACTTTCGAATAGGGGTCCATGCAACCCACCACACACTTGCGAATGCCGCTGCGCACGATGAGCGCCGCGCAGGGCGGAGTGCGGCCGAAGTGCGCACAAGGCTCAAGGCTCACATAGATCGTGGCCTCCGGGAGCAGCGCACGGTCTTCCGGCCGCACATTGTTCAGCGCGTTCACTTCGGCGTGCCCCTCTCCCGGGCGAATGTGGTAGCCTTCGCCGAGAATGCGGGCGTCGCAGCCCTCACCATGCACGATTACTGCCCCCACCATTGGGTTGGGAGCCACGGTAAGTTCGCCGTTGCGCGCCAATTCGAGGCAGCGTCGCATCCAAAATTCGTGTGTGTTCATGAGTGTCTGCGTGCAATGCGTTTCTTTGCGGCGACAACGCGCCATGCCGATGGCTGAAAACCATCGGCAGACGCGTTGTGTGAATTTTTATTTGTCCAATTTCCAGGTGGCACCTTCCTTGGTGTCTTTCACGGCAAAGCCGAGTTCGGCCAAGCGGTCGCGAATTTGGTCGCTCGTGGCCCAGTCTTTGTTGGCTTTGGCCTTGGCTCTCACGTCGAGCAAGAGATCCATCGCGCCGGCAAAGGCTTCTTCGCGTTCGGCGTTGCCGCCTTCTTCGCCGCAGAGGCCGAGAATGTCGAAACAGAAGGTGTGGAACACGCGTTTCAAGGCTTCGAGGCCTTCGGCGGTGATGCTTTCTTTCTTGTCGGCGACGGTATTCACCGTGCGGCAGGCGTCAAACAGATAACTGATGACAATCGGCGAGTTCAAATCGTCGTCCATCGCCGCGTAGCACTTCGTTTCGAGTTCGTCGGCAAAGGCCTTGTCGAGCTTTCCGTCGGTTTGCGGTTCGATGCGGTCGAGTTGTCGCACGGCATCCATCAACCGGTCGAGGCCTTTCTTAGAAGCGATGAGGGCTTCGTTGCCGAAATCGAGCGTGGAACGGTAATGAGCTTGGAGAATGAAGAAGCGAATCGTCATCGGCGTGTAGGCTTGCTCCAACAAGGGGTGATCGCCCGAGAAGAACTGCTCGAGCGTGATGAAATTGTTGTAGCTCTTGCCCATTTTCTTGCCCGCGATGGTGATCATGTTGTTGTGCATCCAATAGCGCACCATCTGGTGTTGCTGCGAAGCCACGGCTTGTGCGATCTCACACTCGTGGTGCGGGAAGATCAAATCCATGCCGCCGCCGTGAATGTCGAACTCTTCGCCCAGATACTTGCGTCCCATGGCCGTGCACTCGCAGTGCCAACCCGGGAAACCCTCACTCCACGGCGAAGGCCAGCGCATGATGTGCTCAGGCTGCGCTTTTTTCCACAGCGCGAAGTCCACTTGGTGGCGCTTCTCCCCCACTCCGTCGAGTTCGCGGCTGGCATCGCGCACCTCCTCGAGGTTGCGACCGGAGAGCACGCCATATTTATAGTCTTGGTCGAACTTCACCACGTCGAAGTACACCGATCCGTTGCTCTCGTAGGCATATCCCGCGTCGAGAATCTGTTGTACGAGCTGGATTTGCTCAATGATGTGTCCCGTGGCGTGCGGTTCGATTGAGGGCGGTAGCACATTGAGCTGTTTCATGGCCTCATCGAAGCGATTGGTGTAGAATTGTGCCACCTCCATCGGTTCGAGTTGTTCGATACGCGCCTTCTTGGCAATCTTATCTTCGCCCTCGTCGGCATCATGTTCGAGGTGCCCCACGTCAGTGATGTTGCGAACGTAGCGCACCTTGTAGCCGATGTGGCGCAGGTAGCGGAAAAGGAGATCGAAGGTGATGGCCGGCCGCGCGTGGCCGAGGTGAGCGTCGCCATAGACGGTAGGTCCGCACACATACATGCCCACGCGTCCCGGATGAATGGGGCGGAAGAGTTCTTTGGTGCGAGAGAGCGTATTGTAGATGTGGAGTTGGTGTTCCATCGTGTGGAGAAAAGAATGATCGAAGTTGAGTTAGCGTCGAGAAGTGCTCAGGTTTTTCCGAAAACTCCACGACTTTCTGTTGAAACAAGACGGCTTTTTCGTAAAAGTCCACCGTTTTTTTCGCCGGCCTCAGCGGCGTTTGGCCTTAGGCGGCAACTGCGTGTGCAAAGCGCTGAACTTTCCGTCGGTAATGCGCTCCAAGGTGAGGGGAACGTACATGTTCGTGTAGCAAGCCCCCTTGCCGTAGGTTTCTTCCTCGTAGAAGAAAGCGATGCGTCCGTCGGTTTGTTGCACCATCGTGCTGTAAGCTCCGCCGATTGGCGACACTTGCAGCGGCCCGCTCCACCCTTTTGCAAAGTCTTTGGCGGTGTAGTTTTTCCAAACGGGTGCGTTGCGTTGGTTGGAAGGCAAGGCCTTATAATAAATGCCCACATTGGCGCGTCCGGGGCCGAGGGGAACGCTCTGCAAGGCCAAGCGAACTTTGCGGTGGTTCGCATTGTCCATCGCGTCGACGAAGAGAATCTCGCCGTTTGTGCTGTTTTGCAGGGCTTTGAGGCCACCTTCTTCGTTTTGCGAGAGGGCGGGCGTCGCTTCCCACGCGCCGGTGGCATTCCGGTGGCTCATGTAGTGGAAAATGTTGAAGAGGCGTCCGCCGGAAATGCGGCTCGAGAGCACCACACTGCCGTCGGGGAGTTCTTCCACTTTGGGTTCGTCGCCGGTAGGTGCGGGCGAAGTGTGGATATCGCCCAAGGCGTGCCACGTGCGGCCGAGGTCGTCGCTGTAGACCACGCGGTTGCCGCCGGGACGTGCGCAGAGTGCCGCGTAAAGTCGGTAGTAACGACCCACTTTCACGAGTTGACTTTGGCAAATGCGGCCGCTGCCGAAGAACATGGCGTCGACCGGCCCGAGATTACTCTTGTCGAAAAGAGAGTAAACCTGTTCGGTGATGTCGACCGGTTGGCTCCAAGTGTGTCCGCCGTCGCGACTGTGCAGCACCGCCACGCGGTTGGGGTTGCTGCGCTTAGTCGTGCTGTGTCCGTAAACGGTGTTGCCCGTGACGCAAACCACCACCGCCTCGTCGCTGCTGCGGTCACTTACGATGGCGGCATCGCCATATCCGCAGGTTTTGCTGCCGTTCACGCCGTCGCCCTCGGCCAAAACGAGTTCGCGGCTCCACGTTGCGCCGTTATTGTCCGAGAGGCGGTAGCGAAGATCCACTTTGCCGAAACCAATGTCGCCGCCGCAAGGGCGATAGTCGCTCACGGCGATGAGCGTGCCGCGGCGATTCACCGCAATGGCGGGAATGCGATAGGGCGTTTTCCCCGGAAAGGTCTTGAACAGGGGGCGTTCCACCGCATCGTCGGCGGCGGGGCACAGCAATTTTGCTTCTGTCGCAGATTGTGCGCCGACAGTCAGTGTGCCGGCGAGCAGGAGAGAGAGAAAAGGCAGTCGCATAAGTCGTCTTGATTTGGAGCAAAGTTAACTTTTTAAGCGCGTTTCGCCAAAACTCATCCCCGCTATTTTAAGCGGAGTGTCCGTGTTGTGAGATTTTCTCGGATAAAGTTGGGACAAATGGCCTTGTTTCGACAAAAAAATAGTAAAAGAGGGAGGGAAATGGTGGAAAGTTGCTCAAGTTTTGGTGTCTTTGCTCAGTTGCTTGAGTTGTTCTTCGAAGTCTTTGCTGCGTGTATAGCCTCTTTTGACCTTGTTGAGCGGAATTTCTTCGACAAGTCCCATTTCGATCAGCCGTACCAAATCGGTTTTGGCCGTGGTGGGCGTCACGCCGGTGTATTGTTGAATATATTTTACGGTGAGGATTTCGTTGGGGTTGTCGTTCATCAAGCGCAAAATTTCGGCTTGTCGAGGTTGAATCCCGTCGATTCTCAGATAATCGTGCGTGCGCTTCTTTTCTTCTTTGCTGCGGGTGAGTGCCTGTTCCAAGTGTTCGAAAGCACGCATGAGGGTGCGCAGATGATAGTTGACAAAGTAGCCGATGTCCAGGCCGTCGGCTTCCGATTGCAGGTAGGCCCGTTCGTAGGCTGCTTTGTCTTTTTTGATGACGGTTGAAATGGAAACGTATTCCATGAGCCAATAGTCGTGGCGAAGCATGAACCAATAGAACAAAGCGCGGGCTGTTCGGCCGTTGCCGTCCACAAAGGGGTGCATATAGGCTACCATGAAATGGATAATGATGGCGCGCAAGAGCGGATGGAGGAAGGGAGTGGGGGAGTCGTCGTTGAAGAAACGGCACAGTTCTTCCACAAAGGCCGGCAATTTCTCGTGGTGCGGAGGCTGATGCACCACTTCATTGGTCATCACGTTCTCGACAACCACCTCATTGTTGGTGCGCATGCGGCCGGCATCTTCGGGCTTGTCGAGCGTGTGTTCGGTCATCAAGGCATGCAGATGCATCAACAATTCGGGGGTAAGTTCCTCGTGTTTGTGTTCGACCAAGAACTTTATCGTCCGATAGTTGTTGAAGATCATCAATCGGCTCTTGTCTTTCGGCTTTTCTCCTTCGCTGAGCATGCGCATAGCATCACGTCGAGTGGTCGAAGCTCCTTCGAGTTGCGACGAAGCAATGGCTTCTTCGAAGATCGAACTCACCAAATAGTTGGAGCGCGTTGCCTTGTCGGGCAGAAAATGGCTGCCCCATTGTCCGCCGAACTTCAAGTCTGTTTCGTGACACACGCGTTGCATCTCTGAGGTGAGGGCGAAGTGAATGCCAAAGCTCGGCCATGCCACAATCATCTTGCGCTCTCTGGCGGCTTTCAAGTGAGCCCAAAGTTGTTCGGGCGTAAGGCCTACGCCTTTTGCGCGGTATTTTGTATCCGTCCAATAGGCATAGTCGTTCTCCAATCGGTCGACAAGTTTTTTGACCTCGTCGGTTGTGGGCTCAAGTGAGGCGGCGATGATTTGTTCGCGTTGAAGAAATGGAGGAGATTCAAGCATAAATGAGAAAAAGATGACCGTGCGAAAATACAAAATTCTTTCCAATTTGGAGAGAATTGGAAAGGATTGGCATGAATGGAAGCCTGAAATCGGTGATTTACGCCCAATTTCCGGAAAATCCTTTCCAATTTGGAAGAAATTGGAAAGGATTGGAAGGGTGGAAAGGCGCGTTTTGTGCCTTGTATTATGGAGTTGCGGTTCGCCGGTCGGCCAAGCGCAAACGGTTTTCGGTCATGCGGTGGGTGAAGTCTTGCAGGTAGGCCTTCAAGGTGCGCACCATCTCCTGCATCGGCGCGGAGTTTTGCGCCGCCAAGTTGTGCGATAGGGTGGGATCTGTCGCTTTGTCGTAAAAACCGGTGGCGCGCGTGCCGTCGAAGTGCAACACGTAGTCACCTTGTACCATTTGATACATTTCGCCTGCCGAACTAACGGCGAAATGCGGTGCGGAAGGCGAGAACACGTTGTGGCCGAAACTCACCGTCTCGCGCTGCAAGCCCAGCAAGTCGAGCAGGGTGGGGAGAAAGTCCGCTTGTTGCAGCGTGGTGCGGTCTTGTCCCACGAGTTCGCCGCGTGGATCGTAGAGTATGAAGGGAATGCTGAAGCGTCCCACGAGGTGACTGTATTCGGGACGCACACCGGTCACGGCATGGTCGGCCGTGATGACAAAAAGGGTGTTGCGATACCACGGCATGCGGCGCGCTGTTTCAAAGAATCGGCGCAGCGACAAGTCGGTGTAGGCCACGCATTGCTGAATGGGGAGCGGTCCTTGCGGCAACTTCCCTTTGTATTGTTCGGGCACGTGGAAAGGGTGGTGCGAACTGATGGTAAATTCCGTCAAGAAGAAGGGTTGGCGGAAAGAAGTGGCCTTTCGTGCGACGAATTGTAGGAAGGGTTCGTCCCAAATGCCCCAACCGCCGGGATCGGCATCACGCAGATTGCCGTATTCGTTTTGGCCGTAGTATTCGTGGAAGCGGGCTTTGCGCGAAAAGGCGTCGAAGCCCATCGAACCATTCTCGGCATTGTGGAAGAAGGCCGTGTGGTAGCCCGCTTCGCGCAGGATTTCCGGTAGCGAAGTTAAGCCGTTGCCGGCATAAGGCGAGGTGACAAAGGGTTGACCCGGCCGAGTGATGGAGCAGAACAAGGCGGGCATGGCATCGACCGACTGCGTTCCGCAGGCATAGGCTTGGGTGAACACATAGGAATGGTCGAGCAGCGAGTCGACAAACGGCGTGTAGCTCGGATAACCCGGGATGCCGCGATTCAAACCGCCCACCCATTCTTTGGCCATGCTCTCCCAAATGATGACAACGACGTTGCGCCCTTTGAAACGTGCCGACCACGTGCCGTCGGTCGTGGGACGGCGCACGGCATCGAAGTACTTCCGGGCTTCTTCTTCGGGGAAATAGGTGAGCGCCTTCATGCCTGTTTTGCCGATTGTGCGCAAGAGGGTGAAAGGTGTATTGAGCACGAGCGCTTGTTGTTGCGGTTCGTCGCAGTAGAGTGCGGCATTGTGCGGCGCGAGTGGGCGCAAATCGCCGTATCCGCCGCGCACCGCACCGAAACAGAGTGTGCCGGCCGCCACGATCGCGGCACTTCCGATGAGCAGTCGGCGGCGGCAGGACACTTGCAGCGGCCGGAGCGCAAAAAGACGGTACAATGCCCACCAAATGAGGGCGATGACTCCGAAAAGTAGGGTGGGGAGGGGATAATCTATGGGGAAACGCAAGAAGCGCCAAGCATTATCGTGGGCAAACTCACGAAAAACTGCCATTGTGGTGCGGTTAAGCGTGAAGCGGAAGTAGATGACATCGGCCAAGTTGCCTGCCAATGCCAGCAAATTGGGGACAAAATACACCCAAGCCGCGGCGCGCTGCCATCCGCTCCGCTCCACAAAGCGAAAAGGCAACAGGTGCATCAGCAACATCGGCGCATTCAGGTAGACCAAGGCCGCGAGATCAAAGCGAAGTCCACCGGCAAAGGCCGGCCACAGCGCGCTTTCGCCCAGATGCAGCAAGTCGGTGTTGAAAAGGAGAAAGACCACGCGCGCAAACGTGAGGGCGGCTAGCGAAAGCAGCAGGCGCCAGAGCAACAAACCGTAGACAGAAGTGGAAAACTTGGGGAGATGAATCATGGAATGGGAGAAAAAGCGTGGCACGCGCCTTATATATAAATAAGGAGTGGCGGTCGATGCAAATAAAGTGTGAGGCAATAAGAGAATACGAAGCTCAACTGCGCTACAAACATCCCCTCTGCGACACGACAGTGCGGCAGAGGGGACATTATAGATCAGGAGTCAGTCGAGCCCGTGGCGCAACTTAGTCTTGCGCATGCGCCGCTTTGTCTCTGTCGATGAGTGCCAAGAGGCGATCCACCGCTTCTTCCGACGCGATGTTGCGTTCCACACATACTTTGCCGCGGTAGAGACTCACCTTGCCGGGGCCTGCGCCCACGTAGCCGTAGTCCGCATCGGCCATTTCGCCCGGCCCGTTCACGATGCAGCCCATGATGCCGATTTTCAGTCCCTTGAGATGCGAGGTCGAAGCCTTGATGCGCGCAATCGTTTCGCGCAAATCGTAGAGCGTGCGCCCACATCCGGGGCAAGAGATGTACTCTGTCTTGGTTTGTCGCAGACGTCCGGCCTGCAAGATGGCGAAAGCCGTTTCGTCGCGCCCTGCTTGCGGCGCAACGAGCAGAATGCCGTCGGTAAAGCCGTCGATCATCATCACACCCATGTCGGCCGCCGCCTTCAACTGGAAGTTTTCGCGGTCGGTGTCGCCGTATTGTTGGCAAATGATGACAGGGTTTGTGAGTCGCGCATTGCCCATTTCGTGAATCAGTGCGCGGAGTTCGCCCGTGCGGTTCGGGTGATTCGATTGCGCGATGACCACCATTTCGGGATGCGCGCGCAGACAAGCCTTCACTTCCTCGTTGAGTTGCACATAAGAGAGGAACAGGAACTTGACCGCTGCCGTGTTGCCGGCCACAAACATCAGATATTGCGGTGCAAAAGCCGGATAAGTGCCTTCTTCTCCCTGCCAAGCCGGTGCATCCACGATGGCCGCATCGGTGTGACGTCGCCAATCTTCGGGCAACTGTGCGCCGTAGTACGTGTAGTCGGGGCGCAGATCCGTGCCGGTTGTCGCGGTGGGGCGGGGCAGTGCAGGGTCGGCTTGATAGGAAACCACCACCGGACGGTGCTTACCGCCGATGTTGCCGGCCGCACAAGTGGAACGGCGCGTGGGATGCAGCCAATCGAATTCCAAACAGCGCACACCCGGGATGTGATTGTGCCCCGATCGCGTCCCGATGACGTACGAGGCCAACTTGTAAGCCACGGGGATTTCCGCTTCGGGCGGCTCGGAGAGTGAAACACGAATGGTGTCGCCGATGCCATCGGCCAAGAGTGCACCGATACCCACGGCACTTTTGATGCGGCCGTCCTCACCTTCTCCGGCCTCCGTCACACCGAGGTGGAGAGGGAAGTCCATTTTCTCGCGGCGCATCGCGTCTACGAGCAAGCGCACGCTCTGCACCATCACAACAGTGTTCGAAGCTTTGATAGAAATCACCACGTCGTCAAAATGTACCTTGGCACAGACGCGCAGGAACTCCATGCAGCTTTCCACAATGCCCGCCGGTGTGTCGCCATAACGGCACATGATGCGGTCAGACAGGCTACCGTGGTTCACCCCGATGCGCACTGCCGTGCCGTGGGCGCGACAGATGTCGAGAAATTGCACAAAGCGCTCTTCCAAGCGCAGCAGTTCGGCGGCATACTCCTCGTCGGTGTATTCCAAACTCTTGAACGTGCGCGCCGGATCCACATAATTGCCGGGGTTGATGCGCACTTTTTCCACAATGGCGGCAGCCACGTCGGCCACCTTCGGATTGAAGTGCACATCGGCCACGAGAGGCGTGTCATAGCCGCGGCTGAGCAAGGCCTCGCGGATGTTTTTGAGGTTCTCGGCCTCGCGCACTCCCTGCGTGGTGAGCCGAATGTAGTCGGCACCGGCTTGTATGATGTCGACACACTGTGCCACGCTCGCCTCCGTGTCGGTGGTGAGGGTGGTAGTCATGCTTTGCAGACGAAGCGGTTGTTGGCCGCCGAGCGGCTTGTGGCCGATGCGCACTTCGTGGCTGCGTCGCGGTTGGTAATTAAATAGATCCATGATGGGATTTGAGCTTTCGATAGCGGGAAAGAGGAGGAAGGAAAACAAAGAAGAGCGGCGTGTGCCGTTCAGCACTTGAACTTGTAGTTCACCGTTGCCAATTCTTCGTTGGCCTTCACGATTTTTTGTTTCAGGTTCTCCTTGTGTTCGGCCAGTCGGGCGGCGAGTTGCTCGTCGAGGGGCGCGATGATTTGTGCGGCGAGCAGGGCGGCGTTCATCGCGCCGTTCACTCCTACGGTGGCAACGGGGATGCCCGGAGGCATTTGTACGATAGAGAGCAGCGCGTCGAGGCCGTCGAGCATGCCTTTGATGGGCACGCCGATCACGGGGAGGGTAGTGTTGGCCGCAATCACGCCGGGCAGTGCGGCAGCCATGCCGGCGGCGGCGATGATCACGCGCACACCGCGGTCTTTCGCCCCGCGGGCGAAGCTTTCGACTTCGGCCGGCGTGCGATGTGCCGAGAGGGCGTTGATTTCAAAGGGAATTTCGAGTTGGTCGAACACCTGAGCGGCCTTTTCCATGACGGGAAGATCGCTCGTGCTGCCCATGATGATGCTGACAAGAGGAGACATAGTCGAGAGGTATTGGGGGGAAATGTAAAAAGTGTCGCGAGAAGAAAGAAGCATTGGTCGATGCGCGGCGAGCGGTTCACACAAACCAAACGACCGCCCAGCCGCAGATCATGCCCACGGCCACGCCGAAGAGCAATTCGTGGTAGTTGTGCATTTTGAGCACCATGCGGCTGCTGCACACCGCGCCACTCAGCAGAATGGCGCAGCAGAGCCAGCCCGTGGCGTCGAAGCCAAAGATGAGCGAGAAGGCCATGAGCATGCCGATCACCCCACCCGAGGCCGCAGCGTGGGTCGAAACCTTGATCCACACGTTGGTGAGTGCGCAAACAATCTGAATGAGCAGCGCCGACATGATCACCGTCGCGATGAAATTGGGAATCCCGAAAAGTTTCATCAGGCCGTAGAGCGCCCCGTAGCACGCGATGTTCACGATGTAGGGCACAAATCGCCGTTCGCGCCGACTCATTTGGTGGCTCGTCCAGCCGTTCACGCTGCGATAGAGATAAATCGCCGTGAGGGGGAAGACCCAAGTGAAAAGCACCACAATGGCGCCGAAGGCCAAGCGATAGCGGAGGTCGATTTGGTTCAGGTAGCTGAAAATCATCAACAGCGTGACCGCCACCGTCGGGAGGTAGAAGGGATTGAAGAGCCAAGAGATGGTCTTGGCCGTGAGCAGGGCATACTTGTTTTTGAGATTCCTGCGAGTGAAGTCGGGGTCTCCGCCACCGTAGGAGCGAGGATCGAAGTCTACCATAGGGCGAAATGCGAGTAAAAAGGGTGGAGTTGAGTAGGAGAGCGCACAGACTTAGGCCGACATCAGCGGCGCAGTCCGGCTTTGGGGATGTTGAGTTGTATTCTGTACTTCGAAACCGTGCGGCGCGCCACCTTCAATCCGCGCGCGGCCAGCGCATCGGCAATGGCCTCGTCCGAGAGCGGCGCGCGTTTGTCCTCCTGTGCCACGATTTCGGCCAGCGCCGCCTTGACTTGCCGCGCCGCCACGGTTTCGCCGTCGGCCGAGGTGAATTGGGTGGAGAAGAAATGGCGGAGCGAATAGACACCGTAGTCCGTTTCGACGTATTTGGAGTTGATGGCGCGCGACACTGTGCTAATGTCCACGTGTGCCCGTTCGGCCACGTCTTTGAGTACCATCGGCACGAGCAGGGTTTCATCGTCGTCGTTCACAAAGAACTCGCGTTGCAGCGCCACGATGGCCTCCATCACCGATTGCAGCGTGTGGTATCGGCGGCGTACGCTCTCGATGAAGGCCTGAGCCGCCGTCACCTTCTGGCGAGCATAGACAAAGGCCTCCTCCTGACTGCGCGAAAGCTGAGCCGCCTCGCCGCGTTCGGCAGCACGTTCGCGAGCGGCGCGGTGCATCACCAGCGTCTCGGCAAAAGCCGGGCTGACTCGCAGTTCCGGCAGGTCGCCGCGGTGTTGAGTCACGATGGGGTTACCGTCCGTGTCGATCCTCACGCGGAAGTCCGGCACCACAGTCGGAGCAGTGGCGCGACTGCCCTCCGAGAGCGCACTGCCCGGGCGAGGATTGAGGTGCCCGATCTCGCGACGAATGCGTTCGACGTCGTCATCCGTCAGGTGCAAGCGTTCGGCGATGCGATTCCAGCGCGAGTGGATGAAGTCGTCGTAGAAGCGATCGATCACCTCGCGTGCCGTGCCGGTGTGCGGCAGTTGCAGGAGCAGGCATTCGCGCAAGTCGCGCGCGCCGATGCCGCGGGGTTCAAATTGCTGCATCAGCCCGGCCAATCGCGCCACCTCCTCGGGGGTGGTGTCGATATACTCGTTGAAGGCCAGTTCGTCGGCCAGTGTGGCATCGTCTTTGGTGAGAAATCCGCTCTCGTCGAGCGATCCGACGAGATAGACCATAATGGCGCGTTCGTGGTCGGTGAGATCAAGTTCGCCGATCTGCCGGTAGAGGTCGTCGTAGGACGTTTCGTCGGCACCGACCTGTCGTTCGCGTCGGTCGTCTTCGCCGCGGTTGGTGTAGGCCTCGCGCAGATTGTCCGGCACGTCGTCGAGGGTGCGATAGTCGCCCACCGCGTCGTCGAGTGGGTCGCCGGCGTCGAAGGTTTCGCCCTCGTCGCCACCATAATCTCCGCCCTCGTTGTCCTCGTGCTCGCTCACTTCGAGCGCCTCGTTGTCGAGCAGCTCGTTTTGCAGGCGCGTTTCGAAGTCGGCCAGCGGCATCTCGATGAGCGAAGAGAGCAGCACTTGTGCGCTCGAGGTGTTTTGCACCTGTTGCTGTTGTTGCTGTTGTCTGAAACCTTGGCGTTGCGGCATGAGTGGGTGAGATTGTGGCGTTATGTCGGCGCGATGCGGCCGCGCACTTCCTGTTCTGCGAATCGAAGCCGCGTCCTGTTATGGAGCGGCGGCGACTATGTTTGCAAATTTAGCAAGAAAAATCCCGATTCTCGCTTTTTGTCGCGCAAAACTGAACGTTTTCGTTAAGCCGTGCGAGGCATGCCGCCGAACGAAGTGACGTTTGCCCATGCCCGCGGCGAGAAAACGTCTGTGCAACGAGCGTTTTCGCCAAGCCGTGCG
>CAUQEF010000028.1:0-23799 GCA_963517315.1 uncultured Prevotellaceae bacterium
CTACGCGTGCGCGTTGGGGGCTGAAGTGGGAGGCCGGTGCACTTTTGAGAAAGGGGTTCCGGTAGTTGAGACCCGTACTTTCAAAATCGAAGTGCAACAAATCATTCGTTTTTTCATACGTTCTAATCCATGAAAAACACCGCGGGTTGGCCTCGCGGCCGGGGCGCGTAGCCCCGAAGAGCGATACCGGCAATACATAAAAAAGAGTCCCCTTTTGAGGACTCTGGGAGATTAATTATCTTTGTGTTGCCTATGTATAAACAACTAACCTCGGAGCAAAGGTCGCAAATCTTTGCCTTGCTGCAAAGAATATACCCAAGAAAAGAAATCGCACGTATCGTGGGAATCAGCCAATCCGCGCTTTCTCGTGAATTAAGACGCAACAGCACCCGGTCGGGCAAGTACATTTGGTTCAAGGCGCATGCCAAGGCCGTAGAACGTCGCAAGCGTTCCACACGCAATGCTGCCCTTGCTCCCGAATTGGTGTGGAGAATCAAACAACTCATCATCGAGGAACAATGGTCACCGCGACAAATATGGGGCGTGTTGAAGAAGGAAGGCGTCAGTGTTTCACATCAATGCATCTACAACCTAATCCATGCCGATGCAAGCGGGGAATTGGCGCGCCACACCCGCCACAAGCTCAAATATAGGCGCCGACCCAAACACAAGCGTTTTCCCATAGCCGATAGAACGAGCATTCACTCGCGTCCCGAGCAGGCGGACGGAAAACGCTTTGGGGATTTTGAGATGGATTTGATTGTGGATGCTCACAACCACACCATACTCACGATCGTGGAGCGTTCCACAAACATGCTCTTCATGACCAAACTTGCCCATGGGAAGAAGTCCGAGCCGTTGGCCAAGGCGGTCAGACGTCTGCTGCTACCCTACAAGAAACACATCAAGACCATCACCACTGACAACGGCCCTGAATTCGCCGCACACAAGCTCATTACAAAGTATTTGGGGGCAGTCGTTTATTTCGCCGATCCTTATGCCTCATGGCAGAAAGGAGCGATTGAAAATACAAACAAACTCATCAGACAGTATATTCCAAAACAAGCCAACTTCGATGATTTCACCGATAAAAAGATTGCGAGCATACAGAAGAAAATCAACAGTAGACCCAGGCAAAAATTAAAGTTTGAAACACCAAAAGCAGAGTTCTTCAAAAGAATAGCCTAATTTTGCACTTGCCGGTTGACTCTACGCCTTCCATCTAGCTCGTCATACCTTTGCAATAGTAATACCACTCTTATCTGCTAGAATTAAATAGGGCGAAGGCATGCTAGTACCTCCACCCTTATATACTCAGGGACTCAATCGTCGATGCGATGAACTGGCCACAACCGCTCTATTAAGCGGTAATTATCCATAAGGATGAACTTTTCTCTCCCTATCGCATCCTTGAGTTCCTTCGGAAACTCAGCCATATCTTGATAGTTATTGAGAATAACGAACTCTACGTCCTTATACTCGAAAGTAAAATCACCGGGGACTCTCCATTCTCTTTCATGAGTATAATCACAATGCCCTATGTCATATTTAGCTTTCCGCATACCACTTGGACGGTAGACTGGAGAGAAAGGAGTAATGAGAGTCCACATGTATTTAGGGAAGGTTTGCAACTTTTCCTTACTCTTATGGAATGTGTCTGTTCTCATGTATAGAGCAGGAGCACCATGCTTCGAGAATACTAGCTTCTTCTTGAATCCTATTCCATAAGGAGAATAAAACTGTGTGTGGGCTAACAAGCTCATCCACGGGCATTCAGTGAAGCACACAGCCTTAGCTCCAGTCCATGGCATTTGAGTGGCTCTAATATTCTTCTCGGTCAAGATGGAGATTAGTCTATCTTTCGCCGACATTAAGGAGAACTCCTTGGCTGGGTTCTTTTCATCGAGCCCACCTTTAGGTTCCCCGTTCGAGGTAAAGTGGGCAAGATAGATGGATATATCAGGTCGATTACTCATAGCGGTACTTGATTGAGGTTATGCCTTAGAGGCCAGAGTTGCTGCCCCGCCGCTCGCACCGGGGCTAGAAGGGCTGTCGCCAGGGCTCGCCGAAGCACCGCCTTCGCCCTTCGGCTTCTTGGCGGCGGACATGTAGGGGACGTCGAGGGCACGCTCCGAGCGCTCCAGACGGACACCCTTCAGCGCCGTCTTGACCTTGACGCGCGGCGTATAGATGACCTTGGCCTTGTCCACTAGCTCGACGCCGACCTTATCGGCGCTCTCCACGCCCGTCCCCGTCTTGGCCGTGATGCTGGGGCGGTAGGTCCCCATATCGCCACAGTCCACGCTCTCGCCGTCCTGGAGTAGGCGAACGAGCACCTTCGAAGCGCGGTCAAATACCGCCTTGACATCGACCGAAGAGACCGTCGTCTCGTCCGCGACGAGCTCGATGAACTCCTCGAACTTCGCGTCAGAATGCAGGTGAATGGCGGGATACCAGAGGGTTTTTCCCGTCTTGTTGAAGCCAACTTTGCGCTCAACAGCTTTGATCTTGATCATGATACTTCAATTTGTTGTTAAACAATGAATTAGATTACTCTGCGAAATTAGCCAAATTTTCTTCCGCAAGCAAATAAATTTTCGTGCGCACGAAAATTTATTTTTGTGCCCAAGAAAATTTTTTCCCTTGCGCACACAAATCTAGCCCCCTCCGCAAAGAAGTTCTTCTCCCTGCCCAAAGAATACTTATTTTCTTGCCCCAAACATCCATGTCCCAGTAGGGCAAGTTGCACCACTTAATTTCCGATCTTTGTTCCACTGTAAGCTTCATTGTTCTTTGTTTGATTCTTAAAGTCACCACAAATATAAGAACTTTGGGGCTTACACACGTTTTGGGGACAGTATCGATGAAGGAGAATCTTACACACTTTTTCGGACACTACCAGAACTGTTGGATAATCCTCTTGTTCTTCCACCAAAAGGTCATAGCATTCTTCGTAAACGGCTCAAGCCCAAAACCCAAAGCCCCTTGTCCTCCAAAGAGGACCAGGGGCTTTTGCCGTTAGAATGGGGGTTAGACTGCGATCACTATCAGCTTTCGAGCAATGATACGCCGGTGGGAAACGTAAGCAGAAGAACTTCTACTCAACGTAGAGAACAAGTCCCTTAAGATACTCACCTTCGGGATGATAGATGTTGATCGGATGGTCGGCAGGCTGATGCAATTGATGCAGGATGCGGACGTGTCGGCCACTTTGCGCGGCAGCGGTGAAGACAGCCAAGCGGAATTGATCTTTATTGACGGCCTGTGAGCAAGAGAATGTGAAGACGATGCCGCCTGGCTTGATCTTTCGGAACGCAATGGCGTTGAGTCGCGTGTAGCCTTTGAGTGCATTGCGCAAAGCGTCCTTGTGCTTCGCAAAAGCGGGCGGATCCAAAACAATCAGATCGTAGTTGCTGCCGGCGCGGTCGAGAAATTTGAAGGCATCTTCGGCATAAGCTTCGTGACGATCGTCGTTCGGAAAATTCAGCTCGATGTTGGCTTCTGTAAGTCGGATGGCCTGCTCGCTGGCATCGACGCTGTGCACACATTTCGCGCCGCCTCTCATGGCATAGACGGAGAACCCTCCGGTGTAACAGAACATGTTCAGAACGGAACGGCCGTTGCTATATTCCTCTAAGAGGCTTCTGTTGTCGCGTTGGTCGACGAAGAAACCTGTTTTCTGTCCTTTCAGCCAGTCAATGTGGAACTTTAATCCGTTTTCGACGGCGACATTCTTCTCCGTGCTGCCACGCAAGAAGCCATTCTCTTGTCCCAAATCGGCTTTGTAGGGGAGGGTAGTCTCACTTTTGTAGTAAACCTGACGGACACTGCCTGCTGTGGCTTCCAACAACGCGTCGGCAATCGCTTCTCTGTCGCAGTGCATGCCAACGGAGTGGGCTTGCATCACGGCGGTGTCGCCGAAAACATCGATAATCAAGCCCGGAAGACGATCGCCCTCGCCGTGTACAAGACGGTAGATGCCATTGGTATCTGGATTGATGTTGAGTTGCAAGGCTTGGCGCAGACGATAGGCTTCGCGCAAGCGAGTTACCCAAAAAGAATGGTCGATCTGTTCGTCGCGGAAGGTGAGCACGCGCACGGCGATGGAGCCAATTTGGTAATGGCCGCGGGCAATGAAAATCCCGTCGCTGTCTACGATGTCAACTACCTCTCCTTCTTGAGGAAGTGGTTCGTGATTCAACGTGCCGCGCAGGGCACCGGAGAAAATCCATGGGTGGAATCGTTTGAGGCTTTCGGACTTTCCGCGGCGAAGTTGGAGTGTGGTCATTGATTAGTGGACTTTGTAGTGGGATTTTCGGGAGCGATGAGACGATAGTTCGCGGCTTCTTGCAACTCTTGCATGCGATAATAGAGTTTCAAGCAGGCATCTGCATCCGTTGCAGCGTAGATTCGTTGTTTATCGTCGAGGGCATCTGCCTCCCAATTGGAAAGTTGTGCATTTTTGGAGATGCGAAGGCGAAAGAAATTGGCAAAGAGTTTGGCAAGGCTCATGTCGCGAATCCCCATTTGCGCAGCCATCTGCTGCAAGTCGACAAAGTTTTGAGGCTTCAGCGAGGGGCGGCGTTTGCAAAGCTGCTGCACATCGTCTTTCAGTGAGAGCCCGATTTTCTTAATCTCAGGATTTTCGAGCAAATGTGCCAAGGCATTCGGCAATCCCATGTAGTTCAGGCGGAAAAGGAAGCACAATTCGGCCGTGGCCACCTGCAAAAGTGCCACTTTGTGCTGCTGTCCTTTGCGAAAGGAGGGGCGGGTCTCAGTATCAATCCCCAATTCCGCATGACGACTGAGGTACTGCACCGCACGCTCCGCTTCTTGTTCGCTTTGAACGACGACGATTCGCCCCTCAAAGGTGTAGCGGGGCAGGGTGGGGATGAGTTTTTTGTCCGTTTCGACGAAGAGTTCTTGCATAAATCGTGAGGGAAAAGTTAACAGTGGGGCAATCCTAAGAGATAGTCGCCCACTGTTCAGAGTTCGTCCATTTGTCCGGAAGCAACCAGCTCATGCAGGGCACGCAATGCGCCAAGCAGCTGTTGCCCCCAGTGCATTTTGAACTCTTCGATGCACTCAAACAAAGCAACCTCCATGGCTTCGTCAATCTCGTTGCGGAAGGCTTCTACCATATTGCGCAAGGCTTGATAAACATCGGCCAAGGATTCGCTGACGGTGCAGACTACCGGCGCGTCGGAATAGCGAAACTGTTCGACGAAGACGTCAAGATAGTCATTGGCATCGCGCATTATTGAGGAAATCTGCGTGCGTACGTATTCGTAATCGCTCTCTGTGACCACCGCCTCCACATATCCGACGCCTTCTTCCAATTCTTCGATGAAAGAGGCCTTGAGATAGACCATGGGCAACAGGCGTTGCATGACGGTGGTGAACTCCGCACGCTCACTTCCGGCACATTGTTCCACTTGCTTGCAAAACTCAGTAGCGACAGTGACGAAGTCTAAGACATCGCGACGATAAATGTTGTTCATTTCCAGATATTGTATGTGTTGGGCTGCAAAGTTACGCCATTCTTCGTGTTCTGCACAAGAAAGTTGGCGTGTTTAGCGAAAGCATGGCACAGAATTCTTGCAAGGCCCCCAGGTTTTAAAGTCCGAACTTACGATCCGGACATTCGTAGAAGTAATAAAACCAATAAGTGCCGTAAAAGTCTTCGGCCATGAGATTACGCTCTGCTTTGTCGGCATTTTTCACATCGCGGGGAAACTGTTTTCGGATACTGTCTCGGCGATTGATGAAATCTCTATAGTTGGCTTCTGTCGCTTCGTCCGTGTAAGTGAGAATGGGGTGCGTGGTAAGTCGAACATACAGCACAAGGGCTTGCCGAAACGCGACGGGAATCGTTTCAACGCGGCGATCGGTCAAATAGATGCGAGGAATGGTGCTCGCAAAACGGTCAAGATTCCCATCAAGTAAGGCCGTTATGGCCGGAGGGACGGAGAAGGTGGAGTCTCCCTCTCGCAGAAAGGCATAACCACCGTGGCCGATGGGAGTGTTGACGAGGCGTTCTGCCTCAATGCGCGCACTAAATGGATGATAGCTGCCGGGGAGTGCAAAAAACTGACCGGCCATGCGATCTATTGTGCCCAGTGCGCGTAAACGCAACATCTGCAAGCGCGGGGAATCGGACATATAGCGCCGCCCCACTTCCAAAGCTTCGTCTTCTTTGTGGAGGGCGATGAGTCGCGCCGTGCGCAATTCCAAAATCGTTTGCTCGTCGGAGAGGGGAATGAGCCCAACCGTCACAAACAATAGGGTGAGGCATAGAATTTGGCGCGTGAGAGAGCCGCAACGCTTGAACAATTTGCAACGCTTGTTGCAGTAAATAAGCAACGGCAAGCAAGTGAGTAGCGCAAGGATGCCGAAAAGATGAGGAAAGTCGAGAAGAAATCGCGCAGTAAAGGCCGGCATCAGCGCATAGACACCGGCCATAAGACGTTCGGAGAGCAGAACACCGAAATAGGTGTAAACAAATGCACCGAAGAGTGCGTATTGCAAAATACGCACTCTTCGGATCGGTTTGTGATTGTCTGTCATTTATTCTTTCGCAGGACGATTGCCGTACGAGCAGGGATATAGAGTTGCAACCAACCCTTCCCGTCGCTCTCAAGTACAGGATCGTAGTTCGTAAAGTGAGTGATCGAATCGTCATTAAGGGCTTGACCACCAAAAGCTTCCGCGTCTGTGTTGAGCACTACGCTATAAGCTCCTTCTTTGACCATGAAACCATAATCGACGTACGACGTTGTGGGAGAGAAGTTAAAGACAAAGAGCAAACCGCCGCGCTGATAGGCAAGAATCTGGTCACCGTCGTTGTGCCAAATCTCAACAACCGGCTGTTTTTGGAATTGTTTCTCGCTCTTGAGCACCTCGAGCATGGCTTTGTCGAAGTCGCCGAGCAGATGATAGCAGAGTTCTTTGTCATCGACGAGATGCCATTGACGACGGGCGTACTTATAACTCCAACCGTTGCCTTCTCTTGGGAAATCGATCCACTCGGGATGCCCATACTCGTTGCCCATGAAGTTGAGATAGCCCCCGTTGATGGTTGAAGCCGTCGCCAAACGAATCATTTTATGCAAGGCAATGCCTCGAATGGCGCGCTCATTCTCATCGCCTTTGCGGAAATGCCAATACATATCGGCATCAATAAGACGGAAAATGATTGTTTTGTCTCCCACCAGCGCTTGGTCGTGACTTTCGGCGTACGAAATGTTGCTTTCGTCGGCACGGCGATTCGTCAATTCCCAGAAAATAGATGAGGGCTTCCAATCTTCGTCCTTCAACTCCTTGATCGTCTTGATCCAATAGTCGGGAATGTTCATCGCCATGCGATAGTCGAACCCATATCCTCCGTCTCTGAAAGGAGCTGCGAGACCGGGCATGCCACTGACCTCTTCTGCTATCGTAAAGGCGTGCGGATTGAATTGGTGAATCACCTCATTGGCCAACGTAAGATAGCAAATAGCATTGTCATCTTGGTGGCCGTTAAAGTAATCGGCATAACCATTGAACGTCTCGCCGAGACCGTGGCTATAATAGAGCATAGAAGTGACTCCATCGAAGCGGAAGCCGTCAAAATGGAATTCTTCTAACCAGTAGCGGCAGTTGGAAAGGAGAAAATGAATGACCTCATTTTTTCCGTAGTCAAAACAAAGAGAGTCCCATGCGGGATGTTCGTGCCGATCGCCGGGGTAAAAATACTGTTGCGCGTCACCGGCAAAATTGCCCAAGCCCTCTACTTCGTTCTTGACGGCATGGCTTTGCACCAAATCCATGATGACCGCCACACCTTGTTCATGTGCAGCGTCAATCAGTTGCTTTAATTCTTCGGGAGTGCCGAAGCGGGAAGAAGGCGCGAAGAAGCTGGATACATGATAGCCGAAAGAACCATAATAGGGGTGCTCCTGAATCGCCATGATTTGGATACAATTGTAACCATCGGCGACTACGCGCGGCAAAATGTTCTCGCGAAATTCATTGTACGTCCCCACTTTTTCGGCATCTTGCGCCATGCCTATGTGGCATTCGTAGATGAGTAGGGGAGCGCGCTGGGGCTTGAATGTTTCTTTCTTGAATTGGTACGGGTGGGAAGGATCCCAAACTTGGGCAGAAAAGATCTTGGTCGTTTCGTCTTGCACCACGCGATTGGCATAAGACGGAATGCGTTCTCCGAAACCTCCATCCCAGTAGACATGGAGCTTGTACAACTGACCATGTTTAAGGGCTTTGCCGGGCAAAGTCAGCTCCCAATTGCCTGATTCTCCAATTCGTTGGAGTTCGTAATCGGGGTGTTCCTGCCAATTGTTGCAGTCGCCGACCAGAAAAATACGCGTGGCGTTAGGTGCCCATTCTCTGAAAATCCAGTTTTTGCGTGTACGATGCAGTCCGAAGTAGTGGTGTCCCAAAGCAAAATCTGAGATGGATTGTTTCCCCTCGGTGAGTTCTTCGATTTTGCGCAAAGCTTGTTCGTGACGCCCTCGAATGGCCTCTGTGTAAGGTGCAAGCCATTCGTCGTTCTTGATCAGTTTGAGCAGCGAACGCGAACTCGTTTTTTTTCGCGGGGCAGTGCCGGCCGTCTTGGTTGCTTTTTTTTGCTGTGAGACCTTCATAATCAACTGCATGAATGTTTGTATTCGCACAACGAGTAGGGTGCACTCGCCGCAAAACACTATGGTATTTTAGATATTATCGGTTGTTGGCTTGCCTGCGGCCATTGGTATAAACGCCTTCGGCCGTTTTATTGCCGTTGCGGTCGTATTCGACAAAGGCTCCATCGCGTTCTCCGCCGACAAATGAGCCTTCGTAGCGCGAACCATCAGAAAGGATCTCGATGCCGAAGCCGTGTTTCAGTCCATCTTTGAACTGGCCTTTGTACTTTTCTCCTTGTGCTGACACAAGTGTACCTTCGCCATCCATTTTACCGTTCTTCCACGTTCCGTCATAGCTGTCGCCGGTCTTGGTTTTGTAGACCCCTCGACCGTGTGGTTTATCGGCTTTCCACGTTCCGACGTATGAAGCCGTGCCTTTCCAGATGTATGTGCCTTGTCCGCTTTGTTCGCCGGCTAAAAAGTGTCCGGTGTATTTGTCGCCGTTGGCAAACGTCGTTACTCCTTCGCCGGTTCGTTCGCCATTTTGGTATTGGCCTTCATAAATATCGCCATTGCGAAAGGTGTAAATCCCCTTTCCGTTCTGATTATCGTCTTTCCACTCGCCTTTGTAGACGTCGCCGTCGGCATAGTGGTAAGTACCAAAACCGTTGCGGAGATTATTGAACCAATAGCCTTCGTACTTTGTGCCGTCGTTCCAGTCAAATGTGCCTTTACCTTGCTTCTTATCGTTGACCCACTGACCATTGTAGAAAGCACCACTTACGAAACGATAGACACCGGTTCCATTTCGTTTGTCGTCTTTCCACTCGCCGTCGTAAATATCACCATTGTAATAGAACATTTTACCACGACCCTGCTTTTTGTCTTGATACCAGAGACCTTCGTAGCGGTTATTGTTGATATAGTAGAAAATACCTCTGCCGTGCTGTTGATCATTGAACCAATCGCCTTCATATTTTTCGCCGTCGGCAAAGGAGTATGTGCCATATCCGTGACGTTTTCCCTTCTTATATTCTCCTTCGTATTTGTCGTAGTTGGGATACACCGTTACCCCTTTACCATTCGGCTTGTTGCCCACCATTTCGCCGGTAAACACCGCGCCGTCTTTGAAGGTGTAGGATCCGATGACAATTTTTTGCGCATCGACCACACCAACAGAAAGAAAGAAAAATATAGTGAGAGAAAAGTTTCGTATCATAGACAGTAAGCTTGAGCTGTTGGAGGGCAAAAACGCCCTCGTATATGCGCAAAGATATTGCAGTTTATTGAAACGACCAAACAGGCGGCACCTTTTTTAGCGTTTTGTGCAGAGGAATTGTTCCGCTCTGCGCAGATCATCAGGAGTATCTATCCCGATGGTTTCGTGTTCGGTAATACCAACACGAATCTTCATTCCGGCTTCTAACCAACGCAACTGCTCTAAACTCTCAGCTTGCTCAAGGGGACTTTGTGGGAGAGCCGTGATTTGCTCCAGCGCAGCCGCACGATATGCATAAAGTCCGATATGTTTGTAAAAAACATGTCTTGACAACCATTCTTCTTCCGCGATTCCACGAAGATAGGGGATGACTGAGCGCGAAAAATAGAGGGCTTGTTGCTGTTGCCCGAGTACAACTTTCGGGGAATTGGGATTTTTCAGTGCAGCGAGTCCCATATCGGGAGTGAAAGGCTTGACCAGTGTCGCGATTTGCGTACTCTCGTCGTCGAAACACCGGCACAATGCGCGCAATTGCTCGGGGTGCACAAAAGGTTCGTCTCCTTGAATGTTCACTACCACATCGGGATTCAGTGCCGTTTGTTGCACTGCTTCGCGACAACGATCCGTTCCACTGCTGTGAGTGGGGGAGGTCATTACAACTTTGCCGCCAAAACGCTTGACCGCTTCTACGATGCGCTCATCGTCAGTGGCCACCCAAACTTCGTCGAAGACCTCTTGTGCTCGTTCGTATACGCGTTGCACAATTTCCTTACCTCCTAAGAGCGCTAACGGCTTGCCGGGGAAACGTGTGGAGGCATATCTTGCCGGGATGATGGCTTGTATTTTCATTTTCAAGGGGAGTTTTGAGAAAAACACGGGAACTTTTGAAAGAAACTTGGGGACTTTTTCTACAAAAACACGTTGTTTTCTTGTGTTGCGTTCGTACTTTGCTCTTCTTCTCGTCCACCGCCGGCAGAAGGTGCAGCAGACTTGCGAGCACGCCCCATTTTGAATGGTTCGAACTGGTTGTATCCCAAGTTCTTGTCCTTATAGACACTACGCATGAAGAGAGCCCAAATGGGCAACGCTGTAGAAGCTCCTTGTCCCTCGGCTGTGGTGGTGAAATGAATATCTCGATCCTCTCCGCCGACCCAGCAGGCTGTCACTAACGAGGGAACATAGCCGATAAACCAACCGTCTGCATTGTTATTGGTCGTACCTGTCTTTCCGGCGATGGGGCCATTCAGGCCATATTGGAAACGCAATCTGCGAGCCGTGCCTTGATCAACCACAGCACGCATCATGCTGATCATCTGATAGCTACTTTGCTCCGAAATCACCTCATTCATTCGTGGGGTGAACTGTGCAATCACATTGCCTTCGCTGTCTTCGATACGGCTGACGAGGATTGGCGCACAGCGTATGCCTTGATTGACAAACGCGGTGTAGGCCGAAGCCATCTCTCCCACAGTGACTTCGCACGAACCGAGACACAGTGCCATGGAAGGGTGAATGTCGGGGTTGGACACGCCAAAGTTTTGCAACAAACGCTTAAGTCGATTACCGCTGGGGTCTACTTGACTCATGAGATTGGCCGTTGCCCAGTTACTCGACTGAGAAAGGCCCCAAATGAGCGGTACCATTTGTCCGGCTCTTGCACTGTTGGCATTGCGGGGAGTCCACAAAGAACCTCCCACGCGGTAGGTTCGCTGTGCATTGAGGACGAGCGCATCAGGCGTGTATCCGTCTTCCAAAGCCATGACATAGACAAACGGTTTCATGGTCGAACCGATTTGTCGACGGCCGGTCATTGCCATGTCATATTGGAAGTGGGCATAATTGAGTCCGCCCACGTAGGCTTTGACAAAGCCGTTCGTTGGATCGATTGATACCAATCCCGAGCGCAAAAAGGTTTTATAGTAGCGAATCGAATCAAGCGGTGTCATGACGGTATCCACATCCCCATGATAAGTATAGACCGACATGGGAGTAAGAGTGCAAAAGGCATCGCGAATTTCCTGCTCGCTTGCACCGGCTGCTTTCATCGTTTGATAGCGCTCGCTTTGGCGCATGGCACGCTCGAAGATGCGCTTGACTTGTTTGGACGAGAGACTGGTGTTGAAAGGGAAGTTTTCGCTATTTTTTCGCCGGTCGAACTCCGGTTGCAGCTTTAGTGCCACATGATTGAACACCGCATTCTCCGCATATTCTTGCATGCGAGAGTCAATCGTGGTATAAACCTTCAGCCCATCGGTATAGATGTCATAGTGCGTACCGTCTCTTTTCTTATTCTTCTTGCACCAACCATACAAAGGGTTATTCACCCATGCAAGTGAGTCGGCATAATATTGACCATACTGCCATTTTCGATAATTAGCGCGCTTGGGCTTATCCGCCATCAGTATTTGACGAAGATATTCACGGAGATACGTGGCCTCTCCTTCCTTGTGATCAATGGGATGAAAGTTGAGTTCAAGTGGACTGGCGCTCAACATGCGGCAACTGTCCGCTGACAAGTAACCGGCCTTGACCATTTGCGACAAAACCACGTTGCGGCGCTGACGACACCGCTCAGCATCGCGCACAGGATTGAACAATGAGGGATTTTTGCACATCCCGATCAAAGTAGCTGCCTCTGTGATATTCAAATCACCGGGCGTTTTTCCAAAATAAACATTGGCGGCCGTTTTGATTCCCACCGCATTATGCAAGAAGTCGAAGTAATTGAGATACAACGTCATGATCTCGTCCTTCGTATAATAGCGTTCTATCTCTACGGCAATGACCCATTCAATGGGCTTTTGCAATAAGCGCTGCAAGGTATTAGAGGCTTTGCCGGAATACAATTGTTTTGCCAATTGTTGCGTTATGGTTGATCCACCGCCCGCATTTTGTTGCCCCATAATTCCACGCTTTACGACGGCACGCCCCAACGCTTTGGCGTCGATACCGCTATGATCGTAAAAACGCTCATCTTCCGTAGCAACAAGAGCCTTAAATAAATAAGGAGAGATGCTATCTGTGGTCACAAATATGCGATTCTCGCTTGTGGACCATGTTCCCAGCAATTTACCATCGGCAGTGAGAGCTTGCGATGCGAACTTATTGATGGGATTTTGAATGCGTTCGAGATCAGGCATGTAGCCAATCCAACCGCGCTCCACCGAATAGACGAAGAGCACAGCGGACAACACAATGCCGATCAATAAAGACCATAGAATGTAGATGAACTTTCTACGCATGTAAATTCTGTGAAATGAAAGAGCTCGCCAGAAGCCCTAAATAGAAGAAAGGCGTGCCTGCATAGGCAGAAAAGAAAGAAAATTAATCTTCCGATGATGCTCGAAAGTCCTATTTCTTTAGACTTCTTCTGCAGGTACGCCTTTCTTATTATAAGTGAGTTTAGATCAAGTATTGGCTGCTAATACTCTCATTGTCCAATACTCGACGAATTGTCTCGGCAAAGAGAGCACCAACGCTGAGTTGTTTCACCTTTTTGCTCGTACCTGCATAAGGAATGGAGTCGGTGAAGACCATTTCTTCCAGCTGACTGTTCTCAACGCGCTCGTCGGCGGGGCCGGACATGATGCAGTGTGAAGCCAAAGCACGCACGGAGTTGGCTCCCTTCGACTTAATGAGGTCAGCTGCTTTGGTGATTGTACCGGCAGTGTCCACCATATCATCCACGAGCACGACATCCATACCTTCGACATCGCCAATCACATCCATCGAATCTACTTCATTGGCACGCTTGCGCGTTTTGTTGCAGATTACCATGGGGCAATCGAGATACTTGGCGTAAGTGCTTGCGCGCTTTGAGCCACCTACGTCGGGCGTTGCGATGCAAATGTTTTTGAGGTTGAGACTCTTCACGTAAGGGAGGAGGATCGTCGATGCAAAGAGGTGATCTACAGGCACTTCAAAGAAGCCTTGTTCTTGATCTGCATGAAGATCCATCGTGATCAAGCGGTCAATTCCGGCTACGCTCAGCATATTAGCCACTAACTTGGCACCAATGGAGACACGCGGCTTACTTTTGCGATCTTGACGCGCCCACCCGTAGTAGGGGATCACGGCATTGACGGTACGCGCCGAAGCTCTTTTGGCAGCGTCCACCATCAGCAAAAGCTCCATCAGATTGTCGGTCGTGGGAAACGTGCTTTGTACCAAAAAGACGTCGCATCCTCGAATAGACTCCTCATAGCAAACCTCAAACTCGCCGTCCGAGAAATAAGTGATGCTCACATCTCCGAGCTGACAGTCCAGATTGTCACAGATTTTTTCGGCCAAATAACGAGTCTTTGTGCCCGAGAAGACTTTGAAGTTACTGTTCATTGTATGGAAAGAGTTGATTTGTGGGAAGTTTCTCTCGTGTTTGGAATAGATCAGTCCGACGGTTCTGAAAATTATTCGGCAAGTCGGCGCAATTTACGGAAGTGTGTGATCATCTCTTTGTAATCTCGATGCGTATGTATGTTGAAACGATTCCATAGATCGCCCAAAACGACGGCACCTCCGAATCCTAAGCTTTTGACCAGTGACATGTTGTCAACATCTACGTTTCCAAATGCCATTACTTTCCGACCAATCAGTTTTTGATCCGCCATTTCATTCAATTTCTGCACACTGAATTGCTCACCGAAACCGTCTTCGCGTGTAGGGTCGAAGAGTGAGGACAAAAAGACATAGTCAAACGAACGAACTCGCTCTTTGAGTTCGTCCGCGTTCTGACAACTACAAGAAATCTGTCCTTTGTAGTTGTGCGGCAATTGAGTATTCCGTGCATTCAGGTGAATACCTTTCAAACCGTATTCACCTTTCAAATAGAAATGATCGTGTACCACAATGTTTTTGTGGTAATTATCGGGAATCAGCGAAAGCAGGCGTTCGGAATAGACGGGTTCTGACTCAGGCTTACGCACATGTAAGAGTTCCAGCCCTTCATCAAACAATGCTGTGATGATCTGACTTTCTTCGACGAAGAAATCAGGACGAGTCATCAGTATGAGTTTCATTTCCGAACGTGGATTATAATTGATGATGAGAGTAATATCACGAATAAATCACGTAGACCTAAAGCCACTATTCCGTGTATCGAGTACAAAGTTAGGCAAAAAACAGCGATCAACGCTCATGGCATCACAAAAAAAGAGATTCAGAAAGAGAAGGAGCACGTTTTTTCGACAATGCGGGGATCGTTTTTGAAGAAAGCAAAACCCGATCAAGCAAAAAGCCTGATCGGGTCATTATTTGGGGGGGAGTAATCTATCATGCTCATGGAACATTAAACAACTGCGCGCATTTGCAGAAGAATCCGGCATGCTAAATTCAATCGTTCTTGCGAATTACCCTAACGCAATCGGCCAGTTTTTTCGCCTTCATTCGAATCTCGTCAAGGTTAGCATCGCGTTCCCCACTGACCAACACAACGCCCATTCTACGTTTGGGGCGCATGGTCGGTTTTCCGAAGATACGCACATCGGCATCCACTTCGCACGTTTGTTCCAAGCCAATGTAATCCGGTTGTCCTTCTGCGTTCTCTTCGGCTAAGATCACTGCACTTGCGCCAATACGCAATGTCTTCACACAAGGTATAGGCAAAGAAAGCGCAGCGCGGCAGTGCAATTCGAATTCATTGAAGTTTTGCGTGCCGGCCAGCGTTACCATACCCGTATCGTGGGGACGTGGGGACAATTCGCTGAAATAAACGCCATTTTTTTCACTGACGAAAAACTCAACACCCCAAATTCCTGCTCCTGTCAAGGCTTCAGTTACGGCTTTTGCCATACGTTCAGCCTCTGCCAAGTGCTCCGCGCGCATTGCTCTGGGCTGAAAGCTCTCGCGGTAATCGCCATCTTGCTGCACATGGCCGATGGGGGGACAAAACAAGGTATGTCCGTTATCTTGTGTGACCGTCAGTAGCGTGATTTCGTAATCAAAATCCACAAACTCCTCAACGATCAGTTCTTTTACGTCACCGCGACTGCCGGCCATGCCGTAATCGAAGGCGCGCTGCACATCATCCATGTAGCGCAACACCGATTGTCCTTTGCCACTTGAGCTCATCAAAGGTTTGACGATGCAAGGAAATCCTAAATCTTCGGCCCCTTGGCGCAATTCGTCCACCGTTGTCGCATAATGATAGCGTGCGGTTTTGATTCCCAGCTCCTTGGCTGCCAAATCGCGGATGGCTTTTCGGTTCATCGTGTAGTTTACTGCCTTGGCTGAAGGCACAACTCGAATACCGCGTTGCTCATATTCGTAGAGTCGTTCCGTGCGAATGGCTTCGATCTCACTGATAATGATGTCCGGTCGATGTTTTTCAACGACACGATCCAAAGCCTCACCGTCGAGCATCGAGAAAACCTCACTTTCGTCGGCCACTTGCATAGCCGGCGCACCGCCATAAGCATCGCAAGCCACGACATACTGTCCCAAACGCTGGGCGGCGATCGTAAACTCTTTACCGAGTTCTCCCGATCCAAGGAGCAAAATCTTTTTCATGCAATCCGTTTTGCGCATTCAACACACTCCACCGTTCGATTGTGGACACAGTAGATGTACTTTCAGTCCTTCGACCAAAACAGTATCCGCTATTGCTTGCAAACGAGCGAAGCGTTTGATAAATTCTAAGGTCTCGAGTTTCGGAGAGGAGGTAGGAAGAGTAGAGTGATCCATAGGCATGTTAGAATTATACAGAACTATCTACTCTCTAAACGCAGGATTGCACCTTTTAATGTACGAAGTGCTACATTTTTTCGCTTCAGAATCTAATTGCCTATTAGCATTCCTGCGCGTTGCGCCATTTTTCGTAAATTAAGCAGAGCATAGCGCATCCGAGCCAGCGAAGTACTGATGCCCACTCCCGTTTTTTCGGCAATCTCTTTGAAAGGCACTTCTTGATAGAAGCGCATTTTCACCACCTCACGTTGTTCTGGAGGAAGCAGAGCAATCCACTTTTGCACCATTTCAATAGATTCCTGACGAATGATTTCCTCTTCGCGCCCCACGCATGCAATCTGTAATGTCGCTTCGTCGGCAAATACTTGGTCATCTTCGTCATAACTGCACTTTCCGCGCAGTGTTTTGAAATGATCTACCACTAAGTTGTGGGCAATGCGGGAAATCCACGCATAAAACTGCCTTTGTTCCACATATCTCCCTTGTCGCAACGAAAGAATAGCCTTGACAAACGTCTCTTGAAAGATATCGTTGGCCAAATCCTCGTCGTGTACAGCATATAGAATGTTTTGAAACAATCGATTTTGGTGGCGCGCCAACAATTCGTCGAAGGCTTCTACATGTCCTTCGAGATAAGCTTGCACCAACGCGTCGTCGGTCATCGTGCTTCTTCTGTTCATACTCATTGAGTTTGGTTTGAAGTAGAGTATGTGTCTATAGGCTTGTACTTTTTAGTTGAATGGAATAGCGCGAATTTACACCATTCTCCTTAGAACAGCAAACCGACGGCACAAAAAATGCCGTCGGTTCGGGTAAATTATTCTTTTTCACTGCCTCACAGGCGGTCTGCATAGGCTTCGATGGCACGTTCAGCCGTACGAATAGCCTCTTCCAACGGAAAGGGGAGTTCGCCGCCCGCAGCATTGAAGTGTCCGCCTCCGTTGAAGAATTCTTCAGCCAGTTTGTTGGCGGGAAAATCGTCGACACTGCGCACCGAGACGCGGATCTTGTCCACTTCCGTGTCTTCGCGCAGACTAATGCTCAAACGCATGCCTTTCACTTTCAAGGGTTCGTTGACCAGTCCCTCGGCATCACCGCGAATATAATGGAACTGCTTCATGTCCTCGCGCGTGATGGTGAAAAGGCCGGCTTTGTGCTCGTGGAAGAAGCGCAAACGCTCTGTCAATATATAAGAGAAGAAGCGCAAACGGTTTTCCGACCACGTATTGTTGACATTGCGGTTGATCTTATCCTTGTCAATTCCTTTGGTGAGCAAGTGGGCGATGATGATAAAAATCTCCGGATCGTTCGACGCATAGGCAAAACCACCCGTGTCGGTCATCATACCGCAATAGATGCACGCCGCGGCATTGCGCGAAAGCTCATCGAATGCCCCGAGTTGAAAAATCAGTTTGAACACCAACTCACAAGTGCTCGACGCTTTCGGTCGCGAAACGATAAAATCTGCTGCCTGCTCGTCCGGGCCTTCGTGATGATCGATCATTAAACGCTTGGCCTTCGAGCGTTCCACCACCTGCGCCATGTCTTGCAAACGATGCAGCGCATTGAAGTCCAAAAGACAAATCAGATCGGCCTCTTGAATGAACTTCGTTGCCATCGGACGCATGTCGTCGTTCGAGAAATAAAGCACATTTCGCGCTCCCGGCAGCCAGCGCAGGAAATCTGGGCACGGCGTTGGCAAGATGACGCGCACTTGTTTACCCAAACTGCGCAAATAGTCGGCCCATGCCAGCGTAGACCCCATGGCGTCACCGTCGGGGCCACGGTGCGCGGTGATCACCACGCGCTGTGCATCGCGCAACAAGGCCATCAACTCAAAGAGTTGTTTGCCATCTAAAAGGGGAGAGATTTCCATCGGCTCAGAGATTGCGCAAGATTTCGATTTCTTTCTTCGGATCGGGCGCATTGAACACCGCGCTACCTGCCACCAGCACATCCGCACCGGCGTCGACCAGCAATTTTCCGGTTTCGCGATTCACACCGCCGTCCACCTCGATGAGCGCCTTCGATCCGCAAACATCCAGCAAGGCACGCAGTTTTCGTGTCTTTTCGACCATCGTCGGAATAAATTGCTGCCCGCCGAATCCCGGGTTCACACTCATGAGCATCACCAAGTCGAGATAGGGAGCGATTTCTTCGAGCACACTCACCGGCGTGTGCGGGTTGAGTGTTACCCCGGCCAGCATACCCTCTGCGCGAATGGCTTGCAGCACGCGATGCAAATGGGTGCAAGCCTCGTAATGGACGTTCATCACACGCGCACCGAGGGCTTTGACCTGCGGGATGAACTTTTCGGGCGAAACAATCATCAGGTGCACATCGAGCGGCTTACGCGCATGACGCGCCATCGCCTCCATCACCGGAAAACCGAAGCTGATGTTGGGCACGAACACCCCGTCCATCACATCGAGATGATACCAATCGGCGGCACTCTCGTTGAGCATTTCAATATCACGCTGCAGGTTGGCAAAATCTGCACTGAGCAGCGAAGGAGCAATCATTGTCATGAGTTGGTAGACTGAGAATTTTCTTCTTTTTCGTTTCGTATTTGTTGAATGCGCAGCAATTCTTCGATGGCCGTATCCTCGCAATCGGGGTGCTCGAGCAGCGCTTGAAATTGTGCCTCGGCCTCATCGAGCATGCCACAATCGGCAAGTGCAGTGCCGCGGCGGCGTTTCAGAAAGCGCACATAGGCTTGGCGCTCTTTTTCTTCGCTGCTTTCCGGATCTTCGCCTTCGCTTTCTTTTGCGCTCTGCTCCAGAAAACGGTCGATCACAAAGAGAGCACGAAAATCGTGTCCGTTGACGAGCGTATTCACGTAGGCCTTGCAATAGCGCGGCTTATATATAATGTAGAGCGCATCCAAATAATAATAAGCCAAGGGGTAGAGTTCCAACCCGTTGTAGCAACTGCCGATATAGAAGACCAAATCAAAGAAATGTCCACGCTGCGTCTTGTTCATGTAGTTGAACATCGGCGAAAGCCAGTGGTACACGTTTAGGAAGTAGTCCAAAGCTTCAAAATAGCGCTCCGAGGCATAAAAACGTCTGCCCCAATACATGCAAAAACCGTAGTAGGGCGTTTTGCAAGCCAACATTTCATCTTGCTCTTCCGTGAGTTCCTCTCCGTGGGCGGCCGCATCTTCGGCCTCCTTCCATCGATAATCGAATTCCTGCTCGCGCTGTTCCGCGCTCGTCTTATCGTAGGCCACGACAAAGCTCACAGCGCGTGATTGTTGCTCGGCGTTCGTATTCACAGCCGAATGGCGAGGTGAAACCGGCGCAACGGGACGTGTGAACGTAACGCGGAAAAACAATTCATGCTCGGTTTCACTTTCGCACGCCACATGCAGCAAACAGTCTTGCCGGCCGAGGCCTTCGATGTCGACACCGATCACCAAGGTCAGCGCACGTCCGCTGAGCTCCTCATGCGTGGTGCCCCACATCATGAGGCACTGCACCAACGAGAGGGCCGCGATCTCCTTTTCGTCGTGCAATTCCAAGGGCAAGGGTTTGCTTTCCTCTCCGTCTTCGCCGCCCGCAAACACGCCGTCCAAACGAAGCAGACGCACACGGTGACTTTGCTCATAAAAGGTGGCGAAGACATCGCCCACCGTGTGGTGATGTTCTCGACCTTCGTGCCAATTCGGCAAACCGGGATTGTGTTTCATCTCCACAGTGTGCGCCAAATAGTTCAAACGGCTGCTGATGGCCGCATTCTCTTCCAGATTGTTATCGTCTTCCGCCTCGATGGTGTTCAGCGTTGAATCAATCCAACGGGCATAGGAAAAACTTTTTTCCAAATACTCCGCCAATTCCTTTTGTTCAGTCTCCCGATGGGCTCGAATCGGCAAACCGAATCGCAAACTGATGAACACTTCGTGCGTTTCCGGCTCGATGGTGTAATAAGCCGAAAAATTGCCCACCCCCAGACTGTTGAACTCATTGCAAGCATGCCGCACAGCCACCAAACGTCCCAGCGGGCGCGACGCCAAAGCCGGATAGTAAAAGCTGACCATCGCTTTTTGCGGATGACTCACGGCAACAAAATGTCCGCCTTGAAAGCCAAAAGCAAATCCACGGTCACCCGCTTGACACATAAACGTGCTCTTTTTCCACTCGATCTGCAAGTTCGGAAACAAGAGTTCGAGCGCGGTGGCCGAAGCGATGTAAGTGTCGCCCGTAACCAAAGATTGTAGTCGGCGATAAAAGGCCAAGCACTGAGAATACAGCAGCCCAATTACCTTTTTCGCCCCACGCCAAATCGTCTGCGGGAGAGACTCAAGGAGTTCTAACATGAAGAGGAGTATTGTCTGTACACAAAGGTTTATGCATTAGCGAAGTTACTATTTTCTTTTGGCACGTGCCCCCCCTTTGCCTCAAAAACTGTATTTTTGCTCACTCATTCCATCTACAACACTTCATTTCCCCACCTTTTTTATATGATTCCCTTAGAAGATTTCTTTCGCAATGCCGAATCTTCCTCCTATCGCCTGTCGCCCGACGGGCGCCATCTCGCCTACCTCGCCCCTTATTGCGACCGCATGAACCTCTTCGTGCGCAGCATCGCCCCCGACGGCACGCTCGGCACACCGATTCGCCTCACGGGAGAGACCGATCGCAGTCTCGGCGGCCACCTTTGGGCGGATAACGACCGCCTGCTCTACGTCAAAGACGAGGGCGGTGACGAGAACTACCATCTTTTCGGCATTCGCCGCGACGGAAGCGACGAACGCGCCTACACCGATTTTCCGGGCGTGCGCGCCGGTATCGTCGACGACCTCCCCGAAGTGCCCGGTCAAGTCCTCATCGAGATGAATCGCCGCAACCCCGAAGCCTTCGATCCCTACCGCCTCGATCTCGACACGGGCGAACTTACCCTCTTGGCCGAAAATCCCGGCAACTATCAGGGATGGACCACCGACCACGAGGGACGTTTGCGCGTCGTTTATGCCATAGTCGACGGGGTGAACACGCAAATTCTCTATCGCGACCACGAGGAAGAAGATTTCCGCCCGGTGCTGACAACGAATTTCCGCGAAAATGTGTGTTACTCCCTCTTCACTCCCGACAATAAAATGGTGTGGGGCGTGAGCAATCGCGGCCGTGACAAAAATGCATTGGTGCTCATTGATCCCGCCACGGCCGAAGAGCGCGAAGTGCTCTTCGAACACGAGCGCTATGATGTGGACGCACTCACCTATTCACGCAAGCGCCGCTGCCTACTCGGCGCTTTCTGTGCCGGACATCGCGAACCCGTTCGCCATTATTTCGACGAAACAGCACGCAATGACCGAGCACGCCTCGAGCAACACTTCCCCGGTCGACAAGTCGGCCTCGTAGATACCGATCGAGACGAGACGCGCTGCATCGTCTTCGTGGCCGGCGATCGCACGAAAGGAGCGTACTATTTCTATGATCGCACGAGTGACCACATGGAACTCCTCGCCAAAGTGGCACCGTGGCTGCCCGAATCGGAAATGGTGCCCATGCACCCCGTGACTTTCACCACGCGCGACGGACTCCCCATCGAAGCCTATCTCAGTTTGCCGCCCGGCGTGGCACTCGATGCCATCGACTCACCGCTGCCCGTCATCGTCAATCCGCACGGAGGCCCGTGGACGCGCGACGATTGGGGCTTCTCTTCCGAAGTGCAATTCCTCTGTTCGCGCGGTTACGCCGTGTTCCAGCTCAACTTCCGCGGCAGCACGGGCTACGGCCGTGAGTTTCTCGAAAAGAGCTACAAGCAATGGGGACTCGCCATGCAGGACGATATCACCGACGGTGTGCATTGGCTCATCGATTCCGGCATTGCCGATCCGAAACGCATCGCCATCTACGGCGCTTCCTACGGTGGATATGCCACATTGGCGGGCGCTTGCTTCACACCCGAGCTCTACTGCTGCGCCATTGACTACGTGGGCGTGTCGAACCTCCTCACCTTCCTCCAAACGATTCCGCCTTATTGGCGTTCGATGCTCGAGATGATGTACGAGCAAGTCGGCCATCCCGAGCACGACCGCGCACAACTCGAGGCGACCTCGCCGGCACTGCATGCCGATGCCATTCGTTGTCCGCTGTTCATCGCACAGGGGGCGAACGATCCGCGTGTGAACAAGGACGAAAGCGACCAAATGGTAGCCGCTCTCCGCCGCCGCGGCGTAGAAGTAGAGTATATGGTGAAAGACAACGAGGGGCATGGCTTTGCCAATCAAGAAAATCGCTTCGATTTCTACCGCGCCGTGGAGCGTTTCCTTCAGACACACGTCTAAATAACGTATAGATGAGTAACCGGCGGTTGCAAATCTATACGTCCGCAACTCCTTCTTTTTCTCCTTGTGACCACTCACAGTGAAACGTGGAAGAATTTCATTATAAGAATCTCTATTCCCTTGGCCGTTTCCCACCGATAAAATTATTTTGTCGGTGGGATTCTTTTTCCTCCTGCGTCTTTTTCAGCCGCAACCCACCGCATAAGGTCACCGACTTGCGAGAGTTGTTCCACAACTCTACGCATCGTGCTTCGTGCCTCACCTTCTCTTTCTGAAAAAACCTGAGTTCGGTCTAAGGAATCCACTTTCACTTTCTATGATCGGCGGGATTCTTTTAGGGGAGATGCTTAGACCGGACTTAGGTCAGAATGCAATGTCTGCTGCGTCTAAACTTTTCGCGGACAGCAAGAAACCGAAATCTGAACGTTGAGCCCCTTGGGCTCCTTGTTCGTAGGCGACACTCTTGCCGGTAGTCTTTTAAGGTTGTCAAATTATTATGAAACAGCGACTTGCGCATTGTGTAGACAGGGGGTTGGAGAGCGATAATACTTCGTCGCGGTCGCGTAAAGACGCATCCCGCGCCGGAACGTAGCGCCTTTTTGTCTGTTCCGAGAGGTTAGGATATAGCAAAGTCGCGCCGGTTCAGTAAGTCAAAGAGCGTTTGCGCCGGATGGTCGGGAAAAGTACCTCGATTTTGCGCTATATAGACGCCGCAGTGCGGCGGAATGAAGGGAAATTGTGTTTTATCAAGCGCAAAAGTAAGGATTTAGTTTCGAACTGTCGAAGATTTTTCGAGAAAAATGTTTCGTTTTTTGTGGACAGGGAGAGATCGAATAAAAACTTGTGGACTTTCTTTCGAAACGCCCCTTCTTTTTTTCTTCTTTCTCCCCGCTTTTTTAGAAAAGACGCCGGTTCCTTCGCCCACCGTGCCCCCACTGTTTCCTCATCCGCACAGCCTTACGCGCGAACGGACACGCCCCTGCGCA
>CAUQEF010000029.1:0-22262 GCA_963517315.1 uncultured Prevotellaceae bacterium
GGTACCTTTCCCGACCATCCGGCGCAAACGCTCTTTGACTTACTGAACCGGCGCGTCTTCACGCGACCGCGACGAGGCATTATCGAAGCTACCCGACCCTCTGTTCGTTCAGCATGCAATTCGCTGTGAAACAATCGTTTGCGCCACTTCAAAAGGCTATCGGCAAGGGTGTCGCCTACGAACGAGGAGCCCAAGGAGATCAGCGTGCTGATTTCGGTTTATTGCGGTCTGCGAAAAGTTTAGACGCAGTAGACCTCACATCCTGACCTAAGTTCGGCCTAAGCATCTCCCCTAAAAAGCATCCCGCCGACCATAGTACGTGAAAGGTGGATTCCTTAGACCGAACTCAGGTTATTTAGGATGACGTCCGCTAAAAGAAGCCACGGTACATGTCGATCAGCGTCGAAAGCTGTTGCAATTTAGTGTCAATTAGTTCCATCTTGCAATCCAACTGCCCGCGTTCACTGTCGATCACCTCAAGATAGGTCGCTCTATTATTGAGGTATAACTTCTGTGCGGCAGAAACGGCACGCATCAGCGCCTCATCCTGTTTCTGCTTAAATTGACGAAGCTGTTTTAGATTCGTAATTTTCGACTGCAGTGTACTCATTTCGATGTAGGCGGTCATCAGCGCCTTGTCGTAGTTGTACAGCGCCTCAATTTGCAGTGCATCTGCCTGAGAAAAATTGGCCTGTATGGCTTTTTTGTTAATCAACGGCGCTGTTAGACTTCCCAACGCACTAAAAATCAGCGATTCCGGCAATTTGACTAAATACTTGGGGTTGAATGCATTCAGTCCCACCGCGGCAGAGAGGTTAAACGAGGGGAGAAATTCTTTGCGAGCGGTTTCAACATCCCATTTAGCAGCTTCGAGTGCATGTTCGGCCTGCACCACATCTGGCCGTTGCAGCAAAAGCTGTGTAGACAGGGCGTGGGCAGTCGCCGGCATCTGGAGTTGTAAGAAATCGGACTTTGCTCTTGCGATGGGTTGAGGCAATCTGCCCAATAGCAAGTTGAGGTTGTTCTCTGTTTCTATGATGGACTGTCGCAACACATACTCATCAGACTGCGCTTTGGCCAACTCCGCTTCAAACTTCTCGACTGCCAGCTGCGTATCAGCATCCGCTTCTTTCTGAATGCGCGCAATTCTCACCGCATTTTTCTGCAAAGCGATGTATTGTTGCATCACGAGCAACTTATAGTCAAGAGCCAATAGCGCGTAATAGTTCTCTGCTACGTCGGCTACCAGTTGGCTTTTTATTGCGCGCTGCCCCGCTTCAGAAGCCAGATAGCGCTCCACGGCCGATTTCTTGTCACTGTTCAGTTTGCCCCACAAGTCGATGGTCCAATCCATTTGCAGCGTGGGAGCCAAATCGGGGATCACCGTTGGGATCTTGCGTCCCGGCGTGAGTTCCGTTCCCACATTGCCGGCTCCCTCAGCCGTGTAGCGACCAACTTTGGAGATGCCAGCTCCGAGATTGGCCGAAACGGAAGGCAGTAGCGCACCCTGCTTGGCCGTGATCGCACTTTTGGCAATGGCTAATTCCTGCAACGTGATTTTGAGATCATGATTGTTTTGCAGCGCCGTGTCGATGAGCGACCGGAGCACAGAGTCCTGAAAGAAATCGCGCCAGGCCGGTGAGATCGTCACACTACTATCCCTTGACATCGAAGCGAGCGATGCCTTCAGCGTGTCTTTGGGGAGGATCGTCGCCTGTGGAGTCTTGCACGCCCCCATGCAGAGGAGCGTAGCAAGTAGCACCGCGAGGTTAAACACCTTATTCCTTTTCGTCATGACTACTTTCCTTTAACCGTTTGTTCGAATAGCGTTTGTCTTTCTCTTCGCTCAATGGCTTCTCCTTTTGGTAGTGCACCAATTTATCGGCCATTCCGGCAAAGATGTAATAAAGGCCGGGGATGAGTACCAGTCCGCCCAGCGTACCGATGAGCATACCGCCCACAGCAGCCGTTCCGATGGTTCGGTTGCCCACAGCGCCGGCACCAGAGGCAAATACCATGGGGATCAAGCCGGCGATGAAAGCAATACTTGTCATTAAAATCGGGCGAAAGCGAGCCACCGCTGCAGAGATCGCAGCCTGCGAGATCCGTTCTCCCGCATTCTTACGCTGGACGGCATATTCCACCATTAGTACGGCGTTCTTTCCTAACAGACCAATGAGCATCACCAACGCGATTTGCGCATAGATGTTGTTTTCTAGCCCGCAGACTTTCAGGAAAAGGAAAGCACCGCAGATGCCCACAGGCAAAAATACAATCACAGGCAGTGGGAGAAGGAAATTCTCATATTGAGCAGCCAAAATGAAGTAAACAAAGACCAGACAAACCACAAAGATGACAATTGCCGTGTTTCCTTGTTCCGCTTCGTCTTTTGAGATACCGGCCCAGTCATAATCATAGCCCTTGGGCAAAGTGCGTTGTGCCACTTCCTGAATGGCGCGCAAAGCCTGTCCGCTGGAATATCCCGGTGCCTGCGCTCCCGTCACTTCCGAAGAGTTGTACAAGTTATGTCGCGTGATCTCGCTCATACCATAAGTTTTCGTTAGTGACATGAAGTCGGCGTAGGGTACCATTTGTCCGTCTTCGTTCTTAGTATAAAGCCCTAACAGGTGTTCTGGAAAATCACGATACTCCGGAGCGGCCTGCACGATCACCTTGTAAGGTTTGCCGAATCGGATGAACCCGGTTTCATAGTCCGAACCCACTAAGACTGACAGATTATTCAGCGCCTTGCCGGGCTTGACTCCCTTTTGCAAAGCTTTGTCGTCATCCACGTGCAGCATGTACTGAGGGTAACTTGCAGAATAGAAGGTAAACGCATTGCCAATCTCCGGCCGCTTATTCACTTCCGCTACGAACGCCTTGCTCACGCGCTCCATTTCGTGGTAATCGTTGTTGCCGGTCTTGTCCAGCAGACGCAGTTCGAATCCACTGGCCGCACCGTAGCCGGGCACCGAGGGCGGTTCGAAGAAGTCGATATTAGCTTGCGTGATGCGTTCGCACTTCTTTTCCAAGTCTTCGATAATCTGCTTCGCCGTGCGTTTTCGGTGCTTCCAATCCTTCAGATTGATCAAGCAGCTACCCGAGTTGGCACTTGTACCCTCCGAGAGGATTTCGAAACCGGCCAAGGAAGACACGCTTTCGACGCCTTCTTCCTTTTCCGCGATTTTGAGCAGCTGCTGTGCCACCTCATTTGTGCGTTCGATGGTGGCACCCGGCGGCGTTTCGATCACCGCATAGATCATGCCCTGGTCCTCCTGCGGAATGAAACCAGACGGGAGTCCCATGTTGATCCAATAAGCCAAACCGCAGAAGAGCAAGGTCAAGATCATGGTGAAAGCCTTGTTGCGCACCGTGCGCCGAACGAGTCGTTCGTATCTCCGGCTACCGGTGTCGAATTTGGCGTTGAAACGTTGCAGTGCACGCCCCACGAAGCCAAGCTTTACATGATGTTCCTGCTCTTTGGTGAGGATGAGCGCACACAGTGTCGGGGTTAAAGTCAGGGCAACAAAGCCCGAGAAGAGAATGCTCGATGCCATCGTGATGGAGAACTGACGATAGAACATGCCTTCCGGGCCGCCCATGAAGGCCACGGGGATGAATACCGACGCCATCACGAGGGAGATGGCAATGATCGCACCACTAATTTCCTGCATAGCCTTCTCGGTTGCTTCGATAGGAGAAAGCTTGTTGCGAGAAATCTCCACATTTACCGCCTCGATCACAACAATCGCATCGTCCACAACGATACCGATTGCCATGACCAAAGCAAAGAGCGAGATCATGTTGAGCGTGATGTTAAACACCAGCATCGCGATAAAGCTACCCAACAACGAAATCGGGATGGCCAAAATGGGAATGACAGCGGCACGCCAGTCGCCGAGGAAGATAAACACCACGATACCTACCAAAACAAAGGCTTCTATCAGCGTGTGGATCACTTTCTCGATACTTGCATCGAGGAATCGGCTCACATCGTAGCTGACTTCGTAGTGCATCCCTTTGGGCATGTCCTTTTGCAAACGTGCCATGGTCTCTTTCACATGCATGATCACGTTGCGTGCGTTACTACCATAAGCCTGTTTCAGCGTGACAGCAGCAGAGGGCCGCCCATTGAAGGTCGAATAGATATCATAGACCTCACTGCCTAAGTGCACATCGGCAATGTCTTTCAAACGCACCACATTCCCACCATTATTACTCTTGATAATGATGTTTTTGTATTCGTCCTCTGTGGTGTAGCGTCCCGGATACTTCAGAATGAACTCTTTGGCCTGCGGTCGCAAACCGCCGCTCTCTCCCAACTTACCCGGTGAAACTTCTATATTCTGGTCTTCCAGCGCATCGCTCACGTCGTCTGTCGACAAACCGTACGCCACCATTTTGTCGGGGTGCAACCACACACGCATTGCATAGTTGCGCGTACCGAGAATATCCAAATCGCCGACACCGTCGACGCGTTGCAGCTCCGGCGCAATGTTGATGTCAAAATAGTTGTATAGGAAACCTTGATCCACCTTCGGATCGTCGCTGTACAGATTGACATACATCAGAATATTCGGTTCCTCACGCGAAATTTTCACCCCTTCGCGGATCACCTCAGGCGGCAATTTGTTGGTGGCCGACGAAACGCGGTTCTGCACATTCACCGCATCGACGTTCGGGTCCGTTCCCAACTTGAAAACCACATTAAGTGCCGCCTCGCCATCGTTACCCGCATCACTCTCGATGTATTTCATGCCGGGTACTCCGTTCAGAGCCTGTTCCAAAGGAATGATGACCGATTTCACCAGTAGCTCATTGTTGGCGCCGGGATAGTTGGCGATCACATTCACCTTAGGAGGAGAAATGGAAGGAAACTGCGTAATGGGAAGATTAAACAGCGACAGAATTCCAATAAAGGCGATGACCAGTGAGACGACAATGGAGAGCACCGGTCGGCGAATAAAGATCTTGAACATCCTAATCTGCGTTTAGCTTATTCAACTTCATAGCGACCCGGGGCGACACTTGCGATACGCGCACCTTGTCTCCTTCGTTCACTTTCTGTATGCCGTCGACGAGGTACCGGTCGGTCACCTGCAGACCCGAAGACACGACATAGGTTCCTGTATATTCAGCATCAATTTTGATAGCGCGTTGATGCACCACGTTGTTGCGATCCACTACAAAGACATATTTCTGATCTTGCAGCTCATACACCGCTTCTTGGGGAATCAGCATAGCCTGCTTTTTCTCCACGAAAAGCTTCACTGTGCCCGTCTCCCCGTTGCGCAATAGGGAATGGGGATTGTCGAAGCTCGCGCGAATGGCGATTGTCCCCGTCGAACTGTCGAACTGGCCGCCGAGGTCTAAAATCTTGCCGTGAGCCGGGAATACCTCTCCATTGGCCAATACCAATTGTAAGGGATTCTGGGCATAGCGTTCCGGGTGGAGCCGGAAGTCCAAATAGTCTGTTTCCGAAATGTTGAAGTAGACCAGCACCTTCGTATTGTCCGACAAGCTGGTTAGCAAATTATTCTCTTCGATCAAGCTCCCTTGCTTGTTGGGGATACGCCCCAAAATACCGGAGAAGGGTGCCCGAATGATCGACAGTCGCTTGCGCATCACGGCCAAACGATAGTCGGCCTCCGCCCCCTTCAGTTTTGCCGCTGCCATGCGTTTCGCATTGTTCGACACCACCTTACTTTCTGCTAACTTCTCCACGTTCTGGAGGTCGATACGCGCTTGCTCAGCGGCGGCCTTAGCCTTCGTCACCTCTTCATTCGCACCGAAAATCGCGATACGAAAAAGAGGTTGGCCGGCTTTTACATACTGCCCCTCACTGGCATATACATTTTGCAGCACACCCGCTTGTTGTGAGCGTATTTCCACATTTCGCAGCGAAGCGATGTTCGCCACGTACGAACGCGGAAGCGCAATGTCTTCGACCAACGGGGTTGTTGCGGTGTACACCGGCACCACTTGTGCTTCTTTCTTGGCCTGACATGCACACAGGAGCAAGGATACCGCGAGACAAGTCAACCGAATTACATTCTTCATACTTAGTCTTTGTTTTGGACGTCGGCCTCAGCGGAAGCCATTTGTCATTCTCTATTTTCCGGCAGCCCGCAGCCGCCGGTGGTGTTCATTCTGTTTTGTTCTTTTCTTGCCCGAAGAGAAACGGCCGCACAGAGAGCGTCCGATTTCTCACGTCGTCCTCTCCCTTTTTGCATGTCTGGACGCAAGAGGGAGACGGAATGCGCGCGCAAAAGTACCATTTTCAGTCAAGCGAACAAACCTTGCTCCTTTTTTTTTCAGTCAGTCGGCACATCGCTTCGGCCTTCGGGCGCCGCATGCCGAGTCTATTTGACAAAACGACCGGAAAAAGCCCTCCCACAACCGGTTGTATACAAAAAAAGCGCATCTGCAAACACAGATTTGCACCTATGAAAAAACGAATGATTTGTTGCACTTCGATTTTGAAAGTACGCCTCCGCCGCAAAAGTGGTGGACTTTCGGAAAAAAGCAGTCCACTTTTCGCCGAAAGTCGTCGAAAAACGCCTTTCGCACGGCTTCTTTCGCGCCACTCTTCTCCTCGGCGCTTGAAAATCAGCGCATGCCGACCGAAGGCTCACAAAAAAATCGTATTTTTGCACGATAGTATGGTTAGTCAGCGGCGCACTTTGCCTGCCGCCCGGCGCCTTCACCTCATTATTCCCCTATGTCCGACAACAACTCCACTCCCCTCTCCTCCAAACCGGCGCTCCTCGGTCTCTCCCTCGACGAACTCACCGCCGTGGCGGTCGAGCTCGGTTTGCCGCGCTTCGTGGGAAAACAACTTTGTGGTTGGATTTACGACAAGCACGCCCGCTCTTTCGACGAGATGACCAACCTCTCGAAAGCCGCCCGCGCGCGCTTGGCCGAAACCTACGTGCTGGGCATTTCCACCCCGGTGGAAAGCGTCGAATCGCGCGACGGCACGATCAAATACCTCTTTCGCACCGCCAAGGGGCACTACATCGAGTCGGTGTTCATCCCCGACGGCGAGCGCGCCACCCTCTGCGTTTCGTCGCAAGTGGGGTGCAAAATGGCGTGCGAGTTCTGCATGACCGGCCGACAGGGCTTCATGGCGCAACTCACCGCGGCCGACATCCTGAACCAAGTCTATTCGCTGCCCGAACGTGAGCGCCTCACCAATATCGTCTTCATGGGTCAGGGCGAACCGATGGACAACATCGACAACGTGCTGCGCGCCACCGAAGCACTCACCGCAGCTTGGGGCTACGCTTGGAGTCCGAAACGCATCACCGTGTCCACGGTGGGCGTGGCCAAGGGGCTGCGCCGCTTTCTCGACGAGAGCAAATGCAGCTTGGCCGTCTCGCTCCACCACCCCGATGCGGCCGAACGCGGCGCGATGATGCCGGCCGAACGCGCTTTTGGCGTAGAAGCGCTCATCGAACTGCTGAGTCAATATGATTTTTGCCGCAAAACGACCGACGACTACGCCGAAGGCACCAAACAGCGCCGCCTGACGTTCGAATACATCGTGTTTCGCGGCATCAACGACACACTCGAACACGGCCGCGCCCTCGTGCGCCTGCTCGCACCGCTCGACTGTCGAATCAACATGATCCGTTTCCACACCATCCCCGACACGCGTTTCGACGGCACGGACGAAACGGCCATGCAGCGCCTGCAAGACTATCTCAACGCCCACGGCATCACCACGACCGTGCGCTCCTCGCGCGGACAAGACATCTATGCCGCCTGCGGCATGCTCACCACCAAACGCATGGAAGAGGAACGCGCCTAATGCCCTCGCGCACTGCGCCCAGCCCCTTCCCTCATTTTTCCCACCCCTCCGGAACTATCGCAATGAACAGAAAGATACGCATCGCCATCACCCACGGCGACACCAACGGCATCGGCTATGAACTTATCCTCAAAGCCTTCGCTCAACCCGAACTCTTGGAACTTTGCACCCCCATCGTCTACGGCAGCGAGAAAGTGGCCGCCTACTACCGCAAAGCCCTCGACCTCGACGTGCATTGGCACTGCATCGAGCAGGCAGAAGAGGCGCATCCCGACCGCCTCAACCTGATCGACGTGATCGGCGACGAGGACGTGAAGATCGAGCCCGGCCGCCCCTCGGCCGAAGCCGGTCGCATGGCGCTCCGTTCGCTGCAAGCGGCTGCCGCAGCGGCCAATGCCAGCCACGTCGACGCCATCGTTACCTGTCCCATCAACAAGGCCGGCATCCAGTCGGCCGACTTCCAATATCCCGGTCACACCGAATTTTTCCAAGCCGCCTGCGGCGGTGAGGCGCTCATGGTCTTGCTCAACCCCCTCATGCGCGTTGCGCTCGTCACCACCCACCTTCCGCTGAGCGAAGTGGCTGCGCAAATCACCGCCGAACGCGTAGAGGCACAACTGCGCCGCCTCCATGCCACGCTGCAACGCGACTTTTGCATCACCGCACCGCGCATTGCCGTGCTCGGCCTCAACCCCCACAACGGCGACGAGGGATTGCACGGGCGCGAAGAGGTGGAACTGCTCGCACCTCTCGTGCAGCGCCTCAACGGCGAGGGACTCCCTTGCTTCGGCCCCTACAGTGCCGACGGATTCTTCGGTGCCGGTTCGTTTCGCCACTTCGATGCGGTGCTGGCCATGTACCACGATCAGGGACTCGCGCCCTTCAAGGCGCTATCGATGGACGACGGGGTGAACTTCACTGCAGGTCTCGACATCGTGCGCACCTCGCCCGACCACGGCACGGCCTATGATCTGGCGGGCAAGGGCGTGGCTTCGATCCAATCGTTCGTGCAATCCATCTACACGGCGATCGATGTCTACCGCAATCGCCGACGCCACGATGAGATGCACGCCGATCCGCTGGTCATCGCCCCGCGCGAACGCCGCGAAGACCGCCGCAACCGCACACAACAATAAGCTCAGCACATCTCACCTCGCTGTCCTACTCTCCGAAATCCCCCTTTTTCGTCATTTCATGAAGCAGTCCTTGCTCCTCTTTTTCCTGTTGCTCTCCACCGCTCTCCCCCTTTCGGCACAACGCCTCGTGGGGCGTGTGGTCGATGCCAAGAGCGGCGAAGCCATTCCGTTCGTCAATGTATTTTACGACGCTGCCAAAGGCGGCCGCCACGGTGTGCAAACCGATGCCGCGGGGCGTTTTTCTCTCCCGCTCCACAAAGGCATGCGCGTGGTGGTGAGCAGCGTGGGCTATGAGAGCTTTTCCACCCGAGCGGCGGGGGGCGATTCGCTCATCGTGCGCCTCAAGCCCGCCGACTTCGCCGTCGGCACAGCCGTTGTGCAGGCCAAACGCACGAAATACTCGCGCAAAAACAACCCGGCGGTCATCTTGATGGAGAAAGTCATCGCGGCCAAAAAAGCCGGCGACCTGCGCAATCGTGATTTCTACAGCTATGAGAAATACAATAAGCTCACTTTCGCGCTGAGCGACATCACGCCCGAGTTTTTCGAGGAGGGCGGCATCAAACGCATGCCCTTTCTCAAAGAGCACGTCGAGACCTCGAAAGAAACGGGCAAACTCATTCTCCCCGTTTCGGTCGACGAAACCGTTTCGCAAGAGATTTATAGTAAGGAGTTGGGCACGGCCAAGACCATCGTGAAGGGCGAACGCACCAACGGTATGAACGAAATCATCGACACGGGCGACATTCTCGCCTCGATGTTGCAGGATGTGTTCACGGAAGTCGACCTCTATCAAGACGACATCCGCTTCCTGCAAGCGCAGTTCCTCAGCCCCGTGGCCACCCACGGCGCCATCGCGTTCTATCGCTACTTCATCGAAGACACCACCGTGGTCGACGGGCAGCGCTGCATCCAAGTTTCGTTCGGCCCGAACAATCCGCGCGACTTCGGTTTCACGGGGTCGCTCTACGTCTTGGCCGATTCCACCTTCCGCCTCGCCAAGGCCGACATCAGCATCCCCGTCAAATCGACGGTCAACTACGTGAAGCGCATCAACATCGCTCAGCAATTCACCACCCTCCCCACGGGCGAACAGGTGCTGGCCAAGAACGACATGTTCGTGGTGCTCGAAGCGGCGAAGTTTCTCAAAACGCTCGAAGTAAAGCGCTACACCGAATACTCAAACTACTCGTTCGCGCCCCTCTCTCCACGCCTCTTCCGCTTCACCGCCGAGAAGAAAACCGAGCCGGACGCGCGCATGCAGAACGAGGATTTCTGGAAAGAGCACCGCCCCTTGGCGCTCAGTCCGTCGGAAGACCGCCTTTCGCTCTTCGTCGAACGCATTTATAATATTGAGGGCTTCTCGCCTGTGATTTGGGCGGGCAAGTCGCTGATCGAAAACTACATTCCGACCTCAATCGATCCGAAAAATCCGTCGAAAATCGACATCGGCCCGGTGAACACGGCCGTCACTTCGAACCCCGTCGACGGACTGCGCCTGCGCGCCTCGCTGCAAACCACCGCCAACCTCAACCCGCACATGTTCTGGCGTGGCTATTTGGCTTACGGCTTCCGCGACCATCGCTGGAAAGGTTTGGGCGAATTGACCTATTCTTTCCGCCGCAAAGCCTATCTGCCCATGGAGTTTCCGGTGTCGAACCTCACGTTCACCTACTCCTACGACGTGTCCGTGCCGAGCGATCAGTACTTGACGACCGACAAGGACAATGTGTTCATGGCACTCAAGTGGGCGCCGGTGAAACACATGAACTATGCGCGGAGTTTCAAACTCGTCTACGACCAAGAATGGGATTACGGCCTGCAATGGCGCGCACAAGTGCGGCACGACATGACCGAGCCCACCTATTTGCTCTTCTACCAGCCCGTGGCCAACGGCGTGCACTACGACGCACAAGGGCACTACAATCCGCGCCCCTACGGGCCGGCCGACGGTTCGGGCTTCAACGGTCGCAACCTCAGCTACCTGCGCACCTCCGATCTCTCCGTTTTGCTGCAATACCAACCCGGCGTGGCCTACATCAACACCAAGCAGCGCCGCATCTTGGTCAACAAGGAAGCGCCTATCTACCGCATTTCGCACATGGCAGGACTGCGCGGCCTGTGGAGCGACTACACTTACAACCTCACCGAGGTGGGTGTGCGCAAACGCGTATGGCTCCGTTCGTGGGGTCGCATGGACTTCGATTTTGCCGCCGGCGCGCAGTGGAATCGCGTCCCCTTCCCGCTCCTCATCATGCCCCGCGCCAACTTGGCTTATGTGTATGACGACGACATGTACTACCTTGTCGACAATATGGAGTTCCTCAACGACCGCTATGCGCAGTTGATGTTCAATTGGAGCATGAACGGAAAGATTTTCAACCGCATTCCACTCTTCAACCGCCTGAAATGGCGCGAACACGTGGGCTTCAACATCCTTTGGGGACGACTCACCGACAAGAACAACCCCTATTTGGAAGAAAACAAAACGCGCACCGACCTCTATTACTTCCCCGGCGAGTTCAACCCCGACGGTTCGTTCCGCCAACAAAGCAAGGTGATGGATCCGCAAGTGCCGTATGTCGAAGCCGCTTTCGGTATTCACAACATTTTCAAGCTCTTCCACATCGACTACGTGCGCCGCTTCACCTATCTCGACGACCCGCGCACCACCCGTTGGGGCATTCGCTTCATGGCGCGCGTCATCTTCTGATCCGCTCGCCGCCCTCGTCCACTTCATTTCCCCTTTCGCATGAAATTTGCCATCATCGCCGCCGGCGAAGGCTCGCGCCTTGCCGAAGAAGGCATCTCCGCTCCCAAACCCCTCATTCCGCTCAACGGGGTGCCCATGATCGAGCGCCTCGTACGCATATTTGCCGCCAACGACGCGGAGGAAATTGTCATCATCGTCAACCGTCTGCGCCCCGAAACCGAGAAATTCGTGCGCCATCTGGGTCAAACGCATCCCGAATGGAACATTCGTCTCGAAGTGGCGACCACTCCCTCGTCCATGCACAGTTTTGCGCGCATAGCCCCCTTGCTCGCAGACGCCCCCTTCTGTTTGACGACGGTCGACACCATCTTTCGCGAAGCAGATTTCCGCAACTACATCGCCGCCTTCCGTTCTGCCCTCGAAGCCGGGCTCGACGGTCTGATGGCCGTGACCGATTTCATCGACGACGAGAGCCCGCTCTACATCGGCACGGACAATGCCCTGAACATCGACGGCTTTTATGACAAGCGCGAGCCGCGTTTCCGCTTCATCTCGGGCGGCATCTACGCCCTCGCCCCCCGTGCGCTCGACACCCTGCGCCGCTGCATGGCCGAAGGTCAGAGCCGCATGCGCAACTTCCAGCGCGGCCTCATCGCCGACGGCCTGAAGTTGAAAGCCTATCCCTTCTCCAAGATCCTCGACGTCGACCACGCCGCCGACATTCCCAAAGCCGAAGCCTTTCTCCGCGACTGCTAATTCGCCCCGCCCCGCTATGATCTATCTCATCTCTCGCGACACGCAATACTCCCCCAACAGTGAGACGCGCGACGAAGCGATTTTCAAAGCCGTCGCTCTTGCGCTCACGTTGCAGGGCGAACCCCTCGCGGCAATCGACGAAAACCGTTTGCCCACCGACTTTTCCGGCGCCGACTTGGTGCTCTCCATGGCGAGAAGTCGCACCGCGCAGACCACATTGGCCGCCGCAGAAGCCGCCGGCCTCACCATCTGGAACAGCCCCACCGCCTTGCTTCGCCACAGCCGCGCCGATCTCGACCGGTGGTTCAACGAAGCCGGTTGCGGTGCGCCCTTTCTCCACAAAGTGACCGACCCGTCGCTCATCGTGCGCACCCTCGGTCTCCCCCTTTGGCTCAAACGCAGCGACAGCGCCGCCAAAACGGCCGACGATGTGCGTTTCATCGCCGACGAAGCCCAACTCCGCTCCGCCCTGGCCGATTTCGCGGCCGCAGGCATCGACGATTTCATCGTGAACGCGCATCTCGAAGGCGATTTGGTGAAATTCTACGGTGTGGAAGGCACGTCCTTCTTCTCGCACACCTATCCCACGCACGAAAACGGCTTCAGCAAATTCGGACTCGAGCAGCACAACGGCGCGCCGGCCGAGCATCCCTTCTCCCTGGCCGACTTGAAAATCACCGCCGACGCCGCCGCCCGCCACTTCGGTAGGCCCATCTACGGCGGCGACGCCATCGTTCGTCCCGACGGCCGCTTCTTCCTCATCGATTTCAACGACTGGCCCTCCTTTGGCAGCTGCACCCAAGCCGCCGCCGAAGCCATCGCCACGCGCGCCCTCCACTTTCTCCACCACCGCGCCTAATGTAACTTTTCTATTCCCATGGCTGAAAACACGAACCTGCAATCGACCTTCAAAAGCACCGACACCGAAGAAAACATTGACATCTACTTCACCCGCCCCATCGGTTTATTGTGGGCGCGCTTCTTCAATCTCTTCGGCATCCACCCCAATGTCATCACCATTCTGAGCATCTTCCTCGGTGCCACCGCCGGTGTCTTCATGGCCTTCGGCGAAGGCCGTCTCGACTTCACGCTCATCGGCATCGGCCTGCTCATGTGGGCCAATTTCTACGACTCGGCCGACGGACAGCTCGCTCGCATGACCGGAAAGAAGACGCTGTGGGGACGCATCCTCGACGGTTTCGCCGGCGATGTGTGGTTCATCGCCATCTACGTGGCCATCGCCCTCCGCCTCATGCCACAACCCATCGTGCCGGGCTGGAGCGAGAGTCCGAAATGGAGCTTTTGGATCTTCCCCCTCCTCTATTATATCGGATTTCACGCCCACGCCGTGCAGAGTCGCCTCGCCGACTACTACCGCAACGTGCATCTCTACTTCATCAAAGGCGCTTCGGGCAGCGAACTCGACAACGCCGAGCGCCTGCGCGCCGACTACGCCAAAGTATCGTGGAAGAAAGACACCGCTTGGAAAGTGTTTCTCCACTTCTATTGCAACTACACCGCCGGACAGGAGCGCGACACTCCCGAATTTCAAGCCCTGAAACGCACCCTCGACGCGCGCTACGGCCGTAACCTCCCGCCCGAACTCGTCAAAACCTTCCGCGCCGGCAGTCTGCCCCTCATGAAGTGGACGAATGTCCTCACCTTCAACTGGCGCGCCATCACCCTCTACACCGCCCTCCTCGTCGCCGTTTGGATTCCTTGGTTCGTCCTCGTCTATCCCCTCGTCGAACTCACCGTCTTCCACGGCATCTACCGCTATATGCGCCGCACGCACGAAGCCCTCTGCCGTCGCCTCAACCAACAACTCCTGCCCTCCGCTCCCTCTGCCGCATGAAGCCCCTCTATCGCAACCTCTTTCTCCTTTTCGGACTCTGCGCCATCGCCTTCATGGTCTACTCCTTCCCCGAAGGTTGGGAAACCATCAAGCGCAACCCCGCCAACGTCCTGCTCTACCTCCCGGGAGTGGTCGGCATTTGGCTCTTCGTCTATCTCTGCAACGCCTGGGCGTTCCAAATTCTGGTCAACACCTCCGACCACGACAAGCACCTCTCGTTCGCCCACGCCATGAAGCTCACCATTTCGGGCTTCGCCTTTTCCTACACCACCCCCTTCGGTTCGGGCGGCGCCCCCTATCGCGTCATGGAGCTCTCGCGCTACATCGGCACGCCGCGTGCCGTGTCGTCCGTCGCCCTCTATTCGATGATGCACGTCTTCAGCCACTTCTTTCTGTGGACCACGGCCCTCATCGCTTTCGTCATCGCGCATTTCGATGTGATGAACGCGTGGTTGTGGAGCCTGTTCGCCGGTTACGTCACGGTCTTCATGGCCGCCATCGCCTTTTTCTCCTATAGCTACAAGCACGGCATCATCGCGCGCATCTTTCGTCTGCTCTTCTTCGCACCGTTCTTGCACCGCCCCGCGCGCCGTTTCTACGAGCGCCACCTCGAAGCCTTCGACACCATCGACGCCAACATCCGTTTTCTCTACGAAAATCCGCGCCAACTCTGGGGCTCGCTGGCCGCCGAATACGTAGGCCGTCTGCTCAATTCGTTTGAATTCTACTTCATTCTCCTCGCCTTCGGCATCCCCGGCGCCAACTTCGTCGACGGCCTCATCATTCTCGGTTTCTCCTCACTGATGGGCAACCTCCTGTTCTTCCTCCCGATGCAAATCGGTGCGCGCGAAGGCAGCTTGGCCGTCATCGTCCCCCTCCTTTTCCCCGGCGTGGGACAAGCCATCGGCATCTATGTGTCGTTCTACACCCGCATCCGCGAAATTTTCTGGATCGTGGTCGGCGTGCTCCTGGTGAAAATCGGTAACCAACAACTCATGCGATGACTCTCCCCACCCTACTTTTCGATTACGGCGGCACGCTCGACAGCGGGGCGCGCCACTGGAATTTCGTTCTCCTCGACGGCTACCGCCATGCCGCCGAGCGCTTCCCTGCCCTCCGCGCCGTCGACGGCGAAGTGTGGCGCGCGGCCTACGTGCACGGGGAGCGCACGCTCGCCCGCCGGCCCATCGTCACGCCCGACGACGATTTCCGCACGCTTCTGCACAAAAAAATCGCCATCGAACTCGCCTTTCTCCGCGAAGGCGGCACCGTCACTCTCTCCGATGCCGACTGCGCCACCGCCACCGACGCCATTGCCGACTACTGCGACCACGCGGCGCGCCGCCATGCCGACGAAGCCCGCCACGTGCTGCAAACCCTCCGCGACCGCGGCTACCGCTTTGTGCTGGTCACCAACTTCTACGGCAACATCCACGCGGTGCTCCGCGCCTACGGCCTCGCCGACTTCTTCCCCCACATCGTTGAGAGCGCCGTGGTGGGGGTTCGCAAACCCGATCCCGCCATTTGGCAACTGGGCATCGATGCGGCCGCCGTTCCCGCCGCATCGTGTGTGGCCATCGGCGATTCTTTCTCCAAAGACATCGTCCCCGCCCACTCCCTCGGCGCACAAACCATTTGGTTCAAAGGCGAAGAATGGGAACAAAAGGACTATGACGAAACGTTCCCCACCCACGTCATCACCGCCCTGCCCCAACTCCTCGAACACCTGCCTTGAGATTTTTCGACAAGCATGCCTCATAAAAGTCGGGTGCGCCGCCAACATGAGTTTGGCGGCGCACCCGAATGTTTGTTCACTCCCAATATCAGATGAACCTTATTTTTGTTCAGCCTTCAATTCTTTTCCAGAAAATGTTCCATATGACTTTCCCGAGACTTCCCCTTTCTTATAATAGTCGCCGAGCACCTTCAGCAAAGCGTCGACATCCTCTTCATTTTCTAGAATAAATTTATCTCCCTGGACTTTTAGAACTACGCCATGCTGTTTGCTTATTTTCGTCATCTTCTTAATCGCTTGAGAAGTCAGACTTTTGTAATTTCCTACTTTGGCTATCTTTATCAGTTTCTTATGAATACTTGATTTGTTCTCGACTAACAGATTCAAATACTCACCTCCTTCCAGGATATTAGAAGATAACATATCATTCACGATAACTTTTGCTTGCTCCTTATACTCCTCCTGAAGCCCTACGATCCGCTCAAAGTTACCCTTCTTGAGGACAAAAAAAGTATCCATAAAATAGATACAATCTACCTGTTCATCAAGTGATATTGTCTCCTCTTTTTGAAGAGCTAATTGCAGACTACGAGCATTAAAGACCGCTTTCAAAAAAGAACTTTTTTCATTAATCCCTACCTTGTTCGGAAGTATCTTTCTAAAGGAAAACATCTTCTCCTTACCATCAGAACTTGAGAAAGAAAGACAGTATGCCCACATTTGTTCGTCACCGGAAGATAAAATCTTGAGACTAGTTACCTTGGGAGCAGATTGCAGTAGTTGATTTGTAACAACGTCTGCAAAGGATTCAATCTTATTAGAAACAGAATAGGTAAATAGGTGTTCCGTTTCATCAGATAGGACATCATAGTCTACAACATCGTAATTTTTCTTTGCTATTTGCTCGAGGTACGACAGAGTTGCATTAAAGAGACTTTCTTGAAGCTCTTGATTAAAATCGATCTGATAGACCTTAAAAACATGCGTCTTATTTGCTGCCCTGATCCGAGAACGCTTTGCTTCCTCTATTCTTGTTATAAAGTAAAGTCTTGTGTCTTTACTTTCCGTGTTCTTGATAAATTCTTGAATATCTTGTAGAGTCATTTCTCCTTCTTATATCCGTAATATAGTTGATAGCCTATGTTGTATATCTTCACGCAGTCCTTCTCTTGAATATATCTATCTCTTGAAATCAAGACTCCTTGCCTTAGGACTTCTCCGTCTTCAAACCTTATGCTAAATATGGAGTACCTCAAGCTTAAAACAGGATTAACTAGAAGCAATTTTGAACGTATATACAAATAACAAACTATAGCTAAAAAGAATAGCAGAGCGAGTATATCACCAAAACTTTTACTGTCTTGGGGAACAAATGATATCACATATGTTGCTATGTAAGCAAGAGGTTCTTCATTTAATCCCGATACTTCTTCTATAGTCGTAATACTTCCATTTTCAACCCGTCCTTCAATATTTTTGAACGTAAAGAAAGTTCCGACAAGTCCAAAAACAATGCAAAGCAAACAAATTACAGGAATGAAATAAGCTCTTACTAAATCTCCAACAGAAACACAATCTATTTTCAACAGAAAAGCACCCGTCTCGACCTTGGCCCCTTCTTTTATTGCTATTAGAATAAAGAGAGGGAGATATGAAGACAGAAATAGAACATATGGTGCCAATCTATCCAAAGAATTCACACGGTCATATATAGTCTTTTTATTTTTCATAAGCCTTCCATTATTGCAGTGTATATTTGCCCCCTCTTCATTCATCTGAAAAGGATAGGTATAAGCTCTCAGCCTATAATAACTGATATTGCGCAAATACTGCTCAGCTAACAACTCATCCTTGACAATGAGTCCTCTGTTCTTTAGCTTCTCGACTTGCAGCTTGGTGTCAATGGGAGTTTTCTCGTACCTCATCACGTACATATACTCGAAGACCTCCCTGGGTGCGCTGGTCTACGGGAAGCGTGGGAGGTCATGTTGTTTGCAAAGATACCACTTAATTTCACGAATGCAATAGGTTTGCCCTCTTTTTTCTACTATACTATCTAAATCTCCACTTGTTCTGCTCGAAACACGAGGACTATCGAAGAAAACAAGTCTTGTTTGGGAAGCACCTCCCCACGATTCTCCTCGCGCGCACGTGTGTACGCGCACATCAGCGAGTTTTCGTTTTTTGCCTTCACCCTTCACCCCGCCTGAAAACGAATTGAGAATCAAATCGTTGCGGTAAAGAAAAAGGTGAAGGCAAGCCTTCACCTTACCTTCACCCCCTTTCCAAAAGGTGGGAGCAAGGTCTCGGCGCACGGCGAGAAGGGGAGCGAAAAAAGGAAACGTGAACACGTGCCTTCACCCTGCCTTCACCGCAAAGCGCTTGTTTTCAACATCATACGCCACATAAATATAAAACGCGGAGAAATGAATAAAAATACCTTCACCGTATTTCACTGAATGACAGTGCTTTGCAGCGATCAGACAAAAAGGTGAATCGAAGCACTCGACAGTTTGCCTTCACCACAAAACACTCAAAGTCAAGAAGTTGTGCGCATTGGGTGAAGAGGTGAAGGCAATTATTCGAAACACGGGACGCGCGGGCGCATGACGCGCGCACGCAAGGGAGGGGGCGCAAAAGCATTTTTTCGACGACCGAGACACCAACGATTGTCGGCGACCGAACAAGGCGGAAAAGAAAGAAACGGAGGAGGAAAACAAGTCGAGCAAGAGCGCAAAGAAGGAGAGCGAGGATGCCCCAAAAGAAACATGAGGAGGAAACCTGTCGACCGAGGGGGGAACAAAGAAGGAAAGCCAAGAGGCAAAGCGGCGAAACGAAACAGGACAGACACCCACGGCGAAAAAATGGCAGTGGAGCGAAAACGCGCCATCGATCGTAGGGCAAAGAAAGCACCCGCGGCGAGCGCACTTTCCCTTCGTGGGATGATGCACTCGCCGCGGGCGAAAGATGAAATAAAGGGGAGGTGCTTACACCCCGAGAGCGGCTGCGAGGGCTTCGGCGCAGCGTTCGCCGTCCATGGCGGCGGAAACGATGCCACCGGCGTAGCCCGCTCCTTCACCGCAGGGGAAGAGTCCGGCGAGGCGCACGTGCTGCAAGGTGTCGTTGTCGCGCACCACACGAACGGGCGACGAAGTGCGCGTTTCGGCGGCGATGAGGATAGCATCGTTGGTGAGAAAACCGCGACTGCGACGACCGAAGGCTTTGAAGCCCTCTTGCAGACGCTCGGTGATGAAGCGCGGCATCCAAAAGTGGAGGGGCGAGGCGATCAAGCCCGCGGTGTAGCTCGATTTGGGGAGTTCGGCCGAGAGGCGGTTGTTGACAAAATCGGCCATGCGCTGGGCGGGCGCCACCTGCGTGCGCCCACCTTGCACCCACGCGGCGCGTTCAATGCTCTCTTGCAGCCACATCATGCGCAGGGGATTCGCCTCATCGGCGAGTGCGGCGTGGCCTTCGGCGAAGGCATCGTTTTGCAAGGCTTCGGCCACCCAAGGGGCGAGGCCGTCGTTGAGGTCTTCGGGACGGGTTTCGACCACCATGCCCGAGTTGGACCATCGGCTGCCGCGGTTGGCGGGGCTCATGCCGTTGACCACCAACTGTTCGGGGCCGGTGGCGGCGGGAACGACAAACCCACCGGGGCACATGCAGAAGGAATAGACACCGCGCCCGTTCACCTGCTGCACAAAGGCGTATTCGGCCGCCGGGAGATAGTCGCCGCGACCTTCGCGGTTGTGGTATTGGATCTGATCGATGAGGTGCGCGGGGTGTTCCAAACGCACGCCCATGGCCACGGCTTTTTGCTCGATTTCGACGCCTGCGGTATGGAGATAGCGATAGATATCGCGGGCGGAGTGGCCGGTGGCGAGAATCACGGGGCCGGTCCACTCGCGGCCGTCGGCGGCGCGCACCCCTTCCACCCGCTGGCCGTCGGCCGAGAAGAGGAGGGCGTCGACACGCGTCTGAAAATGCACTTCACCGCCCGACTCGATGATCTGCCGACGCATGCCGGCGATGATGCCCGGGAGGCGATCGGTGCCGATGTGGGGATGGGCGTCGGCGAGAATATCGGTGGCGGCCCCGTACTGGCAGAAGATGCCGAGGATGCGCGCCACGTTGCCGCGCTTCTTGGAGCGGGTGTAGAGTTTACCGTCGGAGAATGCCCCGGCGCCCCCCTCGCCGAAGGAGTAGTTGCTCTCGGGATCGACACTGCCCGAACGGGCGATGGCGGCAATGTCCTTCTTACGGCCGTCGACATCGCGTCCGCGCTCGAGCACCACGGGGCGCACGCCCAATTCGATGAGGCGCAAGGCGGCAAAGAGTCCTGCGGGGCCTGCGCCGACCACGACGGCTTGCGGAGCCTGCGAGACATCGCCGTAGCGAATGGGAGTATAGGCGAGTTCGACGGGCTGTTCGCCCACCCAAATCTGCACGCCGAGATTGACCATCACGTTGCGCTGGCGCGCGTCGATGCTGCGGCGCACAATGCGCACTTGCGTGATCTCACGGGGGGCGATGCCGAGATTTTCGGCCACCGCACTGCGCAGGCGTGCCGCATCGTAAGCCACTTCCGGACGCACACGGAGCTCAAGAGTAGTCGTCATATTGAGTAAAGTCTATATTGGATGATGGCACAAATATACAAAGATTTTTTTGCACAGGCGCTCAAGAAAGCGTAACTTTGTGGCAGTGTAATCATGATTTCGCGGTGTGCAACGTGCGCCGCCCCAATCCCCCCAACTGCACCATGACAAAAGGTAAGGTAGATGCCCTGTTGGGCATCGTGTTCGGCGACGAAGGCAAAGGCAAGGTCGTCGACTATTTCACTCCGCGCTACGATTTGGTGGCGCGCTTTGCCGGCGGCCCCAATGCCGGACACACCATCATCTTCGACGGAAAGAAATTTGTGCTCCGTTCGATCCCCTCGGGCATCTTCGATGCGGGCAAACTGAATCTGATCGGCAACGGTTGCGTGATTGCACCCGACCTGTTCATGGCCGAGGCGCGCGAACTGGAATCCGCAGGCTATACCATCACCGACCGCCTGCACATCAGCCGCCGCGCTCACCTCATTCTGCCCACGCACCGCGTGCTCGACCGCGCCTACGAAGCGGCGAAGGGCAAAAACAAAGTGGGCACGACCGGTAAGGGCATCGGCCCTACCTATAGTGACAAGGCGGCTCGCGTGGGTCTGCGCGTGGGCGACATCGAAGGCGATTTCCTCACGAAATACAACGCGCTGAAGGAACGCCACCTGCGTTTGCTCTCCGACATGGGCTTCACGGACTTCGACATCACGGACGAAGAACACGCATGGCTCGAAGGCATCGACTATCTGCGCCGCTTCCCCATCACCGACACGGAGATCGAAATCAACCAAGCCCTCGCAGAAGGCAAGAACGTATTGGCCGAAGGCGCACAGGGTTCGTTGCTCGACATCGACCACGGCACCTATCCTTTCGTTTCGTCGTCGTCGACCACGATCGGCGGCGTTTGCACGGGACTGGGCGTGGCACCGCAAAGCATCGGCCGCGTGTGGGGTATCTTCAAGGCGTACAGCACGCGCGTAGGTTCAGGACCGTTCCCGGTTGAGCTTTTCGACGAAACGGGCGAGGAGATTCGCCGCGTGGGTCGCGAGTTCGGGGCGGTGACGGGTCGCAACCGCCGCTGCGGTTGGGTGGATCTCGTGGCGCTACGCTACGCGATCATGATCAACGGCGTGACGGACTTGGTGATGATGAAGGCCGACGTGCTCGACGGCTTCGAAACCATCAAAGTGTGTGTGGCCTACGAGAAAGACGGGGTGCGCACGGAAACAATGCCCTACGATACCGAAGGTTGGACGGCGGTGTACGAAGAACTGCCGGGCTGGCACACGCCGCTCACGGAAATGCGTCGCGAAGCCGACTTTCCCAAGGCCTATGCAGACTACGTGAGCTACTTGGAAAAGGCACTCGGCACACCGATCACGATTCTCTCCGTCGGTCCCGACCGCGAAGCGACGATCGTGCGCTAAGTTGGCCGCGACGTCTTATTATATGCACTTCCCCTCGTTCTTCCCACGCGGCAGGACGAGGAGAGGGTCTTTCCGCTCCTTTGTCGGCAGCTTTCGCCCGCTGCGCGACAAAAAGTCGGCACTTCGTTTGGCTTATTCGTTCTCAAGTCTTAACTTTGCACTACAAAGGGCTCCGTAGCTTAGCTGAATAGAGCGTCAGATTCCGGTTCTGAAGGTCTTGGGT
>CAUQEF010000030.1:0-21879 GCA_963517315.1 uncultured Prevotellaceae bacterium
ACAAGTAAACGCGTGATTCGCTAATTCGAGTGCTCCTCTCGTCTACTTGTTTACCGGTTTACCCATTTGCTTTCCTTCGTAGACAAGTCGACTCGTTGACAAGTAAACGCGTGATTCGCTAATTCGAGTGCTCCTCTCGTCTACTTGTTTACCGGTTTACCCATTTGCTTTCCTTCGTAGACAAGTCGACTCGTTGACAAGTAAACGCGTGATTCGCTAATTCGAGTGCTCCTCTCGTCTACTTGTTTACCCGTCTACTTTACCTTAAAACACATACTCCCATGTCCTCATTGCTTCGTCTTTGTCGCACCGCGATTCTTCCCGGCGGTACGGAAGGCATCCTCCTATTGCCTCCGGAGTGCGGCCTGCGTTCCGTTGCCACCCTCGAGCCCCCGATGACAGGTGCGCATCCCGCCATCCCCGCGGGCGAATATCGCCTCCGCCTCGACATTCCCTCGCCTCGCTTTACGCGTTCTCCCCGACCGTGGTCGGCAGCGTGGGGCGCGCGCCTCCCCCGTTTGGAGGGCGTCCCCGGCCGCGCCGGCATTCTCATCCATCCCGGCAATCACCCCTCCGACTCCTCGGGTTGCCTCCTCGTCGGTCGTGCCTCCGGTGTCCTCCGCCTTGCCGACAGCATCGTCACCTTCCACCGCCTGATGCAGACCCTCCACGCCCTTCCCGCACCCCTCCGCCTCCGAGTAGAGTAGGGCGGCGACGTTCCGCTCGCCTGTTTCCCACCACGCCGACGCCCTTCGCGTCGGCGTGCGTTTGTTTGGGTGCAAAAGGGAATAAAATACCGTGCGAACTTGTGCGAACGCGTTGTTTTTCATACATTTGCAGTGTAAACTGTTTCGAACGTTACCCGTCTTGCATCGACTTCTTCTGCTTGCAGTGCTCGATCGTCAAAACCTTTTTCCTCACCCGTTCGTATCGCCGTGAAACATCGGCTAAAAACGCTTCTTCTCTTATGAAAATTGAAAGCTTTTCCATTCATAATTATAAGTGCATCAAAGACTTAGCCGTGGATTGCCGTGGTGCGGACAGCAAAATTAAGCAGTGGACGGTGTTGCTCGGCGAGAATAATACGGGCAAGACGAATGTGCTGCGGGCGTTGTCCTATTTGGTCGTTTCTAAATTCGATTTTAGAGTAGACATCGGAGAGGACGAGGTGGTAATTAGAGAAGGTACTACGTTCGCAGCACGAGGTAATGAATCTTCTTTTTGGAAAGGCAAACAGTATGTAAAGTCAATTCTAAGCAACGGGGATCATTGGGATTCTGATTCAAGCATCACGCGCGCGAAGGGAACAGTTTCTTATCTTGATCTCTTTCCTTATGGCGTAAATCGCGTTCCGGCGCGGGCGGTACTTAGTGAGCGGGAGACTTTTCCTTATGACACTTTGTTTTCGTCCGATGCTCGCTTGTTGGATCTTCAAGAATGGTTGTTGCAGTTAGATTATTCGAAGCAACACGGTAGTTCTATGTCGCAAAAGCGTCTTGAAAAGATGCATGAATTGCTGAAAAGTGAATTATTTCCGGAGATAAAGGGTTTTAAGTTCGGGCGTTATGAACTTGAAAACGACCAAGTTTCGGTGCGCTTCGAAACGATAGACGGCGCTATGCGCTTCGACGAGTTGGGCTTCGGCTATCAAACCACCTTGACTTGGCTCACAGATTTCTGCAAGCGGATGTTTGAATTGTATCCCGAAGCCGAAAATCCCTTGCACGAAGAGGCCGTTGTGCTGGTGGATGAGATCGATTTACACCTGCATCCCAAGTGGCAGCGCGATCTTGTGCCCACGCTTTCGAAGATCTTCCCCAAGGTGCAGTTTATCGTCACGACCCACAGCCCGCATGTGCTTCAATCGATGGAGGACGTGAATCTCTATGTGCTGCGTCGCGATGCGGAAAGCGGGGAAATAGAGGCGGAGCGCTCTAATGTGACGAATTTCACCGGCTGGACGGTCGAGGAAATTTTGTCCGAGACGATGGAATTGAAGGAAGGTGTGCGCTCGGTAGTGTACAACAAGAAGAAACGTGCCTTTGAGAAAGCGCTCAAAGCCAAAGACCGTGAGCAGGCCGAGCAAATTTATGCGGAGCTCGAACGCCTGATGCGTCCCGGCAACCCCATGCGGAGTATCTATAGAGTTGAACTTGAGGAATTAGGATGAAACCATGATACAACTCACGCTGCCGTCCGAGCCGACGGAACTCAAGGCCAATAAGAAAAAGCTTACCGAGGCGTATGCCGAAAGTTGTCGCGCGGGAAAGCCCAAAGCCGTGTGGAACACAAAATACATCCGCGACGCGCTTCTTGCGATGACGCACGACAAGTGCGCCTATTCGGAAGTGAAGTTGCAAGGACGCGGGGCTTATTGGGATGTGGAGCACTTTAAATGCAAGAAACTCTACCCCAAATCGGTGGTGGAGTGGGGAAATCTCCTGCCGGTCTGCGAGTTTTGCAACCGCAGCGCCAAACGCGACCACGATGTCGTGGCGGTGCCCATCGTGCATCCCCTAAAAGACCGTCCCGGCGAGCATTTGTATGTGCGCAGCGGGCGTTTCTTTCCGAAAGACGATAAGGGCGATAAGACGATTGAGGTGCTGAAATTGAACGACGAAGTGAACCTCTTGTGCTCTCGCTTCGAAGTTTGTCAGAATTACAAAGAACGCCTTCAGAAGTGCGAATACTGGATGAGAAAGAGCGTTGCGCCCGAGGACTATCGCGAAGTGGCGCGACTTTTTACAGCTGTGCTGCGCGGAGGCCTCCCCGATCGGGAATACTCGGCCACGGTGGCCACCTTCTTGATGTGCGAGCAGCGAGATTTGGTGCAGGAAATTGAGCAGCAGTTGAGAGTGTGGAAACTCTGGGACGAGAAAATGGAAAGCACGAAGGCCATACTCTTGAAAAATGCGTTGTCTAAATGAACAATCCGGCGACTATTTAGCCCGAATCCCCTAAAAACTCGTGGGCTTTTTGCTCACTCTGAGAAAAAGTTGTACCTTTGCGCCCGTATAGAGTCCGACGAGGCCCAAGAAGTCGCGTCGCCCCGTGCGTGTCGTGCCGTTTCTAAAGGAAGGGTGCGGGCGGAAGGAGCGAAGCGCGCCCCCCGGAAAAAACCGTTTTATCACACAAATCACACATCTCATGTACGCAATCGTAGAGATCAACGGTCATCAGTTTAAGGTCGAGCAAGGCCGCAAGCTTTTCGTAGACCGCGTCCGCAATGCTGAAAGCGGACAAACTGTTGAATTTGACAAGGTGCTCCTCATCGACGCCGACGGCGCTGTCAAAGTAGGCGCTCCCACCGTCGCAGGTGCTAAAGTCGTGGCAGAAGTTACCACGCCCCTCGTAAAGGGTGACAAGGTGCTCGTTTTCCACAAGAAGCGCCGCAAGGGCTATCGTAAACTCAACGGCTATCGCCACCAGTTTACCGAAGTCACTATTAAAGAAGTAATCGCATAACCACTTAACACACACAACACAATGGCACACAAAAAAGGTGTAGGTAGTTCGAAGAACGGCCGTGAATCAGCATCACAACGTCTGGGTGTTAAGATCTGGGGCGGACAGGCTTGCGTAGCCGGTAACATTATCGTTCGCCAACGCGGCACCGCTCACTACCCCGGCAAGAACGTGGGTATGGGTTCCGATCACACCCTCTACGCGCTCGCAGACGGCACTGTTGTCTTCAAGCGTGGCGCACGCGACCGCAGCGTCGTGAGCGTTGAGCCCAAGGCTGAAGCCTAAGCTCGAAAAATAAACTGCCCCCTCGGGTAAGGGTGGTGGAGGTTAAGTCCTTCTTTGTTTTATATCTAAGTTACCCGAGTTAAATCGGCGTTCTTCTATCTGGAAGAACGCCGATTTCTTGTTTCTGCCCGTCTGCTGTGGGGAGGGGTAGGTCGAGAGAAGTAATAGGGGAGAGGTGGGGAAGGGTATGTTTATTTCTTGCTTCCGTTTTGAGGTGAAATAAAGCCGTATGTTCTGTTGCTTATGATTGCTTGGTGCGGTTTGTGCGGTTTTTGATAGCCTGGTTCGGGCTTTGTTGAGGCATTTTTTTTAAGGCAGAGAAGGTAGTTTGAAGTGAGAGGCAGAAACGAGTGTTTTTTAGGCCAAGTTAGAAGGTGTTGTAGAGGTAAATGGAGATGTATGCCAACAGGTTCGCGCGCGTGTGCGTGCGTAAAGTAAATAATGAGTGTCAGTGTGAGCGCTTTGAGTGGGGAGTGTGGATTTTGAGATGTTTGAATGCTGTTTTGGTGCTTTGATTTGTACAATTCGCGTGTAAATGTAGATTTTTGTTCACGGAAAAGAGGGGAGAAAGGGAATGCGCATCAAGATGTTGTATGAGTTTTTGCACAACTTTTCCACAGTCTTGCGGAAAGTTTGTCTATGAAGTAAGGTTGGTAGACCGTGCTTTCTCAAACGGCTAAGAAGAAACGGGAGGCAGCGCAACGAAGGGTGGGTGCGGGTGGAGTTTCCTACCAATGGCGGGCTGCCGGCTGGTAATAGAACTTTGTATCTCTTCTATTGTGTATGGTTGATCGGACTTCTTGAAAGGAAAGTGTCGCAATGACGGTAGATTCCTTGTAGTTTTTAGGTGCATCTTGCACAAAATCAGTAAGATAGTTCGGTTTGTGCAAGAATGAGTGGAGCTTTTGGAGAGGGATATTCGCTTGAAATGGACGATATTTTGAAGTGAAATGTTAAAAAGGACCGCTTAGCTAAAGAAAAGTGCCTTTACATTTGGTTGATAAGGAATTTAACTGATACCTTTGCAGCGTAATCTATCGGAGTCGATAGGCAGATACCCAAAAAGCCAATCGAGACCGACTGATGGTGAAGTAAACGATGAACTGACGAGCACGAAGCCAAAATTAAACCAACGCGCTCTGTCTCTCCACGTAAATGTGGCTCCCGAAAGGGAAGGCCTTTTCCATAAAGGCAGCTTGAGCAACGAGATGCGAGGTTGAATGCACTTAGAGATGCCAACCGGCATGACGCCACAACCGACACAGCGGAATGTGCGTCCGGCACGTCAAACGAGATGACCCAAGAACTCATCACGAGATGACTATGTGCTCATGATAGCCTTGTCTTTGACGCGCTGCATAGTCTGCGAAGAAACGAATCTCTCATTTATCAATGTATAGCGATGCGATCTTAGCGCGTCAGTAGTTGAGCCGGTAAGCGGGATTCAACGCGCTGCTGACTCGACAAGATGAATGTCCAATAATAGATTTGCACTCTCAATCTCACCTCCCACAGAGGCAAGCATACAATAACACCTAGATATGAAGAAATTCTTCTTACTATTTACTCTTCTGGCAGCCGCCTTTATTGCGACAAGCGCACAGCAAGTCGTGATTAAGAACAACCTGCTCTATGATTTGACGACTACGCCTAATTTGAGTCTTGAGTTTGGGCTTAATAAGAAACAAACTTTGGATGTCCAGTTGGGCTTTAACCCGTTTGATCTCGATAAGAGCACCAATAAAAAGTTTAAGCACATTGCCATCCAGCCCGAATGGCGCTATTGGACGTGCGAACGCTTCAATGGTCTCTTCTTCGGTGTTCATGCACATGCCGCTCGCTTCAATGTTTCCAATATGAAACTTCCCGCAGGCGTTTTTCATACGGTTGAGAAAAATCGCTATGAAGGTTGGCTCGTAGGCGCCGGTGTGGGAATGGGTTATCAATGGGTGCTCAATCGCCAATGGAGCCTCGAAGCTGAGTTGGGACTGGGTTACACTTATCTTGATTATGATAAATACCGTTGCAATACGTGCGGTAGCCTTGAAGCCAGCAAAACAAAAGACTACTTCGGTCTGACCAAAGCGGCCATCTCTGTAGTTTATGTTATTCGATAACCTTACGTAAGCCCCTAAGCAATATGATTTTCAAATCTTTTTCTCTTATCGCATTCCTCGCTGCCGCGTTGGCACTTCCGCTCCACGCCGCAGGAGATATTCGGGGAAACGTCGGCTTTACACCCGTAAAGGTTAACGTCGCAAACGATAGCATGCGCATCGCGTTTGATGTGATTCTCGATCGCGTGGAGATTGCTCCCAATGCACAGCTGAACCTTCGTCCCCGTTTGGTTTCGCAAGACGGAACGCAGATTTATGAATTTGCACCCATCTCTGTCGCCGGACGCACACGTTATATTATGTGGGAAAGAGGAGATCGCAAGACGCCTCGCCCCTTCAGCGCAAGAAACGAACGAATGGTGCTGCCTGTGACGGTGACAGCCCCCGCTGTAGAATGGGCTCGCACGGCCAAACTGAATGTGCAAGAACAATTCACCGGTTGTGCTTCTTGCGAGCTCGCGCGTCGCGAATTTACCGTTTCTGAGCAGATCTTCCACGGTGCATATCGTCCCGGCTATTCCTTGGCTTATCTGACGCCTAAGGAAGAAATGGTCAAGATGCGCTCCGAAAAGTTTGTCGCACGCTTCAACTTCCGTGTCAACCGCACAGAGTTGCTCCCCGAGTTGGGAAACAACAGTGTTGAATTCGCACGTGTAGACAGTGTGGCCAATGCAATCCTCGGCAATAAAGATATCACCGTTCGTGCCGTGAGCATCGATGGTTACGCATCTCCCGAGGGTATCGAGTCGAACAATATCCGTTTGGCCGATGAACGTGCGAAATCTTTTGTTCACTATCTCGAACAAACCTACGGCATTTCCACACGTCTTTTCCAAATCCAAGGACATGGTGAAGACTGGGATGGACTTCGCAGATGGTTGTCCGAAAACAGTCATTACCAGTGGAGTTCATCGCTCTTGAATATTCTTGATGGTACGCGCTACAATACCACCCTGCGCAAAGATCGAATGAAGCAGCTGGGCAATGGTGACGCTTATGCCTTCTTGATGGATAACGTCTTCCCCGAGCTTCGCCGTACAGAATACAAGTTCACCTATCAAGTGCGCTCTTTCAATGAGGCCGAAGCCATCGAACTCAATAAGTCGAATCCTTACTTGTTGAGCCTCGCCGAACTTTACAAAGTCGGCAACAGCTTCCCCGAAGGAAGTGCCGAACGCCGTGGTGTGTTTGAAACAGCCTATCGCCTCTTCCCGCAAGAGCCCGTCAGCCGCTTCAACGCCATTGCTGCAAACTTGGCGTCAGGAAAAACGACAGGTGCTGAATACTTGCTCAATTTCCCCACCTCTGCAGAACAACTCAATAACTTGGGAGTTTATTATGCATTGACCGGCAATTACTTAAAAGCCGCTGAGTGTTTCCAACGTGCCGGACGTCTTCCTCAAGCTCTCAAGAACCTCGAGGAACTGAACAAAGCCGAGCGCTAATAGCACCATCCATTAAATGTAAGGCGTGAGCATTCCAATTGCGCCATCCACAAGATAATCCATTTTATAATCAACAATTTATTCGTTATGAAGAAACATCTTCTCCTCGCAGCAATGCTCCTCACGGCTACGGCCTCTGTAGGAACATTCTCTGCTTGCTCGAACGAAGACATCAATCCCGTGGTGCAGCCTACCGATTTAAAGGAGTCGACCACGATGTCGGTCCAGTTCGCACTTCAACTGCCCAAGCAGAACCGTGCAGCGGATGACAAGCAGAACACCACTGACCCCGGTTACAACTATGCAGGTAAGTGGATCGGTAATGACTTGATCGAGTCTGTTGACATCTACATCTTCAAAGAAGACGCTGCAGCTCCCGGTGGCTTTAAGCTTGAAAAGAGCGAGAGTCTCGATGCCACCAAGATTGATTTCGAGTCTCCCAAGGTAGGCGATGCTGACAAGGCATTCATCCGTCCCAAGCGTGCTTTCAAAGTAGATCCCGGTAAGAAGCGTGTATTCGTGGTGGTAAACCCCAACGCCGAAACCAAGGCTCTCCTCAATGGTGCTAACGACTTCACGGCTTTCGTTGCGAAGTACGACGGTGTGATGGCTCTCAAGACCAACGGCGCTGAAGCCAAGACGGTTTACACCAAGGCTGAAGCTACTACTGCCAGTGGTAAACAGGACCCCTTCACTGTAGCTGACCACTTGGCTAAGGTTAAGGATCAAGGAACTACTCAGGCTAAGGACGTTATCGTAATGACCGGTGCTTACGGTGAAATCCAAGTTGAGGACAATGTAACCGAAGGTGCTACCCTCAACAGCTCCACGCCCAAGAACCGTGCCAGCGTAACCGTACAGCGTGCTGTGGCTCGTGTGCTCGTTACCACGGAGAAGGCCTCTTATGAAATTAAGGGAGACAACCCTGAGACGCAGGAAGTCGAAAGCGGAAACAACGCTGTCTTGGTTGCTACGATTACGGATCTTACCTACACGGTAGCCCAGGGTGAAAGCTCGCTCTACTTCAATCAGCAGAACAGCGAAAAGCCCACAAACTACCAGTACAAGACGCCCAATAGCGCATATCTGCCCAAGGGCACTGCTGAAGATCCTGCTGCCAACTACGGTAAGGAACAGTACAAGATGTACGACTACACCGGTCTATGGCGCAATATGACCAACAAGTTTGGTGGTTACGATGTTCCCACGAACGCTGACTACGAAGCAGAAGCTAACAAGCTGGACAACGTTGTCGGCAGCGTGAAGAATGCACAGGGTCTCCACGGTGAGTTCATCCTCCCCAACACGCACCCCTTCCACGCAACGGATCGCGAGAAGTCTGGCTACCGCAAGGGTAACACCGCTTACGTCCTCGTTCGTGGTAAGATCCAACCCGAATACGTATACATGGAAGGTGGCACCGTAGAACGCAACTGGAAGGGTACGCACGCTGAAGAGGATCTCTTCCTCGGCGACGACGGCAAGTTCTACCAGAGTCAAAAGGCTGCCAACGATCCTACGACCAATGGCAATGCCGGTGCTCCCGCCATGAAGGTGAAGCGCTTCGAGAAGGGTAAGGTACTCTACTTCGTATGGGTGAACCCCGACCACGTGAGTGCAACTGAATGGATGAATTCTCCTGCTATCCGCAACAACATCTACCACATCCAAATTGCAGGTATCGCCAACTACGTTTACAACTGGAACCCCCTCGTGCCCAACCCCAACGAGCCCGTTGATCCCAACAAGCCTGTAAGCCCCGAGAATCCCCGCCGTCCGAACAACCCCAACAACCCCGATCCCCAACCCGGTGTTGTAGATCCCAAGACTCCCGGCAAGCAGATTCCCGATCCCAAAGAACCCCCCGCACCCATCAAGCCCGACGAACCCCTTTCGTTGAAGGAAGCTTGGATGTCGGTTGACGTTACGATCCTTCCCTGGCAGGTTCACACTGCTAAGGTGATCCTTCAGTAATTTCGAATAGTTATCGTTGGCTTCAATGATTCCTGTTGAAGTAAACGATGTCTCTACATGGCGAGGGAGAAATCCCTCTCCCTCGCCATCTTTTTTCTTCTCTATTTTCTCACATCACGATGAATTTACCTAACAAGCTTACCGGAGTGTTTTTCACCTTAGGACTGGGATTGCTCCTCACTGGCTGCGAATCCATGTTCCATGATGACCTCGACAACTGCCCCCAGGCTGTGTATGTGAAACTCTACAACACGACTTGTAAGGCAGATTCTATCGGGCTGGACACTCAATCTAATGTTCATCTCTTTGCTTTCGACGAAGAAAACCGTCTCGCTGCAAGCACAGAGTTGAAGGACATCGACCTCGGAAACAAATCCAGAGGTTTCACGGAAGTCAAACTTCCCATCAAAAACTCTACTCCTGATCAAAATCGCGTATATAATATCTACGCTTGGGTCGGAGTAAATAGTAAATTCAATGTACAGCGACCCTCAATTGGGTTGCAAAAGGATGCACTCTTCTCCATGCTGAAGACCGATGCGGAATCCACTTACATGAAGTTGGAGAACGATCGTGTCTACGCCGGAATCTCTTCACACTCTGTTGTTTTGAAGAACCCCGCGCAGTACGGAACGCAAGAAGAACACATCGGCATTGCCGTAGGTGAACGCACTTATCGCCTAAATGTCTCCGTAGTACTCGACAAGTCGCTGAGGGACATCGATTGGGCACCTGTTTCCACCCGCGAATTTGCTGTCGAAATTGCATCGGCAAACGCCACCTATAACTATGACGCTTCACATCCCGTTCATTCGGCGGTGTCGAAATATGCCCCCAATAGCCCCGTTGTCTACGGGGATACTGCACTCACTGCAAAGTATACGTTACTCGACCTCGATTCTGGCTTGAAAAGCTCCGTACGCATCACCCACCAGAAGGGAGGGAAGGTGCGCGACGTAGAGATGCCCCAAGAAATTCAACAAGATCTCATCGCGGCCATCTTAGCTTACGCCAGCAAGCCTGAAAATAAGTTCAGCTTCAATCTCAATTGCGAACACGATATTGACCTCAAGTTCCTGATCAAGGACAAGTGTAAGGATTGTGGCAACTATATGTGTGCCGGCGTCTTCATCAACGACTGGTTCGTTCACTCTTTCAAGACGGAGCTCCAGTAATCGAATACTTGCTAGCCTTTCGTTTCTTGAGTGATAGAAAAGGCTTCACACAAAAAAAATCACGCTTTGGGGCGGGCTTCCGCTCGCCCCGTCGCGTCCCCTCCACACTGCGCCGAAGCATTCAGCACGACGCCATTCACTATATGACTATGCTCCCATTTAATGACATCTTACACCGCACCGGACTCGCTGCAGGTCTCGCTATCCTCCTCGGCTTAGCCGCGGGGTGCCAGCAGGAATTCATCGAACCGGAGAAGCCCAAAGCACCGGAGTCTGTGTATATGTCGGCTGCCGTTAGTATTAGAGGTGTTGCCGGCACAATCAACACCAGTGCTGATAAAGAAGACCGTGTCAAAACAGTGCGAGTCATTATTTGCGATACACCCACCGGAGCGGTGCTCTACAATCAGATGCACCCGGTAACCGATTTTACCGGGCAGCCCGAGGGACAAGCAAAGATTTGGTCTAATCCATTCAAGATTACCGAAGGGCAGCGTGACTTCTTTTTTATTGCCAATGAAGAAGCTTGGAATCTCACCGTTCCCCTCACAGCGGTAAACAATCGCTCGCAACTCTTTACGGACAACGCACTTACGCACATTCAGTTCCCTGCCGGTTACCGACCCACAGAAGAGAAGCCCATGTTGATGACGCGTGCTTATCGCAATGTAGCGATCAAGGCTGTGCGCAACAGCAAAGGAACTTCACAAGGCGATCCTCAGCACTTCATTGCCGATGGCGACGAGCAGGTCGAGTTGATTCGCTCGCTGGCTAAAGTAAAGCTTACCATTGAAAGTGTTGTTAACGTCGAAGAAGTTGGCGGTGTTCCTAAGGCGACGGATATTCAGTTTAAGCGTGTCGTGCCTTTCAAAGGCATATCGCTCGTTAATGTACCGAAGTATTTCTCGCTCTTCGTCAATCCTTATTTCGATGGAGTGGGCTATCCTGCGAATGGACAATTTTCTTTAGACTTTTATACGGCGGCGAATCTCGAAGAGACTATTCCCTTCACGAAGGATCAGATGTTGGCCAATTCAGAAGCCAAATATCTCTCTCTTAGTCAACAGCCGGGCTTGCCTACAAAACTCTACGACTACGTCACTTCCTATTATGTGCCCGAGCATCTTCGCCGTGTCAATGACGCAGATCCCGCCACACCCGGTTTTGTACCAGGTTCATCTTCTTTCTACATTACTGACGGTGCGGGCAAAGACTATTATAAGTTCTCTATCTGGCAAAACTCTTTCACTGAAGGACAACAAGAAGTAGCTCCGGGAGTGTATTACTCTCTACCTAATGCCGCGAACTATTCTAAGTTCTCCACAGTGCGCAATAATGTATACGACATTAGCGCAGTAGAAGGTTTCCAGCTTGTTCTCAATTACAAGATTGAAGACTGGTGCACAGGCCGAATCGGCCGCGTATATGCAGGTTACGGATTCAATGTCGTTGTTGACGAACCCAGTTTCCCCGGAGGCGCTTCCACTGTTCGCATTCTCACTGCTGAAAAGAACTTGGTAGCAGTCGGCGCAGTCGAATTGGTTCCTCTTGTCAAAGATGCCAAGTTCAGCGCGGGAGGCAAAGAATCTAACACACTGCGTTTCGGCAATGTGCCCGAACACAAAGACTTCCAAGCCCAAGTGGAAGGTACACTTACGCTCCCCAGTGCTCCGGCAAAGGACACGCCGATCTTCCAGATCAAGTACAACAATAAGGTCGTCTACACTGTCAAAAGCGAATAACGATGAAATTACTCCATACCATTAGCATCGCAATCCTGGCTGTCGCAGCGACTCTCTTCGGTGCCTGCAACAAAGGATACGAACCTGATGCACCTGCTGCAGAGGGAAAAATTCAACTTCACTTCGGAGCGGATGATCTCAAACAGCGCGATATTCGTGGCGTGGCTACGCAGGCTGAGAATGAGGTGAAAACGGTAGACGTCGTTTTCTTTGAAAGCCAAAACAAGAAGAACATTAAGCCCAACACCGGAGGTGAAGCTGTTGGATTTTTCCACTTCGAAGCCACGACTTTGGGCGATTGGCTCAATAACAATCCCGCGACGCAAACGGTCTTCATTCCTGCCAAGTCGATTGATGTGAACGGCACAACTGCCATCACGCTGATTAACTTGCCCGCTTCGGTGAGAGCCCGCCTCGCCATCGGAGCAGCAGATGAGATTAAGACAGTTGACCAACTTTCGAAGGCACTTGCGCAAACCATTGCCACAGTTGGTGAGCTGACGACGCCTCTGTTGATGACCGGGGAAACAAACGTAGCCTTCGCAAATCCCAATGTACAGGACAATAAGATAGAGGTGAACGTCAAGCGCGCAGTTGCTCGTTTTGATGTAGTGCTTTATTACAATTGGGACAAACTCGTTCCCAATGAGCAGAGAGGACTTTACACCTACTTGCAATTCCCTGCACAAACCTTTGTCGGTGCGAACAGTGCCATCAATGCACGAGTGGATGGAGCAAAAACACAGATTGCAGATCTCACGGCTGAGCATGCGCCTTTAGTACCCTCAGATCCCGTTCCCACATCGACTCTGCCCACGGTCTATCTCAACGAGTATGACCTTTCAAAAGCAACGGCCGCCGACGCGCCTGCACCTTATATCTTGCTCGAATTGCCTGCCAAATTAGGCGACGGCAATCCGCTCACAGGTATTTTCCCTCCTCCTGCAGGTGGAGATTTCAGCAGCAAAGCTGTCAAGGCCTATTATAAAGTGCTCCTTCCTCGTAAGATCGAGCGCAACTGCCGTTACGTTCTCCATGCCCACGTCATTGGACCGGGTTCTCCTACAGAAGACCAAGCCGTAGTACTCCAATTTACGCTGACGGTGAAACCTTGGTCAGAGGTAGAACTGCCGCCCTTCAACGGAGACAGCAAGGTAAACGTATAGTTTCGTTCTATCCGCCACACAAAGGGCGAACGTCTGACGTGCGTTCAGCCGTTCGCCCTTTTAAAATATACACCACACAGTAGCTTCTACGCAATGATGAGCAAGAATATCTTCCTTCTCTTAGCCACTGCTGCCCTGCTTACCTTCGCGGGCTGCTCCGGTGATGAGGAAACACGCTATCCTACGCCCAAGTCGGAAAAGATAACTTGGAAAGTTGATGTCCGTTCGCAAACCGGAGAATCGATTAACGCCGATAACGAAGACAAAGAGGATCAGGTAGACAATGTGATTTTGGCCGGTTCCACTCACACCGCAACCCTTACCGGGAAAAGTTTTGCGGGAGGCGGTGGTGCAAATACTGCCGTTTTCAGCATTGAGAGCTTCCTGGGCAAGAAAGATTTTTTCTTTGCGGCCAATCTTAATGATGCCGACGCAGCACGGTTGGGTGTTTCCGGTCTTGAAAGCGACTTCAACAAGCTCGAATTCAACACACAAGATTATATTCGCGGTTTTTTTGGCAACGATGCCAAGAAGCCCATCCCCATGAGTGCAGCGCTTCGAGATGTTGAAGCACCGACTGGAGTGAGCGGTTTGACTTCGTTGAGTCAGAGCGAGGTGCGCCTCGAACGCCTCTTTGCTCGCGTTGATGTAGATGCAAGCTCCGCGATGTCCGGTAAGAATGCCACTTTCTCCAGTCCTTATGACATCGAAATCACCGGCATTCGTGTACGCAATGTCCCCGCTAAGTTCTCTGTAGGCGGAGCACTTGTGAATTATGATTTGAAGAACAAGTCGCAGGCTGCTGATTATGCCTACTTAGACTTAGAGCTTCCCCTTACGTCGGCCACGCCGGATGCCGCAAACTTCAAGAAGACCCACAAGCGAATGTCGTTTTACATTCCCGAAAACTACGTTTCGCACCCTGTCTTCCATTCTGCAGACTTGAATGGAATGACCTATCTCGAAATTACCTACACGGCTAAGTGGAGCACCGATCCGGCTATCAAAGCCGCTGCCATTGCCGCCGGATTCCCCGAGCCTGAGAACGGCAAGTGCTACTACCGCATAGGCGACGCGCAGAAGGGCTCAACGCAATATGGACAAGTTCGTCGCAACACCGTCTATCGCTGCGTGTTTAAGATCGGCGAAACGTTCGATCAGGGCAATCCCGCTGTCAACAAAGAACGTGTGCGCCTCAATGAACGTGTACTCAACTAAACTCTTCTGTCTGTAATGAAAAAGAATACCCTATCGATCCGCAGTCTCTCGGCGCTTTTCAGTGCCAAGCAGAGTTTGCCTGCCATTTTGGCCGCCGGCTTGCTGATGGGATCCTATACCCAGCGTGCCCAAGCACAGGGAACCCCGGTGCAGGCTGAAGAGACCACCCACAATCTCCTCGACCGTGTTACCCTCATCAAGGCTTCGGCCGCCGGAACGGTGACCTTCACCCTTGCGCCCGAAGACCCCACGAAAGTGACACGCGATCATTGGCCCATTGTCTTCATCGACTACGAAAATGATGGCAAGAACATCCGCCAAATGTACAATTTGACGGAAGATCGTGAGTTCACGGTCAACGTCTCTTCGACGCAAGGCGGTGTGATCAAGATCACCGGTGAGGACGGTATGTGGAAGTTGGTGTCCGCATCCCAACAGCTCAAGGATGCCACGCTCACCGCTGCTCCTGCCCTTCGTCTTGTTGACTTCCACAACAACGTGTTGGGAACGGCCAATGCGGAATCGAAGTTCAAGGTCGAAGCCGCCAACAAGAACATCGAAACCCTCAATATCGCCACCAACCAGCTCAAAGCGTTTGACCTTGAGCACCTGGCAGACAACCTCAAAGAGTTCGATTTCTCGGAAAACCTCTTTGCCAACTTCGACGTCTCGAAGCTCAAACAGCTCCAGATTGTCGACGCCTCGAAGAACGTCCTCGCCGCCACCACCAAGGATGCCGGAACGTCTTCAGAGTTCGTCGGCAATGCCTTCAAGGCAGCCAATTGGACGGTCTACAAAGGGGGAGATGCCACAGCGTTCAACAGAGCCCTTGCCGGAGACAACGCTGATATTAACCATGCGCGAACGATGGCCAATGACGCCATGTTGAATCTCACGATCAACAAGCTCAACATTGGCACGCTGCCCACCAAGCCCGGCGATCTCCCCGCCGAGCACTACTACTATACGCTCCAGCAGCGTTATGAAGTGCCGCAATCGCCCCGCAACAACGACACTTGGTATCCCCTCGAAACGATGGATCTCAGCAGTCAGGCTGCCGCACAAGGTGTTGCCGCTGATCGCAAGACCACCAAGTTCGAACTGTGGCGTGAAATGGATCCCGGCACCGACCAGTATATTCGCGTGCCCGACAATGAATTTGCCGTCAACAATGGACAAATCACATTCCGCCGTGGTTATGGTCCTGACACCCGCCTCTTTGTGGCCATGACCACCGAGGCCTTCAACGCCGGCAGTTATCCGCTCGAATCTTTCGAACGCGGAACGGATGCTATCACCACCGATGGTTTTGATGCCGTTCTCAAACAGCCCGAAGGAACGCCTTCCGCCGACCGTGCCACCTACTTCGCCACCGTGAAGGCCAAAGGCCAGAACGAGATCGGTGACGGTGACACCCGCGAGCTCGCCAAGCGCTTCTTCCGTACTAATACCTTCACGCTCGATGCCAGCCAAAACAACTATTGGTATGGTTATGTCAGCAACGACTGGGCGAACGCCGAGAACTGGACGGGACGCTTCGTGCCCAACACGCTCAAGGACAACTATGCCAATGACTCCAAGTCGGATGTTGTCTTCGCGAGTGTGAACAACAACCCCGCAGCTTCTGGCGTTAAGCCCTACGGTGCAACCGCCATCCGCGACCTCTATGCCGATCAAAACCGTGAGGTGCGCGACTATGTCAACGCCACCGAGACCGGTCGCGCCATGGTCGCCACGCCCGGCAAGCAAATCGTGCTCAAAGGCAAAGCCCATCTTTGGGATCTCTCGGCCAACACCGTGGCAGCCGTTGAGCCCTTCAAATCTCGCGGCGTAGCCGACTACACCATCGTGCAGGCCGAGGAAGGCAAGCCCAACGGTACGTTCCTCATCGAGAAACCCACCGCTAACCCCGCCTACAAGGCCAATGTCGAAATGTTCTCGAAGTCGTTCGACGGCAACCGCAACAAGGCCTACGCCACTTGGCAGTACTTCGGTTCGCCCGTCAAGGATGCAGACCGCAACCAGTTGCCCACCGAGACCACTTGGGTACGCAAATACGACCGTGCACTCAATGTTCCCAACTCCGACGAGAAGTGGGCAGACGTTACCACCGGCGTGCTCGCGCAGGGTCAGGCTTACGAAATCACGCAGCCTAAACCCGCTACCTATCGCTTCGTAGGTGAACTCAACACCACCGACTTCACCTTCCCCGTGAATGGTATGACCTCCGCCACCAACTATCGGGACATGAACATCCTGGCCAACCCCTACACCGGCACGATGGACATCGAGAAGCTCGCATTTACCGGTGCAGCCGAAAAGGTGGTTTACCTCTTCAACACCGGTTCGCGTAAGGACTGGATCGCCAACAGCGGTGCTACCACCAACGGAACGACCGAAGGACAATACACCAAGGCCATTCCCGCGAACCTCGCCGGACACGTGGCCGGCATGCCCAAGGAAATCCCCTCGCTCTCCAGCTTCATGGTCAAGAGCACCGGAGCCGGTACGCTCAATTACCGCTACGCCGACCTCATCACCGCAACGGAAGAGAACCGCGCCCCCGAGCGTCGCTTCCATTCGTTGGCCGTCGATGTCGAAAGCGCCAAGTCAGCCGACCGCGTATGGCTCGTTCAGGCCGAAGGCACGACCGATCGCTTCGACAACGGTTGGGACGGTGAGAAGATCTTCGCACCCGGTGAAACTGCCCTCTATGCTATGCAGGATCGCAGCTACCAAGTGACGACGACCGAAACCATCGGCGAAACCAAACTCGGATTCGTGCCCGTCGAAGGCGAGCAGAACTACAAGCTCACCTTCCATATCGACGGAGCAGACGGCGCGCAGCAGTACACCCTCCTCGACAAGCGCACCGGACTCACCCGCGCCATCAACGACGGCGACACCTACGAGTTCACCGCCACCAAGGGAGATGCTGCCCACCGCTTCACCATCCTCGGCAGCGGGGCTAAACTCTCCGACGATCAGCGCGGATTCCAAATCTCTGCCGATCTGCGTCGCAACTTCACCGTGAAGAACTTCACCGACGAAGCCGCCGAAGCCCTCGTCTTCGATGCCGCCGGTAAGATCCAAGCCCGCTTCAAAGTCGAAGCCGGCAGTGAAAACACCGGAACGGTGGTGATGCCCGGCGCTTACGTGGTGCGCGTGTCCAACAAGGTCACCACACTCACCCAGCGTTTCGTCATGCCCTAAACGATTCCCCTTGCTCAATCGGCCCTTCGGGGCTATCTCTTTCACCGCTCGCACCGCTTCACGGCAGGTGCGAGCGTTTTTTTGTCTCCGCCTCACGTCCGGAAGGCATTTTCCCGCGGGCTTTTGTCGCTTTCGCACCTCCCATCTCGAAAAAATCAGTAACTTTGCCTCATCGTGCTCCCCTTTTCATCGCGCCTCGGTGCGAACGGGCACGCAGCGCAGCCCTTACGCCCCCTTCGCGGCGATCACCGGCCGAAACGCGCACTCCCTCATCTTAACTCCCATAGACATCATGGCACAAATCACCAAACAAGAAGCCCTCGACTACCACGAACAGGGCCGCCCCGGCAAGATTGCCGTCGTTCCCACCAAGCCCCACGCCACCGCCCACGACCTCTCGCTCGCCTACAGCCCCGGCGTGGCTGAGCCCTGCCTCGAGATTCAAAAACAACCCCAAGACGCCTATCGCTACACTAACAAGGGCAACCTCGTGGCCGTCATCTCCAACGGCACCGCCGTGCTCGGTCTCGGCGACATCGGCGCTCTCGCCGGCAAACCCGTCATGGAAGGCAAAAGCCTCCTCTTCAAAATCTACGGCGGCGTCGACTCCTACGACATTGAGGTCGACGAGAAAGACCCCGAACACTTCATTCAGGTCGTCAAAGCCATCGCCCCCACATTCGGCGGCATCAATCTCGAAGACATCAAAGCCCCCGAGTGCTTCGAAATCGAGACGCGCCTGAAAGCCGAACTCGACATCCCCGTCATGCACGACGACCAGCACGGCACGGCCATCATCTCCTGCGCCGGTCTGCTCAACGCCCTCCAAGTCGTGGGCAAGCGCATCGAAGACGTGCGTATCGTCGTCAACGGTGCCGGTGCGGCCGCCATCTCCTGTGCCCGCCTCTACCTCTCCTTCGGCGCGCGCCGCGAAAACCTCATCATGCTCGACTCGCGCGGCGTCATCGCCCAGTCGCGCACCGACATCAACGCCCAGAAGCGTGAGTTTGCCACCGAGCGCACCGACGTCCACACCCTCGAAGAGGCCATGCGCGGCGCCGATGTCTTCGTCGGTCTTTCGAAAGGCAACGTCGTGAGCGCCGACATGGTGCGCAGCATGGCCGAACGCCCCATCATCTTCGCTCTCGCCAACCCTGTGCCCGAAATCACCTACGAGGAGGCCAAAGCCGCCCGCCCCGAAGTGCTCATGAGCACCGGCCGCACCGACTATCCCAACCAGATCAACAACGTGATCGGCTTCCCCTACATCTTCCGCGGTGCCCTCGACGTGGCCGCCACCGCCATCAACGAGGAGATGAAACAAGGCGCTGTGCGCGCTATCGCCGCCTTGGCGCAGCAGCCCGTCCCCGCCTATGTGGCCGAGGCCTACGGACTGAAGGAACTGACCTTCGGCGCCGACTATTTCATCCCGAAGCCCGTCGACAAGCGCCTCATTGTCGAAGTCTCCGCCGCCGTGGCGCGTGCCGCGATGGAAAGCGGCGTGGCGCGTCGTCCCATCGAGGACTGGGACGCCTACCGCGCCCATCTCGCCACCCTCATCGAGGAATAAAGCGGCGAACCTGCCCTTATTCGTCAAACGCTCAACGCGAGCGACACTCCGCAATGGAGTGTCGCTCGCGTTTTGTTTTTTGTCCGTGTGTCCACCGCTTCGTCAGCACGGCGATGGGAGGAAGGAGAAAACCCGAGCGGCACGCTAATCGTCAGCGTGCCGCTCGGGTTTATGGGTCGACGCGTTTATTGTGTCAACTCGTCGGTTGTGGTTTCCGCCTCGTGGGCGTTTTGCTTTCGCTGTTTGCGTTCGCGGAAATACTTTTGGATGACGTCGGTGCTGCCGATGACGAAGCCCATCATCAGCGCAGGCCACAGCAGCGACCAGGCCTGCTGCAACGGAAGCTGGGTGAACATTTCGACCAAAAGCCACAGGCCCATTATGTTGAAGAAGGACCGAAAGAAGTAGAGCGTCAGTTTCAGCATAAGATTTGAATTTCGGGAATATACTTAGGACACTTGTCTTGCGCCGGGCGGACCCCGGTTGTCCCTGTCGGACGATCAACGCGAGAAATGTCCCCGGGCGGCGCATCTCTCGTGTTTTATTTTAGTGGAGACTGCGCGTTCAGGGCGATGTGCCCCTCATTGCGCGCCTTGTGTGTCGGAGTGCCGACTATTCGTCCTCGTCTTTCCCTTTGCGACGGATCACGCTGAACAGCGTGAAGCCGATCAGCACTGCCAGAAAGCCCAAGCGGATCAGGGTGGTCGTGGGCGAAGGCGTCGAGGTGAAATAATAGACGGCAATAACCATCGCCAAAGAGAGGAGGATTTTCAGAAAGTTGGGCATTGGATGGGGAGGTTTGTTGTTTCGCCGGGCGTGCAAAACGGCAGCTGCCTTTACGCGTTCACCCGTCTACTCGTTTCTTTGTCTGCCTGTCCGCGTGGTTCATATTCTTCCACGCACGGCGGGGAGGATCTGCGCCAGCTCTTCGACCACGCGCGAGCGTTCGAAGCCCTCGCGGATGACGGCCAGAATGGTGTCGTCGCCCGCTATCGTGCCGCAGAGGCTTTCGGGGTTGTGGGCGTCGATTTCGGTCGTGATGCTCGTCGCGTAGCCCGGGCGGGTGCGCATCACGACGAGATTGCCCGAGAATTCCATGCTCAGAAAGCCCGAGGTGCGGAGAAATTCGGGCGTGTGGAGCGAAGGTGCGATCTGACGCACGTAGGCCGGGTGTTCCGGCAAGACATATCTGTAGCCCTCCTCACCCGAAACCTTGGCGGCTTTGAGCTTTTGGAGATCGCGCGACAGTGTGGCTTGCGTCACCGGATAACCCTCGGCGCGCAGTACTTGAAGGAGCTCTTCTTGACTCCCGACAGAGGCTCGGCTCAAAATGAGGCGGAGCATATCCAGACGTTCGTTGCGATTGCTCATATTTTTGCGTAGTTCGTTTTTTTATCCAAGGCAAATATACAACTTTTTGACGACATCCCGCAATAACTACTTAAAATGTCCCACTTTTTTTCAGAAAGTCCCCTATTTTTGTTGTTTACTTGGGCGTTAAATAATTTGATATATACGAACATTTCTATGCCCTGTAACATCATGCGGAGGGCAGATTGGGCAGAAATGTGTAGATTGTGCGCTTCACCGTCCTCCTCCCGTCGACCGCGGCGCGCGCGGAGGCGGTGCCCGTTCACCCATTTCCTCATTCTCTTATTCTCCCTCCTATGATTTACGGCTACATTCGCGTGAGCAGCGACAAACAGACTGTCGAAAACCAACGCTACGAGATCCACCGCTTTTGCCGCACCCACAGTTTGAGCGTCGACGGCTGGATCGAAGAAACCATCAGCGGCACGGCGGCCTACACTCGCCGTGCCCTCGGCCGATTGCTCCACAGCGTGGGCCCCGGCGACACTATTATTTGCAGCGAGCTTTCGCGCTTGGGGCGCAACCTCTTTATGATCATGGAGATTCTCAACCTCTGCATGACGAAGGAGTGTCGCGTGTGGACGATCAAAGACAACTATCGTTTGGGCGACGACATTCAGAGCAAGGTGTTGGCCTTTGCCTTCGGTCTTTCGGCCGAGATCGAGCGCAATCTCATCAGCCAGCGTACCCGCGAAGCCCTCGCTCGTCGGCGAGCCGAGGGGGTGGTGCTCGGCAGGCCGAAGGGGCGACGCACCGCGCCCGAGAAGCACAAGCTCTATCCCAAGCGCCGACTCATTGCCGACCTCCTGGCGGAGGGGGTAGCCAAGCGGCAGATTGCCCGCATCTGTCGTTGCGACCGCAACACCTTGGCGCGTTTCGTGGCCGAGGGGCGCGCCAAAGCTGATTGACGGGGCGCTCTTGGCTTGTGCCGGTGTGGCGAGGCTTCGCCCGAAGCGTGAGCGGCAGCCTCCCGACGGAGACTGCCGCTCGTGTGCTGTGCGTGCGTGAACGAATGAACCGATGTTCTGTGAGCGTGTGCTAACTCGTTGCGAGGCTTACTTCTGCATTGTCGTTTCGTAAATGAGCGTATTCCGGCAGCACGCCGCCCCCTGCGCCTTCCCCGCCGAAGAGAGTTGGG
>CAUQEF010000031.1:0-16929 GCA_963517315.1 uncultured Prevotellaceae bacterium
CACTCATCGTGAGTGCGCCCGTTATTTTGTTGACCTAAAATTTCAATTCCGAATCGTTTACTATACAACTCACGACGACAACGCAAGAAAGACGAAACCCAAATTAAACAACAAGTGTTTCCCACTATGAAGATGAGAAAAATTCTCCAGTCATAGTAAGCTAACACAACAGAGAATATTAAAAAAGAAAAGACCGAAAAGAGCATATTTAGACTATTCCCCATAAGGAGATTTTTGATGCGATCATGATCATCTATGCGCTGTAAAGTATCTCCGAGCTTCCTTGTGTCAAAGAAATTGAGAGGTAAACACGTTAATTTGAGGAGGAAGTTTGATATCAAAGCAATATCTACACGAGCATTGACATGCAACAAAACCCAACTGCGAATAAACCCAACAGATAACTGTGTCAAAAACAACACGACCTGAGCTAGCAATATTAATGTAACAAACCCCAAGTCTTGATGACCAATGCCAATATCAACCATGGCCTGAGCTAAAAAGGGAAAGATAAATTGCATCCCCACTCCGACAATCATACCTGCAACAAGTTGTATCAACATTTTTCTGTATGGCATGTAATACTGACTGAAAATACGAAAATTTCTATGTCTTGTTTGTACCACACTATCATCATCTTGCATTCCAAATTCTCCTCCTGGTTCAAGTAGTAAAACTATTCCACAGGGCTCTCCATCAAATGTTCCGTGAAGCCAAGCGCCTTTAAACTCTCGCTCATTGTATGTCAGACATTGAGAAGCTGGGTCTGCTATATGTAAGATGTAGTTGCCTGTCCTATGTTGATGATGAACACCGTAACAAACCACGAAATGATTTTGATTCCAATGAAGAATACAAGGAAAATTCACTTCGTTGACTAATTGCTCAAACGTCAGTTTCATTCCTAGAGTACGCATCCCAATATATTCGGCTGCATCACAGATACCTAACATCGAAACTCCCTCTCTAGAAATAAAGCTGTGTTTGCGTAATGTTTCGGCTGAGTATTCCTTACCATAGTAACTGGCAATCATACGCAGACAAGTGGGGCCGCAATCACTAGAATTTAACTGAGTGTAATGGGGAAATCTTCTCTTAAAAATCCACATTTTTTTGTATTATTCCTTTTGAGTAATAGTAGTTTTAAACTGGCAAAGGATTACTATGCCTCTATTTAGCCGTTCTATAATAGGAATATATATACGATACTCTTCTACATTATCGGCATAACATACAGGCAATCCTTTAAAACGAGTCAATACAATCTCCCCAATTTTATTGTTTACTATTGTGGTAGCAGTAGTTTGATTCATAAGTCGATTTATTTGAGAATACCAGCATTTGTATCCTTATTATCTAGCTCTACATCTTGAGCCTTTGATTTCAAACCATGATCCCACCTCCACGAGAAAGTAAGGAGAATATGGTTACCCGCTTCAGGATTGCGTTGATATGACGTCTTTCGCACAACATTATTCGTTGTTATGACACTACTATTCGTTCCAGTAGGTTGCAAAGGTTGCTCCCATACTAATCCTACTTGATAGCTCTTCCACTTGTACGTCGCGCTAAGAGAGCTAGCGTATTCATTGTACCAAATACTCTCAGCGTGTAGAGCATTGTAGCGACTACGTATGTTAGCCGAGAGATAAAACTTACCTAAATAACTCTCAACTCCCAAATTGCCAAAGAAAAAACCACGGCGATTATTGTAAAGTTCGCTATCGGCATGGTAGTGAATGTAACTTCCCGTGCCACTCAATACTAGTTTATTTTGAAAAAACGTATAGCGCAAATATGCCGTCAAAACCCATTGTTTGAAATCACGTTGATTTCCGACACCATTGTCAAAAAAGATGTGTCCATTCTCTTCTTCCGTACGAATTAGGGTTGGCATAATTGCATTTTTATTGTACCCATATGTCCCTAGCAACATAGCATAGCACTTTTGATTGTAATAAGCCAACGTTAGCGAATGCTCAATGTGATTAAATGGCTTCAAACTAGAATTTCCCACGCGACGCTCCCATTGGTCAATCTGGTAAGCTGCATTATTCATAGAACTCAGTGCAGGCAGACGAGATGCAAGGTTGAAATTATACCCCAAACTCAGATGCTGATTGATGGCATAGTCCAGTTTACCGCTTGGGCTAAACATCTGCTTGTGGTAACGATCACTTTGTTGTTTGTAATACTGATCTTCTATGGCCAAATTTGCACTGCCTGAAAATTTTTCCCATTGACCATCTAGCTGAACGTAGGCATTGGAACTGATGTTTATCATCTTTCCCTCGTTAGATACGCCACTCGTATAGTGGTTGTTTGTGTGCTCATAGAAGGAACGTATACCAGAAGTCAAACTTCCCCATTCGAAATCTTTGCTGTATCTCGCTTCTCCAATAACAGAAGATTTCTTTCCTTCCACACCATAGCTAGGTTGAAAACCATTGTCCTCTTGGGTATAACGATAATCGTAGTCTGATTTGATAGATGTACCCACCGCATTAAACATAAGCATCTGCTCGTTAGGTAGATATTTCTTAAAATACAAGTTGAGCGCAGTTGAATTGTATTCGTCTCGATTATGGGTGTGATAAATATAGTCGTTCTTTCCGGTTTCGCGAACGAGGAACGATTTTTCCAGCTTAGGAGTACGATGCGATGTGATATAGCCTTGTACTTGAAACACGAAATTGTTTGGCTGTGTAAAATTGTATTTAACCGTTGTACCGTGCGTAGCCGACAGCGTACGCGTCAATAGAGTTTGTTGTTCAATCTTATGCCAAGAATTATTGGGTAAGAGGTATTGTCGTAATTCTTCTGACTCTTGGCGTGAATAGTTTTGGTAATCCTCATCTTGATTAACGGAGAACTGGGATTTACCACGAATGTAAGTGGCAAAGATATTGTTGTTTCCTCTCTTGAGAAGGATAGAATTGGTGGTGCTCATTCCCAATGATATTCCATTTCTAGCTTGTTTGAGCACGATATTAATTGCCATCGCGAGTTGATCACCATACCTCATACCTGGTTTACGTACGACTTCCACGTATCGTATCTGTTTAGGGTCTAACACAGCTACTTCATTGGCATCGGCAGGGATGTCATTAATCAATATCGCCACCCCGCCCGAAGGGTCAAGAGAGTTTATGGTGCGATTAAAAGGGTTAATATCCAATAGTGGAATGGGGAGTTTTTGTAATAAATCCAGTCCCCCTCCCGAGGTTTCTGTTTGTTGCTTTGAGGGATAGATAGCTTGCTTGTTTGCTGTAAAAACATTGCGACTGATACTAACCGTGGCTTCTTTCAGTTGCACACTCTGAGGAGACATTATTAGTGTGCCTAAGGATAAAGATGCTTCCTTGTTTACTTGTACTTCTGCAATGTAGTCTGTATATCCCATATGTGTGCATACAAGAGTGTAATTTCCCGGATTGACACCTTTCAGAATAAATGCTCCATCAGAAAGAGATTGTGTTCTTTCCATCACTTGTGCTCCCTCCAATGTGCGTATAGTTATATTTACGCCAACTATAGGGGTATTAGATGAGTCTTTTATAACGCCCTGTATATCTGCTGCTTGTAGACATATTGAATACAGGGTAGATAAGAGAATAATAGAAAATGTTTTCATTATAATAATGCTTTAAGTCGAGTGATGCGGTTCAAAGAGAGTTTACTATGGTTTTAGGGATGAAAGGTTCTTTCAGGGCTATATGCTCTGCACGATTGCCACATCACTTCAAAAGTCGGATGAACCGATTATTAATCAGTTCTATATACCCCTCCTGCATATGTTGAGGTAGGAAGCTCTTGCAGATGAAGTCTTCCCATTCGGGGAGGATGCGCTCAAAGCGAGCGAATATGTTATCGCACACTTTCTCATCCAGTCCTGAGGCAGCCATCGCTTCGAGAAAGTGCCCGCGGGAGAGTTTGCGTTTTTTGCCACAGAGCGTCAGTGCAAGTTCTTCCGTATCCTCAGGAATAACGAGTGCCGTAGATAGGAGGTCGTAGGCCGGAGTGAGTTGATATTCGCAGACCTCCGGAGCATAGAGCGAATAATTCTTAAGATGCATATCGGCATTACCTATCAGCCACGAAAAGACTACTTGCTCCCAATACTTGACAAGATCTAGTTTCGGCACAGAACTATATTTGGAAATCAACTTAGCTACCTGCTCATGAGAACCCTTGTATTTATACTCCGTCAAACGCTCTGACAACTGACACATATCTTCCATTGCGAGCTTCTCTCCCTGCTCTGTTCGGTCTATGCGTCGAGTGATATAGCATAGTTCGCCATCGTTGAATCGCATCAATCCATGAGGAACCGTTTCAATCTTGGCAATCTCTGCAAGGTGCATCGACACATCTTCCAATTCAGGGAGATGTGAATAATGCTCTGTTTGAGGTTTGAGAATAAACCGTCCCCACAAGCCAACAATCGTGAACCGTTTGGGGGAATGACTCAATTGGTCAAAATCGAGAGAGAGCTTAGGCTGTACACCTGTTACTGTGGTCTGCGAACGAACCACCTCGTCAGCCAACACTCGTACTTCACTACTCGTATAAGGCAATATCGGAGTTTGGGGCGTCCCGAACAATTTGCGACAACACTTGGCATGGTAATCTCCTCCCCCATCAACCAAAGGTTCGTAGCAGAATAGGCATCTATTTGTCATCTTCGGTCGTATTTAGGGGTTCGATACTTACCGCTCCAATGCAGTCGCTGCAACAAGCCAGAAGCAAAGCCATTCGATCCTTTCCGGCGATCTTCCAATTCTTCTGAGCAATATCTAACAGCCATCCCTCAGGTATAAGTCCGTCAAAGAATGGATGAAGCATATTACTTTGGAAAGGTTCTTCTCGCAAAGGCATTGTTAGGCTTATGCCTTGAGCTTCGGGCATAGTCAGATAGTCCTTGTCGTAAGCAAAGCAATAGCCCTCGTCACTTTCTGTGAGGATCCCAGCCTTTAGCCTCTTCCAATAAACAATTGCCTGTTTCATACGTCATCTCCTTCTCGTTTCATCGGCACAGGCCCACACTCCGAGCCGAAGAGTTCGAACACCTTATTGACCTTGTCGAGGCGAAGCGTGGTCTTGCCCTGTTCCAATTCACGCACGAAGCGCAACCCCACTCCGGCTTTCTCGGAGAGGTCTACTTGTGTCAGTTTATATTTCTTGCGCATCTCCTTGACATACTGCGCTATGATTGTCCTCACTACCATCTTATACTTGTATCTATTACTTGAAGTCACGCACGCTGAAGATGTATTCTAAATGCCGTGTTCCGGTACAAATTCAGGATATATCACAAGCACGACCCAATTCTCGAACGTTCTGCTATACCTTATCGGTGGCAAATATAAGAAACTAAACTCAATTATACACCTTATCGGGGATATTATTTCTATAAAACACGAAATTATACCCTATAAGGAGTACTATTATATTTTCCTTGCATCATCTTACTCTGATTTTCTCCGAAATAAGTACAGTTGTTAGTGAGCATTCAAATGTACAATTGGTTCAGCGGTTTTCATCTTTTCTGAACCGCATCACTCCAAATGTAGAACCCTTTTTGTGCAACCCAATCACTCATTTCCCCGAAAATCGGTCGGCGCAGCCATCGTATTCACCGCCGTGTGTCCGGCATCTCTTTTCGTCCGGTGGAAAGCCCCAACGCGCACGCGTAGCGCGCGCGTCCGCCGTTTTTCGTTTTTTGCCTTCACCTCTTCACCCAAGAGGTATAAAAAACTGATGGACAGACCGTTGAGTGTGAAGGCAAGGAGTAATTTTCCTTCACCGGTGAAGTGTTAAATTGGCCGTTATCTTCACCCTTAAACCGCAAGAAGACAGCGAGTTAGGGGTGAAGGTGAAGGGTGAAGGCAAAGATTTGGAACTCGCTGAGTGCGTGATGCGCAGGCGCGTGTCCGCGAAAGCGCGTGGCGATGGGCGGGAAAGAACTGTGCTGGGCGTAGCAGAGGAAGAAACGCTCCCCTTTCCCCAAAAAAGAGAGGGAGAATGCAAGAAAACGGAGAGGTTTCGAAGAAAAGTCCACAAGTTTTTTTCAGTGTGTTCCTACGAACAGAAAATCCGAAACATTTTCTTCGAAAAAACGGCTCTATTTCGAAACAAAAGATTTATCTTTGCTGCTGATAAAACACAACCATCCCTTTTCCCGCCGCAATGCGGCGTCCATATAGCAGCAATCTTTGGGAGATCTTCTCCTGAATATCAACGCAAGTGCTCTTTGACTTATTGCAAAAATCCCGATGCTCCACCGGGGAAGCATCGGGACTGATTAAAACTTGCCTCATCTGCTTAAGGAGCAGTGTTTATTCGGAACAAAATCGACTTCGATGGATCGATCGGGGGCAATCGCGGCTACGTTTTCTGTCCATTTCGCAACGAAAGGCGGTCAGTCGTCGCAGAACCTCACTGCGCTGGCGCCGATGGGCATCATCGGTAGGTAGAAAGCGCCATCGGTCGAGCGAAAAACGGCCAAGCAACGCGCTTGTGCGGCCTCAGCGGTCGGGCTCGGCGACATAGACGAGAAAAGCACCGTCGGCACGAATTTCAATCTCGGGGCGAAGCGCCACATTGAGCGTGCCTTGCCACAGCCGTGTGAAATCATAGAGTGGATACTGCAATCCGGTAGCCGAAAAGGCCGTGGCTCCGAAATTGAAGATCGAAACTTCGCTCCCTTGAGGGACTGATGCGCGAAACAGATCGCGAGCCGGATAGAACGTGCCGAAATCACTAATCATCAACACGTCGGGGTGCTCTTGGGCATAATCCAGCAAGAGCGCCAAGTTAGCCAGCGCATGGTCTTCTCGCTTGCCGGTCGCACCGAGTATCACGAAGCGGTCGCGGCGACCTTGCTTCAACACGTGGTGGAAGGTCTTCGTGAGGTCGTTGGTCTCCTGCTCTGCGATGCGCACAATGCGATCGGCGTAGCGCGCGCGCACATCTTCGCGCACCGAATCGCCATCGCCGACGATGACGTCCGGCTCAAAACCGGCATCCACACAGGCATTGGCCGCCCCGTCGCAACATGCGATATAATCAGCGTTATGCAAAAAGGCCAACGCGCGCGGTGTGGTCGGAAACAAGCCCGCCGCGAGAATCACCGTCGTACTCATGCCTCAACAGCGGTTGAATGTTGGCGACGATAGAGGGCGCGCCAATTGAAATAGCCGAACACGGCCACCGAACCGTAAATGAAGAACAAGACCGCCCACGGGTAATTGGCTTGAGAAACGTACATGTAGACGTAGACCGAATTGACCACGACCCATGAGAGCCACTGCTGGATGTATTTTTTGGAAAGCAGCCACATGCTCACAAAGCTCAGTCCCGTGGCAAAGGCGTCGGCAAAGGGCGTCTGCGGCGTGGGGACGTTGAGAGAGGGGATCAGCTGTGCGAAGATGGTCGGCGCGTAAACTACAAATCCATAGATTCCGCCAAAGATCAACAAAAATGCCAAGAGCAAGCGCGGATAGAGCTTGCCGGGGATGTTATGCACCACAAAGGCGTCGGCATTCGAGTCGCTGTCTTTGTCGCGAGTGAAGAACATCACCTGCACGGCCACAAAAAAGTAGTAAGCAAAGAGAGCGGCGGTGGCAAAGTTGCTCTTCACCAAATTGACGTAGATGAAAGGCAGGGCATTGACGGCCGAAACCGGCCAAAACTTGGGACTGGCTTTGTACTGCAGGTAGATGTACGGTAAGCCCAAGAGCGTGCCGAGGAAGGTGAGAATGCCGTTTACCAGACTGCTGTTGTCGAAAAAGGCGAAAAACGAAATAAATGAATCCATGATTTGATTTTTTTACGCACGACGGTGCACAACGGTGCACGCCGCAACTACAGTTAAACAATAACCTACGGCAGAACGCCACCCATGCTTCGGACGGGTCGAAACATGTGATGGCGCCGCTGCTGTGGTTCGTCCGAAGACGAGAAAAAACAATGCGTGCTAAGACGCTACTTTTAGAATTTCAATCCTACATTTACGAGGAAATTCGTACCGGCCATGGGATAGAAACGCGGGTCGTGGAGTACTGCCCCCGTGCCGTCAACGGACGATTGTGAGTAACCGTTCGTTTCGTACTTCGCATTGAAGAGATTGTAGACTGTCGCACCGATCGTGACCTCTTTCACCGAAGGCAGGCGGAAAGTGTAGGCTGCCGAAAGGTGCGAAACGAAATAGGCATCGAGCGAATTCTCGCGCACCTCCATATTGTCGAGGTATTGACGGCCGACATACTGCGAGGTCAGCGAGGCGGTGAAGCCACGATAGTCGACCATAAAGCGGTTGTTGGCCACAACCGACGGAGAGAAGGAAATCGTGGTGTTCTTGCGAACAGGCTGGGCAATACCTTTGCTCCAGTCGGCATTGGGCAAGTAGGCCACGTAATCTTTGATCTGGTTTTGGCTGAAGGTCACGTTGGCATCCCAGCGGAACATCGAGCAGGGTTTCCACGCACCGGCCAATTCGATACCGGCGCGGTGGCTGTCGGCGACGTTCTCGGAAATGGCTTCTCCGATTTCGTTGATATTGCCGTTGAGCACAAACTGATCTTTGTACTGCATCCAATAGAGTCCGGCCGATACCTCGAACTTCGAGCCGTTGTAGCGATAGCCGGCTTCGTAGTCGACAAGTCGTTCGGCACGCGGTGCATGCGCAGAGAAGGACTCTTCGTAGTTGTTGCGCGTCGGTTCGCGATGCGCAACGCTCACCGAAGCATAGGCCTGCTGATCGGGGGCGATCATCCACGTGGCACCGAACTTCGGATTGAAGAAGTTGAACTTCACATCCGTGTCGTGGTTGGCCTTCTTGTCCGAAGTGCCCTTAATGCTGTAACCGATGTGACAATACTGCACATCGCCGAACAGATTGAGGGAGGGCAACAGCGCGTAGTTCGCACGAAGATAGGCATTTCCGTCGGATTTCTTGCCCGTGTTGTCGTAATATTTTTGGTTGGGGGTCAAATTACCGACATAATTCTTCACCCACAGCACTTGGCCGAAGTGGTCGTTCTCGAAATAATTTGCGCCCACCCCACCGGTGAGATCGAGTGCGCCGTTGCGGTAGTTGAGCGAAACGATGGCGCCACCGAAGTTGCCTTCAAGCTCTTTGCGACGAATGATGTCGGTTTTCTTCACTTCCTTGCCGTCGAACATAAAGGGCTTCAAACCATACGATTTGAGCTTCTTGTCGTTCTTATACTCCTCGTAGTAGCCGTTGCCGTAGGTGTAGTGGAGGGCAGCGGAGAGGTTGAGGTGGTCGGTCAACTGCTGTGTGAGCAAGACTTGGGCGTGTTGCTGGAAGTAGAAGTCGATCTGATTTTTGTAGAATTGCCCCGTCTCGCCGATGGCACCATTCGGATTGTAGGTGCGATGGGTGGTGAGTTTCTCACGGCTGATACCGTCCCAAGCGTGGTAGGTCTTTTCGCGACCGCCGAAGAGGACAAACTTCAGCGTGGTACCCTCGTTGAGATAAGCGCCTTGGAAGAAATACGATCCCAAGCGTGCCGAAGCCCGATCGCGATAACCGTCGGAGGCGAGGTAAGACAAACGCGTGTCAAACGCCCAGTGATTGCCGAGGAGGCCGGTGCCGACTTTCACCGTGTTCTTCGTGGTGGCAAAAGAGCCGAACGACGAATTGACCGACGCATAAGGGAGTGCGCCGACGCGGTCGGTGGTCATGTTGATGCTGGCTCCGAAGGCGGCTGCACCGTTGGTGGAGGTGCCGACACCGCGCTGGAGTTGAATGTCGTTGACGGAGGAAACAAGGTCTGGGGTGTCTACCCAGTAGAAGGTGTGGGCTTCGGGGTCGTTGAGGGGGATGCCGTTGTTGGTCACGTTGATGCGTTCGCCCACAGTGCCGCGGACGCGAATGCTCGTGTAGCCGATGCCGTTACCGGCGTCGGAGGTGGTCACCACGCTGGGCAGCGTCGAGAGCAGGAACGGAATATCTTGTCCGAAATTCACCCGCTCGATCGCTTTTTTGTCCAAATTGGAAAAAGCCAACGGTGTGGTCTTCGTAGCACGGTTGGTCACCACGCGCGCTTCGTCGAGACGAGACACACGGACACTGTCGGCTCGCTGCGCTGACACACTGAGGACAGCGCACCAAAGGGCTGCCCCAATCATAAGTTTGTTCATGTAATTTAATTTAGATAACTACGCCGGCATTACCCGGATCAGTTTTTTGGGGTTTATTCTCAGCCTAAGAGTAAGGCACCCCCTTAAATCGAGCACGAAGTTAATTCTTTTCTCGCAATTTCAGGCTGTTTTCTTCGGAAAACAGGGCGTTTTTCAAAGAAAGCCCCCTTGTTTTTGCACATTGTAGGGCGATTTTGCTAACTTTGTCGCAAGCGGCCCCATTTCCCATGCGTTTGCTGCTCAACTCACTCAAAGTGCTGCACCATGAAATTTCCTTTTTCCTCCCTCTCGCGCGAAACTCGCATCGGTCTGCTGGTGCTTCTCGTCTTGCTCCTGCTCTTTGCCGCCGTCAAAGTCCTATTGCTCCCTCTGCTTTCCGATTCCTCTCACCCTTCGGTCTCCACTGCCCAAAATGACGCCGCAGCCTTGCACGAAGTGCGCGACTTCGAACAGCGACGGCGAGCTGATTCGCTGCGCTATGTCCAAGCGCGACAAGCGCAGTGGGACAAATGGCAACGGGAAAAAGCAGAGCGGCAACGGGCGCGCGAACAGCGAGAGGAAGAATACCAAGCTAATCGCGCACGTTGGGATGCGGAAAAGGCCGAACGGGCAGCACGACGCGCTGAACGCGAGGCGCGCTACGACAGCCTGCGACGTTCGCAGCCGCAAAAGCTCACACCGGGCATGCAGCTCGATGCGAATACGGCCGACACGACTGATTTCCGGCGCATTCCCGGGGTGGGTGTCGCCTACGCCCGCGCCATCATCGGTTATCGAGAACGACTCGGCGGATTCATCCACGCGCGACAATTGGGAGAAATCAACGGACTGCCTTATGATGTGGCCAACTGGGTGCGAATCGCACCTCAATTTGCTCCGCGCCGCATCAATCTCAATCGCGCGTCGTTCAAACAATTGGTGCACCACCCTTACCTTAATTACGAACAGGTGAAGTTTATCGTCAATCGGCGCAACAAAACCGGCCCTCTGCGCGGTTGGGACGATCTTCGCGGCTGCCCCTTGTTCACGGAGCACGATTGGTCGCGACTTTCGCCGTATGTGTCCTTCTAATTCGGCTTTCGGCACAGCAATCATTGCCACAATTAGACGAGCACACAAATGCACCTCCCTTCACACCACAATGATGTGAGAAGAGGTGCAGCCTTGCGAGAGATCATGCTCGATGCTCTACCGTCAAAACACAAAAAACCGGAGGAACAAATGTTCCTACCGGTTTCAATTCTCTCAAGTGCCCAATTAATGGGCATTGTCGCCATGCGTCGGCGACGAACGTAGCTCGAAGCTTAGGCCTTTACAGAGTCAGCCTTAGTGCTGTCAGTAGCGGCGCTGTCAGTCATCGTGCTGTCATGCTGTGCAGAGTCCATAGACACGGTGTCGCTGTCGTTAGTAGTGGTAGTTTGAGCCTTGTTACCGCAAGAAGCGAAAGAGATAGCTGCGAGAGCTACGAACATGAAAACCAATTTCTTCATTGTCGTGTGAGTTTAGAGTAAAACTATTTGATTGCTGTATTAAAACGATGCAAAGGTACGGACTTTTCCAATACGTGCAAGAGAAACGTCATTTTTTTTCAAGAAAACAGAGAGTAAACGCAAGAAAAGTGACCAACACACGAATTATTGGAAGGTACACCTAACAAAATAGGGCACTTATCTTAAAACACCTCATCACCTCTGCGCAAAGCAAGCACAAATTTGGTCTTTCACACCATATCGCGTAATTTTGCATCCACTTATGGACAAGAACTCATCTCCTATATATAAGAAGAAGGCCACCTTCGTCACGTTGGGGTGCAAACTCAACTATGCCGAAACCTCTACTCTGCGCGATCGCCTCAGCGCGAAAGGTTGCACACCGGCCGACAACGAAGCTGCCGATATCTGTATCGTCAACACCTGCAGCGTCACCGGCGAAGCCGACGCCAAGTGTCGTCATGCCATCCGCAGCCTGCACCGCGAACACCCCGATGCGTTCATCGCCGTGATGGGCTGCTACGCGCAACTCTCGGGCGAGCACATCGCACAGATCGAGGGCGTGGATCTCGTTGTCGGGCAGGAACAGAAAGGACGCCTCATCGAACTGATCGAAGAGCACTACGAAGCCAAACAACTCGGCGTGCGTGCCGACAGTCAGTCGCACGGCGGCATCTGCTACACCACTCCGCTCCGTGACATCAAGACCTTCGTACCCTCCTGCTCACGCGGTGATCGCACCCGCTACTTCCTCAAGGTACAGGACGGCTGCAACTATTATTGCACCTACTGCACCATTCCCGCTGCGCGTGGTCGTTCGCGCAACGCCACCATTGCCGAAGTGGTGGCGCAGGCCGAACAAGCCGCGGCCGACGGCGGACTTGAAATCGTGCTCACCGGCGTGAACATCGGCGATTTCGGCCGCTCCACCGGCGAGAATTTTTCACAACTCGTCCATGCACTCGACCGCGTCGAAGGCATCAAGCGCTACCGCATCTCGAGCATCGAGCCGAATCTGCTCACCGACGAGATCGTGGACTTCTGCGCCCACAGCCGCGCCTTCATGCCCCACTTCCACATTCCCCTTCAAAGCGGAAGTGACACCGTGCTTTCGCTCATGAAGCGCCGCTACGACACGACGCTTTTTCGCAATAAGGTGGAACTCATTCGCCGCATCATGCCCGATGCCTTCATCGGCGTGGACGTGATTGTCGGCACACGCGGCGAAACCGACGAATGCTTTGAAGAAGCCTATAACTTCATCGCCTCGCTCCCCATCTCCCAGTTGCACGTCTTCAGTTACTCCGAGCGTCCCGGCACTGCAGCGCTCGAGATTCCGCACGTGGTCGACGCCCCCACCAAGCGCGAGCGCAGCCGTCGGCTCCTTGCTCTCTCGGAAGAAAAGCGCATCGCCCACTATCGCCGTTTCATCGGCGAAACCCGCACCGTGCTGTGGGAACATCTGCGCGAAGGCCGCCCCATGATGGGTTGGACCGACAATTATATTCGCGTTGAAGTTGCTCCCGGCTTCGACATCTCCCCCGACTCACTCGGACAAGCCATGCTCGGCGACTTCAACGAAAGCGGCGACGCCCTCATCGCCACGCCCGTCGTGTAACCATCCGCACGTTATTTGACCTCTAAATGATTTCCATCCATGATAGCTGTTGTGATTCTCAACTGGAACGGCGTTGACATGCTCCGCCGCTATCTGCCGGGTGTCGTGAGCGACTGCGCCGACGAAGGCGAAGTCATCGTCGCCGACAACGGATCGACCGATGCCTCGCTCGACTACCTGCGCACCGAGCATCCCAATGTCCGCCTCGTCTGCCTCGACCAAAACCACGGTTTTGCCGAAGGCTACAATGCCGCCTTCCGCCGCATCGAAGCCGAAACGCCCGGACGCTACGACTATTATCTCCTCCTCAACAGCGATGTGCGCACCTCACCGGGCTGGCTCACCCCACTGCGCACCTACATGGACGCGCATCCCGAAGTGGCGGCCGCACAACCCAAGATCCACGCCGAATGGGCGCACGATAGTTTCGAACACGCCGGTGCCGCAGGCGGATTCCTCGACCGCTACGGCTATCCCTTCTGCCGCGGCCGCATAATCAACGTCCTCGAGAAAGACAACGGGCAGTACGACACCGTGCGTTCCCTCTTCTGGGCTACCGGCGCCGCACTGCTCGTTCGCCCCGCCGACTGGAACGCCGTCGGAGGCTTCGACCCGCACTTCTTCGCCCACTTCGAAGAGATCGATTTCTGTTGGCGACTCCGAGCGCGAGCGCGAAAAATTGTGTGCATCCCCCAGTCGGTCGTCTACCACGTCGGCGGCGGCACACTCCCCGCTGAGCATCCGCGGAAAACCTATCTCAATTTCCGCAACAGTCTCACCATGCTCTACAAGAATCTCCCCACCGACGAGTTGCGTCACGTCCTCCGCATTCGCAAATGGCTCGACGGCCTCGCGTGGTTCAAATATCTCATCTCCGGCGACTTCGCCAACGCCAAAGCCGTGCGCCGAGCTCGACGCGATTTCCACAAGTGGCAACCTCTCTTCGACTCCGCACGCCGAAAGAACCTCGAAGCCACCACCCTTTTCGACATCCCCGAACGCACCCAGCGCAGCCTCATCTACGCCTTCTACGTGCAAGGGAAGAAAACCTTCGCCCAATTCATGTCCTAACGCCATGGCCGCTCTCTACCTCATTCCCGTCACCCTCGGCGACACTTCCCACGACCGCGTACTCCCGGCCGCCAATGCCGACATCGTGCGCTCCATTCGCCACTTCGTCGTCGAAGAAATCCGCACGGCGCGACGCTTCCTCAAAGCCGTAGACCGCAACATCGACATCGACGCGCTCACCTTCTACGAAATGGGCAAGCACGCCGATCCCGCGCGCTTCTCCTCCTTTCTCGCTCCCCTGCGCAAGGGCGAAGACGTGGGTGTCATCAGCGAAGCCGGCTGCCCCGCGGTGGCCGATCCCGGTGCCGACTTGGTCGCCATCGCCCAGCAAGAAGGCTTGCGCGTCGTGCCGCTGGTCGGCCCCTCGAGCATTCTCCTCGCTGTGATGGCGTCGGGCTTCAACGGCCAGAGCTTTGCCTTCCACGGCTACCTTCCCATCGACGGCAGCGCGCGCACCAAGCGCCTCAAGCAGTTGGAAGCCCGTTCGCGCGACGAACACCAAACGCAACTCTTCATCGAGACGCCCTACCGCAACGCCAAACTCTTTGCCGACATCCTTTCGGCCTGTTCGCCCAAAACGCGACTCTGTGTGGCCGCCGGCATCACCACCGACCGCGAGTGGATCTGCACACGCAGCGTCAAAACGTGGAAACAAACGGGCTTGCCCGATTTGGGTAAGATTCCCGCCATTTTTCTCATCTACGCCTGACCCGACGAGGCGGAGACCTCTCCACGCGAAGGCCTCCGCCCGTTTCTTTTGTCGCCCCCGCCATGCCGATTGCAACGCCCTCACCGCGAAGTAGGTCGATTCTCAGTCGGAGTGCACCTGCCTCACCACTCAAGTCGACACGCCGTTCTTCAATCATCCAAATCAAGCTCTTTTTCACGCCCCTTCCCTCCTCTTTTATATGCTTCGTTCCCTCTTGGCCGTCGGTTGCGGCTGTTTCGTTGGCGGCATCCTCCGCTATCTCCTCACGTTCCTCCTGCCCGGCGCCGCCGACGGGCGTTTTCCGTGGAGCACCTTCTCCGCCAACGCCCTCGGCTGTCTGCTCATCGGCTTACTGAGCGGTTGGCTCTCGCGCACTGCGGCGCCCGACACACTCCGCCTCTTCCTCACCGTCGGACTTTGCGGCGGTTTCACCACCTTTTCCACCTTCGTGGCCGACGGTCGCGCCCTTTGGCAACAGCAACTCACCTTCACCGCCATCGCCTACCTCTGCTCGAGCCTCATCGTCGGCTTCGTCCTCCTTTGGTTAGGACATCGCCTCGCGGCCTGATTGCACATGGGTGCGCATCCACCAAGCGCCATTTCGTCCCGGTTCCACAGCCTGGTGCACCAACTCGCTCACCGCGCTCCTCGGCATTTGCACGCGCTACCCTAACGAGCGCCACAACTTTTTCGACGACCGCATTTCTGCTCCCCAACGGATGGCCGTGCAAGGCACGCACCAACGCATCGTCCCAATCTCCCGTCCCTTCTTCCACTCAACAAAGAGCGCCACGCTACAGGTTTGTAGCGTGGCGCTTTCCCTGCGCACCGATGAACAGCGCAAGAAGAAAGGAAATCTTTGAAGTGCTATCATGGTTTGACCGTCTTCTTTCCGTTCACCACATACACTCCGGCCGGCAAATGTTTCCACTCCCCACGCACGCGCTTGCCTTGCAGCGTATAGATGTGCTGCGCACTGTCTGCACCGAAGCGCACGCTTTCTACTGCGGTGGACTTAGCCGTGAAATAGCCCGTTTCCGGATTGGCCATTGTTACATCGGTATTGTTTTCGTCGTAGGTCACCGCACCCGTCAACTGCCAGCAATCGGCAAACATGCTGTACGATTCGGGACATTGCCAAGCCGTATTGCTATTGATGGTCGTCAGCGCCGAGCACCCTTTGAACATCTCAATCATGTCAGTGACATTTTGCGTGTTGAAGTGCGACAAGTCCAAAGAAGCCAAACCAGAGCAACCTTCGAACATCCCACCCATGTCGGTGACGTTTTGCGTGTTGAAGTGCGACAAGTCCAAAGAAGTCAAGCCAGAGCAATCGTAGAACATATTATCCATGTCGGTGACGTTTTGGGTGTCGAAGTGCGACAAGTCAAGAGAAGTCAAACCAGAGCATTTGTAGAACATCCGTCTCATGTCGGTGACGTTTTGCGTGTTGAAGTGCGACAAGTCAAGAGAAGTCAAACCAGAGCAACCGGAGAACATCACAGACATGCCGGTGACGTTTTGCGTGTTGAAGTGCGACAAGTCCAAAGAAGGCAAACCGGAGCAACCTACGAACATCCCACCCATGTCGGTGACGTTTTGCGTGTTGAAGTGCGACAAGTCTAAAGAAGTCAAGCCAGAGCAATCGGAGAACATATTACCCATGTTGGTGACGTTTTGCGTGTTGAAGCGCGACAAGTCCAAAGAAGACAAACCAGAGCAACCATCGAACATCCCAAACATGGAGGTGACGTTTTGCGTGTTGAAGTGCGACAAGTCAAGAGAAGTCAAACTCGAGCACCACATGAACATCTCTCTCATGTCGGTGACGTTTTGCGTGTTGAAGTGCGACAAGTCCAAAGAAGGCAAAC
>CAUQEF010000032.1:0-16456 GCA_963517315.1 uncultured Prevotellaceae bacterium
TTGCGAACTCGCTGAGTGCGCGATGCGCAGGGGCGTGTCCGTTCGCGCGTACGGAGGTGCGGATGAGGAAGCAGGGGGCGACATGGTGGGCGAAGGAACGGGCGTCTTTTCAAAAAAAGCGGGGAGGAAGAAGAGAAAAGGAGGGGCGTTTCGTAAGAAAGTCCACAAGTTTTTATTCCATCTCTTCCCATTCTCGAAAATCGAAACATTTTTCTCACAAAACCTTCGACTATTCGAAAATAAATCCTTACTTTTGCGCTTGATAAAACACAACTTTCCTTTCATCCCGCCGCATTGCGGCGTCCATATAGCGCAAAATCGAGGAACATTTCCCGACCATCCGGCGCAAACGCTCTTTGACTTACTGAACCTTCGCGACTTCGTCTTATCCCTACACCTATCAGAACCTCCCAAAAGGCGCTGTCCCTCAATATGGGGGTGGCATTTGCACGACAGCGACGCTACCCTTTTGGTTTGTGCAGAAAGAAGGAGGGGCAAGGAACTGGCTTTTGTTCCATAAGAAAAGGGGCGTTCGCCTTCTTGCAGCAACGTGATTTTTGCGTCTCCCATTCGTTTCTTGTCCTACCACCCATGCAGCGAATCCTCGTGCGTATGGAGCGTTTTTTGTGCTGTATTTCGAAACTATCGGCGCGAGTCTGCATCGTTCGTGGAGCGACCTAATACAAAGCTCCCCACGAGCCTACGAAAGACGCGATTCGTGGGGAGTAGTATCATATCCTAATGTTGAACAGGGCGCGATCAGAAACCGGCGAGTTCGAGCACACGCGCCACAGCGGCATCGAGGCCGGCCACGTCCTTACCACCTGCCGTGGCGAAGTGGGGTGCGCCGCCGCCACCGCCCTTGATGAGCTGCGCAGCTGCCTTCACGAGGTTGCCGGCATGGAGTTGGCGTTCGCCGCCGACGAGGTCTTTGCTGAGCATCACGGTGAGGAGCGGTTTGTCGTCGTGCTTCGAGCCGAGCACCACGAGGGTGCGCTCTTGCAACTGACCGGCCACTTGGAAGGCCAAGTCCTTCACCGCCGCGGCGTCGACCTCCATCGGGAGGACACCCGAGACGATCTTCACGCCGTCGACTTCCTGCGCTTTCTCGATGAGGCGCGATTTGAGTTGCATCACGCGTTCGTGCACTGCCTCTTCCACTTGTTTGCGGAGTTCGGCGTTGTCGGCAATGGCCTTTTCGACGGCTGCGCGCACGTCCTTGGCGTTGTTGAAGAACGACGAAATGCCTTGCAGCACGTCGCGCATCACGTAGACGCTCTCTTCGGCGGCTTCGCCGGTGAGGGCTTCGATGCGGCGAATGCCGGCCGCCACGCTGCTCTCGCTCACGATGCGGAACAAGCCGAGGCAACCTGTGCTCGCGGCGTGCGTGCCGCCGCAGAACTCAATGCTGTCGCCGAATTGCACGACGCGCACCTTGTCGCCATACTTCTCGCCGAAGAGGGCGATGGCGCCCATCTTCTTCGCTTCCTCGATATCGAGGTCGCGGTGATCTTGCAACGGGAGATTCTCGCGGATGCGGGCGTTGACAAGGCGCTCCACTTGGCGCAGTTCCTCGGGCGTGACCTTTTGGAAGTGGGCGAAGTCGAAACGCAGTCCCTCGGGCGTGACGAGCGAACCCTTTTGTTCCACGTGCTCGCCGAGGACTTCGCGCAGGGCTTGGTCCACCAAGTGGGTGGCGGTGTGGTTGGCTTCGGCCGCACGACGGCGATCGATATCGACGCAGGCCATGAATTCGGCCGAAACGTCGGTGGGCAGTTTGCGGGTGAGGTGAATGGGGAGGTTGTTTTCGCGCTTCGTGTCGAAGATTTCCACCGTTTCCTGCTCATTGATGAGCACACCGGTGTCGCCCACCTGACCACCCATTTCGGCATAGAAGGGCGTGGTGTCGAGCACGAGTTCGAAGTAGGTTTGCTTCTTCTGCGTAACTTGGCGGTACTTGAGGATGCGGCAACCGTATTCGGTGAAGTCCCATCCCACGAACTTCGTTTCGCCTTCGTGCACCGTCACCCAGTCGGAGGCTTCGACGGCGGCGGCATTGCGGGCGCGCTGCTTCTGCTGCTCCATCTCGGCGTTGAAGGCCGCTTCGTCCACCGTCAAACCGGCTTCCGAGCAGATCAACTGCGTGAGGTCGAGGGGGAAACCGTAGGTGTCGAAGAGGGTGAAGGCTTTGGCGCCGTCCACCACGGTCTTACCGCCCTGCTTGGTCTCGGCGATCACGCCTTCGAGCAAGTGGATGCCGGTGGCGAGGGTGCGGAGGAAGGATTCTTCTTCTTCGCGAATCACCTTGGTGATGAGTTCCTGCTGCGCGGGGAGTTCGGGATAGGCACCGCCCATCTCTTGCACGAGTGTGGGCACGAGGAGGCAGAGGAAGGGATCGCGGCGACCGAGGAAGGTGTAGGCGTAACGCACGGCGCGACGGAGGATACGGCGAATGACGTAACCGGCCTTGGCGTTGGAGGGCAGCTGACCGTCGGCGATGGAGAAGGCGATGGCGCGCAGGTGGTCGGCGATGACGCGCATGGCCACGTCGACGTTTTCTTCCTTACCGTAGGTGTAGCCGGAAAATTCGGCGATTTTGCGAATGATGGGTTGGAACACATCGGTGTCGTAGTTCGAGGTCTTGCCCTGCATCACGCGCACCAGGCGTTCGAAGCCCATGCCGGTGTCGATGACCTTGTGGGGCAGGCCCTCGAGCGAGCCGTCGGCTTTGCGATTGTATTGCATGAACACCAAGTTCCAAATCTCGATCACAAAGGGATTGTCTTTGTTGACGAGTTCGGCTCCCGAAACGGCGGCTTTCTCGGCGTCGGTGCGGTTGTCGATGTGGATTTCCGAGCAGGGGCCGCAGGGACCGGTGTCGCCCATTTCCCAGAAGTTGTCGTGCTTGTTGCCGTTGATGATGTGGTCCTTCGGGAAATAGCGTTCCCAAATGGCAGCGGCCTCATCGTCGCGCTCCAAACCGGCGCTCTTGTCGCCCTCGAAGACGGTCACATAGAGGTCTTTGGGATCGATTTTGAGCACTTCGACCAGAAACTTGTAGGCGAAGGTGATGGCGCCTTCTTTGAAGTAGTCGCCGAACGACCAGTTGCCCAACATTTCGAACATCGTGTGGTGGTAGGTGTCGTGTCCCACCTCTTCGAGGTCGTTGTGCTTACCGCTCACGCGCAGGCATTTCTGCGAGTCGGTCATGCGGCGGCTCTTGGGTTCGACGTTGCCGAGAATGATGTCCTTGAATTGATTCATACCGGCGTTGGTGAACATCAGCGTGGGATCGTCCTTGATCACCATCGGGGCGGAGGGAACAACCAAGTGATTGTTCTCTTCAAAGAAGCGTTTGAAGGCTTCGCGTATTTCGTTAGCTGTCATCATAGACTTTTTGTATTTCGATATTTGGTGCGAATTTACGAATATCCCACGAGTTGCACGCCGTAACTTGCCGAAAATCACATACAATTCGCGCTTCGGCGCTCTTGCATGTACGTCCTTTCCGCTTTGGCAGCCTTTCCACGCTGCAGAAACCACAGCTATACAAAAAATCGCGCCGCTTACTCTCGGGCAAGCGGCGCGATGTATTTTGTAGCGTTTATCGAACGATGAGTTTACTGCCTTTCAACACGTGAAGGCCGGGCGTATCGGGCGCAATGCGGCGACCGGCAAGGTCGTAGTGCGCTGCGGCGGTGGGTGCTTCGGCGCGCACCGAGGAAAGACCGGTCACATAATTGCACGTGAGCGTCAGATCTGAGGAGAGGCCGTCGGCACCGAGGGGGAGACCGTCCACCGATTGGAGTTTATACTTGGCCAGTTCGGGTGCTTCGAAGGTCAAAGCGCTGCCGGCCGGGGCGAAAAACTGTTCGTCGGGGAGCAAGGTGCTGCCGTCGGCAGAAAGGCGGTGGCGAACGGTGACGCGGAAATAGGGCGCGAGACGGAAGGAACGCAGCTCGTAGGCGTGACCGTAGACGTTCCAACCTGTCATGCCGCCCACCACGCCATCCCAGTATTCGCCGTTCGTGCCCTGCACACGCCAACTGCGAAGGTCGGCATTGCGCGTGAACGAGAAATTGCCCGGAGTGTCGCCGACGATGACTTCGCCGGAACGAGGCAGTTCGGGGAGATATTTCCCCGTGGCGGGATGGAACAGTTGCCAGCGCGCACCGTTGCGGCGCAACTGCCAGACGTACATCGGGTCGACGCCGTCGCTACCGATTTGGCCTTGCAACACACGGCCGTTTTCGGGCGAGACGTTGCGATAGCCGGCACGCTCGGGGGCGGAAGTCGAGGTGTCGTAGAGCAACACATAATTGCCGTCGGTCAACTCGGCGAGCGGTTCGCCCGCGGCCGCCACACCGGCGTGGGCAGTGCCGCTATAAACGAGCGTGCGGTGCACATCGGTTTCGGGCGTCAGCGTGATGCCTTCGGCGGGAAAGTCGCGAACGGTGTAGAAGGGGACGGCGGGGGCGTACAGCACGAGGCTTTCGCCCACCGCCACGGCAAGGGTGTCGGTGGCCAGCAATGCGCCGTGTTCATCGATGGCCGTCAGAAAAACTCGGTTGTGGGTTTTCTTGTATGTGAGGGTCAGCGTGAGCGGAGTGTCACCGCCGTCGAGCGTGGGGAGCGCCGATTGCAAACGATAGCCGGGCAGTTGCGGTGCAACCAACGTGCGCTCGTCGACAGGCACATAGCGCACGACGGTAGAAATCGGGGTGCCTTTGGTGTCTACGCATTGGATCGTGAGACTGCGCGCGGTCACAAACTGCCAACCCGTGCCTTGCGGGCGCACCGCGTCGGGGGCGCCGGTGCTACTGCCCGAACTGATCACACCGGGATAGGCGTGCGACTCGGCAGCAATGGGGAAGAGCGTTTTACCGGAGAGCGAAAGGCTGTAATCGGCCGTGGCGGGATGGTAGGTGGCGGTGAGGGTGGCACCGCTTTTGTTCACACTCACGGGGAAAGCATAGCGCTCGATTTTCTTCGTGGCGGGCGTGCCGACGAAACGACCGGTGGCGGCGTTGCGCAAGCGGAAGGTGAAGGTACCGCCAGCGGTGTTGAAGGGCGAAGCGTCTACGAGTTCCCACGCATTGTTGCTGTTGTCGAGCTGCGCGGTGTGGGTGAGTTCGGCCGCACCGGTCTTGTCGGCGAGCATCGTGCCCTTGAATCCGTCGACGGTGTTGCGCAACAGATAGACTTGTCCGGCCTTGGGGAGCGAAGCGGGGGCTTGCACGGTGGGTTTCGCCACGTCGGTCACTTTCTTTCCTCCGACAAAGAGCCAAAAGCCACCGTTGCCGCCGGCAGGATCGGAATAGAGGTTCACGGCTTGGCCTTGTCCGGGCATCGAAGCATTGAACCATAGGTTGTTGTGGGCAGTGGAGCGAATGGTGTAGTAGCGATAGCCGTCGGCGGTGCCGTAGCCTTTGTCGCCGAGTATGAAGTCGTAGTGCTTGGCCGTGCGATCGTAGTTCCAACGTCCGGCGACTGAGGTGGCCGTGGGCTGTGTGGCGACGCTGCCTTCGGGAGCGGCTTTCGATACGAGAGCGAAACGACCGGGATGGTTGCTGTCTTGCTCAAGACGCCAGAATTGCGCGTCGGCAGCGGCTGTGCCTTCGGCCGCTTGCGGCGCTGTCCACAGACGATCGGCTGCGGCACCCTTCGCTTTGTATTGCGCAACGAGCGGAGAGTCGGCGGTGAGCAGCGTGATGCAGCGGCCTTTGCGATCGTTGTCGGCGGCGCGCGTCACAATGCGGTAGTAGGTGCTGTTGTCGGCCGTGCTCACTTCGGGATAGACCATCGAAGTGGGCTTCTCGGGACGGAGGAAGGCACGATCATACTCATAGTTATTGTAGTTGAGCATCACGGTATCGGCCTGTATGCGGCGCACGAAGCTGTTGAAGTTCTTTTTGGCTTGCGGCGACCAACCGGCTTCGGCGATGGCGATGAGACGCGGGAGGGCGAGGTGCTCCATCACGTCGGCCGTGGCCACGTGTTCCGTCCAGAACGTGCCCTGCACACCGATCGAGTGCTTGAAGTCGGTGGGCTGATCTTCGTAAGTGGCTTTCAAATGATCGGAACCGTTGCCGGGCAAGGTGGCCATCCACCCTTCTTTCGAGGGGGCGCGGTTGATGTAGTAGGGGCCGTAGACGGTGTAGATGCTGGGGAGTCCGAGTTCGTTGGCGATCTCGGCACCGCGACGTGCGGGCACCCAGCAATAAACTGTGGCACCGGTTTTCTTCATCAGTTGAAGATCGGCGCCTTTCTCAGTCACGGTTTCGTTCCAAACGGAGATTTTGCGACCTTTCGAACGCAAATAGGTGCTGATTTCGTCGATGAAGTGGGTTTGCAGTTGGCGATAAGAGGTGAGGTTCAAGCGCTTGTACATCTCTTGGCACTGCTTGTTGTTCTCCCATGCCGTGGTGGGGCACTCGTCACCGCCGATGTGGATATTCTTCGAGGGGAAGATGTCCATCAATTCGTCGAGGATGTCCTTCACGAAGCGCACGGCTTTCGGGTCGGCCACGTTGAGCACGTCGGTGAACACCCCACCCCACGTCTCCACACGGTGCGGGCCGCTCGGATTGCAGGAGAATTGCGGATAGGCGGCCATGGCAGCCGAGAAGTGACCGGGCATGTCGATCTCGGGAATCACCTCGATGTGACGCTCTGCGGCGTAGGCCACAATGTCTTTCAACTCAGCGCGCGTGTAGTAGTAGGGGCCGTAGGGACGATTCGTCCAGTAGGCACCGTGCTGCATGGAGGTGACATAAGTGTTGGACGCCACCGCACCGACGCTCGTGAGGCGAGGATATTTCTTCACCTCCCAACGCCAACCTTGGTCTTCGGTGAGGTGGAAGTGGAACTTATTGAGTTTGTACACCGCCATGAGATCGAGCATGCGTTTGATCTCATCGACGGTGAAGAAGTGGCGCGCTACGTCGAGCATGAAGCCGCGATAGGGGAATCGGGGGCCGTCGGTGACGGTCAGACAGGGGAGTTCGAAACGCGTCACACCGGCATCGCGCACACCGGCGGCGACACAAGCGGGCAACATCTTGTTGATGCTCGCGAAAGCATAGAAGAATCCGGTGGCGGTGGCCGCATCGATCGTCACCCCTTCGGGAGTGACGGTCAGGCGATAGCCTTCTTGGCCGTAGGTGTTCGTCGCGTCCTTCATTTGGCGGAGCGTAATGACCGTTCCTGCCGCACGGTCGGCGGCCGTTGCGGTGCTGCCGGTGACGCGGTTGAAGTTGCTGACGAACTTGCGCACTTCGGCGCGCACGGCTTTGTCGAGTCCGTCGCCGCCTACGGTGAACGAAGCGGGAAAGACGAAGGTGCCGGCCTGAACGCTCATCTGCTTGGGCAGGGGCGTCAGGTTGACAAAGGATTGCTGCGCTTTCAATTTGCCGAGGGGCAGCAAGAGAAAGGCGGCAAGCAGAGAAAGATGCCTAAATTTCATGGGCGAATAAAGCTTGTAGGGTTGTTGCGCGACGAACTGCACAGCGGTGCGAAATCCGTCGGCGAATGAATGCTACAAAGTTAGCATTAAATTTCGGTTCTTGCGTTTTCTTGTACTATTAACTCAAGTAAAGATGACAATTTGTGCACTTCCATTGTAAAAAAATGGTATGCCGGTGATCGCCCACTCCTTATATATAATCCCGTTTTGCGCTTTTCTTCGCCATGGAATGCCCTACTCCTCAACGCGACAACGCCCCTCCGTTTATTTAGACGGAGGGGCGTTGTATAAGATGTTGTTAGATCTGCCTCGCCATTAAACGAGGTGCGCGATGTGGGCTTCACGATCACCGGGGAGGTAGTCAACAACGGGAATCTCGATCATCGTGTAGGCACCGGGGCGTTGGCGCATCGAAGCGCGCGCCACGTTGATGAGCACTTGTGCGGTGAGCGCGGGATTGTTGATCTTCATGTCGAACGAGAAGAGCTGATTGTGCGTGCGGCCCGAGACACCTTTGCGCGTGAGGTGCACACCGTGTCCCACGTCGTTGAGGGCGTCGACCGATTCGACGGCTTGAACATGCGTTTCGTCGTTGACAAAATACGGATCGGCCTTGATGGCGGCGGCCACCTTGGCGAAATCTGCGCCGGGTTCGAGTTCAACGTACACCATGCGGCGGTGAATGCCGGTGCCGAGGGGGATGGTCACCGAAAGTGCGTCGTGCACTCCGTCGATGGCGCGCACGGCCACAGAGTGTCCCATCGAACGGCCAGGGCCGAAGTTGGTGTAGGTCACGCCTTTCGGCGCAAGGCTCTCCATGAGGGTGCGCACCACCGAGTCGGAACCGGGGTCCCAACCGGCGGCCACCACGCTCACGGCGTTATGTGCCTTCGCGGTTTCGTCGAGCGTGCGACGCAAATCGACAATGCCCGAGTGGATGTCGAACGAATCGACCGTGTTGATGCCGAGCGCAAGGCACTCTTTTGCGTAGGTTTCTACACTGCGGGTGGGCGTGGCGAGAATAGCGACGTCTACATTCTCGAGTTCGGAGATGTGCTTCACCACGGAATAGATGGCGAGCTCTGGCGGACAATCGACTGCACCGTTGCGACGAACCACACCGGCGCACTCCATGTCGGGAGAGGTCTCGATGGATTCGAGGGCGTATTTACCAATGTTTCCGTAACCGACGATGGCGGCGCGAATTTTCTTTTCCATAAACAAGTAAGGAGGGGGTTAGTTTTCGTGGGTCGCCCTCACCATGGCCACGATTGTGGCGGCGGTTTGCGAAACGATGCGCTCCCAAAAAGAGCAAACGACGCAGGACGGCTTTTTCTGTGCTGCAAAGTTAGAAAGCACCGCTCAAGTGACCAACGAGAGCCGTCGTTTTTTGGCGAAAAACACCCTTAGTTTTGCACTCTTTTATCGTTCGTCCGGAGCAGAAACAGTCCGGCGGCGGTGAGCAGTCCGTTAAAGACGAGGAGTTCGTAGCCGAATTTGTAGTTCCACCACACGGGTGCCATGCGGTCGAGCACCCCACATATCACGGGCGCGAGCACAACGACGAACGGTACATAGCGATCTCTCACCCGAACATGCGTGAAGAGACCGAAGGTAAAGAGCCCGAGCAGCGGCCCGTAGGTGTAGGAAGCCATGACGTAGATGGTGTTGATCACATTCGGACTGTCGACGGCGGCGAAAATCAGCACGCACACCAAGCAGGCGAAGACCATGAGTGCATGCACCTTGCGGCGCAGGCGCACATCGTCCTCACGGCGGAGCAAATCGATGCAACAACTCGTGGTGAGCGCCGTGAGTGCGCCGTCGGCCGCACTGAAAGCCGCGGCGACAATGCCCAACGAGAAGGGAATAACCACCCAAGGGCCGAGCGCTCCGCTGCTCACCAACTGCGGAAGCAGGGCGTCGGCCTTTTCGGGCAGCGCGATGCCTTGCGCCTCGCAAAAGGTGTAGAGCAAAATGCCCAAAGCAAGCAACAGTGCATTGATGGGTAGAAAGGCCAAGCCGTAGAGGCACATGTCTTTCTGCGCGTCGCGAAGCGTGCGGCAGGTGAGATTTTTCTGCATCATGTCTTGATCCAATCCGGTCATGACAATGACGATGAAAATGCCCGAGAGAAATTGTCGCCAAAAGGCCTGCGGACTCGTCACATCCCACTCCAACAGGCGGCTCATGGGGCTTTCGCGCACCGTCGTCCACACGCCGTGCACGTCGAGTCCCATCCGCGCGGCCACTGCCCACAGCGTTCCGCCGAGTGCCAAGAGCAACATCAGACTTTGAAAGGCATCGGTATAGAGGAGTCCCGCCTGTCCGCTGCGATGCGTGTAGAGCCAAATGAGCAACAAGGTGAGCGCGGCGGTCAAGGGGAAGGGGATGCCGAAAGGTGCCGCCACGAAGGTGTGCAACACCAATCCGGCCACATAAAGGCGGGCGGCGGCACCGGTTAATTTGCTGAGTAGGAAGAAAACAGCGCCGGTGCGGTGGGTACGTGCGCCGAAGCGCTGCGAAAGATAACCATAAATGCTCGTCAGCCGCAAACGGTAATAGACCGGCAGGAGCACCAACGCCACCACCACGTAGCCGACGATGAAACCGGCACACATTTGCAGGTAGGTCATGCCCGTCGACGAAGCCCAAGCGGGCACACTCACCAACGAAACGCCCGAGATGCTGCCGGCGATCATGCCGAAGGCCACCATCGGCCACGGGGCGGAACGCGCCGCACGGTAGAAGGCGGAATTACCGGTGTGTCCGTGCCGGCGTTCGGCCAACCGCGAGAGAAAAATAAGGAGGGGGAAATAGACCGCAAGGCCTAAAAGCATGAGCCACATGAGTAAATCGAATGAAAACAAGAGAAACCGAGGAACGGCACTCCACAATGGCGCGCCCCTCCCGCTCAACAGTTGGGGAAAAGGCGCGAGGAGAATTGAATAGAATATCGCCGATATTTTGCGAAACAAAGGAAAGACAGAGACATCGCCGCGGAGATGCTGAAAAGAAAGGCGCGAGGAAATATAAAATCTGCTGCAACCTAAGGCGGAATCGCCGGTACTGCACGAAAAAGCCGCGGAGTTTCAAAAGAAAGTAGCCGTGTTTCCGAAGAAAACAGCCAAGTTTTAGGAGAAACCGGTGGACTTTTTCAGCAAAAGCCGCGGGCGGTCAGAAAGCAGCGCGCAAAGGATGCCAACTTTCGTGCACCTCGCCGGCGTACCACACGGTATAAGGCGATTCGACCGCGAGCGATTGCGTGCGCAACAAGCGGTGGGTGCGGTCGTAGACCAAGACTTCTCGAGAGCGCATTGCCCCTTCGTGGGGATGATAGCGCAAAACCGCCACCCACAACTCGTCGGACGTGGTGGGAAAGGGCTGTTGCGCCAAAAATCGCTCGTAACGGCGGCGAGAAGTCTCGTCGACCTCGGGCAGTAGTTCGGATTTTTCGAGAGAGACCAAGGGGATGTTATTTGGGAGAGGACGCAGCAGGACGCACGGCCACCAACCGCAAATCGGAAAGCGTCAACACCTGCGGATAAGATTGCCAACCCACGTTTTGCATCAGCTTGACTTCCACTTCACGCACGGTGGATTTGCTGCCCAACGGCAGGCGCAACTCTTGATTGCGCTGGTAGGAATAGATACCGTTGGTGAAGGTTTCGGTTGAATCGTTTGCATAGCGCACACGCACCACCGAAGCAGCTTGTTTCAAGCCCTGCATATACAGCCAATCGGCCGCGAACAAGAGCGAAAGGGTGGAACGCACCGGTACTTTCTGCTTGGGTTTCACGCGAAAGGTGGCTTGTGGTGCCACTTGAGCGGTGAGCACGGTTTGTCGGGTCTGCCAAAGCAGCAAGGAGTCGCTGCTTCGTGCCGTGCCGTCGCCCTCCGCCAAACCATTGCGACCGCTTTGGTCGTATTTGGCGTCGATGCGCGCATACACCTTCTTCATCTCTTCGGCGTGACGAGAGTAGTAAGCCAGCGAATGATCAAATTCGCGGGCACTGATGCCGTACTTGTGGAACACCGCGAGGCGGTATTCGATCGGCGCTTTGGGCAGACTGTCGGCCACCATCTCGCTCAGCGTCTGCGCCAGCTGGTAGTCATAGAGCACGTCGGCCATCTTTTCGATGGGCATAACGTCTTTCTGCTCCTTGCCGGGACCGCAGGCCGTCAACAGGCCGAAACCCGCGCAACAGAGCGCCAACGAGACACATCGATTCAGCCTCTTCATGCTTGCTTCTCCTCTTCAGTTGCGGGCGACTCGGGCGAAACTTCGGCAGAACGGTGATGGCCCATGAGCACCGAGAGGTACTTATAATAGAACAGGAGCATCGCTGCCGCGCCGACCGAGATGGCGGAATCCGCCAAATTGAAGATCGCACCGAAAAACGTGCCACCGCCCAACACCGGCACCCAGTCGGGCCAAGTGAAAAACGGGAAGTAGAACATGTCCACCACACGGCCGTGCAAGAAACTGCCGTAGCCCTCGCCCATCGGTACGCAATGCGCCGGCGCTGCGCCCAAGGTGTAGGGCAGGCTCTCCGTGAAACACAAACCGTAGAAGAAGTTGTCGATGATATTGCCGAAGGCGCCGGCAATGATCAACGACAAGCAGGCCACAAAGCCCAACGGTGCGCCGCGCCGTATCTGTTTGACCAACACAAAGGTGAAGAAACCGATGGCCACCACGCGAAAGACGGACAAAACGGCCGTGCCGATAAAATCCATGCCGAAAGCCATGCCGTGATTCTCCGTGAAGAGGAGGTAGAACCAGTCGGTCACGTGAATGCGCTCGCCCAAACTCATACCGGTTTTGACGAGATATTTGATGATTTGGTCACCGACCACGAGGCTCAAAAAGATGAGGGTGGCCAAAGAGGCGCGAAGTTTCATAAAGTAGAATAGGATAATGCGATGGGAAGAGGAGAGGCGCGCCGCGTGGAACGTGTGTTCGACGAACGACATCCACGCGGCGCGCGAACGAACGATGACGGTGCACTCGCCGGTGGCACTCGCTCAGCAGAACGAGCGGCCAAATGCAGCGGCCGTGGAGTGCACCGAAGAGTTCAAGCCTTATTTGCCTTGCGCCAACTTGGCTTCGATGCTCAAAGTGGCGTGGGGCACGGCGCGAAGACGCTCCTTGGGGATCAATTGTTTGGTGACACGGCAAATACCGTAGGTCTTATTTTCGATGCGCACCAAGGCGGCTTGCAGACCGGTGATGAACTTGCGCATCCGTTCGGCGCTGTTCATGAGTTCTTCCAACGATTGTACGGCCGAACCTTCTTCAAGCGCATGATAAGTGGGCAACGTGTCGTCGATATCATTGCTGTTGCGCTTGTTGAGTGTGGCAATCACCTCTTCATACTGTTCCTTCGCCACGCGAAGTTTCTCATTGATGAGTTCGCGGAACTCCGCAAGTTCCTCATCCGAATACCGTTTTTTTTCTTCCATGGATAAGTGGGTTATTAGAATGCTGGCATGCCCGCGGCGCGCCGCACACGCTCGACGCGCTTCCCGCGAAGGTAGCGCCGCCGGTTGTGTGCACCGAGCTGCGGGCACGCGAATTAGGCTTTTTCAATGTGCAGTTTCACAGCAGCGCCTTCCACTTCGAAGGTCACTTCCGAGTCCACATCGGCACGCACTTCGAGGCTTTCGCCCAGCACCTGCGCGCAGATGAAGTCTTTGTAGTCGGCCGTGGCGCGTTCCACCGCGGGATGCGACTCCAAAACAATGCGGATGCGATCGGTAATCTCGAAACCGCTGTCCTTACGCAAGGCTTGAATGCGCTTCACGATCTCACGTGCCACGCCTTCGTTGCGGAGTTCGTCGGTGATCGTGATGTCGAGTGCCACAGTCAGCGCACCTTCGTTGGCAACGCTCCAGCCGGGCATGTCTTCGCTGATGATTTCCACATCGTCGCGCTCAATTAAGCAGTCTTGACCCTCAACATTCACGGTGAGTGTGCCCTGCGTTTCGAGTTGGGCGATCTGTTCTTGGCTGATAGCCGTGACAACTGCGTTCACAGCCTTCATGAGTTTGCCAAATTTCTTACCCATCACGCGGAAATTGCACTTGACTTTCTTCTCAAGCATGTTGCCTTCGACGAAATCGATGGTCTTGACGTTCACTTCGTCGAGGATGAGTTGGCGAACGGCCTCCAAACGCTCTTTCAAACGCACGTCGTGTACCGGAATGGCGATGCGTTGCAGCGGCTGGCGCACAATGATGCGTTCCTTCTTGCGCAGTGAGAGCACCAACGAGGTGGTTTGTTGCGCCAACTCCATGCGGGCTTCGAGTTCGCTGTCGATGAGCGATTCGTCCACCGCGGGGAAGCGATCGAGATGCACGCTCTCGGCCGTGGCTTGTTGCGTGCCGCCGGTCAAATCCTTGTACAGACGATCTGCATAGAAGGGCGCGATCGGCGCCATTAAGCGGCTGAGCGTGAGCAAGCAGGTGTAAAGCGTCTGATAGGCGGCCAGTTTGTCGGTTGTCATCTCACCTGCCCAGTAGCGCTTGCGGTTTAATCGCACATACCAGTTAGAAAGATTGTCGACCGTGAAGTTTTGAATCAAGCGGCCGGCCTTGGTGGGTTCGTAATCCTCGTAGCAAGCCTGCACTTCGCGGATGAGTGAGTGGAGTTCGCTCAAGATCCAACGATCGATCTCGGGACGTTCGCTCACCGGCACCTGGGGTGCGTCGGGATCGAAGCCGTCGACGTTGGCATACATCGAGAAGAACGAATACGTCTGAATGAGTTTGCCGAAGAATGTGCGGCTCGTTTCGAGCACACCTTCTGCGTCGAACTTCAAGTTGTCCCACGGCGACGAATTGGTAATCATGTACCAGCGCACGGGATCGGAGCCATATTCTTGAATTGCGCCGAAGGGATCGACGGCATTGCCCAAACGCTTCGACATCTTTTGGCCGTTCTTATCCAAAACAAGACCGTTGGAAATCACCGCCTTGAAAGCTACGCTGTCAAACACCATGGTTGCGATGGCATGGAGCGTAAAGAACCAGCCGCGCGTCTGGTCTACGCCCTCAGCAATGAAGTCCGCGGGATAAACCGTGCGGTTGTCGAGCAGTTCCTTGTGCTCAAACGGATAGTGGATTTGGGCGTAAGGCATGGCACCCGAGTCGAACCAAACGTCGATAAGGTCGGTTTCACGGTGCATCGGCGCGCCGGTGGCCGAAACCAGCACGATGTCGTCGACATACGGGCGGTGGAGGTCGATGAGGTGGTAGTTTTCGCTGCTGTAATCGCCGGGAACGAAACCTTTGTCCTTGAGCGGATTGGAAGACATCACACCGGCGGCGACAGCCTTCTCGATTTCGTCATAAAGTTCTTGGATCGAGCCGATGCAGATCTCTTCGCGCGTCTCATTGTTGCGCCAAATCGGAAGCGGCGTGCCCCAATAGCGCGAGCGGCTGAGGTTCCAATCGTTGAGGTTTTCGAGCCATTTGCCGAAACGTCCCGTACCCGTCGATTCGGGTTTCCAGCGAATCGTTTCGTTCAGCGCAATCATGCGCTCTTTGGCCGCGGTGGAACGGATGAACCAGCTGTCGAGCGGATAATAGAGCACGGGTTTGTCCGTACGCCAGCAGTGAGGATAGTTGTGCACGTGCTTTTCGATCTTGAAAGCGGTGCCCTCCTGCTTCATTTCCATGCAGTTCACGATGTTGAGATCCTCGGCCTTTGCCGCGGCCTCCTCATCATATTTACCTTCGACGGTGAAGCGCGGATCGTAAGCGTTCTTCACATAGTCGCCGGCGTGGTGTGCGTAGCCTTCGGTGTCCACGCAGTGCTCAACAAAGGGAGCTGCGCAATCCTCGAGCGTGTAGTAACGTCCCGTCAAGTCAACCATCGGACGCGTTTCGCCGCCTTGGTTGAGGATGAAGAGCGAGGGGATGCCGGCGGCCTTGGCCACTTTGGCGTCGTCCGCACCGAAGGTGGGCGCAATGTGCACGATACCCGTACCGTCGTCGGTGGTGACATAATCACCGGGGATAACACGGAAGGCGCAGTCGCTCATTTCGACGAAACGGTCGCGACCGATGTTGAAAACGCGGTCGGCATTCGCCGCGGCATAGTCTTGTACGAAGTCGGCGGCCGTGTCGTTGAGCGGTTCGCAAGGCTTCACCCAAGGCATGAGCTGAACATAGCGCATGCCCACGAGGTCGCTGCCCTTGAACGTGCCCACCACGCGATAGGGCAACACCTTGTCGCCGGGCGCGAAGGTCATTTCGGTCTCAGCGCCTTCGGGTTTGAAGTAGGCAGAGAGGCGACTTTCGGCCAAAACGGCGGTGAGTTTTTCGCCGTTATAGGGGTTGAACGTCTGTACGGCCACGTAGTCGATGTGCGGGCCGACGCAGAGTGCGGTGTTCGAGGGGAGCGTCCACGGCGTAGTGGTCCAAGCGAGGAAGACAGCGCGTCCCCATTCGCCGAGCGATGCGGGTGCATCGAGCATTTCGAACTGGGCCGTGACGGTCGTGTCCTTCACATCGCGGTAAGCGCCGGGCTGGTTGAGCTCGTGGCTCGAGAGACCGGTGCCGGCGGCGGGGCTGTATGGCTGAATGGTGTAGCCCTTGTAGAGATAACCCTTGTCATACAACTGACGAAGCAGCCACCAAAGTGTTTCGATGTAAGAGTTTTCGTACGTCACATAGGGGTGTTCCATGTCCACCCAATAGCCCATGAGGTGCGAAAGGTCCGACCATTCGCGGGTGAACTTCATGACATTGCGACGACACTGGGCGTTATACTCGTCGATCGAGATCTTTTTGCCGATGTCTTCCTTAGTGATACCGAGTTCCTTCTCCACACCAAGTTCGACGGGGAGGCCGTGAGTGTCCCAACCGGCTTTGCGTTTCACTTGGAAGCCCTGCATCGTTTTGTAACGACAGAACACATCTTTGATGGTGCGCGCCATCACGTGGTGAATGCCCGGATGCCCGTTGGCCGAGGGGGGGCCTTCG
>CAUQEF010000033.1:0-10656 GCA_963517315.1 uncultured Prevotellaceae bacterium
TTTACAACAAGCCTCGAGACTCGAAAGAGACTCGGGGCTTTGTTGCGTTTGGACGGTGGTGAAGGAAAGGGAAAGGGAATGAGGGGAGAGAAATCATGTGTGTCAACGGGCGAGCGTAGTGGCTTGTGTTTTTCCAAGGTTTGCGCGGTTTCTACGGCGTTGTAGAAAATAATGCGTATCATGGGCGAAAGGCCGGACGAAAAGTGTAACTTTGTCCCATGAATCCATAATATGTAACCGATGAGCGCTTATTTCTCCTTCTTTCGTCAAGTGTTGTGGCAGATGATGTGGTGCCTTTTTTTCGTTCTGAATGGGGGGCAGGTGGTCGCACAGTCATCACCCTTGTACGCCGATGAGTCGTATCTCTACACGCAGGTGCGGCTCTCGCATGGCGATCGCGCGCGAACCGTGCGAGCGTTGATTGATACGGGCTGCTCCTTTTGTGTGATCGATTCGACCTTTGCCGTCGATTCGTGCGGTTGGGACAGGGCAGCGCTCGCTCCGGTACACACGTGGGCGGCTTCGGGAGCGCGCGTACCGGTGCACAGCGGGGTATTGGAGCGTGTGGACTTTTGCGGCATGACTTTAATCGGAGTGAAATGCCTTGTGGTCGATCTGAAGGGGAAACTCCTGACTTATGCGCCGAACTTCATTATCGGGGAGAATCTGCTGACTGCCCAACCGCTTTGCTTCGATTGGCCGCACCGCCGCTTGACGGCGGGCGACGCGCAGGGGAAGAACGCGGCTGTGTTGCGCTGGCAGACGCGTGAGAGTCGAGACGGCACGTTCACGAAAGGGATCTTTCTCAAGGGGCGCATAGGGGGCAAAAAGGTACGTTTCTTCTTGGATTCGGGCGGCCGCTACAACAAAGTGAACGCAGCGCTGCTGCCGGATGCGACGTGTGAAATGATTGGCTTGCCGCAGGGCGATATCAGTCGCCGATTGCAGGTGCAGCGGGTGCCGGTCTGTCGCGCTGTCGAAACGCGGGTGGGCGACTACACAACGCGCTTGAACTTCGTTTTGGCCGATCGCCCCGATGCGGTGCTGAACTTCGACTTCCTCCGCAATACGGTTTTTGTCTTGGATTACGACCGCCGAGAAATTCGGATCAAACGATGAGAGGTTCCCCCTGGGGAACCTCTTTTGGTTGTGGTATGCGCTTACGCTCACTTGCGTAAGGTGAGATTGCAACGTAGGCGAGCCAACTTGATTTGTTCGTCCACAATCTGCATTTGCTGTGCTAACTTTCGGGGAACTTTGTGCCCACGGTGTGCTTTGACCTGAGTTTGACCTATCATATAATAAGCGAAGATACGACTTTGTCGGAGTTATAATGAGTGTTGAGGAAATAATATGAAGGAATGGAGTTAGAGTGTTTCCAGACTATATTTCTGACGTATTGTCATAGAAATTGGCAGTTTTGTTTGGCACGGCTCTTGCAATTATACTGATTGTTCAAATTATAATAATGGTGACCTGAAAATGTCACCCCTAAAAACAGAAAGGAGGTATAACATGGCTAACAAAACAACTTCAAGTAAAGTTGCTACGAAGGCGTCGAAGATTCTCAAGGATGGACGATATGGCGAAGCTTCGAAGAGTGTTGCGGGTAGCGCTTTGTCACAAGCGAAAAAAAGCAAGTGATTTATTATTATGTTTTAGGATGTGCTCCGGTAGAGTTTTCTCTATCGGGGCTTTTCTTTGTTGTATTGTATTCATTAGGGAGGAGGTACGAAAAAAATATATCGGTTTCAAGGCTGGAAGTATACTTTGTACCTGCCCATGTGACATGAAAAAACGAAGCAACCCCGACTTGGGGTTGCTTCGTTGTGTATAAGGAGCATTGGGGGCTGTACTTATTGGATTTCGACGACGGTGATGCCGGCGCCGCCGAAACGGATGTCTTCGTCGCGGTAGTGCGTCACGCCGCCCACGGTGTCGAGATATTGGCGGATGACGGTGCGCAGGGCGCCGGTGCCGGTGCCGTGGAGGATGCGCACGCGGTGCTGCTCAAGGAGAATGGCGTCGTCGATGAAATAGTGGACGGCGGAGAGGGCTTCTTCGCCACGCATGCCGCGCACGTCGAGTTCGGGGCGGAAGTGGAGTTTCTTTTCATAGACGGCGTCGCGCGTCTCCTTGCTGATGAAGGTTGAAACCTGAGAGGGAGAGATTTTCTCGGCCGGGCGGTCGGTGACTTCGAGACGGTTGAGGGGGACGGTGGTGGTCATGACGCCGAAGAGGACGCGAGCGGTTTTACCTTGGAGGCTCTGCACCACGCCGACGGAGGTTTGCCCCTTGATGCGGACGTAGTGACCGACTTGGGGTTTGACGGCTTTGGCGGGAGCGGCGGGTGCGCCCTTGTCAGCGGCGAGGGCACCGAGGAGGTTGCCGAGGGCGGGTCGGGCGGCGGTGGCGTTCTTCTTGCGCTCCTGACGGCGACGAATTTGATCCATCTTGCGGGTGATGGCGTCGTCTTGTGCGCGGTCGGCTTTTTCCTTCATCTCGTCGCGGAAGTCTTGGAGCTCTTGGCGGGCGGCGCGGGTGCGCTCGCGGTCGGCTTGGCTCTCCTTGATGGCGCGGATGGTGTTTTCGATGGCGGCGTTGGAGGCTTGGAGCAGGCGCTCGGCTTCCTGACGGGCATCGGAGAGGACTTCGCGCTTGCGCTGCGAGAGAGTGGTGAGTTCCTCCTCGTAATGCGAGATGGTCTGTTCGAGTTTCTTCTCGCGGTCGTGGATGTTGCGGCGCTTGTTTTCCCAATACATTTTGTCGCGGACAATGTCTTGGAGGTATTTGTCGCTCATCACATAGTCTTTGCCCACGAGGTCGGAGGCGTAGCGAATGACGTCGTCGGGGATGCCGATTTTGCGGGCGATTTCGACGGCGAAGGAGCTCCCGGGGTTGCCGATCTGGAGCATGAAGAGGGGTTGCATCTTGGAGCGGTCGTAGAGCATGGCGCCATTGGCCACGTTGGGACTGCTCTCGGCGAAGTGCTTGAGGTTCTGATAGTGGGTGGTGATGATGCCGCAGGCGTTGCGGTCGACGAACTTGCGAAGGATGGCTTCGGCGAGGGCGCCGCCGATTTGGGGTTCGGTGCCGCTACCGAATTCGTCGATGAGGAGAAGACTGCGCGAGGAGCAGTTTTTCATCATCGCCTTCATGTTGAGCAGGTGGGAGGAGTAGGTGGAGAGGTCGTTCTCGAGGCTCTGCTCGTCGCCGATGTCGATGAAGATGTCGTCGAAGATGCCGGCGCAGGAGTTTTCGCGAGCGGGGACGGGGAGACCGCACTGGAGCATGTATTGGAGCAGGCCGACGGTTTTGAGACAGACGGACTTGCCGCCGGCGTTGGGGCCGGAGATGAGGAGCAGGCGAGCGCGATCGCGGAGGGTGACGTCGAGGGGATTCATCTTCTTGCCGTGGCGCTCGAGGCTCTGCTGGAGGAGGGGGTGACGGGCTTCGACCCAGTCGATGCGCGGTTCGGCTTGCAGGCGGGGGACGACGCAGGCGAACTGCTCGGAGAAGACGGCGAGGGCACGGAGGTAATCGATGTGGGCGAGAAACTGCATCGAGTGGAGAATGTCCTTGATGTGGGGACGAATCTCGGAGGAGAGGATCTGCAGGATGCGGATGATCTCGCGGCGTTCGGCGGCCTTGAGTTCGCGAATGCGGTTGTTGGCGTCGACGACGGCGGCGGGTTCGATGAATACGGTTTTGCCGGTGGCGCTCTCATCGTGGATGATGCCCTTGATTTTGCGCTTGAGGGCGGGGGCGACGGGGATGACAAGGCGGCCGTCGCGGAGGGTGGGGGAGACGTCGCGATCGATGTAGCCATCGGCCTGCGCTTGGTTGATGATGGAGCGGAGGGAGTGGCTGATGCCGCGCGAGGTGACCTCGATGGTGTGGCGAATGTTGAGGAGCTCGGGGGTGGCGGTGTCCTTGATTTTGCCGTACTTGTTGAGGACGCGGTCGATGCGGGCAATGAGCTGGGGGAAGCACCCGACGCCGTCGGTCATGCGGGTGAGCGCGGGATAGAGGGGCGTGGAGCCGGTCTCGGAGGGGGATGCCTCGGCGGTTTCTGCATCGAGGGCTTCGCCATCGCCATCGCCATCGTCTTCGTCGCGGGCGGCACGGAGGAAGCGCACAAGACTCACCACGGTTTGGAGCGAGCGTTTGAGGTCGAAGAGATCGAGCTCTTCGAGATAGGTGCGTTCGGGGCGAATGCGCATGAGGGGGTGGCGCACGTCGTAGAAGTTTTCTTCGTAGACGTCTTCTTCGGTGGCCATGAAGCGGGCGAACTCCTGCGCTTGGGCGAGAGATTCGCGCACGGTGTCGAAGTCGGTGGAGAAGGTGACGTGGTGGTCGACCCACTCGGTGCCGAGACTCGACATGCAGCGCCCTTTGAGAAGGGTGCGCACCTCGGAGAAACCGATTTTGCGTTCGAAATTATCGGGATAGATCATAAGAGGCTGTTTTTATTTGTCGGCAAAGTTACGGAATAATCTGCGCATAGGGAAACGCCTTTGGCGTCGCGCGGTAGATCGCGTGTGTGTGCGGGGTGAAATTGCGCGGGAGTAAGGCGGAGGTTCGCGAGTTTTTTGTAACTTTGCAAAACGACGTCTTCCCGTCGGTGCACTCGCCCACCCAGTCGGCGCACAATCGGCGCTGCGGTGCCGGGAACGGGGAAGAAGCGGGCGACGCCATCGAGCGGCGCGAAATCAAAAATATGTCACAACCTACGCTCAAAGAAAAAACTGCGCGCGGACTGCTTTGGGGTACCCTGAGTAACGGCGCACAACAGATGCTGACCTTGGTGTTCGGCATCTGGTTGGCGCGTATGCTCACGCCGGCCGACTACGGGATGGTGGGGCAGTTGGCGATCTTTTCGCTTATTGCCGCCACGATTCAGGAGAGCGGTTTCACGGCGGCGCTGACGAACCGCCCGACGGTGGAGCACCGCGACTACAATGCGGTGTTTTGGTTTTGCCTGCCGCTGAGTGTGACGCTCTACGCCTTGCTTTTTGCGGCGGCGCCCTTGATTGCGGCGTTTTTCAAAAATGAGGAAATCACTGCGCTGGCGCGCTATCTCTTTCTCTCGTTCATCATTTCGGGACTGGGCATTGTGCCGAGTGCGCGCTTGTTCAAATCGATGCGGGTGCGCGAACGTACGCTCTCGAACCTCACGGCGCTCGTGGTTTCGGGCGTGGCGGGCATCGTGCTGGCCTACCAAGGTTTTGCCTATTGGGGATTGGCGACGCAAACGCTGGTGTATGTGACCGTAAACACAGCGTTGTATTGGTTTTTCGCGGGCTGGCATCCCACACTGGAGTGGGATTTTAAACCGGTGCGCGAGATGGTGGGCTTCAGCAGTTGGCTCTTGCTGACCAACCTGCTCAACCACGTGAACAACAACTTCTTCTCGCTCATTCTCGGCCGTTTTTTCGACGCGCGGATGGTGGGCAACTATACCCAAGCCAACAAGTGGAACTTCATGGGGCACTCGGTGGTGACTGGACTGGTGAACGGCGTGGTGCAACCGTTGTTTGTCGCCACGGCCGACGATGTGGAACGACAAGCGCGCGTGTTTCGCAAAATGCTGCGCTTCACCTGCTTTGTGGCATTCCCCGTGATGTTCGGTATCTCGATTGTGGGGCGCGAACTGATCGTGATAGCGCTTGGCCGGAAGTGGTTGGAGTCGGCAGATATGCTGATGATACTCTGCGTGAGCGGCGCTTTTCTGCCCGTAGTTTCGCTCTATACACAATATCTCCTCTCTCGCGGTCGCTCGGTGGTGTATCTGCTCGGGCTGGCAGCGATGGTCGCGATGCAACTGGCCGTTGCGCTGGTCATGTACCCCTACGGCGTGACGGCGATGCTTTTACCTTATGCGGGCATCAATGTGCTGTGGGTAGCGGTGTGGCACGTTTTGGTGCAACGCCTCCTGCCGGTGAAAGCGCTTGAGGCGACGGCCGATGTGTTGCCCTACTTGGCAACGGCCGTCGGCGTGATGGGGTTCACCTATTGGAGTGTGGAACAATGGCAGCTCTTGCCCGTGTGGGCATTGGTGGTGAAGGTCGCCATGGGCGCTGCGCTCTATCCGGCGGTGCTGTGGAGCTGCGGATCGGAGATGCTGCGAGAGAGTGCGGCCTATCTGTTCAAAAAGAAAAAGAGACCTTGACCATGACGACAATTCCTTTGTTTTTCACCTTCGACGAGCATTATGTCGTGCCGGCGCTGGTGGCGTTTCACTCGCTGTTGACGAACGCCGATCGGCAGTATCACTACCGCTTGCATGTGTTGCACCCCGGCATTTCGGAAGGGGCGCGTTTGCGCATAGCGGCGGTGGTGGCGCATTTCGAAAATGCCGAAGTGCTGTTTCACGACACGTCGAGTTATGAAGCGGAATTGGAATCATGCGCAGGGAAATCGCATTTTTCGAAAGAGATCTATTTCAAACTCTGCGCGCCGACGCTGTTTCCGGAATATGATCGGATCTTGTGCTCGGACGTCGATGTGGTGTTCACGGGCGATGTCTCGTCCGCCTACTTCGCGCACCCCGATGAGGAATTCTACTACGCCGGGGTCGATACGATTCTTCCCACGGATCGCCTGCCGCTCTACGCCTCGTTTGACGAGGAGGAACAACACTGGTTGGCGCGTGAAATTTGTGCGAACTTTTTGTTGCTGAACCTTACGACGTTGCGGCGCGACGACATGCAGCGGCGGATGACCGACTACTACAAGGCGAACTATGCGCGATTGCCCTTTCCCGAGCAGGACTGCATGGCGATTTGCGCCCGCGGCAAGGTGCGTCCGTTGAGCATGCGCTTCGGCGTGAGCAATGTCTACTATCGCGTGGACGCCGAAACAACGCCATTTTATGCGCATTGTCTGTGCTTGCCTGAGAACGAGAAAGAGCGGCGCGCGATGTTCAAAGCGGCACTGGCCGAACCGATACAACTGCACTACATCGGCGCGGAAAAACCGTGGAACAGTTGCGGAGTGCCGAAGCAGGGCGTGTGGATGCGCACACTGTGGGAGTCGGGACAGACGGCTTACTATATCAAATGTCTGCCGGGCATCCTACGACAGAAGTTCGGGCGCTACAGTTTGCGCCGCTTTCTCGGCAAACTCGCGAAGAAAATCAAGCAATGATAATCGGTGCGGCGCACCTTGGCGTGCGCCACAAAGCAGAAAACGATGTACGGAAAAAATAAAATCGTGGTTTACACCTCCGGAACCTTCGATATGTTCCACTCGAACCACTTGAAAATGATCAAATACGCCCGCGGACTGGGCGATACGCTCATCGTGGGCGTGAGCACCGACGAACTGGTGAGCAGTTATAAGCGCCCGCCCGTGATTCCCTTCGAAGAACGATTGGCGATTCTCGAAGCACTGCGCTATCCCGATGTGGTGATTCCGCAACGTACGCTCGATCACACCGAGATTGTCAAAAAACTCAACATTGATGTGTTCGTCGTCGGCGACGACTGGACGGGGAAATACGACTATCTCAAAGACTTGGGTGTGGACGTGTTTTATTTCCCCTACGGCGACGGCGTGAGTTCGACCAAAATTAAAGAAGAGGTGTTGCGCAATTACCAGAACCTCAAAAGTAAGGTGGAGACGCGCGTGAATCCCGAAGTGCGCGTCAAACCCGAATAAGCACATGGCTATGCAATATCCGCTGATAGTGGGCGGTGCCGGCGGCATCGGCCGCGCCATCGCGCAAGTCTTGGCGGCACGTCCCGAAGTGCGCCGTGTCGACATCGTCGATCGCGCCCCGCTGATGCCGCTTGTTGGAGAAACACCGGGCGAAGAGAAAATCGTGGTGCATCGCTTCGATCTCGAAAGCGACGATTTCGCGTTCTTCGACCGCTTCGTGCAGGGCGACACCGATTCCCTCTTCATCACGGCTGGATTCGGACGACTTTCGCTTTTCAGCGACCTCGACGAAGCGCACATCGAACGCTCCTTTGCCGTGAACAGTATCGCGCCCATTCGCATCATCCATCATTTCTATCCCCGACTGCTGAGCGCAACGCGCTTCCCTTGCGCGGTGATGGTGAGCATCGCCGGGTTTATGAGTTCGCCCTTCTTCTCGGTCTACGGCGCGACGAAGGCCGCCTTGAAAATCTTCATTGAGAGCGTGAATGTCGAACTCGAACGTGCCGATTCACCCAACCGCTTGCTGAATGTCTCGCCCGGTTCCATTGCCGGTACCGGTTTTTCGGGTGGCGTGACCGACTTGACGCTCACCACGCCTTTGGCGCAAGAAATTATTGCGCATGCCGAAGCAGGCGACGACTTGTTCATTCCGCGCTACGACGAAGTGTTTCGCGAAGTGCTGGAGCGCTACCACACCGACTTCCGCGCCGAAGGACGCCACTCTTACGATTACAAATTGGCTTCCGGCCGTGTAGACGCTGCGCGGCGTTGATCGGTTGGAAGTTTTTCGGCTTTGTGCCTTTCCTCACGCGTCTTTTCGCACTCGTCGCCCGAGTGGAGCGGTGCGTGTGACTTTTCTCCTAAAAAGGGGCTGTTTTCTCCCCTCGTTTTCCCAATTCCCTTGTTGAATGACCGGTAAACCCTCTCTCGATCTCTCCCGTCGTCCCGATGCAGCCTTGCAGCGGGAACTGGAAACTCGTTTTAATCCCGAAGGTTCCGACCTTCGTCGTATGCAGCACCGCATGACGGAGATGTTGCGCGTGGTCGACGCCATTTGTCGCCGTCACGGCCTGAGCTATTGGCTGTGTTCCGGTACGCTCCTCGGAGCGGTGCGCCACGAAGGTTACATCCCTTGGGACGACGATCTCGACATCGAGATGATGCGCCCCGACTACGACCGCCTCATGGAGATCCTCCCCCGAGAACTCCCCGAGGACATGGCACTTCAAACGTCCGATACCGATGCCGGTTACTTCTTTTGTTACGCAAAAGTGCGTGATCGCCGCAGCCGCCTTTCCGAAACAAACGACTACGACCGCATTTTTGAGCATCGCGGCATCTTCATCGACATTTTCCCCTACGAGAAAATGCCGCTTCCTCTCCTGTGGGTGTCGAATCGCACCTTCGGGCGCATTTATAAAGTGATGCGCCACACCGACTGGACGGTCGAAACCCTGCGCCGTAAGACCCGCGCCATCTATCGCTTCAACCACCGCTTCGTCTTCCCCGTGCTGCGCGCCTTGGCACGTCTTTGCCCGACGAAAAAGCTGAATTACAGCCCCGGTATTCCTTATGACAACACGGTCTACGCCGACGAAACATTCCCGTTGGCCACTATGCCCTTCGATGGCTTCGACGCCCCCGTGCCGGCCGACTGCGATGCGTATCTGCGTCGCAAGTTTGGCGATTACATGCGCCTGCCCGATCTCGACACCATCCATCGCCACAGTGCGAAGATCACTTTCGAAGACTGACCCCCTGCAGAGATGACTGATTCCAACCTTGCCCCCGTTGCGCTGTTTGTCTACAACCGTCTCGACACCACGCGCCGCACGCTCGCTGCTCTCGCCAACAATCGTTTGGCGGAGGAAACGGAGCTCTATATCTTTTCCGACGGCGGTCGCGATGAGCGTTCGTGGCGCGCGGTGAACGCGGTGCGCACCTTTCTCCACGAGTTCAAGCGCACGGCCGAACGTGATCGCCGTTTTCACCGCGTCACGATCATTGAGCGCCCCGAGAATTACTATCTCGAACGCAACATCATCGAAGGCATCGCCGCCTTGTTTGCCCATCACGAGACGGTCATCGTGTTGGAAGACGACATCTGCACAGGCCCCGGCTTCCTCGCCTACATGAACCAGGCCTTTCTTCTCTATGCCGAAGATTCGCGTGTGATGCACGTCTCGGGTTTCACGCATTTGGACTTGATCGGCGAGCATCCCGCCCTCGTTCCGTCCGAAAGTGAGAGCTATTTCACCCCCCACACCGCCGGTTGGGGATGGGGCACGTGGCGCGATCGCTGGCAAAAGCATTTTGTGCACTACACCTCCGCCGCAGAGGCGCTGGCAGGGCTCACCGCAGAGGACATCGACCGGATGCAGTACGGCGGCGCCTTCCCTTGTCTGCACTCCGTCGACCACGATCCCATTCCTTGGGACGTGTGTTGGGAAATTGCCGTCTATCGCGCCGGCGGCTTGGCGCTCACGCCAGCTCGCACATTGGTGCGCAACATTGGTTTGAAGGGCGGCACGCACTTCAGCGTCTCCTCGCGTTTATTGCAGCGTTTTGTCTACGATCGACCGCCGTTGCGCCGAGTGCTGCACCTCGCCTATTGTGTGCCGGAAGTAGATCCGCGCATCGAAGCGCTCTTTGCACACACCATCCGCGATTGGGGCATTCGCTACACGTGGTTGGGACGCTTGTTGCGCGCTGCCAAACACGCGTGGTTGCGTCGGAAAGGTTGAATTTCCTCGGAGGAGGTCGACTCCTTGTTTCGTCGTGAAACGAAGTGCCGAAAACAGCAAAAGGAGAAAGCGCAGTGTTTGTGCTTTCTCCTTTTGCTGTTGAGGATGCCCGCGCATAGGTCGTTTCGGACTGTAGTTCGAGTGAGAGTGCCAAATACGAAAAAAAAGCCGTTTCTTTTGAAACGGCTTTTCTTGTGGTGCCACCAGGAATCGAACCGGGGACACAAGGATTTTCAGTCCTTTGCTC
>CAUQEF010000034.1:0-8770 GCA_963517315.1 uncultured Prevotellaceae bacterium
ATCCTTTTCCGTCTTTGTCCCTTTTAGTGGTAATTGAAGCTGTTGTACCTTGTAAGCCTCTAGCAGATTTACTTGTCTATCAGATTCTCTTACCCCTGTCTCATCCGTATCATAGAGTAAGATAATGTGTCGAAAGCGTAGCTGTAAACTCTCTATAATATTCTCTGGTATTTGTGCTGTTTCACTATTAAAGCATATCGCATGGAAGTGATGAGCAGAGAGGGACAGAACATCCTTTTCTCCTCCAGTGATAAAGAGTATATCTCCTTTACTTGGAATCTGTTCCATTCCAAAACTGTAAGGATTGGGCATTTGCCCACCATAGAGAAAACGCATCTTTGGACTATTGGGGCGATAGATTTTGATGTATCCATTTCCTATATACGCAAATATGGGTTCTGTTGGTGTAGCCCTGATTTCAAATTGTTTTCCCTCTCTAGTTTGACTAGAATAGCTTTTTAGAGCACGAACCCGAAATCGCCTCAATGTTTCCTCATAAATGCCATAATGAGCCCAATAAGCAAGAAGTGCAGCATCGAAAGGTTGTATCTCAAAACTATAAGGTAGCTCATCAGCCTTTTCTACATGTTTTGTTTGGCATTGAAGAGAGATAGGGGCTGTCGGTTTCGTTTTTGTTGAAACAAACTTGTGCAGCTGCTTAACTTCATCAAGAATACAAAGATCTAGGTCTTGACCTATCATTTGAAGTAGTTCTGGAAAACTAGTCTTAAGGTCTATTCCTCTCAACTCGGATACGAACCAGAAGCAATCCCCCGCATAGGAGGGATTGCCATGGTCGTAGTACTTATAAGTCGAGGACCTTTTGTCATAATAGATATGGCAAGAAGCTCGCTTATCATCGTAGAATGGACTACGAAAGTTACGATGCAGATTGATCTCGAAGCCTAGATAATGACAGAATACTCTTAGTCCTCCATCTGTTAATGCTAGTATTCGTTCTTTGTCTATCATGGTTCGTCTTTTTGTTCTAAACTAAGGCAGTTGCAAAGAATCAGTTTATCCTTGTAGCGAAGTAGGCGCTCCAACAATTCGTCATTGCGCATACCCGATATGCGTAGACGATTGCACCTAGCGCAGACGAGTAGTGACTTATAGAAGTAACGAACATCTCCACTCTCTGTATAGCGGAAGCGAACAATATTTTTTTTACGCCAACGGTATAAGGTTGACTCTGAAACATCCAAGGTGTCAATGAGATCCCTGGTAGACATCTCGAGTTCATCATCGATGTCTTGTAGCAAGTGTGTTGTGCGTTCAACGTACTGCTCTATTCGATTGAGACGGTCTATCAAGTCTTGGTAGACACTGCTCTCCATAGAAATTACTTCCATTACATTAGATGTGTTTTAGTAAAGTCAATATCATTTCCTCCTTCTTTGAGAAGAAGATTAACAAGACGATTGAAGGTTGCTTTGTTGTAGGCAGAAATTTCAATCCTACCCACAGGTTTTGGTTGCTCATTTGCAAGTAGTGCAAGTACGCCGTAGCATGAGAGGTCTAGAAAGCTCGCATACTCGAAAAGCTTGTCAGTACTTGGGAAATTTCCCTTAGACTCCCAGCGAGAGATTGTACTTGAGGAAACACCCAGTTTTCCAGCAAAATACTCTTGAGAGATGCCTTTTTTCAGGCGATTTTCTCTCAGAATCTGAAGTAACTTTATCATATAGTCAAAGTTATAAACGCATCCTAGCTTGACCAACCCATATAATGCAAGTTTGTGCGCCCAATGCAAGAGGTCTTGCATCAGATGCAAAGTAAGTATTGATAGGAATGCAATAGGGCTGGTATAAGATAAAGGGAGGACAAAATTTAGGTACAAAAAAGTTTGTTTTTTGCAACTACCAAGGGACACTGGTGCACGGTGCAAGACCCTTTATATATAAGGGCTTGCACCGTGCACCAGGCAGTGTAGCAGAAAAAACTGTAAATAATTATGGGAGAATACTTTGGTAAATGGTTCTTTTTTATGTACCTTTGCACCAAAGAAAAGAGAGCTATTACGCTTTCAATAGCCCGTCAGACAGGTAGTCATAAGGTAGTCAAAAAACTGCTACATAATTGCTACACTACCACTTGACTGAATTTACTAAAGGACTGTAATACAACGAAATAAGAGAGGTTCGTTCCTTTTCCTCTCTCTCCGCAAAGTGTCGTAACTCATTGAGTTACGACACTTTTTTTGTAGCATTGCCTTTCCCCTCTATTCTTTACATCTCTACTTTTGCGATAACAGCTTATTGCTGTCCGCCAAAACGAGGGAATTGAAGATATGAGATGGGAAATGTCCAAAAATCAATGCTGCCACACCTGCTAACCAAGGGAAATTCCTCATACCGCCCATCAGAGGAATTCACCTTGGCTATATCTGATCCAACCATATCACCGATGCTCATCCACTACCCCACGTTTCGCAAAGAGCTCTTTGAGCACCTCCACCGTCACGCGGTCAGTCGTCGAAATGCGGCAAGGCGACAAACCATATTTTGCGAGCAAGCCATCTTTCAGCGCATCGCGGTGCTGCTGAACCCCATTCCCTTGGTGGAAAGCCCAACCATCCACCTCAATCGGCAGCAACGGTTGCTTCGTGATCGCATTGTAGATCAGAAAATCCACATGCGAGAAAGGACTCTCCACAAAAGCGCGCTCTTCCGCGTCCAAAAGTACCGGATCGGCGATCAGTTTCGAAAGCGGGTAGTGACACACGACTGCGAGCGCGCTGCGCCCCATTTCGCACAACGCTTGTTGCAAAGCATCATAGAGCAGATGCTCTGAAAGAAAACCCGATGCAGTCGAATGAGTCGCTTGATATTCCAACCGCTGTGCCGAATACTGCCGATACAACAAATCAAAAACGGAGTGCAACTTACTTTCGCGCACTTCGAAGTTGTTGTACCGAATGTAGTTAATCAACTGCGACAAGTTCGATTCTTCCGGCAACTCATTCCCGGTGACAATGAGGCAAAGCCGCGTCTTGGCGCGCGAAATCGCCACATTCAGCAAGTTCGCGTCGTCCGAGAAGTCCGTCGGCGCATTGTCCACCATACTCATGATAATCGTGTCGCACTCTCTCCCTTGGTACTTGTGCACCGTACTGGCCAGCTCCTGCCCCACAGCCCGGTTGATTGCCTCCGCCTGATCGCGATAAGGCGTGATGATGCCCAAACTCCCTTTGCCCATGTATTCGGGCAGCACTTCTTGCATGAGCACATCGATCTCGCGCTGATTGAAATGTCCGCGCGCATGATTGCCTTCCACCGTGCGCACCACCTGCAGCACCTTGCTCTCTCCCTCATCTGTCGTCATCGCGAGCAGTGCGCCGTCATAAAATCGCTGATTGCAAAAACCGATGATCTTCGGATGGCAACGATAATGCTCGCGCAGCAACGTGGTGGGCGCCTCTCGGAAAATCTCGATGCACGATTGCAAAAAACTGCACTTCACCGCGTCGTAACAGTCCCCCACCGCATAATTCGCGCGCACAGCCCCGTAGGCCAGCGCATCGGCTTGACTCACCACATTGGGCAACTGCTTGCTGTCGCCCACGATCACCGCATTCATGGCGCACGACAAGGCCAAAGCCCCGGTTTTGATGTCCACCTGCGAAGCCTCATCCATGATCACATAGTCAAACACATAATCCGAATGAATGTTCGTGTTCGACTTGTACGTACTACTCAGCACCACAGGATATTCCTTCAAAAACGCTTCGGTCTTCGCCTTGATGCCGCTCACGGTAAACTGCCGGCGAGCGCCACCGCCGAAACGCTCTGCCACCTTGTGTCGGAGCATTTGCCGCGACGAAGTGGTAAGTGCTTCGAGCGCACTTTGCAGCTCCAACGCCTGCAAGCGCTCTTCGCGCATCGCCAATTCACGCTCAATCTCCGCCTTGCGCATACTATAGAAAGCCTTCTCCAAACCGGCGATCACCGCAGCTACCTCTCCTTTGAGGAACGAGAACAGGCGAAAGCCGAACGTCAAAGCCCATTTCAGGCGCACCCACGTCCCCACCTTTCGTCCCTGCTCCACATGTTGGCGATAGGCTGTGAGCAACTTCATCAGTTGCGCGCCGGACAAGCCCGTCAGCCGCCCTTCTTCCGACAAGGTCTCGCCGCCCAGCAGGTCGTTGTATTGCTGTTCGCGCAGCAGCGCATCGTATTCCACTTTGAGTTGCGCCCGCATCGTTTGGTCTTCAAAGCCTTGCGACACCGTTTGTAGCGCCCGTCGCGCCAACTCCCTCACCGGCTTCTCATCTGCCAAAGCCCAATCGCTCAACTCGGGATAATGCGCACTTTGCGAACGCACGAACGCCACCTTGTTTTCCGCATTTCCCAACTGCGCCACGACGAAGCCCAAACCTTCGCGATGGAGTTTCTCGGCCACATTGACCACGGCCGAATTATTGTTAGACACCACCAACACCGTTTTGTCCGCCAAGAGCAAATTCGCAATGATGTTGAGAATCGTCTGCGTTTTCCCCGTACCCGGAGGCCCTTGCACTATACTCACCTGATGGCACAAAGCCGCTTCCACCGCAGCCTGCTGACTCGCGTTGCACCCGAAGGGATAATAAACCACTTTGGGCAATGCACGCACCGCCAGTTTTCGCTTCGCGCCGAGATACTGCGCCAAAGGCACATTGTCTCGCTTCACATCCACACAAGCATAGCCCTTCGCCAAACTATTGTTCCCCTCCTCGTCGCATAGTCCAGTTTCATCGGCCAACTTTCGCAAATAGTCCCACACGCCCCCGCCGATTTGATCCACCGACGTGCGCGTCACATACACCTGCCTGCCCTCGAGACACTCCACGAAACCATTCGTGTGCGTCACGCGATAGAACTTCTCCTGCGGTGTGGAGAAACAAAGTAACTCGGCCACATCACCGATTCGCTTATAGTTGACATACATCCCCTTTTCCTGAAGGTCGATCACCTCGGGATCTGAAAGAAAGAGCAGGCGCGCTTTGTTGTATTGAAAAAATCGGGGCGACGTCGCAAAACGTACCGTCCAACCTCCGCCATAGTTGGCCTTAATATAGGCCACCTGCTCGGTGATGAACATACTCCGCTCCCCTCGCCTTCCCAAATCTATGATCATGTATAGTCTTGCATCCATATTTTCTATTCGTTTGTAAAACAAAGTTTTCTGCCGCCTCCTCCAAGTCTGTTCCGATTCTATGTAACCAGCACAATCATGGCTTATAGAACCGGCATTCATGCTTTGTACTACTGCCCCATATCGACCGGGAAAGTAGAGGGGATCAACAATAAGATGAAGGTGAAGAAAAGAGTTGCCTATGATTTTAGGGGGGAAAAGTACTTTCACCTAAGGTTATATGTACTGCACGATTGCCGCATCACTCCACAGGTCAAGATGAACCTTAAGAATGACCCTCAGCTTTATCATTTGATAAAGGAGTAGAGCTCGGAGTTATCCCATCAAAGAAATGATATAAGATAAATTGTTCTATTTCAGAAGAAAAATGACATGCATTCATAATTTGTTCCGCCCCCAAATCTTGAAACTCTTCAATAATCTCATTGATAGTTCCTCCTTCTCTCTCAAGGTCAATGATTCCTGAGGCTTGAATTTTACGGCTCATCATCCTAGGTAACCCATATTCCTCTAGCTCGAAGACCAAAGGAGGCAAAAACGCGTTCGAGACTTTAACTATAAATGAAGAAATATCGATATCAGAACCTATTATCCTCTTTGCCAATACATTCACATTATGCAACAAGGAAACGAAATTAAAACTCAAAAGCTTCTCAATATCAAAGTAATTCTCAACAGAAAGATTGTATTCACTTAACCCCTGTAATAATTCAGGGATTGATTGCCCCCAATTATCAGAGAAGCCTTGAATGATATCAACCATCTGAGTATTCTTTCCGTCAAAGTATTTAACCCGTCTAAGCAAAGGCACCATAAGAAATAAGGCACTTCTCCAATTCTTAGGATATGGAGTTACTAGTCCCATTAAGCCCTTCTTCCAATTATGAGAATTCTGCTTTATCCCCCTAATAATGTCGGATAATACTGACTTAGATACGCTTTGCGAGCCTATTTCTTTTATCACTTGACGATACCCACCTTCTCCCAAGAGCTGATCCATTTCAATCTCGTGTTCCTTAATCTTATCAAATTGCTCTCGAGTCAACTCTCCTGAATAATCTTCGGGATCCATTCGTTCTAATAGAGATTCTGGGTAATCAAGTTCTAATGAAGGAAAAGTTTCTATAGGCGGCTCCTCTAAAAGAAAAACATTCCCAACAAAGTGCTTAAACATCCTACCACTTCGACCTACGATATTCTTGTATGTAAAGTAGTCTAAATTTCGGTTTCCGTTTTTTTTCGACCATACAATAACATTTCCAGCAGAAGTATTCACTCCCTCAATTAGAGAAGAAGTTGAGACAAGATTTTGGAGACCATCTTCTCGCTCAAATAATTTGATCTGTATTTGAGCAAGAGATCTATGTAATTGTCCACAATGCACCCCCACCCTTTTTTTAACAAGGTCGGATAATTTATAATTAGCTCCGTAGTGCTCCTTGAGCCATAAAGAAAACTCATCAAGAAGGGATTTATTACTATCTGATAAAAATCCCAACATTCGCTCTGTAACCGAGCGAATTGTAGAATAGGAGTTTACATATACTATCGACTTATGTTCTGTTGAGAGCAAAATCCGCTCAAGGCTTTTGTATTTTTGCTCTTTGCGGCCTTTATCTTTTGAAAAATTTTTATATTCTCGAATCAATTGAGTATACACTGTATTAAAATCAACCTTTTCAAATCTCATCCCTGTAGTTAAAGGGTTGTTTTTGAGATCTGAGATGTTAGGTGCGAGAAAATACTTTTGAGAAGCCTTTTTCCCCAACCGAGAGATAGCCTCAATTAGTTGAGGAGTTCGTTCGTCAGCAGAAATAGTTGTTCCTTGTATCTTGCCTGCCTTATAAAACTCATCTACAATGAGAAGATCTATGTGCTCTATTTCGGGGACATATTGCAGAGCTCGTTCTTGAGGGAAAATGAACAAATTTTTCTCTCCAAGTTCAACTCCAGTTGTTGTGATAACCTTATAAATCCGACTAAACTTTTTGTATAGCCTTCGTCTTGTTTCGTCAGTAAGAGCAAGAGTTGGGACAATAATAACAACCATATCAGGTCGTTTAATCTCTATAAAAGCATCTATAATAAAACTCTTGCCAAAGCTTGTTGGAGCACTTATGGCCAAATCTTCTCCATTAAGAAGAGCTTTTAGTACGGCAGATTGTTCCCTATGCAAGGTCACGACATTATCATCCCCAGAGTCTACCTTAAAAGCTTCGCAAACAAAGCGCTCCTGCCAATCTGCTGTTTCTTCATCAATATACGGGTACAACCCCACCTCTCTAATCAAATGGTTGATTAGAGGCGTGTATTTTATTTTTTTATCCTTTAGCTCTTGCAAAAGGATAATCAATGAATCACGAGCTTGCTGTTCCTTGTTTTGAGTAAGCAAAACATTGATTTCTTTACATCGTTCGAAAAGATTCTCCATTCCGTCTAACTTTTTCTGAGTACAGATGCTTGATTTGTAAACAATTGAACAACTTGTTGTTTATTTGGAACTGGAACAAGGATTAGATGAAACCTTATCTGGGAATAAAGATGTACATCAGCACATTCTTCGTTGAGTTTTTTGAAGAATTTCTCAGCCTTAGATTGATATTGTGCTTGAATTTCTTCACAGTACTCCGTGGATAGACACTCTTGTTTGGCAGTGATACTACACTCATGCAATAGGAGAATAGGTATCTGTAATATAGGCTTTAGCTTATCTAAAGAGGTATCAGAACTCAACATCACTTTAATCGCTTCTAATTGTTTTTCATCTGTGATTAAATCATCAAGATCTCTTGTTGAAGTCACAATGCTATTCTCTTTTTTAAGTTTATCGTCCTTAATGGTGTCATGCACAGATTCAATTGCAGGGCTTATTGCACGTTCAAGATCATTGTAAAACTTAGCCTCGCCATACCACAGAGAAAAGTTACCATTTTCCTCTAGAACAATGTGTACACTATCAGCACCTTTAGCATTATCTTTCGGATTCTGCTTATAATAAATCTTTGGAACAACAGGAAGAGCACCATAATGTCGCTTCATTATAGCGTATAACAGAATCTCAGCTATTTCACCGCTCTCCACATATTCCTTTTGCTCCTTTTTATTCTCGAGAAAACGTAGATTTCTTGCAGCTTTTTGAAGTGACGAGTATGGTTCACCTATAAGTTTTGAACGCTCTGTATTTGATAAGGCCGTCTCACTTAGATGGTTAAATAAGAATGAAACAAAAAAACCACTTCGCCATTTTCCGCTCTCAAAATCATTAAGATAGCTCAAGAGGTTCTTGTTTTGAAACTTTTCAGCATTGCCTGGGTAAAGTTCCAATAATGATGTATCTATAAGACACTTAAACTTATCCTTCATTGTTGATTTGATGTCAAGGAGAGTGTTTCTAAATAGTCGAAAACGGTAGGCTTAGGCAATAGCCCCCGTGCTGCCCCAACACTAGGAATTTGCGAAGATACTTATCTCAGTTCCTGCATAGAGTCAACCGACAAGTGCAAAATTAAGCAATCCTTTTGTAGCACGCTGCGTTTGATGTTTCAAACTTTTGTTTTTGCCTGGTGCGATGCTTTTTTACTGTATGCGTGCCATCTTTTGGTTCATCCGACATTTGGAGTGATGTATCAACTAT
>CAUQEF010000035.1:0-7397 GCA_963517315.1 uncultured Prevotellaceae bacterium
ACTCGCGACCCCAACCTTGGCAAGGTTGTGCTCTACCAACTGAGCTATTTCCGCAGATGCTCTGTAATTTTCATTGCAGAGGCGTTATCTCTCAAACGCAATGCAAAGGTAGTGCTTTTCTCTGAATCTGCAAATATTTGCCCAACTTTTTTCGCTCTCCGCAGCAAAAAAAGTCCATTTTGGCGGTGTTTGCTCTTTATTTTCCCTCATTGAGCAGGTTTTCCACAAACTCTTCGGCTACAGCAAGCGTTTCCACTTTCCCGACATCCAACAAGTACATGTCCGTTACCTCATAACCGCGAATATCCAACTTGTCACATTGTTCCAAATAGAATTGCATAATGGGAAATGCCGTAGGATAGTCCAACATGCGCTCACCTATGCGGGGCGAAACGCAGTGAATGCCGGAAAAAGCCAACTTGCGACAGGCGGACACATCGAGATTTTCATACGGACTCCGCACTTCGCCGGTGGCAATGTTTGTCCAGCCTACCAAACGCAGCTCATTGTTGAACAACAAATAGCGCTGCGTCTCGCGACTGCTGACCATCAGTTGGACATCTACTCCTCGCCCGGCAGCAAAAAAAGCTGCCAAAGGTGCATCGCTGAGAATATCCACATTGTGAATGAGGATTGGTTCTTCGCTCTTCCCGAAAAGGGGCAAAGCCTTGCGAAGCCCGCCGCCGGTGTCGAGCAAAGCCGTGCGCTCGTCGGAGATGCGCACCGGCACTCCCCACTCCTGTGCGGTAACGTAATCGATGATTTGTTGCCCATGGTGATGGACATTGACCACCAACTCCTCTGCCCCCATTCCCACCAGACGGCGAATGGTGTGCCACAGCAAGGGCTTTCCGGCTACCGGCACCAGCGCTTTGGGCATAGTATCGGTAAGTGGACGCAAACGTGTGCCGAGACCGGCTGCAAATATCAAGGCTCGCATAAGAGAAAGCTATTTTGTAGAGAGGTTTATCGCTCCCCCGAGGAGGGAGATACAAATATGGGCGTGCCGCAGCACGCCCACATTATATATAAGGTAGTATTACTTCTTGAAGCGGCTGTAGACCACCGAGAGGTTCACATTGCCGGCACCTCCTCCTTCCAGTCGAACTGAAGAAAGGTCGAAAGCATTCAGCACGCGCACCAATGTTCGTACCGTCCGCCCGGTACGCGGATCTTTCGTCGTGGTGTATTCGCCCGTCACCGGCAAGAGCAGTACTTTATTCCAATTGGGATGACTTTTTTCCCAAGCAGCCCACTTGGCTTTGCGCGCCGGTTCGCTGTCGGTAGGCAGCACGCCTGCTCCGCGGTCGCGTTCATTTCTCATATAAGCAATGAGACGCCCAATGTTGTCATACCGGTAACCGTAGGTGGCTTTGCTCTTTGTCGTGGAATACTTGTCTAATGTCGCCACATAGGAGGTGACGCCGTCGATCATGCGCTCCTTGGAGAAAAAGTGCTCCACATCGCCTGCGCGAACCAACAAGAGCATTTGGGGCTTGGGCAGGCGCTTCTGATCCGTTTCTTCCTGCACCGTGCGCAGATTGAGCGAGGCACTGTTGATCGTATCATTGTAATGCGTGCCTCCCACGATGTCGTCGATGGGCAAAGTGGCCTCCGTGTGGAGTGCCAGCGGTGACTTCACATACGTGTAGGGCGAAGTTGTGCTCAGCATGGCCTCGGGTACGGCATTGTCGACACGCGGCAGCTGAATCACTTCATCGGTGGCCGTGAAACGCTGACTGCCTTTGACCAACGTATCGGCGCCGGCAGCGTTTTTCGAGCGATAGCGGAAATGCAAATCGAGCGTCACAAAATCGCTTTTGAGCATCGCCCCGATTCCGCCGTTGTGTCGGAAATAAAATCCCCCGCAAACGTGGTGCGCAAACTGATAGGAATTGGCGAAATGCTCCGGCCGACGATAATAATGCCGCAACAACCGCGTGGCAAAGTCTGTGCTGAGCGGAATGGCCAAACGACGATAGTAGGCATTGCCCTGTACGATCGACTGCGGGCGGGTTTGATCAAACACGCTGTAGCTCACCGTTTGCTTTTCGGCCGTGGCGCTGCGCAACAACAGTTTGTCCACTTCAGTCTGCGTGGTGTATTCCGTTTTCTCGTCGAGGGTGCGGGCTGTGTCCACCTCCCACGCTGTCACTTTCTGAACAGCGAGCGAGTCGCCAAAGTATTCTCCGTGATAGATATTGAGGAAACACGAATCGGCCACGGGTTCTCCGTCGGCACCGGTCATCATTTTCTCACGGCTCGGCAATCGGAACGTCTCGGGCACATAAAACTGCGCCACAAAATCGTTCGTGGTGCGTGCGCCCGTCTCTGGATCGATCACCGCTCCCAACCAACTGCTGTTGGAACGCGCCACTGACGAAGGGGTGCGCACCGTGCGTGTGCTGACAGGGAAACGCAGTTGTGACGTGCTCACCGAGTCTTGACGTGGCAGGACATCGACGCCCAAATTCGACACCGTCTCGTCACCGCAAGAGGCAACAAGGCCGCCGAGAGCCGCCGACAACAAAGAGGCGTAAAGAAAAGTCGTAACTTGCATGGGGAGTGATATTCAGTGTCGGGCAACCGGCCCGAACGGAGGGCAAATATACCTATTATTTTCGATTTACTTGCCGCTCTTCGCCATTATTCGGCGTCTCCGCCTACGATTTGCTCGTAGAACTCGGCGTAGGCTTCCACATCGACGCTGTCTTTCGACGGCTCAAACACGGGGATGCCTTGTGCGCGGGCATGATCAGCCACGGCAGCGCACGAACCGAGTTGCACCACGCCGTCGGCGAAATGCGCCCCGAGCAAGTCGAGCGAATGGGGCAAAGAGAAATCGATGCCCGTATCGGCAAGCAAGGTCTGTTTCGCGTCGCGAAAATCGACACACGCGGGGAAATTCTCGCGGGGCGCGAGCGTGAGCGTGTCTTCATAAGCGCTGTACACGATTTTGGTCTCTGCGAAAGTCGGTTCTTCGCAGAAGGCCTTCTTGATGTAGAAAGGCACAATCGAAGAAATCCAACCGTGGCAGTGAATCACGTCGGGCACCCAACGCAATTTCTTCACGGTTTCGAGCACACCGCGCGCATAGAAAATGGCGCGTTCTGCGTTGTCGGCATATTCTGTTCCGTTCTCATCGGCACGCATCAGTCGTTTGTAGAAATAGTCATCGTTGTCAATGAAATAGACTTGAATGCGAGCGGCCTGAATGGAAGCCACCTTGATGATGAGCGGGTGATCGGTTTCGTCGATGACGATGTTCATGCCCGACAAGCGAATCACTTCGTGCAACTGGTTACGGCGTTCGTTGATGTTGCCCCATTTCGGCATAAACGTGCGGATCTCGTGTCCGCCTTCTTGAATGCCCTGCGGCAACTCGCGACCTATCGTGGCCATTTGCGACTCGGAAACGTAAGGAACCATTTCCTGCGTGATGTACAGAATCTTCTTTGCTTTCATCCTGAGAATTAGCTGCACCGCCTCACGCTCATTGAAGTAGAAGCAGTGAAGCCGTTTGGTGCATGTTTGCGAGCAAAGATACAAAAAAGCGTTGAAATAGCCCACTTTTGCCAACTCTTTTCTGCAAATCAAGTGATTAAGCCTCGCTTTTTGTAACGAATCGACCACAAAAGTTTCTTTTGTGTTGCGCTTCGGCCTCCCTTCTCTCTCTCCTTTCCGGCTTTCTGCATCGGTGCGCCACTCCGTTGAACGTGCCTCACCCAATAGGCGAACAACGTCCGGACCATGAAGGGCGTTCCCCGCGATGTCGCATGGCGGTGGACTGTTGATGAGAAGAAGCTGAGCGTTTTCGGACAGCAACTGTGGAGTTTGGGCAAAAACAAGTCTTCTTTTCGACGACAGTCGGCAACTTTCAGCGAAAAGTCCGCTACTTTTTTCCCTATCTTGTGGGTATTTTTCTTGCACTGCCTGCCTATCGCAAAGCGCATGGGCAATGCACTTCATTTTCTCCCTACTGACGGGGTAATGCTGCCGATGAAGCCAAACCGCCGCAAGCTAAACTGCCGAAAGGGTTGAGCTGAAGATCAGGAGTGCGGAGAAAACAAAGGTTGCGGTGGATAACGCAAAAAAAAGACGTCCTTCCCCATTTTGTCCACGCCGCAATTCGGTGGACTGTATGGGGAAGGGCGTCTCGGCAAGCGAGTCTTTGCCCGTGTGCAGCGCGTCTCGCAGCATACGGGACGCACAATCAGGATTTGCGCTCCAACTCTTGAAGATTTTCGAGGCGCTTGGTTTCCAAGAATTCGTAGATGCCGCAAAGGTGCTCGCGCACTTTGCCGCCGCCGAACTCATAGACTTTCGTCACAAGACCGTCGAGGAAGTCGCGGTCGTGGCTCACGACGATGAGCGTGCCGTCAAAATCCTGCAACGCCTGCTTGAGCACGTCTTTCGTGCGCAAATCGAGGTGGTTGGTCGGCTCGTCGAGGATGAGGAGATTGAAGGGTTCGAGCAGAAGTTTGAGAATGGCCAAGCGGGTGCGCTCGCCTCCCGAAAGGACTTTCACCTTCTTCGTTCCCTCCTCGCCGCCGAACATGAAGGCGCCGAGCAAATCGCGGATTTTCAGGCGAATTTCGCCTTTCGCCACGTTGTCGATGGTGTCATAGACGGTGATTTCGCCGTCGAGGAGCGAGGCTTGGTTCTGCGCGAAGTAGCCAATCTGCACGTTGTGGCCGAGGGTGAGCGTGCCCTCGTGTTCGAGCTGCTGCATGATGCACTTGACGAGCGTAGACTTACCCTCTCCGTTGCGCCCCACGAAGGCTAATTTGTCGCCGCGCTCGACGGTGAGCGAAACGCCTGAAAAGACGGTGTGATCGCCGTAGGTTTTGCCCACACTCTCCATGATGACCGGATAATTGCCGCTGCGGGGCGAGGGCGGGAACTTGAGTCTGAGGCGCGAGGTGTCTTCTTCGTCCACTTCGACGAGTTCTAACTTCTCGAGCATGCGCACACGGCTCTGCACTTGGTTGGTTTTGGAGTAAGTGCCCTTGAAACGTTCGATGTAGAGTTTCGTTTCGGCGATCATCTTTTGTTGCTCCTCATATTGTTTCTGCTGCTGCGCGCGACGCTCCTTGCGCAGTTCGAGGTATTGGGAGTAGCCGGCCTTGTAATCGTAGATGCGTCCGAGCGTGATCTCGATGGTGCGGGTGGTGATGTTGTCGACAAACTTACGGTCGTGGCTGATGACGACAACTGCCTTGCCGGAAGTCATGATGAAATCTTCGAGCCAGCCGATACTTTCGATGTCGAGGTGGTTGGTCGGCTCGTCGAGCAAGAGGACATCGGGCTTCTGCAACAGGAGTTTGGCCAGTTCGATGCGCATACGCCAACCGCCGGAGAAATCGCTCGTGGGGCGCGCGAAGTCGCTGCGCTCAAATCCAAGACCGAGGAGCATTTTCTCCACATCTTCCTCGAAGTGGGTGAGATCGATGGCATAGAATTTTTCGCTCATGGCGGCCACTTGCTCGATGAGCGCCATGTAGTCGTCGCTCTCGTAGTCGGTGCGCTCCATGAGTTGGGCGTTGAGCGCCTCGATCTCGCGCTCCATGTCTTTGAGATGCTCGAAGGGTTGGCAGGCTTCCTCAAAGACGGTGCGGCCGTCCTCGGTCATCAAGTGCTGGGGCAAGTAGGCGATGACGGTATCTTTGGGCGCGCTGACGTTGCCGCGGGTGGGCTGACGCACGCCGGCGAGGATTTTGAGCAACGTGGACTTGCCGGCACCGTTTTTTCCCATCAGGGCGATGCGGTCTTTCTCGTTGATTTGGAAAGAGATGTCTTTGAACAGTGTGGTGCCGCCAAACTCGACGGTGAGGCCATCAACGGATATCATGAAGGGGAATCGTAATTTAGTGGTGGAAGGGCAAACGAACGATGATTTGCGCGGGCAAGAGGCCGTTCGTTCGCACGAATGCAAAAAAAGGGGAATGAAACGGTGAAATGTAGCACACTCAATCGTGGCTCATCAGGCTTACCGCCCAGTTACGATAGAACGTCTGCGCCGCGGCTGCCCAAGAAAAATCAATACCTTGAGCCCGATTATCATTACGATAGTAGTGTTCGGGCAGCTGAATGGGGAGGTTGCGCGAAAGGTCGCGATGATATTCGCGATCCAAGGTGCCGGCGGCATATTCCAAATGGCCGATGACCATGACCCGGCGCAACGTTTCGTCGACAACCATACTCACACCGGTGTCGAGTCCTGCGGAGAGCACCAAACAGCGGTCGGGGAGGTCTTCGAAATCAACGGCCGTGTGGCGACTGTGGGGCATAGGAAAAACGGAAGGTAGCTCGTTGAGCAGCGGATGTCCGGGCAAGAGCACTTCTTGCTCGAAGATGCCGAAACACTTTTCGGCGAGTGCATATTTGGGCAGGCCGTAACTGTGATAGAGTGCGGCTTGCGCTGCCCAACAGATGCAAAGAGTGGAACGAACATGCTGCGCACTCCAATCGAAGATGCGGCACAGGCGCTCCCAATAGCGCACTGTTTCGAAAGGTATTTGCTCGAGCGGCGCACCGGTGATGATGAGTCCGTCGAGGGCTTGTGGTGCTTCGTCGGGATCGAACACTTCATAGTGCGACTCGACGTAGCTTTGCGGCGTGATCTTGTAGGTTTCGCCGGGCAAACGGAGCAAGACGACACTGAGCGTTAGCCCACTTTTGGCGAGCATACGACAATAGTCGTCTTCAGTGGTCATCTTTTCGGGCATGAGATTGAGGAGGCCAATGCGGGGCACGCCGGTAGGTTGGCCCACAACCACATCGAGACCCTCAGCACGGAGGGTCTCGACGGCGGTAATGGAGGAATTGACGTAGAGCATGGGTGTCAAATAGGGGAAATTACCAAACGTCGACACGTTTGTTTTTCGGAACGAAGAGTTTGTCGCCCTTCTTGATGCCAAAGGCGTTGTACCAAGCGTCGATCTGGGGAAGTGCGCCGTTCACACGCCAGCGTCCGGGCGCATGGGGGTCGGTTTTCACTTGGTTGCGGAGCGCTTCGGGGCGAATGTTGTTGGCCCACACTTGAGCGTAGCTAATGAAGAAGCGCTGATCGGGGGTGAAACCTTCGAACTTCGGCAGCGGATTGCGCGCCGTTGCGTTGCGGAAGGCCTGATAGGCGACTTTCAAACCGCCGTGGTCGGCGATGTTTTCACCACAGGTGAGGGCGCCGTTGCAATGCAAGCCGGGCAGGACTTCAATTCCATCGAAGAAGCGAACCATGCGTTCGGTACGTGCCTTAAAATTGGCCTTATCTTGCGGCGTCCACCAGTTGCGAAGATTCCCTTCTTTGTCAAACTGGCTGCCTTGGTCGTCGAAGCCATGCGTCATTTCGTGGCCGATTACGACACCGATAGCACCATAGTTGGCGGCATCGTCGG
>CAUQEF010000036.1:0-5369 GCA_963517315.1 uncultured Prevotellaceae bacterium
CAAGTGGTGGGCACGGCCGACAGCAACCCCAATCTCAACACCGAGCTGGCCGCCATCTTCACCGCCATCGAAGCCTCGGCCGTGGGCTACGCTTCGGAGCGCGCCGTCAAGGGGCTTTTTGCCGACTTCTAATGAGATTAGCTCCCCTGGAGTTCATAAATTGCAAGATTCAGGAACTGCTATAAGCCGAATTCTTGATGATGTGGCTAATGATATAATTGCTGAAATGGAGCAAAATGTGACTGCTCCAGTGAAAAAGGGACCTTTTCATGTGTAATTTAATGTTGCTTTAATATGGAGATAGTAGAGGATATAAAGAGAGTAATTGTACCCTATGAACAACTCGTTGAAGGGCTAAATCTCGCTCGTGATCTCGGCTATACAGAGCTTGTTGTAAGTATTTCTCCACCATCTAACATGTGGGAGAAAACAAAGATCGATCTAAGCAAAATAACAGAATACAGATTCTTAGAGCATGTCGGAATTTCAGACATAGCTCGGCATGCACAATACCCCATAAATCTCCTCTTTTTGTCTTATTTACCTAACCTCAAATCTATTCGTCTAAGTGTCTCCGGAGACTGCATTATTGATTTTGGGGGAATGAAAAAGCTCCAAAAGGTAGATTTATCTTGGTGTAGTCAGTTCTCAAACTTCAATTCTTTGAGTACACTTATAGAACTTCGGATAGAGGGTTATAATAAATCATCACTAGAAGACTTTGGGCAAATGAAGGATCTAAAAAAAATGATATTGTGGGATCCTACCATCAACAGCCTTACGGGAATAGACGGTTGCATATCGCTAAACTATATGGATGTGTTTCGAGCTAAGAAGCTACAATCGTTAAAGGGTATAGAACGGCTAAATGAACTTGAGTACTTGCATATCTTATCATGCCCTAAACTTTTAGACATATCTGCCGTTTTCGAACTGGAAAATTTGCGGGTATTAAAAATAGAAAAGTGCAAGAGTATTAAAGAGATTTCTCTTGTAGAAGAGAGTAGCATAGAATGCCTTCATTTGGATTCCATAGATAATCTGCGTTTTATATCAAAGATGCCTAAGTTAAAGCAATTGCACTTTGAAAATATTGAAAACGGAGATTTGTCTCCTTTGTTAAGCCATCCCACCCTGTCGAATGTTTACTTCCCAAACAAAAAGAAATATACTCATACTAGACTTGAAATTGTAAATGCTCTTGAGAATGAATAGTACTCTCGAGATAGGAGCTTCAGAGTAATAATAAAGTCGAGGCGTACTTTCAGAATAGCCCTATGCAGATACACCATTTTGCAACAAATAAGAGCAAGCGGTGGAGTCGTGCGATGAAAAAAAAATGCGAAAAAGTACAATCTGAGCCTTGATGGAGCTTGGAATCAAGAGTTCTTACCTCACCAAGGTAGACACCCGAACGAATGTCATCAATTTGTTTTGAATCAAATGAAAGCTGCAGACCCAATTGCATCGCAAGCCCCTCGTGGACAAAAAAAGAAGACTTTTTTACAGGAGTTCAAAGTTCGAGTGAAGCCCCCCGTAAGAAACAACCCCGACTTATTACGAAAAGCAAGATGGATATAAATATGAAATGGTGGCAAATACAATTCCCCGAAGAGGAAACTTCCTCAACACCCCTAGCGATCTCTCCAGAGGGGGAAAAAACTCTTATAGACTGGACAGAGGCAATCGAATCTAACAGAAGATTTCCATTCCAATACAGACTATCCCCCAAAATGTCATTGGACGACTATATCGCCGATGACTTGGGTGTACCATTATTCTCAGAACAAGTTCGAAATATCATAGATGAATTAATGACAGGCGAGGAAGGAATTGAATGGTACGAAGTGTCCGTAGTTCAGTCAAGAAATCAGTATCGTTATTTTGCTCCAAAATTCACTAGAACTCTTGATATACTTAATGAAGACAGTTCTCTTTATGGGGTGAATAAGAGCATATTGATTAAAGCAGTACTCTCTACGGAGAAGATAAAAAAATACTCGATTGTCCCAATTGTTGGTTCCTCTGAGGCGTTTTTCTTCCCAACGAGAATCGCGATCTCTGACAGAGTCAAAAAGGCGTTGAAAAAGGCACGAGTGAGCGGAATCAGTTTCTCCCCCATTAAAGTAGATTGATATTTTTGTGTGTCGGGAAGAGGGAATCCCCCGCAAGAATGCGTAAATTTGAAGGCGCAAAGCAATTTCCAAAACTAAGACTCTCATGACCACAAACAGCAGCTTGGTGAGTATCGCGAACCTTTCGCGCGAGAAAATCCTGTATATCATGGAGATGGCGCATGAATTCGAACTGCGCCCCAACCGCAAGCTCCTCGACGGACGCATTGTCGCCACCTTGTTTTTCGAGCCCAGCACACGCACGCGCCTTTCGTTTGAAACGGCCGCGAACCGACTCGGCGCACGCGTAATCGGGTTTACCGACCCGAAAGTGACGTCCTCGACAAAGGGCGAAACGCTCAAAGATACCATCATGATGGTGGCGAACTACAGTGACGTGATCGTAATGCGCCACTATCTCGAAGGAGCGGCGCTCTATGCGAGCGAACTCACTTCGGTGCCGGTGGTGAATGCCGGCGATGGGGCGCACCAACACCCGTCGCAAACGCTGCTCGACCTCTACACCATGATGCAGACGCAGGGCACGCTCGACAACCTGCACATTCATCTGGTCGGTGACCTGAAATATGGTCGCACGGTTCACTCGCTCATCATGGCGATGCGCCATTTCAATCCCACGTTCCACTTCATCGCGCCCGCCGAACTGGCGATGCCGGACGAATATAAGCAGTATTGTCGCGAACACGGCATTCAGTTTGTGGAACACGAGCATTTTGACGAAGACGTGATTGCCGAGGCAGACATTCTCTACATGACGCGCGTGCAACGTGAACGTTTTTCGGATCTCATGGAGTATGAGCGCGTGAAAGACGTCTACATTCTCCGCCGGGAGATGCTGGCGAAAGCGCGTACCAACCTGCGCATTCTCCACCCGCTGCCGCGTGTCAATGAGATCGCTCAAGATGTGGACGACACGCCACACGCCTATTATTTCGAGCAAGCGCGCAACGGATTGTTTGCCCGCGAAGCCATCATCTGCGACGTGTTGGGCATTACCCTCGACGAGGTACGTGCCGACGGCGCTGCTCTTTCTCAAAACTCCGCCCTATGAAACGCGAAAAACTCATGGTGGCCGCCATCGAAAACGGCACGGTCATCGACCATATTCCTTCAGAAAAACTCTTTGCCATGATTCGCCTGCTCCACATCGAGGAGTTGGATCACGACACGGTGTTCATCGGCTATAACCTGCACAGCCACATCATGGCGCGCAAGAGCATTGTGAAGATTGCCAACCGCTTCTTCTCCGAATCGGAATTGAATCAGCTCTCGGTGGTGGCGCCGAATGTAACGTTGAGCATCATTCGCGACTACGAGGTGGTGGAAAAGCGCCGTGTGGCGATGCCGGATGAATTGACTGACATCGTGCGCTGCAACAACCCGAAATGTATTTGCAACAACGAGCCGATGCCGACGCGCTTCACGGTGAGTGGCGATGTGCTACGTTGCCACTACTGCGAAATGGAACAGCCGATCGGCACGGTGAAATTGGTGTAATCGTGCGTTTCGCCTGTTGTCGATGAACGCTGAATAAAGAGGCTTTCTCCCCACACTCATTTACGCACCATTTCCGCTTCGGAACCACCGGTCATCTTCTTCCTCCCGCGTACTTTCAAGAGGAAAACTTCCACAGAAAGCGCGTAAAAGTTTGCATATCTCACAAGTATGTATTACCTTTGCACTCAGATGATCACAGAAGCGCCTTGCAAAGACTTCGTTCTTCGCTTTCCGCTTCGAGATGCCATCAGGAGAGATGGTAGAGTGGTCGATTACAGCAGTCTTGAAAACTGCCGTACCGAGAGGTACCGGGGGTTCGAATCCCTCTCTCTCCGCGTAAAGTACTCTGAAACTTGGTTCAGAGGAAATCAAAGAAAAACGTAAGTATCGTAACTTCAATGAGTTACGATACTTTTCTTTTATACATCATTGTCCTTCCAGAGTACGTAGAGAGTATCCAAATACTCCCAAAAGACTCCCCTATGGCTACAATCTGGCTACACTTTTTTCTGCAAAATAAAAATTGTAGCCAGGAGATAGTAGAGAGTTCATTTAGAGTTCGCGTAGATTACTGCTATTCAAAGTATTATGTTGAACTTTGTAGCAGGACTACAGAGTGATTTATCGCCATTTCTGGCTACAATTTTAGACAGTCTTGGCTACAAATACTCTCAGTTTGGCTACACTAAATCCAAAAGACAATGATGAAGTCAATTTTCAGAGTAGTCTTCTACCTTAGAAGTAACTATGTAAACAAGGAGGGGAAGACCTCCGTGATGCTCCGCATCTACCTCAACAATGAGCGTCTATCGCTTGGCTCCACTGGTATCTCTGTCAAGTCCTCTCAATGGGACAAAGAGAAAGAGCGTATCAAAGGACGCACCACTGAAGCACTCAACACTAACTTGCAGCTCGACAACATCGCAAGTGGACTACAATCTATTTTTCGCAGAATAGAAATGTCGGATGTCGTTTCTCTTGAGCGTATCAAATCTGAGTTTCTAGGCAAAAAAGAAGAAATAGATACGCTGATGCAACTTTTCGAGAAACACAATGGCGATGTTGCAAAGCAGGTTGGTGTGTCTGTAGGCAAGGCAACATTGCAGAAATACAACGTATGCAAGCGTCACTTTTCGGAGTTTCTTGAAAAACAATACAAACGCAGTGATCTCAAACTGACAGAGCTAACCTATGTCGTGATTCGTGAGTTTGATTTGTATCTTCGCACCGAAGTAGGACAAAATCCCAACACAGCCACAAAAACGATGAAGACTTTCAAGACGATAACTCTTCTTGGTCAGAAGATGGGCGTCCTTTTGCACGACCCATTTATGAACCATCGCTTTCATATTGAGCCTGTCAATAGAGGATTTCTCACTGATGAGGAAATCTTACTTATCGCCAACAAAGATTTAGGTATTTCACGTTTGGAACTCGTACGTGATATCTTCATATTTTCCTGCTTCACTGGGCTAGCTTATATAGATGTGTCCAACCTCACTCCCGATCACATCGTTACCCTTGGCGATAAGCAGTGGATTATGACTCAGAGACAGAAAACAAGTGTGGAAACAAATGTCCTTCTTTTGGACATTCCCAAAGCAATCATTGCTAAGTATGGTGGAAAGACTTATCGAAACGGTAAACTCTTTCCAATGCTCACCAATCAGAAAACGAATTCGTATCTCAAAGAAATTGCCGATATTTGCGGTATCAAGAAAAACCTCACCTTCCATT